>DASVDI010000010.1:0-46540 GCA_036381175.1 Gammaproteobacteria bacterium
ATCTGCAATAAACAGTATCCGTTGATCCATAGGTCTCAGCTCCTGCCACGGCATAGGTACCTCCACTGCCAACACCTCGTTGGCAGCAACTGTTACCCATGTCCCTGAACTCGTCTGTTACCTATGTTTATGAACCGTACACCGCCTTTCTTTTGGTCACTTTTCTTTGGCGGAGCAAAGAAAAGTGACTCGGCCGCCAGGGAGCGCAGGGACCAGCGGACGAAAACGCTTAAGAAACTGATGTTGGGGTTCGCTGCGCTCACCGCCAACCTACACAACTGCGGAGCGCAGCGAGAAGCGGCCGAAAAGCTTTTCCAACTTCACGCAAGGAAATTTCCGTCCGCGAGCAGCACCGCAGGTGCGGTCACGCAGTCAGTTGGCGGCGTCCACCACCAACCTACCCCTGACACGCCATCACCGACACCGACACTGTCCGATTACCCGTGTTCCGTATGACCTTGCGCACGTTATACGCGGCCGCCTCTGCATCTTCACGTGCTTCAAATCGGGTTGCATTTTCGAGTGGTTGCCAGCCGCGGTTTTCGCTGAGATACATTTCGCGCGAATCGGCAGCGATGAGCCGGGTTGCGGCGCCGACAAAGCGTGCGCGAACAACGAATTGCACCGGTTTCCGCCGGCGCACGGCAGCGCGTTCCGCGAAGATCGCGCGAACGATTTCGAAGACTGCGTATCTTGAGGATGTGTCAATCGTGAAAAGTGCGTTCATGTCATTTCCTGCCTGTCAGGGCGCGGCGGTTCGGGTCGTCTGTACAGGCGCGATTTGCGAAAGATTGGTATCAAGAAAGTTGCAGGGGTTTGTACTCGGGAAAGTCCAGGCGACCGTTAGTTTTCGCCGTCAACGCGAAGATTTGTTTGAGACGGCAATAAAAAAAAGGCCGCCTTTCGGCGGCCTTTTCGTGTTCGCGCTTGGAAAGCGCTCCTACAACTCTTCGTTACACGTTGATATCAAATTTGATTCCCTGCGCCAACGGCAACTCTGTCGACCAGTTGATCGTGTTCGTCTGCCTCCGCATGTATTGCTTCCATGCATCCGAACCGGATTCGCGACCGCCGCCGGTTTCCTTTTCACCGCCGAACGCGCCACCGATTTCCGCACCGGAGGTGCCGATGTTGACGTTGGCGATACCGCAGTCGGAGCCGGCGTAGGAAAGGAATTTCTCGGCGTGACGCATGTTGAGCGTGAAGATCGCAGAAGAAAGACCCTGCGGCACGGCGTTCTGCATTTCGATGGCTTCATCGATCGTCTTGAACGGCATGACGTAGAGAATCGGACCGAAGGTTTCGGTCTGCACGATGTCGGAATCGTTCGAGAGGCCGGTGACGATCGTTGGCTTCACGTAGTTGTCTTTCACGTGTTTGCCACCGGTGACGATCGTGCCGCCACCTTTCTTGATGGTTTCGATGGCATCGAGATAACGCTGTACGGAATCCTTGTCGATCAGCGGGCCCATGAGCGTGCCGGCTTCGAGCGGATCGCCGATCTTCACTTGCGCGTAGGCCTTTTTCAGCGTTTCGACGGTGCTGTCGAAAATGCTTTCGTGCACGAACACGCGGCGCGTCGAGGTGCAGCGCTGGCCGGCGGTGCCGACGGCGCCGAACACGATGGCGGGAATCGCCATTTTCATGTCCGCGGTTTCATCGACGATCATGGCGTTGTTGCCGCCGAGTTCGAGCAGCGAGCGGCCCATGCGTTTCGCAACCTGGTGGCCGACCTTGCGGCCGACGGCGCAGGAGCCGGTGAACGAGACGAGCTTGACGCGGTGGTCGTCGACGAACTTCTGCGCGAGCACATTATCCGCATCATTGAACAACGCGAAGATGCCCGGGAAACCGTTGTCCGTGAGTGCCTTGTTGGCGATGTGCTGGCAGGCGATGGAGGTGAGCGGCGTCTTCGGTGACGGCTTCCACACAGTGACATTACCCGCGATGGCGGAGAGCATGCCGTTCCACGCCCACACGGCGACGGGGAAGTTGAATGCGGTCAGCACGCCGACCACGCCGAATGGATGGTACTGCTCGTACATGCGGTGATCGGGGCGCTCGGAATGCATGGTCAGGCCGTACATCATGCGCGACTGGCCGACGGCAAAATCGGCGATGTCGATCATTTCCTGCACTTCGCCGTCGCCTTCCGGCTTGATCTTGCCGTTCTCCAGCGAGACGAGGCTGCCGAGCGCGTCCTTGTGTTCGCGCAACGCTTCGCCGACCAGGCGGACGGCTTCGCCGCGCTTCGGCGCCGGCACCTTGCGCCATTCGAGGAAGAGTTGTTCCGCTTCGGTGATGACTTTTTCGTAATCCGCTTCGGTCGCGCAGCGCACCTTGGCGATCACTTCGCCCGTCGCCGGGTTCACGGATTCGAGCAGCTTGCCGTCTTTCGACGCGATCCAGCCGGAATTGCTCGCCCACACGCCCGGGTTTTCCTCTTTCAGGCCGAGCGAGGAGAGAATCTTTTTCACGTCCGCCATGTCTTGCCTCTTTAATCTATGCATTCAGCCACGCGATGCGCGGCGCGAAAGGTGGGGGACGATGTGTCCCTGATCGGAAGGCCGGGGATTTTGCCAGAAAACGGCGATGGTTTCACGGGTGCGGCTCCGTCATCGCGGACGGCGGGCAAAGCCCGCCCTACGAAAAACCCGCGCAACGGTGTAGGATTTGCGGCCCTATGCGCGAGCGAAACATGAAAAACTGGTACCCAACGAGCTGGCAGGGCAAGACCGCCGGGCAGCAGCCGCTTTATGACAGCGCGGCGGATGTCGAGCGCGTGATCGCGGCGCTCAGCCGCATGCCGCCACTCGTAACCTGGGGCGAAATCGAGGCGTTGAAAGCGCAACTCGCGGCTGCCCAGCGCGGCGAACGTTTCCTGCTGCAGGGCGGTGATTGCGCGGAATCCTTCGAGGAATGCAGCGCGGAGTTCATCGCCAACAAGCTCAAGATTCTCCTGCAGATGTCACTCGTGCTCACGCACGGCATGAAAAAGCGCATCGTGCGCGTGGGGCGCATCGCGGGCCAGTACGCCAAGCCGCGTTCCGCGGATATCGAAACGCGCGATGGCGAAACCCTGCCGAGCTATCGCGGCGATCTCATCAACCGGCTGCCGTTCACGAAAGCGGACCGCACGCCGGATCCGAACCTGATGCTGCGCGGTTACGAGCGCGCGGCGCTCACGTTGAATTACGTGCGTGCGCTGGTGGAAGGCGGGTTCGCGGATCTGCATCACCCGGAATACTGGGACCTTGCCTTCGTGAATGATTCGCCGCTGGCGGAACAATATCGCGCGGTGGTGAACTCGATCGACGACGCGCTGAATTTCATGGAAACGATTTCCGGACAACCCATCCATGAAACCAGCCGCGTGGATTTCTTCACCTCGCACGAAGGCCTGCACCTTTTATATGAGCAGGCGCAGACGCATTACGTGGAGGAAGCGGGACGCTGGTACAACCAGTCCACGCATTTTCCGTGGATCGGCATGCGCACGGCGGAACCGGATGGCGCGCACGTGGAATATTTTCGCGGCATCGCGAATCCCGTCGCGGTGAAAGTCGGCGCGCGGACATCGATTGAAAACGTGCAGCGGCTTGTCGAAACGCTGAATCCGGATGACGAACCGGGGCGACTCACGCTGATTCATCGTTTTGGCGCGGCGAATGTCGAGGCCGGTTTGCCGAAACTGATCGACGCCGTTCGCGCGACAGGAAAATCCGTGCTGTTCACTTGCGATCCCATGCACGGCAACACCGAGACGACCAACAAGGGCGTGAAGACGCGGCGTTTCGAAAACATGCTTTTCGAACTTGAAGCTGCGTTCCGCATTCATGCCGAACACAACTCGCACCTTGGCGGCGTGCACGTCGAACTTACCGGCGAGAATGTCACCGAATGCATCGGCGGCGCACGTGGCCTGGAAGAGGGCGATCTTGATCGCGCTTATCGCTCGACTGTCGATCCGCGTTTGAATTACGAACAGGCGCTGGAAATGGCGATGCGGATTGCCGGGAAGAACGTGTAAAGGCAATGGACAGGATGGGCAGGATTTTTAAAGCGAATTTACAGGATTGATGTTGGCGTAGGGCGGCCTTTGGCCGCTAAATCTGGCGGGCGGAGCCCGCCCTACGCAAGCCGCCTGTTTCTTGATAATCCAACGCTAATAAAAATCCTGTTCATCCTGTAAGAAATCCTGTCAATCCTGTCCATTGCCGTTTCATTTTTCTTCCCGCCATTTTCCCGGCATCAACCCCTCAATTGTCCACTCGTCGATCGAATAACGAATCAACCGCAATGTCGGATGACCAATCGCTGCGGTCATTCTTCGCACCTGGCGATTGCGTCCTTCGGTGATCGTCAGTTCCAGCCAGCAGTCGGGCACGTTCTTCCGGTAACGCACGGGCGGATCGCGGTCCCACAACCATTCAGGTGCTTCAACCCGACGAGCTTGTGCGGGTTTTGTCATGCCGTCTTTCAGTTCGATGCCGCGGCGAAGTTTCTCCAGCGCGGCGTCATCGGGAATTCGTTCAACCAGAACGAAGTAGGTTTTCGGCAGTTTGAATTTCGGTGACGAGATTCTCGCCTGCAGCGCGCCGTCGTCGGTGAGCAGCAACAATCCTTCGCTGTCCTTGTCGAGCCGCCCGGCGGGATAGACATTCACAACGTCGATGTAATCCTTCAGCGTTGGTCCTTCGCCCGAGAACTGTGTGAGGACGCCGAAGGGTTTGTTGAACGCAATCAGCATTCCAGAACTCAGGACGACATGCGGTCAAGCACGCGCTTGAGTGCAAGGAGATCGTTTTTTTCGTTCTGCGTTGCTTCGCGGCCGGCGGCGATTGCGTCTTCCGCGCGATCGAAATCCATCACGCCAATGTCGTGAAGTCTTGGGGTGATGTGGATGTCCGGCGGTTCGCCCGCCATGCGGGCGCGCGTGATGCGATCCTGCATGATGTCGATGGAACCGACGACAATGTCGAACAGGCCCGGCGTCCAGGCGCTTTCATTGTCTTCCGATGACGTGTAGCGGTCGAAGCGATCCTTGATGCTGTGCGTCCACTTGCTGAAGATCGAGCCGTTGCCTTCCGAAGCATCGGGTGCATCAGCGTCGTTCTCTTCATCGGTATTTTCCGCGGAGGCGTCGGAGGTTTCGGACAAGCTCATGTGCTCGAGAAAGAAATCGTAGCCGACAAGATCGCCGTTGAGGTTCACGGCAATGACAATGTCAGCGCCCATCGCGCGCGTGAGCGACACCGGCACCGGATTGACGAGTCCGCCATCGAGCAGGTAGCGGCCATCCTGTTTCAGCGGCGCGAAGATGCCTGGCAATGCCATCGACGCACGCACGGCGTCAAGAACAGGGCCATTGCGCAACCAGATTTCGCGGCCAGTGCCGAACTCGGTTGCCACGCAGCCGAATGCGATTCCGAGATCTTCGATGTCGGGATTACCGATGTGTTTTTCGAAAGCGGCAAGCAGCGCCTTGCCTTGCACGAAACCGCCGCCGCTGAGTTTTGCATCCAGCAAGCGAATCACGCCAAGCCGGTCAAGCCCGTTTGCCCACTTCGCAAGTGCATCCATTTTTCCGGCGGCGTATGCGGCGCCGACAACGGCACCGACCGACGAACCGGTGATGATGTCGGGCGCGAGACCCAGCTCGCGAAGTTCATTGATCACGCCGATGTGTGACCAGCCGCGCGCGGCACCACTGCCGAGCGCGAGTCCGATTTTCGGTTTGCCCATTTATCGTCCCTCGGTTGTGTTGAACGCATCGGGTTGCAGCAGGCGAATGAATCGCTTCGCCTGCGGTGAAAGAAATTTTCCGCGCCGCATGACGACGCCATAACTGCGCTCCGGAATTGCATCTGTCAACGCGATGCGAAACAGGCGGTCCCAGTGCTTCAGGCAAATGCCGGAGACAATGGAAATGCCGAACCCGAGTTCCACGTAGCGCTTGATGACTTCCCAGCCGCCGGCCTCGAGTTTCACGTTCAGTGGCAGGCCTTGCTGGCGAAACGCGGATTCGATGATGCGCCAGGTGGTGAGATGCCGCGGCGGAAGGATCAGTCCGTAGTCGCTGATTTCCTTCAGCGTGATGTTCTCGACACGCGACAAGGGATGATCCAGCGGCGTCACCAGATAGTTCGGGTAGCTGAAGCCGGGCAGGTAGCGAATGTCATCCGGCACTTCCTGCATGGAACCGACGGCGAAATCAACGTCGTCGCACCGAAGCATCTCGAGACCGTCGCGTCCCGTGACGTTGTGAAAATGCAGCCGCACCTGCGGATACTGGCGGCCGTAGCGCGCGACGAAATCTGGCAGCAGGTACAGCAAGGTGGATTCCCCGGCCGCGATATTCAACTCGCCGCTTTCGAGATCCTCGCAGTGCGCTTCGAAGTCTGCCTTGAGATTGTCAATACCACGCACCAGCGGTGCCGCGATTTCGAGTAATTGTTTTCCTGCAGGCGTGAGCATGATCCGCCGGCCCTTGCGCTCGAAAAGCATCGCGCCGAGTTCTTTCTCCAGCGCTTGAATCTGAAGCGAAACAGAGGGTTGCGTGAGATCCATGTGCTCGGCAGCCTTGCTGATGCTGCCGAGTTCGGCCGTAAAAACGAAACCCCGCATTTGCTGTAGGCGGTTCTGGCTGTAGTAGGCGGGACGACGTGTCATAAGTCCTCGCATTAACGTCATCAATGGAATGAATTAAACGCAGTGCGTGGATAAATCGCAAGCGCGGCGTTCTACTCGAGTTCACGCCGGGATAGCCAATGGGAGAAACATCATGCAGCAGTTACCGCAGGAAGACGTCGCGAGCTACTTGCGCCAAGCGCGTCTGCCGTCCGCCGGTTTCGATGAGGCCGGCCGCATCGAAATTCATGGGGAGATTCACGAGAAAGGCCGGGCATACGACGATGTGCTCACACCCGCCGCACTGGAGTTCGTGCTTTCCTTGCATCGGAATTTCACCCCGCGCCTTCGAAAACTGCTGGAAGCGCGCCAGGAACGCCAGTTTGAATTCGACGCCGGGCTGCTGCCGGGCTTCGATTCCACCACCGCCGAGATCCGTCGAGGTCAATGGAAGATTGCCGGCGTGCCGGCTGATCTGCTTGACCGTCGCGTGGAAATCACCGGTCCCGCCGAACGCAAGATGATCATCAACGCGCTCAATTCGGGCGCGAAAGTGTTCATGGCCGATCTCGAGGATTCACTCAGTCCGACATTCGATAATGTGATGTCCGCGCAACGCGATCTGCGCGACGCGGTTCGCCATGAGATCTCGCTGACGAGTGGCGGCAAGCACTACACGCTGAATGAAACCACTGCGCAATTGATCGTGCGGCCGCGCGGTTTGCATCTGTCGGAAAAACATATGAAAGTCGACGGCGAGGTGATTCCTGCCGCGCTGGTGGATTTCGGTCTTTATGCTTTCCACAACCTGAACGAACGCCTCGCTCGCGGCACTGGCCTGTACCTCTACTTGCCGAAGATCGAACACTGGCATGAAGCGGACTGGTGGGCGTCGGTGTTCCGCTTCACGGAAGACACGTTCAAGGTTGAACGGGGTTCGATCAAGGCGACGGTTCTGATCGAAACGTTGCCGGCGGTGTTCCAGATGGATGAAATCCTGTTCGCGCTGCGTGAGTACATCGTCGGGCTCAACTGCGGCCGCTGGGATTACATCTTCAGCTTCATCAAGACCTTTCGTGCGCACGCGGATCGCGTATTGCCGGATCGTGCGCAAGTCGGCATGACGCAACCTTTCCTGCGTGCGTATTCGCAATTGCTCATCCAGACCTGTCACAAGCGCGGCGCATTCGCGATGGGCGGCATGGCAGCCCAAATTCCAATCAAGGGTGACGCCGCTGCAAATGCGCGTGCGCTGGATGCCGTGCGCAACGACAAGCAGCGCGAAGCGGACGACGGGCACGACGGTACCTGGGTCGCGCATCCGGCGCTGGTACCTGTTGCGATGGAAATCTTTGACAAGAAACTGCGCGGCGCAAACCAGCTCGACGTGCTGTGCGATGACGTGAACGTTTCCGCTGACGATCTCATCGCACAACCCGAAGGCGACATCACGCTCGATGGCGTGTGCGGAAATGTGAAAGTCGCGCTGGATTACCTCGCGGCTTGGTTCGCCGGCCGCGGTTGCGTGCCATTGAATCATCTGATGGAAGACGCAGCGACGGCGGAAATCGCGCGCACGCAACTCTGGCAATGGATTCATCATCCGAGCGGCGTTTGCCGGCTCGGACATCGCATCACCGCGTCGCTCGTCGATGGCTACATCGATCACGTGTTGCGCGAGCGCCTGAAGAACGCCGATGGCACAGCGGAACATTACGAAGACGCCGCCGCCTTGCTGCGCGAACTTGTTTTCAACGACGAACTGGCCGATTTCCTGACGCTGCCGGCCTACGAACAAATCTGACATCAACCTGAGGACATGACCATGCAGAATTTGCCGACAGCCAAAGATATCGCCCGTGACTGGCAGGACAATCCGCGCTGGACGAGTGTGACTCGACCGTATGCACCGGAAGATGTCGTTCGCTTGCGCGGTTCACTCGCGATCGAACATTCGCTGGCGCGCCACGGCGCGGAAAAACTCTGGCGCTTGATGAATACCGAGCCGTTCGTGAACGCGCTCGGCGCGCTCACCGGCGGACAAGCCATGCAACAGGTGAAAGCGGGCCTGAAAGCGATTTACTGTTCCGGCTGGCAGGTTGCGGCGGACGCGAACACCGCGGGTGCGATGTATCCGGACCAATCGCTTTACCCGGTCGATTCCGTGCCCGAGCTGGTACGCAAGATCAACAACAGTTTCAAGCGCATGGACCAGATCAACTGCCAGGAAGGCCGCGGCGATATCGATGTCTATGCACCAATTGTTGCCGACGCCGAAGCCGGTTTCGGGGGCGTGCTGAACGCACATGAGCTGATGAAGCACATGATCGAAGCGGGTGCGGCCGGCGTGCACTTCGAGGATCAACTTGCGAGTGCGAAGAAATGCGGCCACATGGGCGGCAAGGTGCTGGTGCCGACGAAGGAAGCGGTTTCGAAACTTGTTGCGGCGAGACTCGCTGCCGACATCATGAACGTGCCGACGATTCTCGTTGCGCGCACGGATGCGAATGCCGCGAATCTCATCACCTCGGATATTGATCCGTACGACGCGCTGTTTCTCACGGGCGAGCGCACCAGCGAAGGATTTTTCCGCGTGCATCCCGGCATCGACCAGGCGATTTCGCGCGGACTTGCGTACGCGCCACACGCAGACCTTCTGTGGTGCGAAACCGCGAAGCCCGATCTCGATGAGGCTCGCAAGTTCGCGGAAGCGATTCACGCGCGCTATCCGGAAAAATTGCTCGCCTACAATTGTTCGCCATCGTTCAACTGGCGCAAGAACCTGGATGACGCGACGATTGCAACATTCCAGCGTGAACTCGGCGCGATGGGCTACAAGTTTCAGTTCATCACGCTCGCCGGATTCCACGCGCTCAACTACGCGATGTTCGATCTCGCCACCGGCTACCGTGATCGTCAGATGTCGGCCTATGTCGAATTGCAGGAAGCGGAGTTCGGCGCCGAAGGCCGCGGTTACACAGCGACGAAACACCAGCGCGAAGTCGGCACCGGGTATTTCGACCAGCTCACGCAGGTGATCGGCGGCGGTCAGTCCGAGCTTGGCGCGCTGACCGGCTCGACCGAGAGCGAGCAGTTTCATTCGGTCGCGGCGAGCTGACGTAGGGCGGGCTTTGCCCGCCTTTCCTGACGAGCCCCGGATTCCGCCGCGCTGAACGCGCGGCTGCATCCGGGCTACGCCACCTGCGTGGTATCATCCGGCCCTCGTAATCCCCCGAATGCGAAATACCCGGAGACACGCCAACGATGAAGTTCGATCACATCAAGGTGCCCCAGGACGGGCAGCGCATCAGCGTCAACACCAATTTTTCTCTCAATGTGCCGGACCAGCCGATCATTCCTTATATAGAAGGTGACGGCATCGGCATCGACGTCACGCCGGTGATGCAGAAGGTCGTGGATGCGGCGGTCGAGAAGGCCTACGGCGGCAAGCGGAAAATCCGCTGGATGGAAATCTTCGCCGGCGAGAAGGCAGTAGAAAAATACGGCAAGGACGTTTACCTGCCGGAAGAAACGCTCAACGCGATGCGCGACTTCGTGGTGTCGATCAAGGGACCGCTGGGTACGCCGATCGGCGGCGGCATCCGCTCGCTGAATGTCGCCATCCGCCAGGCGCTCGATCTTTATGCCTGCGTGCGGCCGATCCAGTATTTCCCGGGCGTGTCGTCGCCGATGAAAGTTTCCGATCTCACCGACATGGTGATTTTCCGTGAGAACACCGAAGACATTTACGCGGGCATCGAATGGCCGGCGGCATCGGAGGACGTGCAGAAAGTCATTCACTTCCTGCAGAGCGAGATGGGCGTGACGGGCATCCGCTTTCCGTCGTCCTCCGGTATCGGCATCAAGCCGGTTTCGAAAGAGGGCAGCCAGCGCCTGGTGCGAAAGGCCATCAACTACGCGATCGATAACGACCGCGTGTCGGTGACCTTGGTCCACAAGGGCAACATCATGAAGTTCACCGAAGGCGCCTTTCGCAACTGGGGCTACCAGTTGGCGAAGGACGAATTTGGTGCGACGGAAATCGGTGACGGCCCGTGGCTGAAATTCCGCAATCCGAAAACCGGACACGACATCGTCGTTAAGGATGTGATCGCGGATAATTTCCTGCAGCAGATCCTGTTGCGGCCGGAAGAATACGATGTGATCGCGACGCTGAACCTGAACGGCGATTACATTTCCGATGCACTTGCCGCGCAAGTTGGCGGCATCGGCATTGCGCCTGGCGGCAACATTGCGGATGCGATCGCGGTGTTCGAAGCGACGCACGGCACGGCACCGGGATTTGCCGGCAAGGACCGCGTCAATCCCGGTTCGCTGATTCTTTCCGGTGAAATGATGCTGCGTTATCTTGGCTGGAACGAGGCGTCGGATCTCATCATCGAAGGCATGCGCGCGACCATTGCATCAAGAACCATGACCTACGATCTCGCGCGCTTGCGCGAAGCCATCCGTGTGCCGAAACGTGAACTCGCGGGATCGCGCAACGTCGAGGAGAAAATGGAGAAACTGATTCCGGGCGCGACGCTGGTCGGCACTAACGGATTCGGCGACGCCATCATCTCGAACATGCATCATGGCACGCTGGGTGCGGAAACCACGCTGGGTGGAGATCTCTGACATGATCCGCGTACTGCTCGTCGACGATCACAAGCTCATTCGCGTCGGCCTGCGCAACATTCTTGAAGCGCAGGCGGACATCGACGTCGTTGGTGAAGCCGGCGACGGCGAAGATGCCGTGAAGCAGGCGCGCGAGCTGAAACCGAACGTCGTCGTGCTTGACATCAACATGCCCGGCACGAACGGCATCGAAGCCGCGCGCAAGCTCGTGCGGCTCGAACCCGCGCCGCGCGTGTTGATCGTTTCTGTTCACAAGCAGGAGCCGGTTCCGGCGCGTCTTCTCGAAGCGGGTGCGGCCGGTTACGTCACCAAGGAAAGCGCGGCCGACGAGATCGTCGCCGCCGTGCGCCAGGTGCACAACGGACGTCGATACCTTTCCGCGGACATCGCGCGGGAAATGGCGCTGGGCCAGCTCGGCGGCGAATCACCGCTCGCCAGTTTGTCGGATCGTGAAATGGAAGTGCTGTTGCTGGTGGCCGAGGGCGTCAGCCTGCAGGAAATCGCCGATCGCTTGCACGTGAGCCCGAAGACTGTTGCCACCTACCGTTACCGTTTGTTCGACAAGCTGGATGTCACCAACGATGTCGAACTGGCGCGCTTCGCGCTGAGGCACGGCCTGGTTGAAGACGTGCCGGGCGGATAGCAAAGCTGAAAGGTTGTTGCCGTCATTCGCCGTACTCGGCGAATCCAGTTCTTTGGCGTTTCGCAATATCGTCAGCTAGGTTCCGGAAGTTCGATGACAGCAAACCCCAAATGGCCCGCAGGCGTTTTCAATATCGATTGCCGCGATTGCCCGCGGCTTGCGTCCTTTCTTGACACCGTCAAGGCAAAACATCCCGAGTATCATTGCCGCCCCGTGCCACCGTTCGGTGACCCGAAAGCGCGCCTGCTGATTGTCGGGCTTGCGCCGGGAATGCACGGCGCGAATCGCACGGGCCGTCCGTTCACCGGCGATTTCGCCGGTATTCTTTTATATGAAACGCTGCATCGTCATGGGCTCGCATCCCGGCCGGAATCCGTTTCAGCAGACGATGGCCTTGAGTTGCTCGATTGCCGTCTCACGAATGCCGTCAAATGCCTGCCGCCGCAGAACAAACCCACCACGGAAGAAATCCGCACTTGCAATCATTATCTCTCGACGGAAATCGACAAGATGCTGCCCGAGGGCGGCGTGATACTGGCGCTCGGCAAGATCGGGCATGATTCGGTGCTTCGGTCGCGTGGTTTGAAACTGAGCGCGTACAAGTTCGCGCACGGCGCCGAGCACGATCTCGGCGAACTCACCATGGTGGATTCCTATCACGCGAGCCGTTACAACACGCAGACGAAACGCTTGACCGAGAAGATGTTCGATGACGTTGTCGCCAGGGCGAAGGAACTGGCGAAAAGTTAGAAGGCAGTCTTTTCTTCTGCCTTCTCTCTTCTACCTCTACCATCGTAACCATGCAGCCGGATTTCGACCAGAAGACCTTCCTCCAGACGCTCACCCAGCGTCCCGGCGTCTATCGCATGTACGACGCGAAGGACACGCTGCTCTACGTCGGCAAGGCGCGCAATCTCAAGCGGCGCGTGTCGAGTTATTTCAGCAAGTCCGCAAAAGACGCCAAGACCATGGCGCTGGTCGAACTCATCGCGCGCGTCGAGGTGACGGTGACCAACACTGAAACCGAAGCGCTGATTCTCGAGAACAATCTCATCAAGCAGCACCGGCCGCGCTACAACATTCTCCTGCGCGACGACAAAAGTTATCCCTGGATCTATCTCTCCGATCACGAATATCCGCGCATGAGTTTCTATCGCGGCGCGCGTCCGAAGAAAGGCCGGTTGTTCGGTCCGTTTCCCGGCGCGCATGCAGCGCGCGAAAGCCTGCATATTCTTCAGAAGCTGTTCATGATTCGCGGTTGCCGCGATTCGTTTTTCGCGAACCGCAGCCGGCCTTGCCTGCAATACCAGATCAAGCGCTGTTCCGCGCCGTGCGTGAATTACATTTCACCGGAAGACTATCGTCGCGACATCGATAACGCGGTGAAATTTCTCGAAGGCCGCAACACGGAAGTGATTGATGATTTCGTCGCGCGCATGGAAGCCGCATCGGCGAACCTGGAGTTTGAACAGGCAGCGCGCTACCGCGACCAGATCGCATCGCTTCGAGTGGCGCAGGAACGCCAGTACGTGAGCGGCGAAGGCGGTGATGTTGATATTCTTGCCGTGGAAGAAGCGAGCGGCATGCATTGTGTTGCCTTGCTCACGATTCGCGGCGGGCGTTCATTGGGTTCGAGCACCTGGTTTCCGCAACATGCCTCCGGCGCGTCGCCGTCCGATGTGCTTGCCGCATTCCTGCCGCAGTATTACCTCGGGCGTGAAGTGCCGCGTGAAATCCTGCTGACGCATGCCGTTTCGGACGTCGAAGTGCTCGAACAGGCGCTCACCGAGCAGCAAGGCCGGAAAGTGCGTGTTCGTCACAGCGTGCGCGGTGATCGCGCACGCTGGCTGGAAATGGCCGCGGACAACGCACGCCAGGCGCTCACCGTACGCCTCGCCTCGGACCTCACCTTGCAGCAGCGTTTCGAATCGCTCGCCGAAGTGATGGATCTCGATCAAGTGCCGCAACGCATGGAATGTTTCGATATCAGTCACACATCCGGCGAGGCGACCGTTGCATCCTGCGTTGTGTTTGGTCGTGATGGCGCGCTGAAATCCGATTACCGGCGTTTCAATATCGAAGGCATCGAAGCGGGCGATGACTACGCCGCCATGCGCCAGGCGCTGGAGCGGCGCTACCTGCGCCTGAAAAAAGGCGAGGGCGCGCTGCCGGACATCCTGTTTGTCGATGGCGGCAAGGGACAGTTGAGCATCGCGATCGACGTGCTGGAGGAAATCCAGGTTGAAGGCGTGCAGATCGTCGCGGTGGCAAAAGGCCCCACGCGCAAACCCGGCATGGAACAGATCCTTTTGGCAGGCCGCGAGCAGCCGCTTATACTGGCGCCCGATTCGCAGGCCCTGCACCTGATCCAGCAGATTCGTGACGAGGCGCACCGCTTCGCGGTGGCGGGACACACGGCGAGGCGCAACAAGCAGCGCCGCGAATCGACGCTCCAGAGCATCGAAGGTCTCGGACCAAAACGGCGACAACAACTCTTGAAACAGTTCGGCGGCCTGCAGGGCGTTTCGCGGGCCGGCATCGAAGACCTGATGAAGGTCAAAGGCATCAGCCGGGAGATAGCAAAACGTGTCTATGAACACTTCCATGGTGGAAGTTGATCCCGGCATCTGGCGGAAGATTCCGCTGGCGCTGACCTGGCTGCGCATGGCGCTGATCCCGGTGTTCGTGCTGATTTTCTACATGCCGGAATTCACCGATTCGCCGCGGCTGGAATGGCTCGCGCCCCCCCTGTGTGCGCTCATTTTCGCGCTGGCCGGCGTGACCGACTGGCTGGATGGCTGGCTGGCGCGACGCTGGAACGCGGTTTCAAAGTTCGGCGCATTCCTCGATCCCGTCGCGGACAAGATTCTTGTCGCGGTTGCCCTCGTGCTGCTGGTGCAGGCGGACGGAACCGCGTGGCTGGCGTTGCCGGCCGCGGTGATGATCGGCCGCGAAATCACCGTTTCCGCATTGCGGGAGTGGATGGCGGAATCCGGCGCGCGCTCACGCGTGGCGGTGAGCTGGATCGGCAAGGCGAAAACGGCCATGCAGATCATTTCGATTACCATGCTGCTGTTTCGCTACGACATCGGCCCGCTGCCGGTTTACGAAGTCGGCGTGCTGATGTTGCAGGTCGCTGCGGTGCTGACCTTGTGGAGCATGTTTGGTTACCTGCGAGCCGCGTTTCATTGGCTGAAATCTGTCGATTGATGCATCCGCACGAAAGCCGTGCTTGACAGAAAGATGCGGCTCACTAAAATACCCACCTCCTGATGCGGGAATAGCTCAGTTGGTAGAGCGCAACCTTGCCAAGGTTGAGGTCGCGAGTTCGAGCCTCGTTTCCCGCTCCAGATTCTGAAAACCCCGGTGAGAACCGGGGTTTTTTGTTTGCATCAAGGCGGTTCGCAACGCGAACTTCCCACTGCAAAGTCTTCATCGGTATGGTAAATTTCCCCGGCTTTTCGGGGCGGCGAAGGTACGGCCTGCGCCTCGAAAAGGGGAAAGTCGCTCGGCTGAGTGGCAGAGTGGTCATGCAGCGGCCTGCAAAGCCGTGTACGCCGGTTCGATTCCGACCTCAGCCTCCAACTCCCGTTATTATTGGCAACTGCAGCCCGGGTGGCGGAATGGTAGACGCAGCGGACTTAAAATCCGCTGGCCGAAAGGCCGTGCCGGTTCAAGTCCGGCCCTGGGCACCAGGGTCCTGTCATCCGAAAGGTCAAGCTGGAGCATCGATGCAGACCCAGTCCGAGCCTCGCGCGCTGCTTGAGGTTGACCAACTGGAAATCTGGCGCGGCGAACGCCGCCTGATCCATGGACTTTCCTTTTCCGCCCGACCGGGCGAACTCGTACACCTGAAAGGCCCGAACGGCAGCGGCAAGACCTCGCTGCTGCGTTGCCTTGCGGGCCTGTCATTGCCGGACGACGGCGCGATCAGCTGGTTCGGCCGCCGTTACACGGGGCGGATCGGTGCCGAGGCGCGCGCGCAATGCCGTTATCTCGGACACCAGGACGCGCTCAAGAGCGGGCTGGATCTCGCGGAAAATCTCCGCGCGCTGCAAGCCCTGCATGGCGATTCCGCCGACGTCAATCCCATGCTTGAAGCCGCTGGCCTGGAAAACCGTTTCGGTGTGGCCGCCGCGCGCTTGTCTGCGGGGCAGCGGCGTCGCGGCGCGCTGGCACGAATGCCGGTTTCGAACGCACGCGCCTGGCTGCTCGACGAACCGTTCAACAGCCTTGATGCGAATGGCATCGCCTTGATCGCCTGCTGGATCGCGGCCTTGCTGAGCGCGGGCGGTATTGCGGTGTTGAGCACGCACCAGCCGCTGCCGGAACCCCTGCGCGCGAGCGTGATCGAACTTGGGGATGCGGCATGAACATGGCGGTCGCTTCAGCGGATGTACAGCTGGGCCGGCTTGCCGCGGCGCTGCTGCGTCGCGACCTGCTTCTCGCCTGGCGGCGGATTGGCGACGCACTGAATCCGCTGATGTTTTTCGTCATGGTCGCGCTGGTTTTTCCGCTCGCCGTCACGCCGGAACCGGATTTCATGCGGCAACTGGCGCCGGGAATCCTGTGGGTGGCGGCGCTGCTGGCGAGCCTGATCGGGCTGAATGCCTTGTTCGCACCGGACTTCCAGGACGGCACGCTGGAGCAGCAAGCGCTGAGCCCGTTGCCGCTGGGTTTCATCGCGCTGGTGCGCGTGCTGGGACACTGGCTGACAACGGGGCTTCCGCTGGTGGCCTTGACCCCGGTCATCGCGGTGCCATTGGGTTTTCCGGCAGAATCCCTGCCGGTGCTGCTGTTGCTGCTGCTCATCGGAACGCTGGTGTTCAGCCTGCTGGGTGCAATCGGCGCGGCACTGACGGTGTCGCTGCGTGCCAGCGGCCTGTTGCTGCCGGTGCTGATCCTGCCGCTGGCGGTGCCGGTGCTGATTTTCGGCGCGCGTGGCGCGCAGATGGCCATGAACGGCGACTGGCCGAGCGGGCCGTTTTACATGCTGGGCTTCCTGTTGTTGATCGCGGCGAGTCTTGGACCGCTGGCGATGGCGGGGGCGTTGCGGATCAGCCTTGACTGAAGTGAGAGGTTAGAGGTGAGAAGTAAGAGGACAAGGGCAAGAGCGCGTCAGGCCAGCGACGATCTCCGGATATGTTACGGCCGTCTTCTCACCTCTCACTTCTTACCTCTAACCGTCCAGGGACGCGAGCAGGTTTCCGAAGCCTGGCGCAAAAATATTGCGAAGAGGTAATAGAAACGACATGTGGACCTGGTTTCATCAACTTTCCTCGCCGCCGCATTTCTATCGCATGGCGGGCCGGCTGCTGCCGTGGTTTGCGTGGCCGGCATTGTTGCTGATCGCCGTCGGCACGTATGGCGGGCTTGTATTGGCGCCGCCGGATTACCAGCAGGGTGACGCCTTCCGCATCATTTACGTGCACGTGCCAAGCGCGTGGCTGTCGCTGTTCGGTTACGTTGCGATGGCGGTCGCTGCCGGCATCGGCCTGATCTGGCGCATGAAGCTCGCGCACGTGGCGGCGAACGCCATCGCGCCGTTGGGTGCATCGTTCACGGCACTTGCGCTCGCAACCGGCTCGATCTGGGGCAAGCCGATGTGGGGCACGTGGTGGGTGTGGGATGCGCGGCTGACATCGGAACTCATTCTTCTTTTCTTGTACCTCGGTTACATCGCGCTGAACCGTGCGTTCGATGATCGCAAGCAGGGCGATCGTGCGAGCGCGGTGCTCGCGCTGGTCGGTGTTGTGAACGTGCCGATCATTCATTATTCCGTGGAATGGTGGAACACGCTGCACCAGCCCGCGACGATCACGAAATTCGATTCGCCATCGATCACCGGCGACATGCTCTGGCCGTTGCTGGTGATGTGGCTGGGTTTCACGTTCTATTTCATTGCGGTCGCCTTGCAGCGTGCGCGCGCGGAAACGTTGCAGCGCGAACGGCGCAGTGCGTGGGTGGGAGAATTGTCGTGAATGAATTCCTTTTCATGGGTGGTTACGCGGCTTACGTGTGGTCATGTTTCGGGCTGACCTTCGCGGTGCTGATCGCGAACGTGATGCTTGCGCGCCATTCGCATCGAAAAATCTTGCGTGAACTCGAAACGCAGGGAGGAAAATCGCAGTGACAGCACGTCAGCAACGCATGCTGCTGGTCGCGGCCGTGGTGCTCGGTGTCGCCGGTGCGGCGGCACTCGGCTTGCGGGCATTCCAGGAAAACCTGCTGTATTTCTACAGCACTACACAGGTGATGCGGGGCGAAGCGCCGGTCAACGACAAATTTCGTCTCGGCGGAATCGTCGTGGAGGGCAGCGTCGAGCGTGAGGCGGGTTCGCTCGAAGTGCGCTTCGTGCTCACGGACACATTGACGCCGGTGCCGGTCGTTTACGAAGGCATCCTGCCGGATCTTTTTCGTGAAGGGCAGGGCATTGTCGCGCACGGCAGCCTGAACGATGAAGGCGTGTTCGTCGCCGATGAAGTGCTTGCGAAGCACGATGAAAATTACATGCCGCCGGCGGTCGCCGATTCCATCAAGCAGGCGCACGATGAAGGCGTGAAACGCAAGCAGCAAGCCGCGGGTGGAATGGAATGACACCGGAGCTTGGTCATTTCGCATTGATACTCGCGCTCGGCGTTGCGCTGTTGCAGTCCGTGTTCGGTCTTGCGGGTGCGCACCGAAATGATGCGAACTGGATGCGCACGGCGCGCACGCTGGGCGCGGGACAGTTCGCGTTCGCGCTGATCGCGTTCGTGATGCTCGCGGTTGCATTCCTGCAGAACGATTTCTCGTTGATGTACGTCGCGCAGAATTCCAACACCGCCTTGCCGTGGCCGTACCGCATCGCTGCGGTCTGGGGCGCGCACGAAGGCTCGTTACTGTTGTGGATACTTGTGCTCGCGGGCTGGACGCTCGCGGTCGTGTTGCGCGCGGACCGGCTTCCTGAAGATTTTGCGGCGCGCGTGATCGGCGTGCTGGGTCTCATCAGTGTCGGTTTCCTGTTGTTCACCTTGTTCACGTCGAATCCGTTCGCGCGCCTTGCCGTGCCGCCGCTTGACGGGCGTGACCTCAATCCGATCCTGCAGGATCCGGCGCTCGCGATTCATCCGCCCCTGCTGTATTTCGGTTATGTCGGTCTCTCGGTGCCGTTTGCATTCGCGCTCGCGGCGTTGCTGGGTCACCGCCCCGACAGCGGCAAGGATGTTGCCTGGGCGCGCGCGGCCCGTCCGTGGACGGCAGTGGCCTGGCTGTTTCTTACTGTCGGCATCGCGCTCGGAAGCTGGTGGGCGTATTACGAACTCGGCTGGGGCGGCTGGTGGTTCTGGGATCCGGTCGAGAATGCATCGTTCATGCCGTGGCTGATCGGCACGGCGCTGATTCATTCATTGGCGGTGACGGAAAAACGCGGTGCGTTCATGAGCTGGACAATACTGCTTGCGATCGCGGCGTTCTCGCTTTCTTTGCTTGGAACATTCCTCGTGCGTTCGGGCGTGCTCGTTTCCGTGCACGCGTTTGCGTCCGATCCGACGCGCGGTGTTTTCATTCTCGCGTTTCTTGCGATTGTCGTTGGCGGTGCGCTGACCGTGTATGCCATTCGCGCGCCACATTTGCCGCCAGGCGGTGGCTTCAAGCCGTGGTCGCGCGAAACGCTGTTGCTGACGAACAACGTGCTGCTCACTGTCGCCGCGGGCGCTGTGCTGCTCGGTACGCTGTATCCGCTGTTTCTCGACACGCTGGGGCTCGGCAAGATCTCCGTCGGGCCGCCGTATTTCAATGCGGTGTTTGCGCCGTTGATGATGTTGTTGCTCGCGGCAATCGCATTCGGGCCGTTGGTGAACTGGAAGCGCGACAACTGGCAGGAGAATGTTCGTAGTCTTCGCGTTCCGTTGATCGCGAGTGTTGTCATTGCCGTCGTCGTTGCGGCGTTCACGTTCGGTAACGCCGGCGTGCTTGCGATTGTCGGAATCTGGCTGGCCTTGTGGGCGATTCTCGCGGCGTTCACGGAACCGCTGTCGCGATGGAAGCGCGCACGCAACGGTGCGAGAAGTGTTCCGTTATCAAGCTGGGGGATGTCGCTCGCGCATCTCGGGCTCGGCATTACCGCGCTCGGAATTGTCGTGGTGTCCGCGTTCGGTTTCGAGCGCGATGTGGCAATGACCCCTGGCGAGCCGGTGGAATACGCCGGTTACACCTGGGAACTGGAAAGCCTGCGCGATATCGAAGGTTCGAATTTCAACGGTGAAGAAGCGCGCATCAGCGTGAGCCAGGATGGAGAGCTTGTCACGGTGCTGTTTCCGCAGAAACGCATGTACACGACGCAGCGCGCCGCGATGACGGAAGCGGGCATCGATGCCGGCGTGAGTCGCGATCTGTACGCCTCGCTTGGCGAACCGCTGGGCGGCAATGCGTGGAGCGTTCGCCTGCAGGTAAAACCATTGGTGCGATTCATCTGGCTCGGCGCGTTGCTGATGGCGCTCGGCGTCGGTATCGCCGCATTTGATCGCCGCTATCGAAAGCCGTTGAAAGATGCGGCGAGAGAGCCGTTGAAGGCGAAGACGGCAACCGCGGGAGAGAATGCCTGATGTGGCGCTTCGCGATTCCGCTGCTTGTTGTCATTGCGCTCGTCGCCGCATTCGGGCGCGCGCTGTTCCTCGATCCCGGCAAGGTGCCATCACCATTGATCGGCGAGCCGGTGCCGGAGTTTTCGCTTCCGGGTTTGTATGAACCGGAAAAGAATTTTTCCAGTGACGATCTCAAGGGACACATCAGTCTTGTGAACGTGTTCGGCACCTGGTGTCCGGGTTGCCATGAAGAACACGATCTGTTGATGGCGTGGTCGCAATCGCAGGATGTTCCCATCTACGGATTCAATTTGCGCGATGAACGAGATGCCGCGATCAACTGGCTGAACCGCGACGGCAATCCTTATGCGAAGATCGGCTTCGATCCCGGCGGTGAAACCAGCATCGACTGGGGTATTTACGGCGCGCCGGAAACATTCCTGATCGATGCCGAGGGCCGCATTCGTCTCAAGCACATCGGTCCGATGACCGAAGCGGTTCTGCGCGAAAAGATCATTCCTGCTATTGAAATGCTGCAAGCAGAGATGCTGCGCGAGGAGCAGTCATGAGACGTGTCTTGGTCTTTCTTGCCTGCCTGTTTTTTTCCGCGGCGCTGTTCGCGGCTGAGATGCGTTTCGAGAATCCGCAGCAACAGGCGCGGTACGAAAACCTCATCAATGAATTGCGCTGCCTGGTGTGCCAGAACCAGACCATCGCGGATTCGAACGCGGACCTCGCGCTTGATCTGCGCAACAAGGTTGCCGAACAGATCGCCGCCGGGAAAACCGATGCCGAGATCATCGAATACCTGACCGCGCGTTACGGCGATTTCGTGCTGTACCGTCCGCCGCTGCAGGCGAACACGATCCTGCTCTGGAGCGGACCGTTGCTGTTGCTGATTGCCGGCGGGCTGCTGTTGTTTTTCACCTTGCGCCGCCGCGCGCGTCTTGACGACGAACCGGAGAATCCACTGTGAGTTTCATTTTCGGCATCGCGCTGCTGGCGATCCTGGCGGCGGCGGTCGCCGCTGTGCCGTTGTGGCGCGGCAACCGCAAGCCGCAGGCTGTGTTGGCTGCGGTGTTCGTCGCCGGTCTTGCGGTGGGCATTTATCTTCTGATCGGCCGGCCAGATCTTGCTCTCGCGCCGCCACAACCGGCCACCGCAGACAATCCGGGCGATGTGATCGCGATGGTCGAACAACTGGCCGAGCGGCTGGAACGCGCGCCGGACGACCCCGAAGGCTGGACCATGCTCGGACGTGCTTACGTGTTGATGGGACGCTATGCAGAAGCAGCGAACGCATTCAACGAAGCGTTCACGCGCACGCCAGGCGAGAACGCGGATCTGCTCGCGAGCTACGCGGAAGCGCGCGCGCTGGCGGACCCTGCCGCGCTCCAGAGCCAGGCCGGTGCGTTGTTCGAGCGCGTATTGCGACTTGATCCGGAAAATGCGCGCGGCCTCTGGTACGGCGGACTCGCCGCCGAGATGCGCGGCGAAACCGAACTGGCGTTGCAGCGCTGGCAGGAACTGCTCGCGCGTGACCTGCCGGCGAATTTCCGCCAGGTGGTCGAATCCCGCGTGGCGGGCGTTGATCCGGATGCGATCAATGCGCTGGTGAGCGTAACGGTGTCGGTTGATCCATCGCTGCGGGATGTGTTGCCGCAAAACGGGCTGCTGTTTGTTTTTCTCCGGCCCGCGGATGCCGAGAGCAGCGGACCGCCGCTCGCCGCAAGGCGCGTGGAATTCTTCAAGCTGCCCGTCACGCTTCCACTGACGCGCAGCGACATTCTGCGCGGTGGAGAATTGCCCGATGGGCCGTTCACGGTGAGCGCGAGACTGAGCGCGGATGGCGATCCGGTAGCCGGACCCGGCGATGTTGAGGGGTCGGTCGTGTGGAATCCGGATGAATCCGCGGAAGTTGGCGTGGTGATGAATCAGCGGCGTTGATGCAGGATCTCGCCGCGATATTGACGCCGGCGTTGACAACAGACCGCCGAAACAACACATAATCTTCCTGCATGCCTGATTTCATTTCCAGAATGTCGAGATTCCTGCTGTTGCTGTCACTGGCGGTGCTTACCGCGTGCAGCATGGCGAATTTCGCCTACGATCTCGCACCACGCATCGCCGTGCGCTATGTCGATGACTACCTGCAACTCAGCAATCGCCAGGAAGCCGATGCGCTTGCGATGTTCCGCGAGCGTCATGCCTTGCATGCGCGCGACGAATTGCCGCGCTATCACGATTTCATCCTGGAAACGCGCGCAGTACTGGAAGATGGCCTCACGCGCGAGGATGTCGATGCGATTTTCGATGACGTGAAGGCGCTGGCGGAACTCGGCGTTCGCCGCACCATCCCGGCAGCAGCAAAAATTCTCGATGACCTGAACAGCGCGCAGCTCGATGCGCTGGAAGAAAAACTGCAAGAGAACGCGGCGGAATATCGCGAGGAACTCGACGACCATCACAAGGGCCGCCGTCTCGGTGAAACGCTGGAAGACATCGAGGAGTGGATCGGCACAATCACCGATCAGCAACGCGAGATGCTGACGCGTGAATTGCGCGCGATGCAGGAAACGAGTCCGATGTGGCTGACGTGGCGCATCGAGCAGAACGAGAGATTGATTGCGCTGTTGCGCAACTCGCCATCGCTTGCAGCTATCGAAGCGTTTCTTGGCGGTTACTGGCTGCGCCAGGACGGCCTGCCGCCGGAACTGGTCGCGAGCCGTGATGCGAATCGCGCGCGTTACCGCGACATGATTGTCGCACTCGATGCGTCGCTTTCCGATGAGCAGCGCGCGCATGCACTGGAGCGACTCGCCGAGTACCGGCAAATGGTCGTCGACATGATGCCTGACGAGGTTCGAACAGGAATGGCATCGAATGATGAGAAGGATGTTCGCGAATGAGTGGGCACGTCGTCATGGATGCGCCGGTCGTGGAAGTGCAGAAACCGAAACCGCTGTGGCGCATTTATGCTGGCATGATTTTTCGTCGCGGTTCTGACTGGAATTCGGAAGATCCGGTGCCGCGCGTTGTCTATCGGCAGCGCGACGTGCGCGCGAGTGCTGACGACATCGCTGCCTACCGGCATGTCTGCGGGGAAGGTCCGCCGGATCGAATGCCGCCGATTTACCCGCATGTGCTGGCAACGCCGCTGCAACTCAACCTGCTCGATTCCGACGACTTTCCGTTGCCGCTGGCCGGGCTTGTGCATATCGGTCAGGCTGTTGAATGGCATCAATCTTTGCATGCCGATGACGTGTTCGATATCGAATGCGTAATGAGCGGACCGGAAGATTCTGATCACGGCTGGATGTTCCGCCTCGACACCAGCCTGTATCGTGACGGCGAGTGCGTCTGGCGCGAGGAAATTTCCTTCCTGAAGCCGGATCCGTCACGCCGCGTGCGCCCGAAGCGCCGCAACCGTGAAGGTGATGCGAACCATTTCGTGCCGCTGCTGCACATGCAGTTTCCGGAAGACATCGGCCGGCGCTACGCGAAAGTTTCTGGCGACTGGAATCCGATTCACCTGTGGCCGTTCACCGCGAAACGCTTCGGCTTCAAGCGGCCGATCGCGCATGGCATGTTCTCGCTCGCGCGTTGCCTTGCAGTGCTGGAAGCGCGCGGCCTGGATCTCGCGGGCAAGCGCCTTGAAGCGCATTTCCGCGCGCCCGTCATGCTGCCGGCGTTCAGCAACTTCTGTCTCTCCGACCGCTGGCCGGATGACGTGTTTGCGTTGACGGATGCGAGGAAGGGGAGAATCCTTGTTGAAGGACATTTGAAGGATTTGTAGTTCGCGGGCGAGCAGCAGGCGGGCGACTGTTGGGGTTCGCTGTGCTCACCCCAACCTGCAAAAAAGCCGGACACGAAGTCCGGCTTTTTCTTTTTCAGTTGCGAGGGATCATTCCGCCGCTTTTTCCAGCCCCAGTACTTCGACGCCCTGCTTGAACACGATATCGACAGGAATGTCGGCTTCCGCGAGGCGTTCAAGATCGGCTTCGAGTTGCGGTCCGATTTCGCCGGCCTCGCTGACGAGCGCATCCACGCCTTCGTAATCGCCATCGCCTTGCAGGGTGAGCAGCAGGCGTGACAGGTCCTGGATCGCCTGGTGCATTCTTTCCGCGTTCACGCGATACGTTCCGGTTTCTTCATCGCGTGTGAAAGCGCCTGCGTCCTTGAAATAATTGAAGCGCACCATGTTCGCGACGCCATGCGCGCTGGACGCACCGAAGCGCACCGAGCGGAAAATGCTCGCGAGGAAGGTGGTGTAGTAATCCATCAGCTCGCCGTCGAGTTCGCCTTTTTCGTGCAGCTTCTCGACCATGTACAGGCCGAGAACGTCGGCCTTGCCTTCCTCGATGCTGCTTGCGTGTTCGAGCAGGGCATCGCGAACAGTCTGTTTGCCGTCGATGGTGTTCTTGATGCCAAGGCCATGCGCGACTTCATGGAACATGGTGTTCGCGAAAAACGCATCGAAGGTGACGTGCTTGCGCTGGTCTTCGGCGATCAGCATGCCTGCGATCGGCAGAAGTATCTTTTCGAATTTCGCGCGCATCGCGTTTTTCAGTTGCAGGCGGCGCGTGCCTTTTTCGAGTTGCACTTTTTCATCGTTCGGTAAATTGATCGCGATGGTCTTGGCACCGGCGTTGGCGTGACCGGCGTAATACAACACGTCGTACGCGTTCAGTTCCGCATCCGAGCCCGGCATTTCCTGCTTGTAGACATCCGGCACCGGCAGGCCGCGCTGAAGCTCCGGCAGGTATGCCGCGAAACGCGCGAGGCGTTCGCTCCATTCCAGGTCCTTGAGCAGCACGTAGGATTCGTACGCGGCGCGATAGCCGAACAAACGATCCTCGTAGCTTTCGATCGGCCCGTAGACGAGTTCGATGACATTGTTCTTCATGTCCATCCAGGCCATGTCGCTAGCCTGGTATTCGTCGGTCAGCAAGGCATCCGCTCGCAGGCGCAGGTAGTTCGCGAACGATTCGATCTCGGCGAGATCCGCCGCTTCACGCAACAGCGTTGCCGCGCGATTCAGTTGCACGGAATAAAGATCGTGGTAGGGAATCAGGATCAACTCGCCCTCGCCTTGGGGGCCGCGGCGTACGACGGAATACTGGCCCGTCTTGCCGGGTTGCTCCCAGGCGTCGAATTCCTCGCGCGTCATATCCTCGGGATAGAAGTTCGCGCCGAGCGGCTTTTCGCCCACGCCTTCGACGAACGGCTTTTCGTTTGCAAGGCGATCCCAGGGTCCGTAATTGATTTCGGCGAAACGACGAACCGTCGGATCTTCGATGGCTCGCAGCAGCGCTTCGCGATCGCCGTACGCCTGCATCCAGAAGAGTTCGTCCATCACCTTTGATGCTTCAATCAGCTTGGCAATGACGGCTTTCTGATTTTCCGAAAGGCCTGACAGATCCGCCGACAAGGTGACCGGCGCGTAGATGTCGATGCGTTCTTCGACATAAGCATTGGCCGTTTGCATGTCCTGTTCGGGCTTGCTTGCGGTTTCCGCGCTCGACGTGCCGGCGGGTTCCTGCTGGCCGCAAGCGGCGAGCATCAGTGCTGCGGCGAGCAAAAGAATGTTCTGTTTCATGGAAGTTGCCTCGATGGATCGAAGTTTCAGAGCGGTGAATGTTCCAGCATGGCGTCGACAAAATCTTCGAGTTCGTTGTAGCCGTTGCCCTGGAAAAATTCGTACTTGATGTGCACGTGGTATTCGCGTTCGGAGACGCGCCGCACCAGCACGATGCGGCAGTCGGCTTCGATTTCGGGCTTGTCGCCGGCGCGCGGCAGGACGAAACGCAGGCGCACGACCGGCGATTGATCCGGCGTGGTTTTCTCGCCCTTCGGTGCGATGCCGCGCATGACGTCGCGATCGCAGCTCAGCTGCATGCCGGCCAGCGAAATATTCAGGCAGAGGGCGTCGAACACGTCGCCGCCTTCCGCAAGAATCTCGACCGGGCTGTTGGTTTCAAAGCGCGTGTAAAGCCGTCGTTCGGCTGCTGTTTTCGGTTTCACCACCAGCCAATCCCCTGGTTCTCGTTATCGTTTGCCAGTTTCGGGGACAGCCACGCCACGTCCTTTGGCCTCGTGAAGCCCCCCATGAAGCCACCGAGTATAAGGTGATTTATGGGACCGCGTGTACTACTTCAGGTGCCGGGTTGCCGCAACTCGGTAATGCCGGCTTCCTGTTTTGCTTCGCTGACGATGCGACGCACGTCTTCGAGCAGCGCCGGTGCGTCATAGACAATGCCGTCCTTGATGGTCCAGCGCACACCGCCGACGCGAACAACGTCGTTGTCGTCCGTGACGCGAATCGCACCGGTGCCATACAGCACCTTGAAGTTCGCGAGCGGATTCGCGGGCACTACGATGAGGTCGGCGAGTTTGCCCACTTCGATGGAACCGATGTCATCGGCGCGTCCCAATGCTTCGGCGCCGTGCAGCGTTGCGGCGCGCACGACTTCAAGCGGATGGAAGCCCGCTTCCTGCAGCAGTTCCAGTTCGTTGACATAGCCAAAACCGTAAACCTTGAAGATATAACCGGAATCCGAGCCAGTCGTCACACGGCCGCCGTGATTCTTGTAATCGTTGACGAACCTCATCCAGCGCCGGTAATTCTTCTTCCACGCGATTTCATCCGAAGTACTCCAGTCGAACCAGTACGAGCCGTGCGATTCCCGGTCAGGTTGGAAGAATTTCCACAGCGAGGGCAGGGTGTAATCGTCGTGCCATTCGGCGCGACGCGCCGCCATGAGATTGCGGCTGGCTTCGTAGATCGTGAAGGTCGGATTGAGCGTGAGATCAAGCGCGATGAGTTCATCGCGCACCGCGTTCCATTTTTCACTGCCGGGTTCGGCTGCCTGCAACCACAGTTTTCCAGCTTCCTCGAAGCGGTGCTCTTCGTCGTAGTAGTTGTAGTTAGCCGGGTAGTCCTGGATGGTCTGGTCCGTGAACATCGCCTCCGGCAGGCCGTACCAGTGTTCCATTGTCGTCAGGCCCCAGCGCGCGGTGTCGAGCACGTTGGCGCGCGTGACATCCAGTTGCGCGTGATGCATCGCCGTCCGCAATCCCTGCTTGCCGGCTTCATCGAGCGCCGCTTTCAGCACTTCGGGTGCGGCGCCAAAAAGTTTCAGTCCGTCGGCGCCGGCGCTTGCCTGCTTGCGCACCCATTCGCGTGCCTGCTCAGGTGTGGTGATCGGCCCGTCGTGACCCTGGCCAAAAAACACGTAGGCTTCAATGCGCGGCGCGGTGATTTCGTTCGCCGCACTCTTTCTTTTATGTGACAGCACCCAGTCGAGGCCGTTGCCGCTGCCGGGATCGCGAATCGTCGTAATGCCGTGGCCCATCCAGAGTTTGAAAACGTACTCCGCCGGCGTGCCTTGCGCCTCGCCGCCGATGTGACCGTGCATGTCGATGAAACCGGGCAGGATGTACATGCCGCTGACATCGATCTCGCGATCGCCGGGCCGCGCCTTCGGCCGGTTCGCGGGATCGATCCGCACGTTCGGATAGCCGACGCTGCGGATCGCCGCGATGCGATCGCCTTCAATGACGATGTCCACCGGACCGCGCGGCGGTGCGCCCGTGCCATCAACCAGGATGCCGCCGCGCAGGATCAGGCGTTCATAGGGACCTTCACCTTCGGCGCGCTCGGGAGCAGCCGGGATGGCGGCATGAACAACGGCGGTAAAAAACGCGCAGGCGAGGGCGAGGCCGAAGCCAACAGATTTTCTTTTCATCATGAATCCAGTTTCTGATTTGCGGAAAAACGCGGAGCGACTGCCGGCTTCGCGTCAGTCGGGAAGCGATTCGTCGATGTACGCTTCCAGCGCGTGATAACTGTCACCTTCAAAACGGATGAACCGCGCGCCGATGCGAATCTCGTCCGGCTGAACTTCGCGCAGGCTCATGAGCTGGCAATGAACGCGGATGAGCTGCCGGCCGGCTTCGCGTAATCGGACCCGCAGGCGCAGCTCGAGTTCCCGCGGCTGGCCCTTGATCGCCACCACCTGCTGCGGAGCAATGCGTTCTGCCGTCGGTCCATCGCACAGCAATTGCATGCCGGTCAGCGACAGGTCGAGCGCGAGCGTTGGAAAGACGTGCCCTTCGGCATCGATCACTTCCACCGAATGTTCGGTTTCGATACGGGGAAAATCCCTGCGGTCTTTCGACAGTTCCTGCGACATTTCCGGCCCCCCGGCTGGCGATCCATACTTTTCCGACGTGCCGCGTGCGGCCCGGCAATCCTGACACAGAGCAGGATTTGCGTCGAGCCAGCAACCTAGCGGTCCGCGCCTGGCTCGTCCTCGAGTTGTGTGGCGATGTATTTCGTCGAGAGTTCGACGCACAGCGTTTCATAGGCGTCGATTGCGGCGGCTTCATCGATAAAGATCTTGCTCGCGCGGCTGTCGTGGCGCGCGGGCAATTCCAGGATCCACATCACCGCGTCACCGCCGAGCACGATGCCGAGCAGGGCAATATAAATGCCGCGAATCTCGACGCGCATGACGGTGTCCATCAGCGGCTCCAGCGGCAGGCGCCGTTGTGGCGGCAACGCGGTAGGCGGCAGGCGATCGATATCCGGCGAACGGCCGGCAGCACGGAACTCTGCGATCCGCTGCTTGGCTTCGTCGATCGAGGCGTAGCCGGTTCGCGCCAGCGGATGGCCGCTGGGCCCGACGGGAAAACAGCGATCCTTGTTGCCAATGCTGATGACAATGACGCGATAGCTGTCGTTCAGCGCCAGCGTTCCCTCATAATTTATTTTATTATCAGACACTTGCAGAACCTTCTTGATGTCATCAGACGGCTCGCATGCGCGGGTAGCGTGCTTCCCACATCAACGCGCGAACGCGCTCCCCCAGTTCCGCTTCGCCGGCCGCGGGCGCGTGGCCGAGGCGCACAGCTTCCGCAGCGACGGCCACCGCGATCCGCTGGCTGAGGGAGCGAAGCTGGGCGAGCGGTGGATACAGCCGGCCGCGTGCCAGGAAATCGCCGCTGACAGCCGCGGCAAGCGTTTCCGCGGCAACGGTAAACAGGCGATCGTCGATCCTGGAAGCATGCGCGGCCAGCGCACCGAGACCGACGCCCGGAAAAATATACACATTATTACCCTGGCCGAATTCGCGCCGTTCGCCCGCAAAATCGACCGGTGCAAACGGACTTCCCGTGGCGATGACAGCGCGGCCATCCGTCCAGGTGAGCAGGTCGGCGGGCCGGGCTTCGGAGAAATCCGTCGGATTGGAAAAGGGCATGATGACCGGCCGCTCGACTGCCGCCGCCATGGCGCGAATCGAGGTTTCATCGAACGCGCCCGGCTGGCCGGAGGTGCCGATCAGCACGGTCGGGCGCAGCGCTTCGATCACCGCGAGCAGGTCGCGATCGCCTTGAGCCAGTCCCGCGTCGGTTGCCATCGTGGCAGGCCAGGCGAACTCGCGCTTGTGCACGTCGCGATACTCACGGTCATCAACCAGCAGCCCGCCCGAATCCAGCACGGCGATGGCACGGCGAACGGATATGTCATCCATGCCCTCGCGCGCGAAGGCATCGCGCAATTGCCGCGCGATGCCGATGCCGGCAGCACCCGCACCGAGAATCACGATGCGCTGTTTCGCAAACGGAGTTGCCGTTGCGCGCGCAGCAGCGAGCACACCGGCAAGTGCAACGGCCGCGGTGCCCTGGATGTCGTCATTGAAAGAGAGAATGCGTTCGCGGTAGCGGTCGAGCAGCGTGAAGGCGTTTGCTTTCTTGAAATCTTCCCACTGCAGCAAGGCGCGCGGAAATTTTTTGCCAACGGCGTCGATGAATTCTTCCACCAGCGCGTCGTATTCCGGACCGCGCAATCGCGGTTGCCGCCAGCCGACGTACAGCGGGTCATCGAGAAGTTCACGATTATCGGTGCCGACATCGAGACAGATCGGCAGCGTTCGCGCGGGATGAATGCCGGCGCCGACGGTGTAAAGCGCGAGCTTGCCGATGGGAATGCCCATGCCACCCGCGCCGAGATCGCCGAGACCGAGAATGCGTTCCGCGTCCGTTGCGACGATGAGATCGACATCGCGGAACACCGAGTGCGCGAGCACCTCGGCGATGCGTCCACGATCTTCCGGCGTGATCCACAATCCGCGCCCGCGACGAAAGATGTGGCTGAATTTCTGGCAGGCTTCACCGACCGTCGGCGTGTAGACAATCGGCAGCAATTCTTCGAGATGTTTCTGCAGCACGCGGTAGAAAAGCACTTCGTTGCGATCCTGCAGCGCTGCGAGGCCGATGTAGCGTTCGAGTGGATCGGATTTGCGCGTGATGTGTTCGTACGCGCGCTGTTCCTGTTCCTCGATACTTCCGACATGGGTCGGCAGCAGGCCGGTGAGTTCGAACCGGCGGCGTTCGTCGGCATCGAAAGCAGTGCCCTTGTTGTACAGCGGATGGCAGAGCAGCGCGCGGCCGCGCAGGGGAACGTTTACGGTCTCTTCGCCATCGGCATCGCGGTACAACTGGAAAATTTCCATGCGGCGGTCGCTCTCCATTCAAAAAAAATCGGAGGGCGATTATAAAGGTTCGCGAAGGGTGAGAGGGTGGTCGCGGGAGTGGAATCGGCGTGTTAAGAACTTCGCCCCCTTTGAAAAAGGGGGCCGCTGTGCGCAGCACAGCGGGGGGATTTTTGTCGAAGTTCTCTGCACACGAATTGAAATAATTCATGTGACGAGTAGCCGCGATTTCTCATTCCTCCGTCAACGGCTCCAGCGTCAGTTCAACTCGCCGGTTCTGCGCGCGGCCTTCCGGTGTCGCATTCGAGGCGACGGGGCGCGCTTCACCATAACCAACAATCACCATGCGTTCGGCGCCGACGCCCTGGCTGTCGAGATAACTTCCCACCGCCGCGGCGCGCTGTTCGGAAAGTTGCTGGTTGTACGCTTCGCTGCCGGTGCTGTCGGTGTGTCCTTCGATCACCACGACGGTTTTCTCGTATTCATCGAGCACGGAAGCGACCGCATTGAGCACATCGAAGAAATCGGTTTTCAATGCCGCGCTGTCGGTCTGGAAAGTGATGTTGCCCGGCATGTTCAGGATGATTTCATCGCCGCTGCGCGTGACGCTGACGCCGGTGCCTTCCAGTTGCTGACGCAGCTCGGCTTCCTGGCGATCCATGTAGTAGCCGACCCCTGCACCAGTGAGCGCGCCGACGCCGGCGCCGATCAACGCGCGCTTGCGGTTTTCCGCAGCGTTGTCACCGGAAGCAGCGCCCACGATGGCTCCGGCGATCGCTCCTATCGCCGCGCCGCTCGCGGTTTTCCGTGTTTCCTCTTCCCCGGTGTACGGATCGAGGGCGGTGCAGGCGGTGGTCAGCGCCAAAAGGAAACTCATCGCGATTGCGATGCGATGGACTGGACGACGTTTGGCTGGCATGAATCCTCCTCGAATTGCCGGTGTTGTCTGACCGGCCGGCGAAAACCGGCACTCTTCAAAATGAGGTGGAGCCGGCATTTGCCGCTTGCAAGGCTTTGCATTTCGAGGTGCCGCGGGAGGACACGCGTGGGAAAAACCAGGTGAGGCAGGCGACCGCATGGCCTGAGCAGTTCTGCCCAACAACAGCTAACCCCTATAAATTCAATCAAAACAAATACTTGGCAATTATTCTTGTTGTGGGTTATCTGAAAAGGTGAGTATTAAACTTGGGAAATCAGGCTGACTTTTTTTAGGTTTATGTGCAAAAAACACTGGACGTGGCGAAATTCTGGCGAAAGAATCGGCACTAACTTGCGCCTTTCGGGTAGGGCGTACCAAACCAGTGGCAGCCAGAGAGGGCGATTCGATATGAGCACGCAATTGGCACCCCGCATTTCCCAGTTTCCTATCGCCATCCGTTTTGCGGCAACCGTCCTTAGGCCCGTCATACGAATTTTGTTGCGAATCGGCATTTCGGCCAATGAAGTGAACGATCTGGTTCGCTGGCTGTATGTTGATGAATTTTATAACCGCAAGGAATTCTGGCACCGGCGCAAGCCTTTCGGCGCGCGCGCGGCATTGCTTTCAGGACTTTCGCGCAAGGAAGTCAACCGGTTGAGCAAGATCAACACGCCCGATGAGGCCATCCTGACCGACCAGCAGAATCGCGCCGCGCGAGTTCTCGCAGGCTGGGTGACGGACGCGCGCTTTCACCAGGATGGCAATCCGGCCCCGCTGCCGATCGAGGCGAAAAGCAGCATGGTCAGCTTTGAGCGTCTCGTGCAGTTGTACAGCGGCGATCTCACTACCCGAACTGTCCTGGACGAACTGGTCCGTTCGGGCTGCGTGAAGATCGATGAACAAGGCAAGGCGAACGTCGTCAACCGCGTTTATGGTCCTGCATCAACACCGGAAGAGTCACTTCGAATTGCCGGTTTTGCCCTGCAAAGACTTGGTGAAACACTGGACTTCAACGCGAGCAAGGCCTTGGGTTCCGAGCGCCGGCTGCAACGTGTCTGGCGCCAGCGACTGGTTCCCGTCGAAAAAGTCGGCGACGCCAAACAACTGATCTCGGAACATGCCGTCGAAGCCGGCCGCACGCTGGACCAGGCACTGTCACGCATGACGCACACCAAGGCGCAGCCGGACCAGGATTACCGGGAAGTGGGCATCGGCATGTATTATTTTGAGGAATGAGCTACAGAATAATTATTGTAAAAACAGTATCTTGGGGACTGTGGAGTTATAGTTGTTCGAAAATTCTCAAATATGGGATGAAATGCTACACATTTTAGCCATAATCTAGGCTGCCATCCCAGGAACCCGCGGAGGGTGATGATATGAACCTCAAGAAACTGATTTTGACTGGCGCTATTATTCTACTGACGTCGCCGTTCGCGTTTGCCGATGAAATCGGCACGGGTAAAACCGGAGATAGTGACAGCACGACGAATTCGACAACGATGGCGACGGCAGCTGATGAAATCGGCACCGGAACGCCGACGGCCAGCGACGAGATCGGCACAGGCAGCGAAATGCAGGCCATGCTCGCATGGTGGGATATCCTGCTTCGGTCGTTCTGATCGTTTTACGTTTCAACGGAGAGCCGCGCGGGTGACCGCGCGGCTTTTTTTGTTTCGTGACTGGCCATCGGCCGTCAAGAACCCCTTCATGCGCGTGTTATGTTACAAGCGCTACTCCGCTTCCCCTAACGCGTTGCGACATACTTACACGATATAACTGATTCAATTACCCCTCCCGGACAGGGAAGCTGGGCCCTGTCTTGAAACGGGGAACTGAAGCAATGCACCGCCAGGTTCGGGGAAATTCAATCGTACTGTTGTTTGCTGCCATTGCTGTAGCGGCGGCATCGATCGCGATGCCGGCATCCGCCGGCGGATTGCTGGGTGCAAAGCTTGCCGAGCGCCTGCAGGCCACGAACGGTCCGCACGAAGTGATCGTCACCTTCACCACGCAGGATGCCGTCGGGCGCCTCGCCGGCGAACTCGGCATCGACGTCATCGCGCTCAAGACCCTGCCGATGGTCGGCGCGGTACTGACCGAAGCGCAGATCGAAACGATCCGCCAGTGGGACAACGTCGAGAGCATCTATCTCAACGCCGACCTCGAGTACTACAACTTCACGTCGGGCGAAATTACCGGCGGTCATTACGTGCACGACAATTACGGCGTGAAGGGCGAGGGCGTGACGGTCGCGGTGCTGGATTCCGGCACGGATGCGACCCATCCGGATCTCGCCTACGGCACGAAGACCGTCCAGAACGTGAAGATCATCGGTGATCTCGGCCTGCTCGGCGGCATGAATGTATTCCTCGAAGGGCAGTTGAACACCGACACCAGCAGCGGCCATGGCACGCATGTCGCAGGCACCGTTGCGGGTACAGGTGCGGCATCCGCGAACGATGAGCGCCGCGCAAATTACTATGCCGGCATCGCGCCCGAGGCGAGCCTTGTCGGCATCAGCGCCGGCGAGGGCATTGCCATCCTGCACGCGCTGCTCGGTTTCGATTACGCGATCGCGAACCAGGATCGCTACAGCATCGACATCATCACGAATTCCTGGGGCGGCGGCGACGGTGCGGCGTTCGATCCGAACAACCCGATCAACCAGGCATCGTATGAAGCGTACCGCCGCGGCATGATCGTGACGTTCGCGGCATCGAATTCCGGTCCTGCCGAGAACACGCTCAATCAATACGCCATCGCACCGTGGGTCATCAACGTTGCCGCGGGCACACCGGAAAAAACGCTCGCGGATTTTTCAAGCCGCGGCGTGGCTGATGATTTCTACAAGCATCCGGACATCACGGCACCCGGCAGCGGCATCATCTCAACGCGCGCCGTGAACACGCCGCTGCCGGTGCTTGGCCCCGTGCTCGATCCGGAGCATCCCGAATACCATCTTTATTATGCGGGCATGAGCGGCACCAGCATGGCCACGCCGTTCATTGCCGGCACCGCCGCGCTGCTGCTGGATGCGAACCCGCAATTGTCACCCGACCAGGTGGAAGAAATTCTCATGGTAACGGCACAGGCAATGCCCGCCTACGAGTTTCACGAGACGGGCGCGGGTTACGTTGATGTGCGTGCTGCGGTTGAAAGCGCGATGAACACCATCGGCGAGCGACAGCAGTTTCTTGCCGGCGACACGAAGTGGGCGAGCGGCGGCCAGTGGAATGCCATCGACAACCAGAGTGATCTGCTTCAGTACTACGGCAACTGGAAGGTGAAGAGTGCGAGTGACGCCAGCAATGGCAGTTACCAGGAGAACCGAACCGGCAACGGTGGTTCCGTGTTCCTGCGCTTTGCGGGCAGCGCGTTCAAGATTGCGCATCACGTTGATCCGCGCGGCGGCGTCGCCGACATCTATGTCGATGGCGTGAAGTACGACCGGATAAGTTTCTACAGCGATGTCGCAGGCTATGAAGTGTCGCCTGGCGTGAACGGTTTGACCGACGAGGAACATCTCGTGGAGCTGCGCGCTGTTGATGGGCGTGTCTATCTCGATGGCGTGCTTGTTGATGGCGAGGCTTACGCACCGGGCGTTCGCTTCGTCGAAGAAAGCGAAACCTGGACCGGCACCATGGGGCCGTCGGTCGAAAATCTTGTCGTCCATGAATTTCCGTTCGAGGTCGATACCGGCGTCGTGAACATTCGCGCCGAGCTCGGCTGGACGGGCGGCGTGGATATCGATCTGTATCTCGTCGGACCCGATGGCAATGAAGTTGCCAGTGGCGCGACGCTGAACAACCCGGAAGTTCTCGACTATGACGTGACGCAGGCCGGTACCTACACCTGGCGCGTCACCGGTTATGCAACCGTGATCGCCAACTACACGCTGATCAGTACATTGACGCGCGCCGTGTCGTCAGCAGAGTAATTGCACCGCGCAAAAGCGGGAAAACGAATTCGACTCCAAGGCCCCCCAGGAGATTAGCCCCGCGCCCGCGGGGCTCTTTTTTTGTGATTCATGAAACAAGGGCAATGGACATGCTTGACGAAGTTTTCAAAAACAAAAGCGAAGGGCAATGGACAGGATTAACAGGATTTTTCGGGATTAACAGGATTTTTATATTCTACCAGTGTGTGCAACTTGGCCTTCGGACTCCCCATTCACGGTATGCCGGGAAGCAGCATCAGAGCAACCGAGTTTCAAAGCATGGAAATGAATTTTCTGAAATCCTGTAAATCCGCTTTCAGAATCCTGTTAATCCTGTCCATTGCCTTTGCTTTTTTGCAAACCTGTGAAGAACGTGAAGAACGTCGTGAATAATCCTGTCGAACTCCTGTCACCATCATCACTGCACCTGCTGGTGTTGCTGATCGTGCTTGCCGTGTTCGCGTTTCGCGCTGAAATCGGATCCGTGTTGCGCCGCTGGCGATTCGTGTTGCTCGCCGCGGCCGCGTGGTGCTGGCTCGTGACAACGCCGGTGGTCATCAACTGGCTCGCCTTGCAACTGGAAAACAAATACCCGCGCATTGCCGCGCACGACGTGCTCCCGTCGCGTCCGGCAATCATCGTGCTGTCGGCAGGTGCCGCGTTCGAACGATCACTGCCTGACCGTCTGCAATTGAACCTGGCAAGCTACCGGCGCACGCAAGCAGCGGTTGCGCTGTGGCAACGCACGCAGGGAACGCTGGTATTTGCGGGAACCATCATTCCCGACGGCGCACATCCCGTGTCCCGGCGCATGGCCATGCTCGCGATGCAATTCGGTGTACCTCCGGATGCAATCCGCACGGAAACGAAATCATTGAATACGTATGAAAACCTGCGCAACGCCATGCAGATGATCGAGCCGGAAAGACAGATCATCATTGTCACCAGTGCCATGCACATGCCACGCGCCATGGCAGTCGCAAACGAACTTGGTCTTGAAGCGATCGCGGCACCCGCCGATTTCCGTGCGAAGCAGGATATGACGTGGCGCGCCTGGCTGCCGGACAGCGGCACGCGGCCGTTGCTAAAGCAGGTGCTTCATGAATGGCTGGGGCGCGCGTGGTATGCCGTGCGTGGCTGGACGTGAAGTGCGCGAACGCATTTTTCGCAAGCACGAAAGCGCACGAGAAACGGAATAGACAGGATTCACAGGATTTTTCAGAATTTACAGGATGATTTTTTTATTTGCTTTAATCCTGATAATCGCTTTTACAAATCCTGTGAATCCTGTCCATTGCTTTTGCTTTGCCGCAATGAGCCACAAGCTCAGTGCCGGAAATTCCGGATCCAGTTCTCGAACGCGCTCATGAAATTCGAAAGGAAATTCTGCGTCGCGGGATTCACGGGCTTGCCGGTGACATCGAAGAGATCGTCCGAGTCATTGATGATTCGCGGTGTTTGCATCACCGGTACGTTCAGAATGCTCAGTGCCTGTCGCAAGCGTCGGGTCCGGCTTCGGCGAGGCGGGAATCGCGAGAATGGCGGAGCGATCATCGGCACGTTGACAATGGCGCACGGTTTTCCTTCCCAGGCGTTGCGGTCCTCGGAATGCGCAGCGATGTTCAGCGCGTTCGCAAGCGCGCCGGGAACTGCGCGAGAATTCTCGGGCGCAAGAAACAACAAGCCATCCGCCGCGCTGATCTGCCGGCGAAACACGCGCCACTCGGCCGGCGGTTTGAGGTCACGCTCCAGCGTGTACGGGGAAAGCCGGGAAATTTCGACGATCTCGAGCCGAAGCAAGGGCGGCGCCAGCTCACCAAGAACCTGCGCGATCTTTCGATTGCACGAGCGCTTGCGCAAGCTCGCGGAGACAACGGCTATGTGACAGATCTTGTGCATGGGTCGCGGGTGTTCGTAGCCATGATGATCGTGGACGTGACCGACATTGCCAAAGCACACCTTCCGTCACTATCCGTTTCCTGCCCTAACGCTGTGGGGTAGGCGAGCAACCGCAAGGGAAGACCACGTCCATTCGATCCTGCAAGTCTCTGATTAAATATGATTTTTTTAGAGTGTGCGCCACAGCATATCGACGCGTTGCGCCGGAAACTTCAGGGTGTGACGTGGCTCGACCGAGGAGCAGTAGGGGGCGTCAATATAAGGGTATGACCGTATATAGGAGCTATTGTCCCTGTAATAGCCTTTAGCCCTCAGGGTTTTGGCGCAACTTGAATTCATGATTATTCTGAATGAATTCGGTAAATCCCCGATGGTGAATGCATCTGGGAGTTGGTCTGAAACCCTTGACAACGGGACGGCCGGATTTCTTAATGGGACTGTTGTCCATGTTTGAGGAAATCCGGCAGGACTATCTGGGGGGTCTGCCGCGGACACGCGCCTTGAATGTGGCGCGTGTGATGCACGCATCAGGGTAAGCGGAATGCCGGATAACGGCGACTCACGTTTTTCATACCGGAGCGAGGAGATCGCGATGGCCACTGTCAAATCCAAAAAAACGGTAAATCCGGCAATGACGGAATCCACAGTTGCTTTGCTAAGGGAACTGGTCGCGCATTTGCGCGACAACCGCACGGAGCTGCGCGAGGAATGGGCGCGCAGGATCACGGAGGCGCGCCTGTTGACGGCGATGACCAAGGAAGAAATTTTCGCCGAGGCGACTTCCGTGTACGACAACTACGTGGAAGCGCTGGAAACCGGTACTTTCGAAGCGTTGCAGGCCTACGCGCGCAATCTTTCCGAACGCATCATTCCACGCGGCGTCGAGACGGATGAAGTCGTCGGCATCGTGCTGTTGTTGCGCGACGTGCTCGCACGATCGCTGTTCGGAAAATACCGGTCAGACTTCGATCTGCTCAATCGCATTCTCGATGCGTACGAACCGGCGGCGAACCGCATCGCGAATACGGTGGCGGTCGGTTTCGTGCAGGAACGCGAGCGCATCATTCGTGAACAGCAGGAAGCCATCCGCGAACTGTCAACGCCTGTGCTCCAGGTTCGCGAGCGCTTGCTGATTCTGCCGATCATCGGCGTCATCGATCCCTTGCGCGCACGGCAGCTCACCGAGCAGTTGTTGCAGGCGATCCGCGCGAATCGCGCAAGGGTTGTCGTCATCGACATCACCGGTGTGGCGGAAATGGATTCGCATGTGGCCAATCACCTTGTGCAGACCGTTGAAGCGTCGAGACTGCTGGGCGCGACTGTGATCGTCACCGGCCTGTCGCCGGACATCGCGCAGACGCTGGTGAACATCGGTGTCGATCTCGCCAAGATGAATACCGTCGGCGACTTGCAAGGCGGTATCGAGGAAGCCGAGCGGCTGCTGGGCTACAAAGTCGTGCTGCATGAAGAAGTTCCGGTGACGAAAAAGAACTGATTGTCACAGTCGAAGCCGGAAGTCTTTATTGCGGCCGATGCAGGAAAACCGTCCGGCAACTGGCCAACCTCGGAAACATCCGGCCAGGGTCCGGTGAATGAATCATTCGGCCCGGTGGGCCGATGCGGAAAACCATGGGGGGAGGCCTTGTGGCGGTCCCTATTCTCAAACAGTCGAACTACCTGATCGCGACGATCCAGTCGGCGCTGACTGACCAGGATTTCGTACAGCTTCGTGATGCACTGGTGGACAAAGTCGGTCGCTTCCGGTCCCGCGGCGTCATCGTCGATGTAACAGCGATCGACGTACTGGATTCGTTCGCCTCAAGAACCTTGCGTGATCTTGCTTACATGATCCGATTGCGAGGCGCACACACCGTGATCGTCGGCATACAGCCCGATGTTGCCTTTGCGATGGTGCAACTAGGCATCACGCTCGCGGATGTCTCGACGGCGCTCGACCTCGAAGAAGGTCTCGCGTTCCTCGACGACGTTGGGGCGGAAACGTAAATGACTGCGGTGTGACGTGACAAAAATCACTGACCGGGAAACTCGCCAGCACAACATTCGTGTCCGCATCGAGTCGGACACGGATCTTGTTTCCGCGCGCCATGCGGGGCGAATGCTGGCGGAGCAGGCAGGATTCACATCCAGCGAGCTGACCTTGATCGCAACCGCGATTTCGGAACTTGCCCGCAACATCATCGAGTACGCGAACTTCGGCGAGATCCACCTGGAGCTCGTGCAGAACGGCAGCGCGCGCGGCATCCGCATTGTCGCGCGCGATGCCGGACCCGGAATCGGCAATATCGAGCAGGCGTTGCGCGGCGGCTTTTCGACATCCGGCGGTCTCGGCCTCGGCCTTGCCGGCGTGCGTCACATCATGGACAACTTCGACGTCGAGTCGAACGTCGGAGCCGGCACCTGCGTGACGGTGACGAAATGGAAACTCTGACGCGCCCGATACTCGAGTGGCACGTCGAATCGCAGCCGTTTGGTCACGAGGCCCGCAGTGGTGATCGCGGCAACGTACATATCGATGAGTATCGCGCGTTTGCATTCGTCGTCGACGCGCTGGGTCACGGAAACGACGCAGCCCACATGGCGGATCTCGCGGAGAGCCATCTCACCGCCGTGCAACTGGATGTCCGCCTGGAGTCCATCATCGAAAACTGCCACCGGAATTTTCGTGGCACGCGCGGCGCCGCGATATGCCTTGCGTATCTCGATGCGCGAACCAACATGCTCGGCTGGCTCAGTGTCGGCAATATCCAGGCCGTCCGCATCCGTCTCGACAGTCACGGCATGCCGCAATTCGAATCCCTGATCATGCGCGGCGGCGTTGTCGGTGACCGGCTTCCCGAGTTGCATGCCTCACGTCTTTTGCTGGAACCCGGTGACACGGTGGTGATGGCGAGCGACGGGATCGGGTACGGCTGGTACGGCGAATACCAGCCGAACATCAGCGCCGCCAGTCTTGCGAAAGCGCTGCTCCAGCGTCATAACCAGCACACAGACGATGCACTGGTGCTGGCGTTTCGTTATTTCGGGCTCAACGGAGCGGCATTGCCATGATGCGCAAACCCCAGGCCGCCCGCCGCCAGACTGCCACGGTTTCCACCATGAAAACCGGCAGCGTCCGCTCTCGCATGCCGGTGTCGGCTGATGCGCCTGAGAAAAACCTCCGTATTGAAAAGATGAAACGGCGCTACACCGCGCTGCTGAAACGTTATATCGACAAGCGCTTCGAACAGGATCTGCTGGAGGTTTATCGCCTGGGCCGCGAAGTGGTTGTCGAAGAGCTTGATCTGCCCGCGATCGCCGAGATGCATCACGACGCCATGTGCGAAGTGTTTGCCGAGAATCCGGTGGGCGCGGACAACGATACGACCTGCAAGCTGGCGAGCACCGTGCTGTCGGAATTTCTTTCGCCATCCGAGATGAGTTCGCGCGGCTATCGTGAAGCCAGCACCGCAATGCGGCATCTGAATGAAATGCTCGAAGATGAAGTCCGGCGCATTGCGCATGCCATTCACGATGGCGCGGGACAATATCTCGCCTGCGTGCATTTGTCGCTGTACGCTATCGCCAAGCACATTTCATCCGATGATGGTCGCGAAGAACTCAAGCATGCGCACCAGTTGCTGGATGAACTCGAGCGCGACCTGCGCCGCGTGTCGCACGAACTGCGTCCGCGCGTGCTGGAAAACGCCGGCCTGAAAGGCGCGGTGGAATTTCTTGTCGATGGCGTGGCGAAGCGAACCGGTTTGCAGATACATATCGATGACGCGCTTGCCGAACGGCCGGCTGCTGTCGTTGAAACCGCGCTTTACCGCTGTATCCAGGAAATGCTGAACAATATCGTCAAGCATGCCAATGCCGGCAATGCCTGGATTGTCCTGAAACCCGCAGGCGATGATGTGATCTGCGAAGTTCGCGACGACGGCGTTGGTTTCGATGCCAGCGAAGTCATGGTCAGTGGCGGCGGACACCAGCTCGGCTTTCTTGGCATCCGCGAACGCATTGCGGTGCTTGGCGGCACCGTCGATGTTCAATCAGCGCCCGGTGAAGGCGCACGATTGCGGATCCGGGTACCGAAATGACTCCGCATGCACCGGTCGCCGTCGCGCGCATGACCGGGCAGGGACGCAAACCGGCAGTAAGTTTCATGCAGGGTGTTTCACCTCATATGCATGAAATGACGGATGGATTGTCCCGCCTCTCGCACTGGAGACTACCTCTTCTGAATGAGCCTTCCGGCCGAACACAAAAGTCGGCCGGTTACCGCTTGTATTGTCCGCGAGTGGATGACCCCAGGGCTGTAACACGGAGTGCGCGCGTGACTCGAAAAATTTCCGTGCTGTTCGTCGGCACGTCCGCGGTACGCGGCAGCATGGCCCGGCGCGCGCTTGCGGCTTGCGGCTACGACGTATCGTTCGACATGCCGTTCATCGAACAACAGGATTTCAACGAGCGCGAGCACGACCTTATAGCGTTCGATGCGGATCATGCACCGGAGCTGGTCATCAACGGCAGGCTTGTCGACGGCCGGCTTGTCAATGGCGGTAACGAATCCGGCCGCAGCATGCACATTGACGATTTCACCGCATTGCCTGCGGCGACCGTCGAGCTGCTCGGCAATGACATCACATCCACGGAACGTGAGGCGAAGTTTTCCGAACTGTCTGCATTGCGAGAGATCGTTTCGGGCCTTCCGGGTGTCGTGTTCCGTTGCGGCCTTGCGCCGAAGGGCCGCGTTGATTTCATGAGTGAACAGGTCATGGACCTGTGCGGAACGGGACGATCACATTTCGTGGGACACGCCAGCGAGCGATTGCTCGCGCTCGTGCATCCGGCGGACCGCCGCCGCCTGCTGACCGCCTTGCAACGCTCGATGCGCGGCGGCGAACCGTTTTCACTGGAACACCGGATCATCTGCGCCGGCGGCCGCGAGAAGTGGTTATGGCATCGCGGTTGCGTTCACGACAAACGCACGCCGCCGCAGCTTGAATCCTTTGTTGTCGACATCACCGAGAAAAAACACGAAGAGCAGCAACTCGCCTACCTTGCCAGTCACGATGCGCTCACCGGCGCCGCCAATCGCAGCATGTTCATGGAACAGACCGGCAAGAGTATCCGGCGCGCTGACCGGCATGACGAAATGGTCGCCTGCCTGTTTCTCGATCTTGACCGCTTCAAGCGCATCAACGATTCCTTCGGACATGGCGTTGGCGACGAATTGTTGAAACAGGTTTCCGAGCGTCTCAAACGTTGCGTCCGTGGCAACGACATGATCGGCCGTTTTGGCGGCGATGAATTCACGGTGCTGCTCGACGGCATTGCGCGCGCTGATGATGCGGCAAAAGTCGCCGACAAGATTCTCGAGGAACTTCTGCGGCCCTACGACATCCGCGGCCGGCATTTCACCATTTCGGCGAGCATCGGCATCAGCTGTTATCCGGGTGATGCGAAGGACAAGGCCGGCTTGCTGAAGAATGCGGATGCGGCGATGTACAACGTGAAAAGTACGGGCCGGCGCGGTTACCGTTTTTATGCACCGGAGATGTCGAACCAGGCTTTCGCCACGCTCGCGCTTGCCAACAGCCTGCGCGCCGCCATCGAATCCGATGGCCTGCGATTGTCCTACCAACCGCGCGTCGATCTGCGCACGGGGCGCATCAGTGGACTTGAAGTCCTGGCGCGCTGGAACAGCGAGGAGTTCGGCGTCGTTTCACCGAGCCGCTTCATCACGCTTGCGGAGGACACCGGGCTGATCGAACCGCTCGGCGAATGGGTGTTGCGAAACGCGTGCCGCCAGGCTGTCGCGTGGGATCGCGACGGGCTCTCGCCGGTGCGGATTTCCGTGAATCTCTCGCCGCGCCAGTTCCATGATGAACGCATTGCCGAACAGGTTGCCGCTGTCCTCGAAGAAACGCGCTTGCCGGCGTGCCGGCTCGAATTCGAAATCACCGAAAGTACCTTGATGCAGGATCACCAGGCGGCAGCCGACGCACTGCGCCGCCTGAAAAATCTCGGTGTGAAACTTTCTGTCGATGATTTCGGCACCGGCTATTCCTCGTTGAACCTGCTGAAAAAACTTCCGCTGGATTACCTGAAAATCGATCAATCCTTCATCGCCGGTGTGCCGGACAATCCGGACGATGTCGCGGTCACCGAAGCGATCATTGCCATGGCGAGAAGGCTCAATCTCGGCGTGGTTGCGGAAGGTATCGAAACCGAAGCGCAAGGCATTTTCGTGCGTTCCAGCGGATGCCGCGAAGGGCAGGGACATCTGTTCAGCCGTCCCGCTTGCGATCCTGAAATCCGAAACTGCCTGCGCCAGCAGGTCCATTGAATTCCTGATCAGTCATACATGCAGAAAGAGAGGGGAAATCACGTGAAACAGATCAACGTCATGCTTGCGGACGACCACGCACTGTTCCGGGCCGGGCTTCGCGCCTTGCTGGATGATTTGCGCAACGTCACCGTCGTCGCTGAAGTGGAAAACGGCCTGGATCTCATCAAGGTCGCGCGCGAAAAGAAACCGGATGTGTGCATCGTGGATATCACCATGCCAGAGTTGAACGGTCTCGATGCCTTGCCGAAACTCAAGGCCGCCGTACCCGAAACCTCGATCATCATGTTGTCCATGCACGCGAACGAACAGTATGTGATGCAGACGCTGAAATCCGGCGCATCCGGATATATGGTCAAGACCGCGGCGACCACGGAGCTGGAATCGGCCGTTCGCGCTGTCTCGCGCGGCGAGACGTTCCTGAGTCCTGCGATTTCACGGAGCGTGATCGACTCGTGCCTCGGGCGCAACAAGGTGCAACCGCGCACGCGCCAGTTGCTGACACCGCGGCAGCGCGAAATCCTGCAGCTGATTGCGGAAGGCAATACCAGCAAGCAGATCGCCGCCATCCTGTCGCTGAGTTTCAAGACCGTGGAAACGCATCGCGCCCAACTGATGGACCGTCTCGACATTCATGATGTCGCCGGCCTGGTTCGCTGCGCCATGCGGCTTGGATTGATCGCGCCCGACCGTTGACAACTCTTGTTGACGACAAGCGTTGACGTCGATTGTCGGCTGCGCGGTCACCGGTTCCTGGTGGCCGCCTGCTGACAGGATCGCTGCTGTCGCGATAATGCGAAGCGCTTCGCGTGCCTTGTCGTTTTTCTTTTGCGTCGCTGCATCACTGCCCGTTTTCCCGCTCAAGAATCCCACTACTGGCAAGCGTGTAACGGTGAACGGCAAATTGCTGTCATCGCCTTATATGGGGTTTGCCTCATATCCACTAGAAATCTAGTTCTGCGGTTCGTCGCTGGTCCGTGGCGTTGATTGCAACAGGCCGCGGGCAGTGTTGGCCTTGGCCGCACATGCCGGCGCAGCGGGATCGCTGCAACCGCATCACTTGATTCCACTATTTACGGAACCGTCCAGAAGATAAGGCCGGGTAGATAAACAGCACATCGAGGGAGGACGTCTCAGAACATGTCAGCAGAGACCGGGCAGGCATGCCAGTTCAGTTCCGTTCGCAGGGACACGCCGTTTCATGACATTGCAGTGCCGCTGCAAGACCACGAGCAGATTCTGTTTGTCCTGGATGCGCGCATCGATGCCGGCGTCTTTGTCGCGGCATGGCGAAAGCTTGGCGAGCGGCATGCCATTCTTCGCACGGGTTTTCACGAATCCGGACAGTTTTTCGATCCCGACTGCAGGCCTCAGGTGGAGACGCTCGACTGGCGGAATGAAACCGGTGACGCCGCGCGTGCAGCGCGCTTGCAGGCTTACCTGGCCAACGCCCGGCGACAAGGTCTCCGTGATGACTGCCCGCCGCTTTATCGTGTTGCCCTGATTCGATGGAACGACGCAACATATCGCGTCGCCTGGACGTTGCGGCGCGGCCTGCTCGACTGGCGTTCCATTTCCACCTTGTTGCGCGAGCTGTTCGCGAATTACCACGCCGCGGTGAATGGCGGTACGGAAGGCGCGGCGGCGCTGATTCCCGAGCAACCGAACTGGCCAGGTCCTGCTGCGACGAAAACCGACACCGCGTTCTGGCAGGACTACCTTGCCGATTGCAAGCTCACGCGTCTCGATCTTCCGCCGCCCGCGAAAGCCGATGACGAGGACGCATTCTCCGGTATCGAACGACGCATCGACGTCGCAAGCAGCAACAGTGTGCGGCGCCTCGCCAAGGCTGCCGGCGTCACGCTGAACAATCTCGCGCAATCGGCGTGGGCCTTGCTGCTGTCGCATTACGCACGCACGGACGATGTCGTGTTCGGCATCCTGCGTTCCTGCCGGCGAAGCGGTCCGCCGGGGCTTGAAGACGCGGTGGGCTCCTTCCTTAACATCATTCCCTTGCGCACCCACATCGCGGAAGACATCAACGTCTTCGAGCTGTTGTGGCAGTTGCGCGATGAGAATCGCAAAGTCCGCGAACACGAAGGCAGCCAGCTCGGCGAGATCGAGCAATGCGCGAACAATGTGGATGCGGCGCTGTTCGACACCGTGCTGGAATTCGATCAGCGCGACCCGATGTGCGCGCTGGGCGAATTGCTGGGTGACGAGGGCGCGCGGGATTTCCGGCATTACTCGGGTCCGATGGCCCGACTGCACGTGCAGGTGCACGACGAAGAAGAAATCATCATCAGGCTCAAGCACGATCCGGCGTTCATTGACAAGCATGCGGCGAAACACCTGCTCGAGCAGTACGCGAACCTCATGACAGGCATGGCGCGCGAACCGTGGAGGCAAGCACGCGATGTGCCGTATCTTGGCGATGACGAACGTGCGCCGCTTCAGTGGCA
>DASVDI010000011.1:0-3685 GCA_036381175.1 Gammaproteobacteria bacterium
CGTCGAATGCGCCATGAAGCTGCACGGCGAGGTCAAGGACCGTCTCGACGACATCGAGCGCATCGTCATTGAAACGCAGGAACCGGGCGTACGCATTATTGATAAAACGGGCCCGCTCGCGAACCCGGCCGACCGCGATCATTGCATCCAGTACATGGTTGCCATTCCGCTCATCTTCGGCCGCCTGACCGCGGAAGATTACGAAGACGACGTCGCGAAAGATCCGCGCGTGGATGCCATCCGCTCGAAGATGGTCGTCACCGAGAACGAACAGTTCACGAAGGACTACTACGATCCCGAAAAACGCTACATCGGCAACGCCATCGAAGTCTTCTTCAAGGACGGCGGCCGCACCGAGCGCGTGGCGATCGACTTCCCGATCGGTCATCGCAAGCGCCGTAATGAGGGCATTCCGGTGCTGGTCGAGAAATTCCGCAAGGCGATCAACGACATCTTCGACACGAAGCAGTCGGCCGCGATCGAGAAGGCGTGTGAGGACCAGGGGAACCTTGAGTCCATGAACGTTACCGACTTCATGGAGCTTTGGGTGAAGAACTAGCGGCAATCGCTCCCGCAAATGAAGCCCGGCGTTGCCGGGCTTTTTTTTGCGCCCTTCTGCGATGGCCGACTTCATCACCTGAAAGAACACCTTGGAAATCGGGCCAACCCTGATTGCTGTTGATCGATTCATGCGTACATTTGGAAGATTCGTTTATCGGAGGTCCGACCCATGCGCCTATTCATTGCCAGTGTCCTTCTTTGTTCCGTACACATCGCCATTGCCGGAGCACCGCCACACACGTTCACGGCCGGAACTCCGGCTCGGGCGTCCGAAGTCAATGACAATTTCAAATATCTTGCCGGGGAAGTTGATCGCGTTGATGGTGAAGTTGATGCCTTGAGCGACAAGTTGAGCGTGCTGGAAAGCGATGTGATCGACCTGAAGGGCAGCAGTTGTACACCGCTCAACGAAGCACATTCGCTTGAAGTCACGACATCACCGTTGCCGGTCGGAACGGAAATACAACTCGATGGCGAGACATTCCACATCGTCCGCATCCGATTCACAGATTTTGGTTCGGGCGAGGCCTATGCCCTTACGTTTCCTGCCCAGGACACAAACACGCTCTGGACGTCGGTCGACTTCTATCACCGACCCGGAATGTTCTACTGCCCAACACACGAAATTTCGGGCTTCCCGGCGACAATAAATTTCTGGGAACAGCGCACGTTTTCACTCATGCCGGATACAAACCGTGCCGAGATGAACTTGAGTGCTCGCAGCACAATAGAAATTCAGGTGGGTGAGACCACGGTTACTTACTACTACGGTCCGGGTGATTCCAGGCTGGAGGAGGGTACGGACTACACGCCGGGAGTGACCGACCTGGACTTCGTTGATGATTTCTCCGACCACCCGCATCCTGACCTGATCGTTGAAGCGGTTGACGATTTTGTCGACTACTTCAGCGTGGAAAAACTTTGAGGGACGCGTCATGCGATCAAACCTGACACGATCGATGCTGATATGCGTGTTCCTCACGATTCCCGCGTGTGGTGGCGGGTCGAGCGGTTCTGGCCCTGGCACCGGGAATGATGGAACTGGCAGCGGCGATGGCGGTGGAGACGTGGGTGATGATCCGCAACAGGGCGTTTGGGGTGAATCCAGCTGGGATCAGTTCGATTGGGGATAACCCGTCCATCTCGGATCGGGGTGAATGCGCCGATCTCCAACATCCACGCAGCCGGTTCTTGGCGCCATCCGGGTGTTTCTCGCAGGCTGATTTTCCGTATCTCAGGTGCTGGAGCAAGGCACGTTCCGTTTTGCCTTCCGACGGCGCATGGCCGCCCGCGCTGCGGCTGAATGACAATCCCGTGCCCGAAGGCTGGCTGGCGCAGCTGTGGTACCCGGCGGTGCGCTATCACTCGGAACCAGCGCCGGATCAGGCCGGCTACCGGTAACGCTCCAGTACGCCGCGGTCCAACGGAATCCGCTCGAAGGCATAGCGGCCAGTCGGATTCACGACAAAGAATTCGACATGAGCGGGCAATACGCCGTGACAGATGACCATGTGCTCGATCGGCGTTCGATCGCCGAAGATCGCGCAACGCACGGCCTCGGGCGAGTAGCGCACGTGAACGTCCGCTGTCTTCCGGATGATCCGGAACTCCTGTTCTTCCGACCAGATGTCGGACTTGGTCACGAGATAGTTCATTGCCTCGCGTTCGTCCAGCTTCCCGGCGAGCACGCGGAAGGCGTCGATTTCCTGCAGGTCGCATTCGTAGGTCACTTCGGTGGCGTCACTGAACGGCGGGAAGTCCGTCGAGAAGCCCAGGCAGAAGCCGCGGCGCGAATCCGCGTAGTGCGCCCACATGCGCAAGTCATCGGAAACGGCGGAAAGCGAGCAGATGCCGCACTCGCTGATCTGCGAGAACGATTCCGCAAGCAGGCTCCGGACGAACAGGTAGCCGTCGTCATTGAGTTGCCAGTCCCCGCAGAACATCCCGGGTCGGGCCTTGCGCAATGCGTGCAGTCGCTTCGCGAACGGACCACCGTTCTCGACAATCTCGCGCAGCTCGTCCTCGGTCAGAAACTGGTTCCAGGGGATCTTGCCGTCAAAGGCATCGTTGAAACGCTGCGGACTGCTGAGAAAGATGCGGTTTGACGCCATGTCAGCCACGGCCCGCATGCTGAAGGCGCGATACTTGTAGAGTTCACCGGGCAACGCCTTGCGCGTCCCTCGCCTTGCCATGCGGTGATCGCGCGCGCGCTCGTCTCCACGCAAGTTCATTCGGTTGAGTGTAACGAGCCGACAGCGGGACCGAACTGCAGCAAAGGCTGTAAGCGAATCTGGCGGGGCTCAATGCGACAGCGAAGCAACGATGGCGGCACCTTTCAGGCCGGGACGGCCTGCGCACGGTGCGCGCGGGCATGCGACCAGGCCTTTTCATGAAAGAAGTACGCCACCGTGTTGATCGCGGGCTCGACCAGTGCAACCGCGCCGCCCACCATCCAGTTCCCGGTCATCGCCCAGACAACGCCAAACGCGACCGTGATGTGCATGACGGCAAAGGAGAGTGTTTTGAGCATGGCGGCCTCCGGGAAAAGCGCGTGATGTGAATGATAAACATTCTCATTAACGACGCCAATGAATTCTCCCAAAGGCCGTCATGGAAAATCCTGATCAGGACTTGCGGAACATCTCGGCAAGCAGCGCGCCGGTCTCGCCGAGGCCCGCGATCAGGACCAGCGACGCCGTCATCGCGAGCAACAGCCCGGCACTGCCAAGCAGCGTCACCTGTTTCAGCAAGGGATGCCGGGTAAGCAAGGCGTCACCGAGCAGGAACTGAAGCGGGGCGAGCACGAGCAGGCCGGGGCCCCGGAGCCGGTTGAGCGCAATCGAACGGGTTTTGTGATCGGTAGTGGCATTCACGAAACAGGTCCTCGATGATGGAAATGGACGGATTCGTCCGCGGGCGCGACATCATTCGGCGTCGCGCGAAATTCGTCAATGGCCGCGTTGGACGCTGGAAACGCCGAAATGTTCCACTTTCTCGCCAACCTGGTTGTCCTGCTGCACCTGGCCTTCATCGTCTTCGTGGTGCTGGGCGGCCTGCTGGTCTTCTGGCGGCCGTGGCTCGCGTGGCTGCACCTGCCGGTTGCCGCCTACGGCGTGCTCATCGA
>DASVDI010000012.1:0-23603 GCA_036381175.1 Gammaproteobacteria bacterium
CTCGCCATCAGCAGGCGGCCATCCGGCAGGAACACAAAATCCTCGCTGCCTTCGAGCACGGGTGCGAGCGCGGTAATGCGCTTCTCCGCAAGATCCATCCGCTTGATCCAGCGTTTGCCATCCTGGCCGGCTTCGATGAACGCCACGCTGTCATTGCTGCCGGGTGGCGTTTGCAGGCACCGGCCGATGTCTTTCGCAAGCACGACGACTTTTCCGGTTTCTCGATTCGCAATGTGCAGTTCAGACGGGCTGCGCACCATGAACAACGCCACGCGGTCATCGTCGATCCAGCTGTGATAGCCGACGCCTTCCAGCAGTGGAAACAGCAATTCGTATTCTTCCGCGCCTGGCGAAAGCGTCCAGAGTTGCTGCACGTTGTTCAGCGAAACCCGCACGACTGACATATCGCCGCCCGGTACGGGCAGTGGCGAATATTCGCTTTCGGGCGTAGGCAGCATCGGCATCACGCTGTCGTCGGCGAGATCGTAACGCCAGATGTCCGTCTGTCCGCTCGCATCCATCGCTGTAAACAAAAAGGAATGCGTGGTCAGGAAAGCGGGTTGATTGTCGTAGCCGGTGCGTCGCGTGAGATTGCGGGGATTGGTGGCGCTGACCGCCTCATCTGAAACAACCAGATCGACCAGCCAGATGTCCGTGCCGGGCGCCGTCGCCCCGGATGTCTTGAACGGCATGACACTGAAAACCAGCAGCAGAAAGAAACGCTTCATCATGCGGACTCCTTGTTGATGGACCAGGGCAGGCGATCAAGATCGGCGTTCCCGCCGGTCAGGATGATCGCGGCCCGGCGTTCGTTCACGTTGGTGGCATTATTGAGCACGGCGGCAAGCCCGACCGCGGCAGACGGTTCGATCACGATTTTCAGCCGCTCGAAAGCGAGACGCATGGCGGCGACGATTTCATCGTCCGTCACGGTAACGATGTCATCAACCTTCTCACGAATGATGTCGAGATTCGGTTTTCCGATCGTCGCGCGCAAGCCATCGGCAATCGTTTGCGGCTGGGAGACGGCGCGCACGTCACCCGCGTGAAATGACGCCAGCGCATCCGCCGCACCAGCCGGTTCAACGCCAATAACGGTTGTCCTTGGTGAAACCGCTTTCGCTACCGTCGCGCAGCCGCTCAGCAAACCACCGCCACCCAGCGGCACGATCAGCACATCCGGCGTGATGTCTTCAAACACTTCCAGCGCGACAGTTCCCTGCCCCGCCATAACCAGGTAATCCGCGTAAGGATGCACGACGTGCGCACCACTCTTCTTGATGGCTTCTGCAAGTGCGTATTCGCGTCCCTGCATGGTGGGCGGACAATCGATTATTGTCGAGCCGTAACGCGCGATAGCGGCACGCTTGACCGGATTCGCGCCTTCGGGCACGACAACTTCACAGGGAATGCCCCGCAAGGCGGCGGCGCGCGCGAGCGCGGCGCCGTGATTGCCGGATGAATGTGTCGCAACGCCGTTCCCCGCGGATTCCGCATCCAATGCAAACACCGCGTTCGCAGCACCACGCGCCTTGAACGCACCCGCGTGCTGGAAGTTCTCGCATTTGAAAAACAGTTTGCCACCGGCGAGCGCATCAAGACTGCCCGATGTCATCAATGGTGTGCGATAAACATACGGCGCGATCCGCGTCACCGCGTCGCGCACATCATCAATGGATAAGGGCATCGTGCTCATGCAGTCGGCAACAGGCCGGGACGGAACAAATGCTCGCGGTAGTAACCCAGCTCTTCGATGGAGTCGCGAATGTCGTCAAGCGCGAGATGCGTCGATTCCTTGGTGTAACCTTTCGCCACTTCCGGTGCCCAGCGCTTCGCGAGTTCCTTCAAGGTGCTGACGTCGAGATTGCGGTAATGAAAATATTTTTCCAGCGCCGGCATGCAACGCGCAAGAAAGCGGCGATCCTGGCAGATGCTGTTGCCGCACATCGGCGACGCGTTTTCCGGCACCCAGCGTTGCAGGAATTCAATAGTTTGTTTTTCCGCAGCAGCCTCGTTGATACGGCTTTCGCGAACGCGCTCGACCAGGCCCGAGCCGCCGTGCTGGCGCGTGTTCCATTCATCCATGCCGGCGAGCACGTCGTCGGATTGGTGAATCGCGAGCACCGGACCTTCGGCGAGCAGATTGAGATGCTTGTCCGTAACAATCGTCGCGATTTCGATGATGCTGTCGTTCTGCGGATCCAGTCCGGTCATCTCAAGATCGATCCAGATCAGGTTGTCGGCGCTCGGGTTCATCGGTATTCCTTTGCAAACGTTTGGGCAATGCTGTTTTCGGATGACGGTGCGGCTTGTCGGGCATTCTAGCAAAGGCTAGGCTAGTGCCTCGCCGCCATTCCTTGAAATTCCCGGAGCCTGCATGCACGCATTCACGTATATCTTCCTCGCATTTCTCGCGCTGGGCCTTGTGCTGCGCGGCTGGCTCAACTTCCGCCAGGTTCGCCATGTGCGGGAGCATCGCGAATCCGTGCCTGACGCGTTCGCGAACGCGGTGTCGCTGGACAATCACCAAAAGGCGGCGGACTACACGACTGCGAAGGCGCGGCTCGGCCGCTGGGACATGATCCTGGGCGCGGCGGTGCTGCTCGCGTTCACCCTCGGCGGCGGCATCGATGCGCTGGATGCGCTCTGGCAGCAAACCGGCTGGCACCCCTACCTGCTCGGCGCCGCTGTCGTCATCAGCGTAATGCTCATCAGCGCCGTGATCGACCTGCCGCTGTCGATCTACTCGACTTTCGTGCTCGAAGAACGCTTCGGCTTCAACCGCAGCACGCCGGGCCTGTTCGTGGCCGATCTTCTCAAGGGGCTCGTGATCTCGCTCGTCATCGGCGTGCCGCTGCTGTTGCTCACACTCTGGTTCATGGACGCTGCGGGTTCCTTGTGGTGGCTTTGGGTCTGGGCGCTGTGGATGGGTTTCAGCCTGTTGATGGCCTGGGCGTACCCGACATTCATCGCGCCGCTGTTCAACAAGTTTTCGCCGCTGGAAGATGCAACGCTTCGCGAACGCATCGAGAACCTGCTGGACCGCTGCGGCTTCCGCAGCTCCGGCATCTTCGTGATGGACGGCTCGAAACGCTCCGCCCATGGCAACGCGTATTTCACCGGTGTCGGCCAATCCAAGCGCATCGTGTTCTTCGATACCTTGATGGAAGACCTGGAACCGGAAGAAATCGAAGCCGTGCTCGCGCACGAACTCGGACACTTCAAGCGCCGCCATGTCATGAAGCGCTTGATCGTGAGTGCTGCAATGTCGCTTGCCGCACTCGCGCTGCTCGGCTGGCTGATCGACAAGACCTGGTTCTTTACCGCGCTCGGCATTTCAACACCTTCGGATCACGCCGCGCTGCTGATTTTTCTGCTGGTGCTGCCGGTGTTCACCTACCCGCTTACGCCGCTCGGCTCGCTGTTCTCGCGCAAGCATGAATTCGAAGCCGACGCGTTTGCCGTCGAGAACGCCGACGCCCGCGCACTGGAACGCGCGCTGGTCTGTCTCTACCGTGAAAATGCGAGCACGCTGACGCCGGATCCCATGCATTCCGCGTTCTACGATTCACATCCGCCGGCGGCCGTGCGGATCGGTCGCTTGCGGGAGTTGGGTGCTTGAACGAACCGGAGTCTGGACGCGTCATCGTCAACTTCCGCCGCCATTCCGTAGTTGAACGCGATGACGGCGAGCGCATCGACTGCATCGTCAAGGGACGCAAGCTCAAGCCGGTTGCCGGTGATCGTGTGCGCTGGGAAGCGACGGAAGAAGGCGGCGCGATTGTCGAAATACTGCCGCGCCACGGCGTGATCGAGCGTTACGACGCCGTGCGCGACCGGCAGGTGCTCGCCGCAAACGTGGATCAAGCGGTTGTCGTCAATGCCATCGAACCTGCTACGGACTGGTTCACGCTGGATAAATATCTTGCCGCCGCCGAAGCGAACGGCGTTGAAGCCGTGATCGTGCTGAACAAGATCGATCTTGCGGATGCGGATCAACTGGCGGAACTCGATCTTCGATTCACCATCTATCGATGGCTCGGTTATCCCGTGCAATTCCTGAGCACGGAAACCGGTGCAGGAATGGATGAATTCCGTGAATGCCTCGGCGGCAAGACAAACATTCTTATTGGCGCATCCGGTGTCGGCAAATCCGCGATCGCGCAGCAATTGTTGCCGGCGGAAACCTTGAAGGTCGGCGCGATTTCATCGGCGAGCGGCGAAGGCCGCCACACCACGACCGCGACTGTCCTTTATCACCTGGCGGACGGCGGCGATCTCATCGATTCGCCCGGCGTGCGCGAATACCGACTCCGGCCGATGCCAGCACGCGACATCGCACCGCTGTTCCGGGAAATTCGCGCGTTACAGGGACAATGCCGTTTCCAGGATTGCATGCACAGCAAGGAACCGGGTTGTGCTGTGAAGGCGGCGGTGGAAGACAAACGGATCAACGAGCGGCGTTACGCGAGTTATCTCGCGCTGGTGGGGATCATGGAAGAGCAGTATCGAAGTTATTGAAGGAAGGGCAATGGACAGGATTAACAGGATTTTTCAGAATTAACAGGATGCAAAAAAATTTGAAAAGCAGCGGTCTCGCGCATTAACTGGATAACCCGAACATCTTGTCAATCCGTCTTCAATCCCGTTGATCCTGTCCATTGCCCTTTCTTCAGCCCGGCGGCCAGTTCATGCGTCGCCCGCCAAGCACATGCAAGTGAATGTGAAATACGGATTGCCCCGCGCCTTCCTGGCAGTTCATTACGGTGCGATAACCTGACTCCGCGATGCCTTCCTTTGCGGCGATTTCCTTTGCGGCGAGATACAACTTCCCGACCAGCGCTTCGTGCTTTTCATCGAGATCGTTGATCGTGCTGATGTGTTCCTTTGGAACAACCAGCACATGCGTCGGCGCTTGCGGATTGATGTCTCGGAAAGCGAGAACCGAATCGGTTTCAAGAACGGCCTCGGGCTTGATCTCGCCCCGGATCATCTTGCAGAACAGGCAGTCGTTCATGCCGCACCTCCGTCAAAAATTCTAGCGGAAATCGAGCCGGCCGCTGAATGCGTGCGACAGCGTGCCGCCATCGACGTACTCGAGCTCACCACCGAGCGGCACGCCATGCGCAATGCGCGTGACGCGCAAGCCGCGGTCGCGCGCAAGCTCGCCGATGTAATGCGCGGTCGCCTCGCCTTCCACGGTCGGATTGGTCGCGAGAATGACTTCCTTCACCTCGCCTGCGCCGAAACGTTCTTCCAGCAGATCAAGGCCAAGCTCTTCCGGGCCGATACCATCCAGCGGCGAAAGCCGCCCCATCAACACGAAATAGTAGCCGCGATAACCGGTGTATTGCTCGATGGCCATGACATCGGCAGGACTCTCGACAACGCAGACCACGCTCGCGTCACGATTGCTCGACGCGCAGATGCCGCAGAGCGCGTCATCGCTAAGCATGCGGCAGCGCTCGCAATGGCGAACGTTCTCGCAGGCATCGTTCAAGGCCTGTGCCAGCTCGCGCGCACCCTCGCGGTCGCGTTCCAGCAAATGAAACGCGATGCGCTGCGCGGATTTCGGGCCGACGCCAGGCATGCAGCGCAAGGCCTGGATCAATCGCTCGACGCGACGTGAATAGCTCATTGGAAATTCTTCAGGTTCAGAACGGCAGTTTCATGCCGGGCGGCAGACCCATGCCGCCGGTCAGTCCCGCAAACTTGTCCTTCGTGGTTTCCTCGACACGGCGCACGGCATCGTTGATCGCAGCGGCCACAAGATCTTCAACCATTTCCGCATCATCGGACAGCACGGAAGGATCGATGCGCACCTGCTTCACTTCATGACGGCCTGTCATCATGACCTTCACCATGCCGCCACCCGCGCTGCCTTCGACTTCCAGCTGCGCGATTTCTTCCTGCGCGCGCTGCATGCCTTCCTGCAGTTTCTGCGCCTGTTTCATCATGTTGCCAAAACCGCCTTTCATGTTCGCTCCTTACTTCCGGTCCAGCGGCTGCACGCTCTCGGGATCGAGCGATGCGCCGAACATTTCCTGCATGGCTTTTACGTTGGGATCACGTTCAATGGAATCCGCTGCCGCCTGCTGTCTTGCGGACTGACGCCGCGCTTCACGCTGCGCGGGTGTTTCCGCCGCGAGTTCGCCGACGTGAACTTTCAGCTTGAGTTTTTCGCGATAGAACTTTGCGAGTGCCGTCTCGATACGTTCGACGAGCTTCTCGCTCAATATCTGCGCGTGCTGCGGCGCGAGTGTCACGTGCAGGACATCGCCTTCGCGTTTTTCGTAGGCGCAATTCAAAGCGAGTTGCTGTGTCACACCCTTGAGTCCGAGCGCTTCGACGAGTCCGTGCCAGTCGGGATCGCGCCACGGGCCGGGAGAAGATTCAGACGACGCCGCTTCCGGTTGTATCTTTGCAGGCGCAGCTTTCTTTGGTTCGGGCGTTTTCGTGGAAACCGGTTTCGCCGCGTTTGCCGTCGATGGCGGCGTGCTGCCGCCAGCGCTTGCCGCATCGGCTGGACGGAACGCCAGCATGCGCAACAACAGCATTTCGAACGCATTGCGCGCATCCGCGGCGACAGCAAGTTCACGCTGGCCGAGTTGCGACACCTGGTAATGCAACTGCACGTCTTCCGGTTCGAGCGCGCCGGCGAGTGCCGCGATGACGTCGCGATCTTCCCACTCGTCCGTGCCATCCGGAACAAGCTGGAAACGCGCGATCCGTTGCAGCATGCCCGCAACTTCCTCGTTGACCATTCGATAGTCCGGCGCCTGCGCGTCGAGCACATCGAGCGTTTTCAGCAGCGCTGCGCCATCACCGGCGGCAATGCCTTGCAACAGTTCGGCGACATGATGCCGTTCGATGGTGCCGAGCATGGCGCGAACATCCACTTCGCGCAGTTCGCCGCCACCGAAGGCAATCGCCTGGTCAAGCAGGCTCAAACCATCGCGCATGCTGCCGTCGGCCGCGCGTGCGAGCAGCGGCAACGCGGCCGGCTCCACGATGACCTTTTCCGTTTCAATAACGTGCTTGAGATGCCCTTCGATAAGACTCGCCGGCATGCGTTTCAGGCTGAATTGCAGGCAGCGCGACAGGATCGTGACCGGCAGGCGTTGCGGATCGGTGGTCGCGAACAAAAATTTCACGTGCGGCGGCGGTTCTTCCAGCGTCTTCAGGAGCGCATTGAAAGAGTGGTTCGAAAGCATGTGAACTTCGTCGACGAGATAAACCTTGTAGCGGCCGCGCGTCGGCGCGTACTGCACGTTGTCGAGCAGTTCACGCGTGTCATCGACCTTGGTGCGCGAAGCGGCATCGACTTCGATCAGATCGACAAACCGGCCCTCGTCGATTTCACGGCAGGCGGAACATTCGCCACAGGGCTTCGAACTCACGCCCTGCTCGCAATTCAACGATTTCGCGAGAATGCGCGCAATGGTCGTCTTGCCGACGCCGCGCGTTCCCGTGAACAGGAAAGCGTGATGCAGCCGGTCATTATCAAGCGCGTTCACCAGCGCGCGCAGAACGTGCGCCTGGCCGACCATTTCACCAAAGTGACGCGGCCGATATTTTCTCGCGAGAGCCTGGTAAGTCATGGCAAATCTTGGGAAGCGCCGGAAGCCCGAACTTTATCACACGCGTCAACGGCAAACAGATCGTCGAAAAGCGTCGCGAGCGCAGGCAAGACAAGGCAAAAATTGGCGAGGAACTTGAGTGTATAAGCCATACATGATGGTTCCGAGCCAATTTTTAACGCCGTATTGCCAAGCGCAGCAGCTTTGCGGCGATCTGCAAAATGTGGAGGTGGCCCGCACCGGCTGAGCTCCGGCGCCCGGCATCACCGCTACCGTTGCTCCCTTCCGGGCCTGGCGGAGTTCACGGTTGACCGTCGCGGAGAAGCCAATGCGGACCACCATGACGCGACTGCAAAGAAAACGCCCGGAGTGCCGGGCGAGTGATTGCATTATACCGGATTCGGTCATTGGAATTGGGATGAACTGGGAGCCAACTTGCCGGTCGGGATAGGCCGCTCCGCTGCGCTACGCGGCCAGCTCGGGCACTCACACGCCTCGAATACGACAATCCTTCATCCATGTGCCCTCGGTTCGAACCCTGATTGTCTGATTCCTCGGGTTCGAATCCCTCCCTCTCTACTTGAGGCCACAAACAAAAACGGAGCCATTCAGACTCCGGTTTCGATCAAATTTGTTGGCGGAGAGGGAGGGATTCGAACCCTCGGTACGGGGTAAACCGTACACTCACTTTCCAGGCGAGCCCGTTCGACCACTCCGGCACCTCTCCACGCAAGCCTTCTCCCGCAGCGTTTCCGGTCAAACCGGGGCGGGCGAAGGGCGGCAAGGTTACCCGATGCCGGAAATGCGCGCAACGAAATCAGCGGTTTACGCCTCCTCCGCGGCTTCCTCTTCGTTCTCCTCGGGCGCTTCCAGCACTTCCGGCGGCAAGGTCATCGGCGGGCGGGCCTGGCAGCCTTCCACGGGCGCGGCGGCGGCAACGTCCGGCACACGATATTGCCCGCCTTCGGCAATGGCCGGAACACCTTCGGGGATAACCAACGGCTGCGACAGCTCCGGCGTTTCTTCAAAAACCAGCCTTTGGCACACATCGCTGACGCACCCGCCGAGCAATGGCAGCGCGAGCACGACTGCCAGAGCGGTGTATCGCGGAAATTCCTTCATACCTTCCATCTCCCGGAAATTTTTCAAAAGATTTTCAGATTCGAATATCGGCCGCCGTAAGCGCATCGCGAACGGCCGCGTGATTGTTTTCAGCCAACGGCGTCATCGGCAATCGGATGCCGGGCGGAATGCGGCCCATCGCGTGCAACGCCCACTTCACGGGAATGGGGTTGGCTTCGACGAACAATCCTTTGTGCAATCCCGCGAGCGGTGCGTCGGCGGCTTCAGCGGCCGCGCGATCGCCAGCGATTGCTGCCGCGCACATTTTTGCCATCGCTTCCGGTGCGACATTGGCGGTGACCGAAATCACGCCATCGCCACCGGCGAGCATGAATTCGCGACCGGTCGCATCATCGCCGCTCAGCAGCGCGAAATCCGGTCCGCAGCGGCGGCGAATGTCGTGCAGGCGATCGAGATTGCCCGTCGCTTCCTTGATGCCGACGATGTTGCTGAGCTTCGCGAGCTGCTCGACGGTTTCCGGCAGCATGTCGGCAACGGTGCGCCCGGGCACGTTGTAAAGCAGGATCGGGAGTTTCACGGCTTCGGCAATATGCCGGAAATGCCGATACAAACCTTCCTGTCCCGGCTTGTTGTAATACGGAACAACCAGCAGGCAGCCATCAACGCCGAGATCGGCGGCCTTGGACGTCAGCGACAGTGTTTGCGCGGTCGAATTCGAGCCGGTACCGGCGATGACCGGAATGCGTCCCGCCGCCATGTCGACAAACATGGAAAGAAATTCCACGTGCTCGCGGGTTTCCAGCGTCGGCGCTTCGCCGGTGGTGCCGGCCGCGATCAGCGCGCTGGTGCCCGCTTCAATGTGCCACTCGATCAGATCCGCGAGACTGTCGCGATCAATGGCGCCGTCTTCGCGCATCGGCGTGACCAGCGCGACCATGCTGCCTTTGAACATGACTGTCTCCTTGATCGGGATTGCGCACAGATGGGCTTACGGTGGGCGATGTTAAAGTGGCGGCCATTGCCACACAAGCAGCACCCGGCGCATCTCCACGATTTCTGCTGCACTTGCCAAACCTTCCCGAGCCGATACACTGGCGGCGAGCATTCACGCTCGACCCGGAGGACGATCCTGCAAGGCAAGGCCCGACAATTACTCGCCATCACCGCCCTGGGTCGCGAACGTCCCGAGACGGTCCTCCGACTCACCCGCAGCATTTCCGATGCCGGCTGCAATGTTCTCGAAAGCCGCATGACCTTTCTTGGCGCCGAGTTCGCCATGCTCCTGCTGATCGATGGTTCGTGGGATGCCGTCGCGCGCTTCGAACAAAGCGTGCCGCGCCTGGAACGCGATCTCGGCGTGCGCATGGTGACGGACCGCGCCGAAGCGCGGCCATCCATGCTCGACCGCGTTCCCTACGCCGTTGATGCCGTTTGCCTCGACCAGCCCGGCGTTGTGCATCACCTGGTGGATTTTTTTGTCGCCGGCGACATTCACGTCGCCGAGCTGACCACGCGCACTTATCCCGCGCTGCATACCGGCGCGCCGATGCTGTCCGTGCAGATGGCTGTGAACATTCCGGCGGAAATGCACATCGGCACGCTGCGCGAGCATTTCACGGAGTTCTGCGACCGCTTCAATCTCGATGCTGTGCTGGAACCCATCAAGTCCTGACTACGGAGGAACCTCAATGGCAAAAATCGCTGTTGGAAAGAAGGTGCCGGATTTCGAACTGCCGGCCACCAGTGATCAGGCATTTACACTGAGCGACTACAAGGGCGAAAACATCGTTCTTTATTTCTATCCGAAAGACAGCACGCCCGGCTGCACCACCGAAGGCCAGGATTTCCGCGACAACCATCGAAAATTCCGCGCGCGCAAGACGCGCATCTTCGGCATCTCCCGCGACAGTCTCAAATCGCACGAAAACTTCAAGGCGAAGCAGGAGTTCCCGTTCGAGCTGTTGTCCGACGCCGACGAGAAAGCCTGCGTGCTTTTCGATGTGATCAAGGAAAAGAACATGTACGGCAAAAAAGTGCTGGGCATCGAGCGCAGCACTTTCCTGATCGACGCGAACGGCGTGCTGCAAAAGGAATGGCGTGGCGTGAAAGTGAACGGCCACGTCGACGAGGTGTTGCAAGCCGTCAAGGATCTTTGAAAAAACTTCAGCATCGCGGCTGACGCGAGGAGGTTCCGGGTGACGAAGACCGAGCGAGATCAGCAACAACCCTGCCTGTTCGTACTTGATACCAACGTGCTCATGCACGATCCCAGCGCACTATTCCGCTTCCAGGAACACGACATCTTCCTGCCCATGGTGGTCCTGGAAGAGCTGGACGCCGGCAAGAAGGGCATGTCCGAAGTGGCGCGCAACGTGCGCCAGACCAGCCGCTTCCTCGACGAACTCATGCAAGGCGTGAGCAAGGAAGAAATCGACGCAGGGCTGCGCATTCCCGGCATGCACAAACCGCTGAGCGCGGCAGCCGCACAAGCAGCGGGCCGCATATTCTTCCAGACGCGTCCCCTGCCCTCGCTGCTGCCCGACACGCTGCCGGGCAACAAGCCCGACAACACCATTCTCGGCACCACGCTCGCGCTGCAGAAGGAAAATCCCGACCGGCGCGTCACGCTGGTGACCAAGGACATCAACCTTCGCATCAAGGCCGCGGTGCTGGGCATTCACGCCGAGGACTATTACAACGACAAGACCATTGATGACGTCGACCTGCTTTTCACCGGCGTCGAGGAGTTGCCCGCCGACTTCTGGGAGTCGCACAGCAAGAACATGGAATCCTGGCAGGAGCAAGGCCGCACCTTCTATCGCGTCAAGGGACCGCTGGTTTCGAACTGGCTTCCCAACCAATGCATTTTTACCGACGGCGAGAACCCGTTCGAGGCACGGGTCATTCGCAAGGACGATGCCAGCGAGGACGAAGCCGTCATCACCGTGCTGCGCGACTACCGCGGGCCGCGCAACACCGTGTGGGGCATCAATGCGCGCAATCGGGAGCAGAATTTCGCGCTCAACCTGCTGATGGACCCGGAGGTCGATTTCGTCTCGCTGCTGGGCGCGGCCGGCACCGGCAAAACGCTGCTCACCCTCGCCGCCGGACTCGCGCAGACGCTGGAAAGCAATATCTACAAGGAAATCATCATGACGCGCGTTACCGTGCCGCTCGGCGAGGACATTGGTTTCCTGCCCGGCACGGAAGAAGAAAAGATGACGCCGTGGATGGGCGCGTTGATGGACAATCTCGAAGTGCTGACGCAGACCGAGGAAGGTGGCGAATGGGGCCGGGCCGCGACGAACGATCTTCTGCGCACCCGGATCAAGATCCGATCGCTCAATTTCATGCGCGGACGCACCTTCCTGCACCGCTACATCATTCTCGATGAAGCGCAGAACCTGACGCCGAAGCAGATGCGGGCACTGGTGACGCGCGCAGGCCCAGGCACTAAGATCGTCTGCCTCGGCAACGTCTCGCAGATCGATACGCCCTATCTCACCGAGACCACGTCCGGCCTGACCTACGTTGTTGACCGATTCAAGGATTGGGCGCATTCCGGGCATATCACCCTGCTGCGCGGCGAGCGATCGCGGCTGGCGGATTACGCTGCCGAGCAGTTGTAGCAGGCCCAGCGGGCATAAGGGTAAACGCTTACAATTTGGACAGACGTATGATTAAATCGTGCGGGATTTGAGTGCCGGCCTTGAGGGGCCCGCATTGACTTGACCAGTCCAGTCACCCTTTTCAGGTTCGACGTCGAGGGGATAACAATGACGCAGAAGAAATTTCAGAAGCTCTCCGGAGTCCTGCCACGCGCGCTGCTGCTCGCGGCCGCAACGGGGCTGCCGGCCACGACCATGGCGGCGGGCTTCCAGATCACGGAACAGAGTGTCAGCGGCCTCGGACGCGCCTTCGCCGGCGGCGCGGCGATTGCCGATGACGCATCGACGATTTTCTTCAACCCGGCAGGGCTGACCGAGCTAGATGGCCGGGAACTGTTGATCGGCGGCAGCGTAATTGCGCTGGGTGCTGATTTCGACAAGACCCTGGGTGTGGATGCCATCGGCCAGCCATTGACCGGTACTGAAGGTGGCGACGCCGGCAAGCTCAGTGGCGTGCCGATTCTTTATTACGCCCAGCGGATCAATTCCGAATGGGTTTTCGGCCTCGGCGTGACTGCGCCGTTCGGTCTGGCTACCGACTACGACGATCCGGAATGGGTCGGCCGCTACCAGGCCGTCTACTCGCAGGTCTCGACCGTCAACATCAACCCGTCACTGGGCTGGAAAATCAACGACAACTGGTCGCTGGGTTTCGGTCTTGACATCATGCACTTCCGGGCCAAGCTGACGAATATCGTTGATTACGGTGCGGTCTGCTTCGGCAATGTCAATCCGATCACTTGTTCCGCGCTTGGTCTGACGCCACAGGGCCATGACGGCTACGCGGAGATCGAAGGCGACAGCTGGGGCTTCGGGTTCAACATCGGCGCCATGTGGCAGAACGACACAACGCGTGTCGGCCTGCACTTCCGCAGCAAGGTTGACCAGGAACTCGACGGCGAGTCCCGCTTCGAAAACGTTCCCGCCGTGTTCGCCGCGCAGAACCTGTTCATAGATCAGGGCATCAAGGCCGACTTCACGACGCCGGAAACCATCAGCCTTTCCGTGGCTCACGAGATCAACGAGGACTGGACGTTGCTGGCGGACGTGACGCGTACCGGCTGGGATTCGTTCAAGGAAATCCTCATCCGGTTCGACAACTACGATCCGGCTACCGGAACGGGCCAGCCGCCCACACTCCAGCCGGAAAACTGGGAAGACGTGATGCGTTATTCCGTCGGCGTTGACTGGAGCTACAACGAGGAATGGACGTTCCGCAGCGGTGTTGCCCTTGATAACTCGCCGATCTCGGACGAGTGGCGCACCGTGCGGCTGCCGGATGCTGATCGCACCTGGCTGTCGTTCGGCGCTACCTGGCATCTCAGCTCCAGCGTGGAAATGGATGTCGGATATGCACACCTGTTTCTCGACGACAATATCGCCGTTGATGAAACCGGCTCGATGGGCGACAGGCTCGTAGGCAGCTACGAGGCGAGCGCCGATATTGCGGGCCTCGAACTGCGCTACCGGTTCTGAGTCATCTCGCAGCGCAAAAAGCCCCGGTCGAAACGACCGGGGCTTTTTTTTGCTCTCCGCCGGGGCGCGATGCCGCCTTTCTTCCCGAATTCTCTCAGATTGCCCGGCTGCGCCCTCGGGAAGCGCCATGTTATTGTCGGAGCGTCATGTGGCGCCATCTCGCGATCTTCATTCTCCTGCCCCTCCTCGCCGTTCCGCCGGCATTTGCACAAGGAGGCCGTTTCGCCCTGCCCGATCTCGGCAGCGGCGGAATCAGCATCATTGCCGGTACCCGCGAAGAAGCCATCGGACGCTCCATCGTCAACGAGCTGCGCCGCGCTGACCTCATTCTCGATGACCCCGAAATTACCGAGTACATTCAGAACGTCGGCTCGCGTCTCGTTGCCGGCGCTGACAATGGCAAGACGGATTTCAGCTTTTTCGTGATCAAGGACGACAGCATCAATGCCTTTGCGCTGCCCGGCGGTTATATCGGCGTGCACAGCGGACTCATCCTCCGCACGAACAGCGAATCCGAACTCGCCAGCGTGCTTGCGCACGAGGTCGCCCACGTCACGCAACGCCACATCGCGCGACGCTTTGACGCGAGCAGCAGCATGGGACTCAAATCGCTGGCAATCCTGCTTGGCGCCATCGCGCTGGCGGCGTCGGGAGCTGACGGCGACGACGTTTCAGGCGCCATGATGCTCGGTCAGGGTCTCGCGATCCAGGAGCAGATCAATTTCACCCGCACGCAGGAATATGAAGCGGACCACGTCGGCATGAGCATCCTTGCACGCAGCGGATTCGACCCCGAAGGAATGGTCAATTTCTTCGAAACGATGCAACGCATGCAGCGAATCCGGAACAGCCGGATGCCGGAGTTCCTTTCAACGCACCCCCTGTCGGTGTCGCGCGTCACCGACGCCGCGCAACGCATCCAGGCCATGGACAACATCGGAACTGTACGGGAGTCGCGCGCCTATCCGCTGATGAAGGCGCGCCTCGCGGTGTTGTCGGGCGATGCACCGCTCCTGTCCGCCGGCGCCGGCGATGCGCCACGGGCGAAGACGGCGCCTGCGCGCTACGCGCGGGCGCTCGCCTTGCTGGAGGACGGGGAAGCAGAGACGGCGGCAGCAATCCTTCGAGAACTTCGCGGCGAAGACGACAGCATCACGCACTATCACATCGGCCTTGGCCGCGCGCTCATGGCAGCCGGTCGAATCGATGGAGCCATCAAGGTGATGGAGCATGCCGGGCAACTCTTCCCGGTCAACGTGCCGGTAGGCCTGGCTCACGCAGAAGCATTGCGGCGCGCTGGCCGTGCCGAGGATGCACTCAATCTCCTTCGCGACCTGTTCAACCGCCGCGCGCCCGAACCCGAAAACATTCGCGTCATGGCGCAAACGGCCGCGGATGCCGGCGCAATGGCCGAATCGCACTACTACATGGGCGAATATTATCTGCGACTGGGCGACCTGCACTCCGGACGCATCCAGCTGCAACTTGCCGTGGATAACGCTGACCCCGCCTCCAACGACTACCTGCAGTACAACGCGCGCCTGCAGGAAGTCAGCGACATACTCCTGGAGCAGCGCAGTGAAGGCCGCGGTCCCACGGAAGCGCGTTCGAGTTGGCAGAGCGTCAATCCGGCGAGCTGATACAATGCCGCCGCGCGCCTTCCGCGCGCAATCCTGACTTCGAATCGCGACGATATTTCGCAACGACAAGGGAACCGCTGATGGCGAAATTCATGCCGCGCGCGCTGCTTCTGACAGTCTTGCTGTCCGGCTGCGCAAGCCTGCCTGAGAACACCGAACGTTCCGAGAAGGATCCGTGGGAGCCGTACAACCGCGCGGTGTACAACTTCAATGATGCTGTCGATCGCGCCGTGCTGCGGCCGGTTGCAAAAGGTTATCGCGCCGTGACGCCCGATCCCGTGGAGCGCGGTGTGAGCAATTTCTTCGACAACCTCACCTATCCCATCGTCGCCGTGAACCAGTTCCTGCAAGGTGATTTCGGCGATGGCATGCGCGACACCGGACGCTTTCTTTTCAATACGATTTTCGGGCTGGGCGGCATCTTTGATCCGGCCACGGGCATCGGTCTTGAAGAGAACAGCGAGGATTTCGGCCAGACGCTGGGCGTGTGGGGCGTGCCGGAAGGCCCGTATTTCGTGCTGCCATTCCTCGGACCGTCAACGGTTCGCGACAGCGTCGGCACCTACGTGGACAGCGAAATGGATCCGTCGCTTTATTACGTGGAATCGCCGGAAAAATACTACCTGCTCGGATTGCGAATCATCGATCTGCGCGCGCAACTGCTCGATGTCGATTCACAGCTCGAAAATACCTACGATCCGTACACCTTCCTTCGCGACGCCTATTTGCAGCGGCGTGAATACCTGGTGCACGACGGCAACCTGCAACGGAACACGGATTTTTACGACGACCTGTACAATTTCGAGGACATGGAAGACACCGTGCCTCCATCGGAAGACACGGCCAGCGAGAACGACGAATCCGGTTCAACGGAACCGGATTCGTTGCCGAAAGAAGATATCAAGGATGATGGAACAGAGACGGACAACGAAACGTCCAGCGTGAATGATCAAACGTGACCATCGAGTCCGAGCACGCTTTCCAGGTCAGACAGGCGTGCGAGCTGTGCCAGCCGTTCCGGCGCGTTGCGATATTCCAGTTGCCGGTTTCTTCGCAGCGCCTCGCGCCGCCACTCCAGCAGCACGGCGAGCGCCGCACTGTCTGATTGCCACAGGCCTGAAAGATCGAATACCAGTTTGTTTCCCTTCTGATCATTGCCGCCGTCGAATACGGACGCGGCCGCATCCAGTGCGGCCGTGGCGTTTCCCAGCGTCAATGCGCCGTCGAGATGCACGACGCCCTCGCGACGCTCGACGCTGACAGGTTCTTCCGCGGACATTTTCACTGGCCCGCATCCTCCGCTTCCGGCGCACTTTCAGCATCCGGTTTCGCATCGCCGGGTTTCGACACGCCGTTGCTTTCAAGTCGCGCGATCAGCGAGTCCAGGCCTTTCTGTTCAACTTCGGAATTGAAATCGGTGCGGTAATTGCGCACGTAGGAAATGCCTTCGATGATGACGTCGAAAAGCTTCCAGCCGTTGTCCGTCCAGTGCAGCGTGTAGGCCACGGGAACCGACTGGCCGTTTTCGCGCATGACTTCTGTCTGCACGATGGTTCGCCGCGGGTTCGGTTCGCCGCGCAACGGCATGACCTGCAAACGGTCCTCGGTAAACTCCGCGAGTCCCTGCGCGTAGCTGTTCAACAGGAAGGACTGGAACGCTTCCTGGAAGCGCACGCGCTGCTCCTCGCTCGCACTGCGCCAGTGCGGCCCGAGCACCAGCTTCGAGATGTATTCGACGTCGATGTGCGGCAGCAATTCCTTGCGCACGATCTGCTGCGCGATCTCGGGATCCTGGCGCACCTGTTCGCGCTTGCCGTCGAGCGCCGAGAGCACGGCTTTCGAACGTTCCTTGATGAATTGCACAGGATCGGTCATTTCCGCCGCGGCGGCCTGCATCGCGAACACGGTCACGCCAACAATCATGAAGCGAACCATCAGGTTTCGAAACGATTTCATTCTTCACCTCCCGAGGCGGAGTCGAACAGGTATTTGCTGATCAGGTTTTCAAGCACGACGGCGGATTGCGTGAAAAGAATCTCGTCGCCCTGCTTGAGGCTTTCGGTATCCGCACCCGGCTGGATGCCGATGTATTTTTCACCCAGCAGGCCGGACGTGAGAATCGCGGCGCTGGAATCGAAAGGAATGCGGTCATAGCGCGAGTCGATGGTCATCGTGACGACCGCATCAAGACGCTGGGGATCAACGGCGATATTTTCAACCCGCCCGATGGTCACGCCCGCCAGCGCCACCGGCGCGCGCGCCTTGAGGCTGCCGACGTTGGTGAACCGCGCGGTCACGGTGTAGCCGTCACCGCCGTAGGCCTGGATATTCGTTGTCTGCGTGATCAGGAAAAACAGCGCCAGCAGTCCGAGGAATATGAATAATCCGGTTGCGAATTCAACACTTCTGTTCATCGGTATTTCCTCAGTTCAAATCAGCATGGCGGTCAGCATGTAGTCGAGCACGAGCACTGTCATCGCGGTGATGACAACGGTGCGCGTGGTCGCGCGGCTGACACCCTCGGCGGTCGGGTGCGCACGATACCCTTCGAATACGGCGAGCAGGCCCGCGGCAGCACCGAAGAAAACGCTCTTCAGCACGCCGCCCAGCACATCGTCGAACACATCCACGTTGTCCGGCATCGGCGCCCAGAATTGTCCGCCATCCAGGCCCATCATCTGCACGGCGACAAACCATGCGCCGAGAATGGCGATCGCGTTGAAGATCGCGGTGAGCAAGGGCATGGCGATGAATGCGCCGAGAAAGCGCGGCACGATGACGTAGCGAATCGGATCAACCGCCATCATTTCCATGCCGGCCAGTTGTTCGGTCGCTTTCATCAGGCCGATTTCGGACGCGAGCGCGGTGCCGGCGCGACCGGCGAACAACAGCGCCGTCACCACCGGGCCGAGCTCGCGCACCAGCGCCAGCACGACGACGGGACCCAGCGATTGTTCCGCGCCGAACTTGGCCATGGTGTTGTAGAACTGCAGGCTCAGCACCATGCCGACGAACAGGCCGGCCATCATGATGAGCACCAGCGAGTTCGCGCCGACGACATGCACCTGGCGGAAAATCAGTCCCGGCCGCAGCAGCGCACGTGGCGTGTCCGCGAGCATGCGAAGCATGAACAGGCACGCCGCACCGAAGGACGCAAAAAAATCCACTGCCCCCTCGCGAAACTGCCGAACGAGACTCATGGTGATTTCTCCCCGCCGAGCAGATCGTCGCGAATATCATTCGCGGGATAATGAAAAGGCACCGGTCCGTCCGCCAGGCCCTGCACGAACTGTTTCACCCACGGCGAATCGCTGTCACGCAATTCCCGGGGCGATCCTTCGCCGACAACCTTGCCATCGGCAATCAGGTACACGCGATCGGCGACCGACGCAATTTCCGGAACATCATGCGAGACGACAATGCTGGTAAGGCCGAGCACTTCATTGAGCCGCTTGATGAGGCGCACGATCTGGCCCATGGAAATCGGGTCCAGTCCGACGAACGGCTCGTCGTAGAAAATCATTTCGGGATCCATGATGACGGCGCGCGCCAGCGCCACGCGACGCGCCATGCCGCCGGACAGTTCCGAAGGCATCATGTCGGCCGCACCACGCAACCCGACCGCCTGCAATTTCATCAGCACGAGGTCGCGTATCAGGGCATCGGGAAGATCGGTGTGCTCGCGCAGCGGGAAGGCGACGTTCTCGAACGCGCTGAGATCGGTGAGCAGCGCGCCGTTCTGAAACAGGAAACCCATGTTCCGGCGAAGGGCGTACAAGGCATCGCGATCCAGCGCGACGACATCTTCGCCACCGATGCGAATCGTGCCGGCATCTGGGCGAAGCTGGCCGGTCACCAGGCGCAGCAGCGTGGTCTTGCCCGTACCGCTCGGCCCCATGAATGCGATGACCTTGCCGCGTGGAATGTCGATATCCACGCCGTCAAAAATGATCTTGTCGCCGCGACGGTATTTCAGTCCGCGGATTTCGATCAGAACGTCAGTATTCGACATGCGCTTCCTTGGTGAACATCGCGGAATGACGATGCTTGTCTTGTGATTGCGCGTCTCGTTCTTGGCGAGCAACAAGACGCCCCATGACCACTCGATCATGGGGCGTTCGGAATATCAATGAACTACGCCGCTTTTTCCATGTCGGCTGTATATTCCCCGTCGCGAGCCGCACCATTGCACTTCGCACGGTGCAGGAATGCCTTCTGCGCGGCAGCGACATTTTCCACCTTGCCGCCCCACACCTTCAGCGCCGGCGCCTGCAAGGCGCGGCCGTAGGAGAAGGTCAGGTCCCAGGGATGCGGGCCTGCCTGGTTCATCAGGTTCAGGTGCTGCGTGGCGAGTTCGTCGCTCTGTCCACCGGAGAGGAACGCAATGCCCGGAACGGCCGCCGGCACGTAATTCAGCAGGCAGTTCAGCGTCATTTCCGCAACCTGCTCGGGGTCCGCCTGCGTCGCGCACTGCTTGCCGGCGATGACCATGTTCGGCTTGAGGATCATGCCTTCCAGCGCGACGTTCTGCTTGTACAGCTCTTCGAACACGGTCTTCAGCGTGTGCGCGGTGACCTCGTAGCATTCCTCGATGCTGTTGTCCGCATCCATCAGCACTTCGGGCTCGACGATCGGAACGATGTTCTGTTCCTGGCAGAGCGCGGCGTAGCGCGCGAGCGCGTGTGCGTTCGTTTCGATGCAGGTGTTGCTCGGAATGTCCTCGCCAATGGTAATGACCGCGCGCCACTTCGCGAAGCGTGCGCCGAGTTCGTAATATTCCTTCAGGCGTTCGCGCAGGCCATCGAGACCTTCGGTAATCTTCTCGCCCGGGCATAGCGCGAGATCCTTCGCGCCCATGTCCACCTTGATGCCGGGAATCACACCGAGCTTTTCCAGCAACTGCGGAAACGGCGTGCCGTCCGCGGACTTCTGGCGCAGCGTTTCGTCATACAGGATGACGCCGCTGATGTATTTCTCCATGCCCGCGGCGGTGAACATCAGATCGCGATAGGCGCGACGGTTTTCTTCCGTCGATTCCGCGCCAATGGCGTCGAAGCGTTTCTTGATGGTGCCGGTGCTCTCGTCGGCGGCGAGAATACCCTTGCCGGGCGCGACCATGGCGAGTGCAACGTCGTTCAAAGCCTCAAGATTCATGCGAGCGATTCCCCTGTTCAGGTGTTCGAAAAATCGATGCCGACTTGGCCGGCGAAGCGGTCATTTTACCAGAGGGTTTTCCCCGGCGGCCATCGTCGGTGTGGAGAAGATTATGGAAAGCGGCTGCGGGAACAGGAACGGGGAAAAGATGGTGGGCCGTGTAGGATTCGAACCTACGACCAATTGGTTAAAAGCTGTTTGGTGGAACGTCGGGGATAGTAAAATCAACAACTTGCGGAGGTGTCGCCCGTGGCAAATGTGCGACAAAGCGCAATGAAGTTACACGCAAACACGCAAAAGTCCCGCAAGGGTTTTCACCAGGATTCTTAGGAGTAGAGCGGATGGGTATTTTATCTGGAAACGTCAACGTCAAGTGCAATGGCTGCGGGCGCGTGGATACGCTCGAATGCATAGAGGAAGGCGACGGGGCTTTCCGCTTTGATGCCGAAATGTACGATTGGCAATGGACCGACAAGGGGCTGGAATGCGAGAACTGTTGCGCCCCACCGGAGGATGAATGATGGGCAGATTAGATGAAGCAATCGAGTTTGGCCGGGCGGCTCACGCAGGACAGCGGCGCAAATATACTGGCGAACCGTATTTTGATGCGCACTGTCTGGCGGTTGCTGGAAAGGTTTTGTCAACCGGGGGCACTGAGGATATGGTGATCGCCGCCCTGCTCCATGACACGATTGAGGACACGGGCACCACCTATGACGACATCCGCTCTGTCTTTGGTGAGAGCGTGGCCGACATGGTTTTAGAGGTCACAGACGTTTTCACGAAAGCCAACTATCCGGATATGAATCGAGAGGCGCGCAAGACAAACGAAGCGATCAGGCTTGGCAAGATCAGCGAGAGCGCGCAACTGATAAAGCGGTGCGATGTTGAACACAATACTTCCAGCATCTTGCAGCACGATCCGGAGTTCGCGGCAGTCTATCTGGAAGAAAAACGATTCCTGCTGACGCAGATTGGCTAACCATGAACACCGACCGCCCCGTCACCCTCGAAGAAGTCACGGCCACCGCAGAGGTTCAGATTCGAGCGGCGGAACGGATCGCAGCCCATGCCATGAAAGAAGCAGCGAAGTACCGGCGCTATTCCGAAATGCTCCGAAAGGATCGGGACCGCTACAAGGCAATGATTCACTTGCGGGAGGATGAGTAAATCGCCACCCCTTGCGAATAAGTGGCGACAATCCGTAACAAGGCGACAGGGCTGGCGATTTATCAATTTTCCGGAAACTGATAGATTCTGAACTTTTGTATCAATCGTCGTACTCCAGTTCCAGCAGCAGTTCGATGTAATGCTTTGCCTTCTCCAAGTCCTGTCGTCCGTTCTTATTCTTGTGGCGGCACAGGTACTTGATAGCGTTCCCTTCGAGATAACCGATACCGTTCGCGTGGATGAATTCGACCGGCTGAATGGCGAAGTCCTTATAGTGTGATCCGCCGATTTGCGTGTCTTGTGCGCTCATGCCTTCACGACCTCCACATCTGCGATCTTCCCTTTCCTGATCTTCGCAACCAGGTATCCCGTGGGTTGCGGGGCCATCACGGCAAACCGCGCATAGTGGGCGTACTGCATGAAAGATCCCGTGCGGCAAAACCACGTGCCAGACCAGTGCTCGAATCCGTCCTCGTCGAATTCCATTGCACCTGCTTGTTCGGCAAAGAGTTGATGGTTATGCCCGAGGTGATAGAGGTCACAACCGGGAAAGATGTTACGCAGCCGCTCAACTTCCAGCAGGCCGTTCTTGCCGCCTGACTTGCCATGACCGCCCGCGATCTTGATAACACCGGAGGGAGTCTTGTACTGGACGACCGTGGGCACCGTGGAGTAGTTCGCGCCGAGGGTATAGGCGAGTATCAGGTCCGGATCGACGTGGACGTGTGACAGCCTTGCCCTGCCGTGGTTGCCGGAATAGATCAGGTCGATGCGGTTCGCGCATTTCTGTAGCGCATCGGATGTGCGGATGATCTGTTCGTCGGGATAGCACGTCGATTCCCGCCCGCCGTCATGGTGCAGCGGGGGTGTCATTTCCATCTGATCGCCGCCGATAATCATCCGAGCCGAGCGTGTATCTTGGAGCCGCCCGATCATCGAATGCAGTCCCTTGTAGTCGCAGACGTTCGAGCCGCAATGCCAGTCCGAGGTCAGGAACAAGTCGAAGTTATCGGGAGCCGAGACGACGACACCGCGGCCTAGAGGGACTGTTACGGCCTTGTCCGCCTGCTTGATGTCCAGCGGTTCCTTGACCTTCCCGTGTACGCCGCAAAGGTAGCTGCGTTTCTTCTGGCTGTATTTGAGTTTGCCGCGACACTTCGGGCAGCGGAGGGATGCGGAGACGGGATCGGTCATTTCAGCACCGCCTTTTTGATCGCTCCTCCGGTGTACGGATCGAGCGTCTTGGCAACCTTCACGGCTTCCATCGCGTCGGCTCCCATCGCCATTGCGCCCATTGCGAAATCACAGCCGGAGCCAACGGCATAGAACTCGACAAGGACCGGAACGCGAGTCAGCTTGCCGTCCCACAGGAACAGTCCTTCCTCGCAAAGCTCCAAGGCTCCAAAGCTGTCATCGTCGGATAGCGCACTCGGCGGGTTTCGTTCGGCCTCCACCCAATCCCTGCGGTCCTGTTTGAGCCATTCGAGAAAGAGGTAGGCGGAAGTCAGGGAGCCCTCGATGCCGAAATACGAATCTCCAATCTTGTGAATCTTCTGGCAGCGTTGCTTGAATGAGGATGTCCCTTGCGAGTCAGCGGCGAGAACACCGGAGCGGTAGGCGATAGTTGTCATTCGATCCAGTCCGCTAACCGTTCTTGCTTCGCCTTGCACAAGAAGTATTCGCGCTGGCTCGCATTCACGGCGGTAATCAAGGTCATCATGGCCTTGCCCACCGGCATCTGCGGAAGGTCACTCGGGATCGTCGGGAGGGTGTCCGGACAGCGTGCCATCGCCTGTACCGGAATCTGTCGCGGCGCTTCTTTGACGGCCACG
>DASVDI010000013.1:0-46409 GCA_036381175.1 Gammaproteobacteria bacterium
CACGCCGGCATCCGCTTCCTTCAGGATCTGGACAATCTGGTGTTCTGAAAATTTTGACTTGCGCATTGAGAACCCCTCCCGTTACCAATATGGCAGAAGTTCTCCTTTCGCGCGTTTCAAATTGAGGGGAAGCTTACGCCCTCCCGTTACCAATATGGCAGAAGTTCTCCTTTCGCGCGTTTCAAATTGAGGGGAAGCTTACGGGTTCATTTACGCTTCCGGCGAAAGCAATGATGAACGGCAGGTTGTTCGATACGGAGACGATGAAGGAAATGATTTCCGGCGAGATGAAACCGCAACCGTTGTTCTTTCAGGAGTGAGATTCACTTCTCGTGAAACAGGAAGGGCGCCGCAAGGCGCTTTTTTTTGAAAATTGCAGTTCGTTCTAGTCTATTACTCTCGCATCAACATCGCTGATACGAGGCGAAGACAGAAATACTCCGAGTTCTTTGACAAAAAGCTCCAACGCGGTCTTATAACTCTCAATATGTGGGTGTATCTCGTTCCAAAATTCGTTATTAGCTTCGTTCGATCTAGAGACCGCAGACCGATAAGCTTCCTTATCCCCAGATGCGTAAGCATTGGCCTCCTCTACCGAAGTGAATTTGATCGCGCCAAATCTGCTTTTGAATATCACCTTCGCTTCCATCGCAGATTTTACTAAGTTTGTTGAATACGTTATCAACTCATGCTCCGAGGGCAAAAACAAAATAAGTCGCTGATACTCTCGTAGTAAAACGACGATATTCTGGTTAAATGCAGTTTGGAATTCGTATAGAGACCTTCCATTATCCATTGGAATATCTCCGAAATTAACTGCGAAACGTTCATGCAATAACTCAATAGCAACATCATGAAACGCCAACAAATGTTTCTCTTGATTTGCACGGCGGGACAAAAAAAATCGCGACTCCTCCGCTAACTGTGTTCGGATATTCTCCACCTTCGAAGTTATGACCCCAATATCTTCCTTCGTGGCAGCATTCTTTCCCTTTTCACGCATGTAGGATCCGAGAAAACTACGCAGAAAAAAACCGAGGGCCCCGCCGATCAAAAGTAACGCTGTTTCATACCCATCCAATATTAAACCTCCTCCGCCGCCGCATCCGGCCGTTTCATTTTCGCCTCCGGCGAAATCATGGTGCGGTCGGAATCGAACAGTTCCGGAATCACGAATTCGAATTCATGCCGGTGCACGCGCACCATGTCGCCGTGCTTGAGCGGATGCTCGGCGGTGACGCGCTGGTCGTTGACGAAGGTGCCGTTGACGCTGCCTTCATCGCGAATCCAGAACGACTGCCCGCGCCGTTCGATGGTGGCATGCCATCGCCCCACGGTGCGTTCGTCGACGACAACGTAATCCATGGCGGGATCGGAACCGGAAACGCGACCGATTACCGCAGGCTTCGCGCCGAGTTCGTGGCGCTTGATGTCGGAGGGATCATAGACGTCGTAAAGAACGGCCTTCGGCCCGTGATCTTCCGGCTCCCGCAGCAGGCGGTTGCGACTCTGCCACAGGCGGACGACTTCATCGCCCCAGAGAATGCCGACGCCAACCGCACCAAGCACGATGAGCGCTGCCACGATCAGGATCAGCCGCCACGGGCTTTCTTCATCGTCAGCCGACGCGGCGTTTTCCGCAGGTGGATTGACGGATTCGGTTTCGGCGGATGATTCGGGTGGCAATTCCGGCGGCGTGTAGACGAGCCGTTCCGGTTCCTGAGTTGCGGGAACGATCGGCTCCGGTTCTGCGGTGACGAATGCTTCGGCTTCGATCTCGAGCGCCGGTTCCCCGAGGACGTCGTTGATGCGCGCCATGACGCCGGCAATGTCCTGCGCACGCAAGGCGCGGAAATATTCGCCGTCCGTTGCCTGCGAAACGCTTTGCAGCAGCTCGTAGTCCGCATTTTCCGTGAACGCGATACCGAAGATCCGCACATCCTGCTCGCGCGCCTCCTCGGTGAGCCGCTCGCGTAGCCAGCGCGCCTTTTCCAGATCGCGCTCGGCGTTGCCGGTGTCGATGATGCCGTCGGTCATAAGGATGATGGCCTTGCCCGCATCCTCGCGGCCGTTCACGCGCAGCTCGTAGAGCGCGCGCTCCACGGCGGCGGCGGTTTCCGTCCACTGGCCGCTGAAATCCAGGTTGTCGAGCCCGCCCAGCAGGCGTTCGCGCTCGCCGGGCATCACGGGCGTGAGCGGCTTCGTGAGCGTCGGCGAGCCCGCGAATATCACGATGCCGACGCGCGTATCCGATGACTGGCTGCGGATGAAATCCGTGACCGCCGAAACGCTGAGGCGCGCCGGATCGTTGGCGCGCATGCTGCCGGAATTGTCGAGCACGAGCATGACATCGCGCGGCGCGGCCGCCTGTGCGACGGCGCTGGTGCCGGCCAGCAGCATTACCAAGGCCAGTCTCCGGATGGTCCCGGTCCGTGTTGCCGAATTCCTCATGCTCGCGTTGCTCCCTTCCAGGCTTGTCGTATTTCCGCGCACTGTTCGAGAAGTTTAGACCGAAATTGCGCCCGTTCCGAATCCGCGGGTGCGATTTCTCATCGTCAATAAAGCAATTCGGGACCGCGCGGCACAATACCGGTCGGGTTGAGCTGGTCATGCGAGACGAAATAATGGTGCTTGATGTGATGCATGTTGACGGTTTCGGCAATGCCCCGCACCGCCAGCGTGCGTCCCACCAGCGCATGCAGGTTTGGGTAATCGTGGATGCGGCGAAGATTGCATTTGAAATGCGTGTAATAGACGGCATCGAAACGGATCAGCGTCGTGAACAGCCGGATATCGGCTTCCGTCAGCTGCCCGCCCACCAGCCAGTCCTGGCCTTCAAGCCTGGCTTCGATCTCGTCCAGGCCTTCAAACAGGCGCAGGAAAGCGTCTTCATACGCAGACTGCGAGGTGGCGAAACCGCTTTTGTAGACGCCATTGTTGATGCGGTCATAAACGAGCGCGTTTACCGCGTCGATTTCCTCGCGCAACGCTTCGGGATACAGATCAACACTTGCATCGCCCAGCGTGTCGAACTCGCTGTTGAGCATGCGGATAATCTCGGACGACTCGTTGTTGACGATGGTGTTTTCTTTCTTGTCCCACAGCACGGGTACGGTCACGCGACCGGTGTAGTCCTGTTTGGCGAGCGTGTAGATTTCGTGGAGAAAATTCTTGCCATGCAGCCTGTCGCCGGTCGCGCCGTCATCCGTGCGAAACGTCCAGCCGTGCTCGCGCATGTACCAATGCACGACAGAGACGTCGATAACGTCTTCCAGGTTTTTCAAGCTGCGCACGATCAGTGCGCGATGCGCCCAGGGACAAGCGAGCGACACATAAAGATGATAACGACCCTTTTCCGGTGCAAAGCGCGTGCTGCCATCCGCTCGTACCCAGTCGCGGAAGCCCGCATCCTCGCGCACGAATTTCCCGCCGTGCTTTGCGGTGTCGTACCACTGGTCATGCCATTTGCCGTCGATCAAGCGTCCCATGAAAACCTCCTGCGCCGTGATTGCTCCGATTGCCGCACCGCGTAGAATACCCGCTCGTCCGCGCAGCATTCCAACGGTGAACATCATGACAGCCTCGACGGTCATCCAGGTTCGCGACCTGGTGAAACACTATCCGAAGACGCGCGCGGTCGACGGCATCGATCTCGACATCCAAGCCGGCGTTTGCTTCGGCCTGCTCGGCCCGAATGGCGCCGGCAAGACGACGACCGTCGAGATGATCGAAGGTATTGTCAAACCAACTTCGGGCACGGTTCTTTATCGCGGCGAACCGCTGGGGCGAACATTCCGCGAGCAGGCCGGCATCCAGTTTCAATCGACCGCCTTGCAGGATTTCCAGACGGTGCGCGAAACGCTGGAGACCTTCGCCGCTTTCTATCCGCATCACATGGACATCGATGAAATCATCGAGCTGTGCGCGCTCGGCGGTTTTCTCGACCAGGATGCGCGCAAGGTTTCCGGCGGACAACGGCAACGCCTGCTGCTCGCCATCGCGCTGGTGAACGATCCGGAAATCCTGTTTCTCGATGAACCGACGACAGGCCTTGATCCGCAGGCGCGCCGAAATTTCTGGGATCTCGTCGAACGCATCAAGGCACGCAACAAGACCATCCTTTTGACAACGCATTACATGGAAGAGGCGTACATCCTGTGCGACGAAATCGCGATCATGGATCACGGCCGCGTGATTGCGCGGGGCACGCCGCAACGCCTGCTGCAGGAACATTTCAACGACGTGGTGCTGGAGCTGCCGGAAGACATTGCGGACGAAAAGTTCCGCGATTTTCCGCTGCAATTGCTCCGCGTTCGCGGCAAGGTGGAAATTTCAACGGACGATGTGAACGCCGCCGTGCACGCGCTGATGGAACGCGACGTGCCACTGAACCATCTGCGCATCCGTCCGCGCACGCTGGAAGATCTTTTTCTTGAACTCACGGGGCGAGAGCTGCGTGCCTGAGGCGAACGCCGGAGAAATCAACAATGAAGAAGTTCCTGGCGATATTCAACGCGCGCAACCGCGAATTCCTGCGCGACCGCTCCACGCTCGGATGGAACATCATCCTGCCCATCGTGCTGGTCATCGGTCTCGGTTTCATTTTTTCCGACACCAACAAATCGATGTTCAAGGTCGCCGTATTGCACGACGCGGCGACGCTTGCAGCGGAGAACGATCCCTTTCTCGATACGCGCTACGTGCAGTTTTTCGAAGTGAGCGATCGCGATGAATATTTCACGCGTGTCAGCCGTCACCAGGTGGACATGCTGCTGGATCTGACCGTCACGCCCGCGCGCTACTGGATCAATCCGACATCACCGAAAGGTTATGTGCTGGAAAAAATGCTGCCGGATGGCAGCTACGAACGCGGCGTGGTCGAAGGCGAACAGGTGCGGTACGTGGATTGGCTGGTACCGGGAATACTTGGCATGAACCTGATGTTCTCGTGCCTTTTTGGCGTCGGCTACGTGATCGTTCGTTACCGCAAGTCGGGTTTCCTGAAACGCCTCAATGCCACGCCGCTTGGCGCACTGGAATTTCTCGCCGCACAAGTCGCATCGCGTCTCTGGCTCATCATGGCGATCACGATCGCGGTGTTCATCGGCACGGACCTGTTTCTCGATTACATGATGAACGGCAGTTACTTGCTGTTGTTGCTCGTCACGACGCTTGGGGCGGTGTCGATGATTTCGCTCGGGCTTTTGATTGCCGCACGCGTTTCGAGTGAAGAACTCGCCGGCGGTCTTTTGAATCTCGCAAGCTGGCCGATGATGATTCTTTCCGGCGTGTGGTTTTCGCTGGAAGGCACGCCCGCCATCGTGCAGTGGCTCTCGAAACTGTTTCCGCTGACCTACATGCTCGATGGCGCGCGCAAGATCATGATCGACGGCGCGGGCATCGGCGGCGTGTGGCTGGAACTCGCGATGCTCACGGTGATGAGCGTCGTGTTCCTGGCGTTGGGCGCCGTGATGTTTCGATGGAAAGGCGAATAGGAGGAATGGCGTTTTCCTGCGCTTGAACTACTGTTATTCCCGAGCCTGGCAAACAGGCATTTCCCGGGGAGTGGCAGCATGAACAAGACCTTCTGGATTGGCTTCGTTGTCGTTTACGTGGTCGGGTACGCAGTGAACTTCCTGATCCACGGCGTTTTGCTGGATGGAACCTATACGGCGTTGGCTGACCTGTGGCGGCCGGAACAGGAAATGATGGACCTGATGTGGATCATGTTTCTCACCAGCATCGTTTTCGTTTTCGCGTTCTGTTACATCTACACAAAGGGTCATGAAGGCAAGGGCATCATGGAAGGTGTGCGATACGGCCTGCTGATGGGACTTTTCACGAGCACGCCGATGGCGTTCGATTCCTTCGTGATGTATCCGGTCAGCTTCAATCTCGCGCTGATCTGGTTTGTCACGGGAATCGTTCAATGGATAATCGCGGGCGCGATTTTCGCTTCGATCTACAAGCCAGGAAAATAACGCAGGGCGGGCGAAGCCCGCCGTTCGATGATGGCGGGCGAAGCCCGCCCTGCAAAGACAAACCCCGCTTTCGCGGGGTTTGTTCGTTCAGCTCGCCGCGCCATCCGGCGTGGCTTTTTTCTTTGCGGTGGTCTTCTTCTTTTTCGCAGTCGTACTGGCCTTCGTTCGGGCGGCAGCAGCCTCGCCCGCCGCCTCCGGCCAGTCGCCGAACGGGAATGGCTTGTGCTCACTGTTGAAGGTCAGGTACGCGACGATCTGGCGCACGTATTCCGCCAGTGAACCGCCGAATTCCAGCAGGTTTCTCTGCGTCTCGCGCGTGAACAGCACGCTCAGGAACTGGAACACCACCACGAAGGCGAGCACGATGGCGGAAAGCCACAGGATCGCGCCGTAAATGATGATGAACAGCAACCGCAGCCAGGTGTCCTGCGCCTTGATGTTTTCCTTCAACTCGTCGGTGCGAATCTCGTCGTTCATTGTCCTGCCCCTGGTCCGCGCGGTTTTCACGCCGGACGTTTCTGCCAAGTGTTCAATTGACGTATCTTGCGCGAAATTCCCAATCGACGGCAAGTAAACCCATGAATCTCACCGACATCGGCATCAATCTCGCGCATGACAGTTTCGATCACGACCGCGCCGCGGTGCTGGAACGCGCCAAGGCCGCGGGTGTTGCGCGCTTCATCATCACCGGGACGGATGTCGCGGGCAGTCGTGCGGCGCTCGCAATGGCTGATGGCGACAATTTTTTCAGCACCGCCGGCGTGCATCCTCATCACGCATCGGAGCTGGATGACGCCGGTCTTGCGAAGCTTCGCGAGCTGCTGCAGGACGACAAGGTCGTCGCCGTCGGTGAATGCGGCCTGGATTTCTTCCGCGATTTCTCGCCGCGCGACGACCAGCTTCGCGCCTTCGAGGCCCAGCTTGATCTTGCCGCAGAAACCGGCAAGCCGTTGTTCCTGCACCAGCGCGCTGCGCACGCGGAATTGATGCAGCGGCTGAATGCGCGCCGAAGCGAGTTTTCCGGCGGCGTGGTCCACTGCTTCACCGACGGCCCGGCGGAACTGGCGGACGTGCTGGCTGCCGGTTTCCACGTCGGCATCACCGGCTGGCTGTGCGATGAGCGCCGCGGTCATGCCTTGCGTGAGGCAGTGCGCGAGCTTCCGCTCGACCGTTTCATGGTAGAAACCGACGCGCCGTACCTGCTGCCGCGTGACCTGCCGAAAACGGAACTCAAGCAGGCGGGACGCCGCAACGAGCCGCAATTCCTGCCTCACATCGTGGAAAAACTGGCCGAACTCATGGGCCGGGAACCTGCGGAAATCGCACGGCGCAGTACAGAAAACGCGGTCCGGCTGTTCCGCCTCGAATGAAAGGCCTTGAGCCTGAAGCCTTTGGCGTCCGGTTAGCCCGGCTCAGAGCCGCTGTGGTAAACTTCGCGTTTCCTTTTTCATCAATGACTTAGCGCGATCTCACGCGATCGGCGGCCATTGAAACGGGTCGCGCGGCAGGTGTTGTGGCCGATCCGCTCATCAACCAACGGGTATTTTTAATGAACACGATGGACATGCTGCGCAAGCTGCGCGACCACGGCGGCAAGGCCGTCACCCGCGGTTTGCAGGACGAGGTCATCCAGGATTTCGCCAATAGCGATCCCCTGCTTCGCCAGGCCGTGGAAGAAGCGTTCAAGAGTCACGGCGAGCTGGTGAAATCGCATCCGGACATTCTCGCGATGGACGAATGGGACCAGGTTCATGCCTTGCAGCAGGATTTCGTGAATTTCTACCCGGACGACGTGGTGAACCCGTACGTGCCGCTTGCGGCGCGCGGCCCGTGGATCGTGACCGCCAAGGGCGCGGTGCTGCACGACAATGGCGGCTACGGCATGCTCGGGCATGGGCATGGGCCGCAGAAAGTCCTGGATGCCATGAACCAGCCACACGTGATGGCAAACATCATGACTGCCTCCGTCAGCCAGCTCAATTTCTCGAAGCAACTCCGGAAGGAAATCGGCCAGCGCCGTAATGACACGCCGTTCGCGAAATTCCTCTGCATGAATTCCGGCTCCGAGGCCGTCACCGTCGCCTGCCGCATTTCGGATGTGAACGCGAAACTCATGACCGATCCGGGCGGCCGTCACGAAGGCAAGACGATCAAGAAACTCGCGCTGACCGGCGGCTTCCATGGCCGCACCGATCGCCCGGCGCAGTTCTCGGATTCCTCGCGCAAGACCTACCTGCAACATCTCGCGAGCTTCCGCGGCCGTGACGATCTCGTCACCATTGAGCCGAACAATCCCGAAGCCTTGAAGAAGGCGTTCGACGACGCCGAGAAGAACAATGTGTTCTTCGAAACGATTTTCATGGAACCGGTGATGGGCGAAGGCAATCCCGGCATGGCGGTAACGCCCGAGTTCTACGCGCTTGCACGCGAGCTGTCGAAAAAACACGGCGCGCTGTTGCTGATGGATTCCATCCAGGCGGGACTTCGCACCACCGGTTATCTCTCGATCACCGATTATCCCGGTTTCGAAAATCTCGAAGGTCCGGACATGGAAAGTTATTCCAAGGCGCTCAACGCCGGTCAGTATCCGCTGTCCGTGCTCGCGATGAATGCAAACGCCGCCGGTTTGTACCGCAAGGGCATCTACGGCAACACCATGACCGCGAATCCGCGCGCGCTGGATGTCGGCGTCGCGGTGCTGGAAGCCGTCACGCCCGAGCTGCGCGAGAACATCGTCGCGAAGGGCCAGGAATTCATCGAGAAATTCGAGAAACTCGCGGGTGAACTCGATGGCCGCATCACGAAGGTCCAGGGAACCGGATTGCTGTTCTCCTGTGAACTGGATTCGCGCTACAAGTGCTATGGCGAGAACAGCACCGAGGAATACCTGCGCATGCAAGGCGTCGGCGTCATCCACGGCGGTGCGAACTCGCTGCGCTTCACGCCGCATTTCGCGATCACCTCGAAGGAAGTCGATCTGATCGTGGAAGCAACGCGCGATGCGCTGCTGAACGGTCCGAACGCGAAAGCGGAGCCTGCGCGCGCGTCGGCCTGATACTCACCCGCGCCAACGAAAAAGCCTCGCGTCGCGAGGCTTTTTCGTTTCCGCTCCCGGCCTTGGCGCGAACTACACGACGCGGGGCTGTTTCACGATGGGCTGCGGGCTCGATGCGCCGCGTGCATATTTGCGCTCCAGCCATGCGGATGCCGTCAAACCGATCGCCACCGGCGCAAGCCACGGCAACATGCCGATCCAACCGTCGATATCGGCATATGCCGGCCACAGTTGCCGCAAACCGAATGCGCCGAAGGCCACGTGCGCCGCGATGCCGCCGCCGATCATGCCGGACAGATGCTCCTGCAACCACCAGTGCGCGTCGCGCGTCGGCCGCATGCGCTTGTACATGTCATGCGCGGCGAATGGCCCGATGAAACCGAAGAAAAACAGCAGCCACACACCGTTGTACCCGCCAAGAAAGGTCACGCCCAGGCCGCTGACGAGCATCGCGATCATCGCCGCGCGGTATGCGGGCCCGAAGTAACGCTCCGGTTCGCGTTTCAGTTGCAGCGCATACCACGCGGTGCCGACGGACACACCGGTGATAATCGCGATGTACAGCAGGAACACCGCGATCACCCACTCGCCAAGCAGGAAGAACCGCAACGCCAGCGGCACGCCGGTGACAATGACGACAATCATCGCGACGAGAAATGTCTTGCCTGCGGCACGGTGCACACGACTGCCCTTTTTCGTCAGCGCCGGAATCCAGAACGCGCCGAGTGCGGCGAGACCCGCGATTGCATGCGCCGCAAGCATCACTTTGTAAAGTAATTCAGCCATCACGTTTTCCTCTTTGATTTGGCACGCCCGCGCAGTTGCACCAGCGCGTTGTCGGCCCAGTCAACCAGCGCGCGTGTCTTGCGCAAACCCATGTCCAGTGTCAGGTATTCGTGAAACTCCGCATCGTCGAGCACGTCCGGAAAGCCCCGTCCGCATTCGGCCTTCCAGCCCTGCTCTATCGCAACCAGCGCTTCGAGCTTCGCGACCAGTTCCTCGCGCAAGGTCGTGAAGAATTCCTCGCTCGCTTCCGTGTCGTGCAGATGGCCAAGGAAGAATGCCTGCGCGAGGTAGGCGAATTTCTCGCTGCCGAACACCGGTCCGCCGCGCAACCATTTATCCAGCGCCTGCGTCCCCTGCGCGGTGCGGCGGTACACCTTGCGATCCGGCCCGCGATCAGACGGTTCGATTCGACTGCGCAGAAGGCCGCCCTTTTCCAGGCGGTTCAGCGAGCGGTAAATCTGCGCCAGATCCGCGTACCAGAAATGATTGAACACTTGCTCGAACTGCTGCTTGATGTCGTAACCGGCCGCAGGTTCGCGCAAGATGCCGAGCAGGATGTGATCGAGACTCATGCGGGCTTGAAAACCATCAGGGCCAGCGCGATGTACGGCGCGACCGTGGCGATGACCCCCGCAATAGTCCAGGTGCGTGACACGCGTGCGTATTCCGCACTGTCAAAATTCTCGGCCTGCGCGACGGCCAGCAACCGCTTCTGCGCGGGTTCGATCCACACCTTGAACACGATGCCGGACACGGCGAACAGCGCGAGTCCCATCCAGATCCAGAATGTGCCGAAGAACGAATAACCGCCAATCCAGGCAAGTGCTACGCCGGTAAGCAGGATCAGCGTCGAGCCCGGTTGCGTAAACCAGCGGTCGGCGCGAATGAGGCCGTTGAGAGCGTGCGCCATGAGACGCGGATCGCCGCTGCGATCAGCGTTCACTTTCCACAGCACGCCGGTCGTGATGTTCCCGACGAACAACACGACAGCCGCGATGTGGATGGTCTTCAACAGCAAGTACAGCATTGGCGCTTCCCCTATATGCAGAATCTCATAGTTTTCTACAGGATTTTGCATATAGGTACAAGCGCAGGCTTCCCCTCTCCAGTTGCAGCGCCAAATCGGGTACCCTGAGCGCCCGCTTTTCCCGACCCAAACCGACGCAAAGGAGCCGCCATGGACGCCGCCAAGGTCCGCGATTTCGTGAACCAGCTCTGGGATGACTCGATCGTTCCGCAGCTGATCGAGTACGTGAAGATTCCCAACAAGTCCCCGAACTTCGACGCAGACTGGGCGAAACACGGCTATATGGACCAGGCGGTCGAGCTCGCGCTGAATTGGGTGAAATCGCAGCCGGTAAAAGGCATGAAAGCGGAAATCGTGCGCCTCGCCGATTACACGCCGCTGCTGTTCGTTGAAATCGATGCATTCGGTGACGCCGCCGGGAAGGCTGACGACCCGATTCTTCTTTACGGCCACCTCGACAAGCAGCCCGAGTTCACCGGCTGGGAAGAAGGCCTCGGTCCGTGGACGCCGGTGATCCGCGGCGACAAGCTCTACGGTCGCGGCGGCGCGGACGACGGCTACGCGGTGTTCGGCTCGCTCACCGCGATCCGCGCATTGCAGGAGCAAGGCATTCCGCACCGGCGCTGCGTGCTCGTCATCGAATGCTGCGAAGAATCCAATTCCGTCGGCCTGCCCGAATACATCGACCATCTGAAAGACCGCATCGGCGAGCCGAGCCTCGTCGTGTGCCTGGACGCCGGTTGCGGCAATTACGAGCAGCTCTGGGTGACCACATCACTGCGCGGCAATATTGTCGGCACACTGCGCGCCGACGTGCTCACCGAAGGCGTTCACTCCGGCATGGCGAGCGGCATCACGGCGTCATCCTTCCGCGTGTTGCGCGAACTGCTTGATCGCATCGAAGACACCGAAACCGGCGCGATCAAGGTTGAGGCGCTGAGCGCGAATGTTCCGGAAAATCGCAAGGTTGAAGCGAAACACGCCGCCGAGGTGCTCGGCGATGACGCGGACCAGGATCTTCCGTTCGTTGAAGGCACGCAGCCGATGTCTGCTGATGCGTACGAACTCGTGCTCAACAACACCTGGCGGCCGATGCTCGCCGTCACCGGCCAGGAAGGCATGCCGGAACTCGGCATGGCCGGCAACACGCTGCGTCCGTACACCGCGTTGAAACTTTCCTTCCGCACACCGCCGACGGTCGATGCCGGCAAGGCCGCGAAGGCGATCGAAAAAGTCATCACCGGAAAACCCGCGCTTTATGGCGCCAAAGCGGCGTTCACGATCGGCTCCGCCGCTTCCGGCTGGGATGCGCCCGCGGTCGCGCCATGGCTGAACGAATCGATGAACAAGGCATCGAATGAATACTTCGGCAAGGATGTCGTTTACTGGGGTATGGGCGGCAGCATTCCCTTCATGGGCATGCTCGCCGAAAAATTTCCGGATTCGCAGTTCATCGTGACCGGCCTGCTCGGACCGAAATCGAACGCGCACGGACCAAACGAGTTCCTGCACATTCCGATGGGAAAGAAACTGACCATGTGCGTGGCGAATGTGATCGCGGATCATTTCAAAAGGAAATAACGGTATCGCTGCTTCCGACGGATACGAGATAAAACAGATGCAACTCTTCGCCACTCCACGTTCGCATTTCTCACGCAAGGTCCGGCTCCTGCTGGATCACTACGAGCTGGATTACGAGCTCATCGATATCGGAAACGTGGCGAACGCGGATGAGGCGTTGTTCCAGGGAAATCCATTGATGCAGGTTCCCGTCTTGCGGGACAAGGATCTGTGGCTGATCGAATCCGATCACGTCGCCGCCCACCTCGTGCGCCGTTGTGATCCGGATGACAGATACCGCGTCCTGACGCATGACCCCGCCGTCCTGAATATGCGCGCGGTCATGAACGGCATCATGGCGGATGAAGTAAAAATCGTTCTCGCGGAAAGAACCGGACTCGATACGAAACCGCATGCTTTCTTTCAGAAAGCGCTGGCCGGAATAAAAAACGGCCTTCAGTGGCTCGACGGCCAGGCGATTTTCTTTAACGTGGGACAGCCGGGCTACCTGGAATTTCACCTGGTCTGCCTGTGGGATCACTTGAAAATCTACAACCTGGTTTCGCTGGATTATCCGGCGCTGGATTCCGTCACAAGAGAACTGAACACGCAGGAACGAATAACGCGGAGCGCACCGCCGGCGTTGTGAGAGGCAACGCTGATCGAAGCTCGGCTCTGCAATTCGGACTACCGCGCCACCTTCTTCCGTTTCTTCGGTTTCGGCTCCGGCAACTCCCGCTCCGTCAATCGCAGCAGTGCTGACAACCGCTCCCCGTCATCGAGTTCTTCATCGATCAGGAACCACGGTTTCGCGCCCGGATACGGCAGGCCTTCCTCCGGTTCTCCCAGGAATTGTCGCCCCGCTTCTGTCGGCTTCACGAACAACTGGTTGTCGCACGCGAGCGCGACAACCTTGTTGCCAAGGTAGAGCGCGTACTCACCGAACATCCTGCGAAACGACAAGCGCGGCGTGCCCTGCAATTGATCGCAGACGTATTCGACGAAAGAAAGATCGGAAGCCATGGCGGTCTGCTATTTCTGCGGACCAGCGATCGACCACACGTGTCCAAACGGATCCCTGACCTGGCCGTAACGCGCGCCCCAGAACTGGTCCGCCAGCGGCATCACGATTTCGGCGCCGGCGTCCACCGCCTGCTTCCACACCGCATCCGCGTCCGGCACGTCGAGATGAATGACACAACTCGCACCGCCAAGACGTGTCGGCGATTTCGCGCCATCGTGATCGCCGTATTCCGGAAACTCGTCGTGCAGGTACAACGCGCCCTTGCCGAAGCTCACGTGCGCGTGCATGAACCGCTTGCCATCCTCCGCAAGGTGTTTTTCTTCAAGCCTTGCGCCGAATGCCTTTTCATAGAATGCGACCGCCGCGGCGCCATCGCTCACGACAAGATGGGGAATGAGCATGGAATCGATCATCGGAATTCTCCTCATTCGTGCCGAGTACGGGCACCCGATAATCAGGCGAAAGCCGCGGCGGTTCAACCGGATCGCATCCCGTTGAAGCGCAGCCCCGATGGAAGGCAGTCGAATCCGGGAAGCGATCTTCGTTTCGCCCCGCGTTGCAACTTGACGGTGCCCGCGCCTTGGACTAAATGAAAGTACAGGCATGAATAAACATTGCCTCGCAATGTCTGCACTTTCGCCGGGATTCCTGCTCCCGAGGAGCGGTGCCATGAACGCGATTTCCGTCCTGCATCTTTCCCGTTTCACGCTGCTGCTGTTTGTCCTTTTCATTGCATCCGGCTGCGCAAGCCAGCAGGTCCGGCAGGATCTGAACGCGGCAAATTTCCTGCATGACGAAGCGTTTCCCGAAAGCGCGGGTTACCTGATCGAATCGCGCGAGGCGGTGTTCGCGCTCAACGAACAGTTGAAGAACCACCTCGATCGCAAGCTCGGACGTACGCGCGGTCTCCAGGCGCGCACCAGCAACTCGATCGTCAAGGAAATCATCCAGCAGGTTTCCCGGAAACTTACCTACGACAGCGCCGCCAACACCACGGCATCGGAAACGTTCCAGAGCCAGACCGCGAATTGTCTTTCGCTTTCGATACTGACCTACTCCATGGCGGAGCACCTCGGTTTCCACGCGACATTTCGACTTGTCGATATTCCCGAGTACTGGGAATGGCGCGACGGCCACGCCTTGATGGCACGCCACGTCAACTTGCTGCTCGAACCCGAAGCCACTTTCGGCCAGGTATTCAGCCAGACCATTGAAGTCGATTTCTTCGCGCCGGGCAGCAGTCGCCGGTTCGCCAGCCGCCCGATAACCGAGTCCACCGTGCTCGCAATGTTCTACAACAACAAGGGCACGGACGCCCTGATGGCCGGCGACCTCGCGCTCGCCTATGCGTACCTGCGCGCCGCGCTGGTTCAGGATCCATCGCTCGACATGGCGGTGAGCAATCTCGGCCTGCTGTACGCGAAAAGAGGTCACTGGCAATGGGCAGAAAAAAACTATCGCGAAGCGGCGAGAAGAAATCCCGACAACACGGTTTCCGCCGAAGGCCTGGCGATGGTGTTGAAGATGACCGGTCGTGATGAAGAAGCCGAAGCGATCCTGGCAAGACTCGAACGCCAGCGGCAGGACAATCCGTACTTCCATTACGTGCAGGGAGAGGAAGCGTACAGCGCGGGCAACTGGCAACAGGCCATTCGCTCGTTCCATCGTGCCATCGAGCTTGGACCCGGCATCGACCAACCGTATTTCGGCCTGGCGAAAACCTATTTCCGGATGGGTGACAACGCCAACGCCGAAACCTGGCTGCGACGCGCGGAACATCACGCCGACAAGGACGAGGTCAAGCAGCGCTATCGAAACAAGATCGCCGCGCTCACCGGCTTGTAGCGGTCGCAATTCGCGCCGCTAAAACCTGTTACTCGCCTTCCGTCACCTCGATCGCGACAGCGACCAGCCCCGTGACCCGGTTTTCTTCATTACGCAATGCGGCCAGGGTGAAAGCGAAATATCCCGGTTCCGTCTTGCCGTCGCCATTACCGTCGCTATTACGATTGAAGTGCACGAGGAACCGGTTGTTGGTGTAGGTCTCGCCGCTTGCATAGACGTGGTCCCAGATTTTCCAGATTCCCTGGCGTTCCAGTTCAGGTTCCGGAAATACGTCCCGAACGGTCTTGCCGATGACATCGGGCCTGCCGAAAACACGTTTGTAATACAGATTGGCAAGCGCGAATACGTGCTGCGGACCTCGCCAGACGGAGATGGCGACCGGCGCCTGGCTGAAGATGTTCTCGAGGTTCTTTCGCTCCGCTTCAACGGCACGGCGCAGTTTCGCGACTTCAAGTTGCGTATTCACGCGCGCAAGCAACTCGCGCGCGGAGAACGGCTTCGTCAAATAATCTTCTGCGCCCGCGCGCAGGCCTTCCACGCGCGCCTCTTCGCCGGCGCGCGCCGAGAGCATTATCACCGGGATGTGCCGCGTGCGCTTGTCGTTGCGCAGTTCGCCCAGGAGCTCGAAGCCGTCGAGTCCTGGCATCATCACATCCGTCAACACAAGATCTGGCGGTGTCGCGCGCGCGGCAATCAGCGCCTGGTCGCCGTCGCGACGGGTTTCAACCGCCCAGTAAGGCTCGAGAATGCGGCGGATGTAGTCGAGCATGTCGGCGTTGTCGTCCGCGAGCAGAATGCGACCCGACGTTTTCGGCTGGAATGCGGGCAGGCCCGTTTCCATGAAACCCCGTCGCGCCAGATCCTGGCTGGACAAGCGCGGCGGGCGGTCCGAGCTTTCGTCCTGCATCCAGGTCATGGCTTCGTCAACGAAAGCCGTCGCCGTGAACGCGGAAGGCCGCGGACCGGTTCGCTCAACCACGTGATCCGCCGGCAGGTGCGCAGTGCCTTTCGGAATCGTGACCGTGAATCGGCTGCCTTTATCAACCGTGCTTTGCACATCGACTCGGCCACCGTGCAGGCGCGCGAGTTCCTGCACGAGCGCGAGACCGATTCCCGAACCTTCATGCGTTCGCGCACGCGCACCTTGTACGCGGTGAAAGCGCTCGAAAAGATGCGGCAGCTCCGCGCGGGAAATTCCGGTGCCGGTGTCCGCGACGCGCAACGCCACGTGATCGTCGAATTCGCGCAATGAAACATCGATCCTGCCCGTGAACGTGAATTTGAACGCGTTCGAAATCAGGTTCAGGACGATCTTCTCCCACATGTCGCGATCGACATGAACCGGCTCATCAAGCGGCGAGCAATCGACATGAAATTCCAGGCCCGCACGTTCGATGGCGGAGCGGAACGCGCTTGCGGTATCGGCGGTGAGCGAAGAAAGACCGACAGGCTCGTAGGCGGCCTGGATGCGTCCCGATTCAATGCGCGAGAAATCGAGCAGCGCGTTCACCAGCTTCTGCAAGCGCAGCGCATTCCGGTGCAACAAGGCCAACTGCACGCGCTGCGTGCCGAACACCTTGCCATGAACACCCGCGAGCAGGTCTTCCACCGGCCCGAGCATGAGCGTGAGCGGCGTGCGGAATTCGTGGCTGACGTTACTGAAGAATGCGGTCTTCACGCGATCGATCTCGGCGAGTGCTTCGACGCGTTCGCGTTCTGCTTCCAGCGACCGGGCGTTGGCGATCGCAGCGACGATGGGAACTGCCGTCAGCCGGAAGAATCGCAGGTAGCGATCATCCAGTCGCCGGCGCGGATTGACACCGCTGACAAGAAACCCGTACGGGAGACCGCCAGGGCGTGCCAACGGCAGCACGATGGCCATGTTCGGCGCCTCGGGCCAGCGCCCGCCCCGCATCACTCCCACACGGGCGGAAAGATTCTCGATCACCAGCGGTTGGGTCATGCGTGCCGCTCTCGCCAGCGGCCAGACTTCGCCTCCCCCGCGTTTCTCAAGGGAAACCGTGCGAACCACGGCGGCGCCTTTGTATTCATCAAGCCCCGACGTGCTGACGAGTTGCGCCTGCCTCCTGTCCTCGTCCACGAGATACAGCAGGGTGAACGGGAAATCGGCGTTATTCCCACCCAGCACGCGCGCCGCGTTTTGCAGTGCGTCTCCGGCATGTTCCGCTGACGCCGAGTAATCGGCGAGGTCGCGCAGGACGCGCATCTGGCGATCATCCTGCACGCTTGCCGTGGTTTCCTTTGTCGTGACAAGCACGCCGCCGATACCGCCGGCATCATCGGGGATCGGGCTGTAGGAAAACGTGAAATGGGTTTCCTCGAGAAAGCCACGGCGGTTGACCGGAAAAAGGAAATCCTCATCCCAGGTCGCCGGCCCGCCATCCAGAACACCGCGCGCCATCGGCCCGATGATCTTCCAGCTTTCTTCCCAGACATCGTTACCGGACTGCCCCATCGAACGCGGATGCTTGTCGCCGAGAATGGGCAGGTACGCGTCGTTATAAAGATGAATGAAATCCTGTCCCCACCAGACTGCCATGGGATGACGATTGTCGAGCATGACGCGCGCCATGGTGCGCAGCGATGCGGGCCAGTTCGACACTGGCCCGAGCGGCGTCTTCGACCAGTCCGTTCTGCGCACGAGTTCGCCCATCTCGCCGCCGCCGGCAAACACCTTGTCGGTATCCGTCTGTTTTTTCATTCGCAGTTCCGCCCCCGGGGAATCCGACAGCTTCCTCCTGTTTATCCATCAATAATCCGCACCGGCCAGCAGCGGCAATTGTCATTGTGCGGAAATCCTGTTGTTTTACCGAACATAAGCTTCAAAGTCATACGGCATTCACCCTACTCGCAAGTGCGCCGCGACGTGATATTCCAACTTTGCATCCTTGCAACGAAGACGTTCGTCCGGTTTTTCACTGCAATGCATGAGTGAAATCCCCGTGCACGCTTCCAATTAGAAGTTTCCACCCGTATCAATATTTACACCCCTCTTTACACTGGTTTTCCGAAACAATTGCACCAATATGTGTGATGCGTAACCTGCGGGAGCCAGGCGGTTCCATCGTCAGAACAATTTTTCAAATGAGGCGCCGCTGTAGCGATGACAGATGGAAACCAACAGGCTGAAACGAAAGCCGCTGTGGATTTTCGCGCGGTGTTCGATTCGCTACCCGGACTCTTTTGCATCGTCGACCCCCGCGACTACCGGATCATTGCCGTCAGTGACGATTTCATGCGTGCGACGATGACAACACGCGGAAATGTTGTCGGCAGAACGATTTTCGATGTATTCCCCGGCGTGCCCGGTGATTCCGACAGCGCGGAAAGCGTGCAGAACCTCAAGGCGTCGCTGGAGCGCGTGAAGGAATTCCGTCACGCCGACGAACTGCCGGTGTTGCGCTATCCATTGCGAAACGCGAAAGGTGATGACGAATTCGAAGAACGTTACTGGAGCATTGTCAATTCTCCCGTCATCGGCGGCGACAATGCGCTGAAGTACATTGCCCAGCGTGTCGAAGACATCACCGAGCTTGTTCGCCTCAAGCGAAGCGAAGGCGAAGCCAACGAAGGCCGGCGGCAACTGGAATCCCGCACGGCGCAGATGGAAGCGGACATTGTGCATCGCTCGCAGGAACTCAAACGCCTCAACGATCACCTGCGTTTCGCGCAACGCATCGGCAACATCGGCAGCATGGAACTCAACGTCAATGATGGAACGCGCACGTGGTCCGACGAGGTTTACCGCATCCTCGGCACGGATCGCGACACCATGCCGCCGACACCGGAAACGATTGCGAGGATGGTGCATCCGAACGACAAGCCGCTGCTCGATGCGGCGCGCGAGCGCGCCTTGCGCGGCGAGCAAACCGAGTTCGAACACCGGATCATCCGGCCCGACGGCGAGGTTCGCCATGTGCGCGAACGCGTACAGCTCGTTGCGGATGAAAACGGCCAGCCTGTGCGCCTGTTCGGCACGCTGCAGGACATCACCGAGAACAAGCTCACCCGCGAACGCCTGCAACGCAGCGAACACCTGATTCGCGTGGCGGGACAAATGGCGAAACTCGGCGCCTGGCAGCTTGATGTTTCCGAGCAGCGCGTCACCTGGTCCGACGAGATGGCCGCGATTCATGACCTGCCGCCCTGCACCTCCGTCTCCTTGACCGAAGCCGTTCGTTATATCGCGCCGGAATGGCGCCCGCGCATACGCGATGCGTTGAGTGCGTGCGTGCGCGAAGGAAAATCCTACGATCTCGAATTCGAAATCATCACCGCGAACAACCGGCGCGCCTGGGTGCGCGCGATTGGCCAGGCCGTTCACGACGAACAGGGAAATGTCGCCTGCGTCCAGGGCGCGCTGCAGGACATCACGCAGAAGAAGGAAACCGAAGCCGAGATCGAAAAACTCAGCCGGCAACTGACCACCACGCTTGAGAGCATCAGCGACGGCTTCGCCACACTGGACAAGGAATGGCATATCACCTTCGTGAACAGACAGGCCGAAAAAATCATGCAGCGGCCCCGTGAAGAGCTGCTTGGAAACTTCCTCTGGGATGAATACGAGGACGCCGTCGGCACCGTTTTTGAAAAAGAATACCGGCGTGCAGCGAAAGAAAACCGCACCGTGAGTTTCCAGGAATACTATTCGCCACTCAATATCTGGCTGGACGTCACGGTGTATCCATCGCCGGAAGGACTTGCCGTCTACTTCCGTGACATCACTGATCGCAAACGTATTGAAGCGGCGACCCATGAAAGCGAAGAGCGCACGCGCCTGATCGTCGAGAATGCGCTGGACGCCGCGATCACCATCACGAGCGACAGTGTGATTACCGCGTGGAACCGGCAGGCGGAGGCGACCTTTGGCTGGTCACGCGATGAAGCGATCGGCAGTCATTTGTACGAACTCATCATTCCGGAAGAATTCCGCGACGCGCACCGGCGCGGCGTCGAACACTTCCTTGCAACGGGCGATGGCCCGCTTCTGAACCGGCATACGGAAGTCACTGCTTTGCATCGCAACGGCCACGAATTTCCCGCGGAGCTTTCCATCGTGGCGTTGAAAAACGGTGACGATTACATCTTCAGTGCATTTGTCCGCGACATTACCGAACGCAAGAAAACGGAACGGAGAATTCGCGAGAGCGAGGAACGTTTCCGAACGGTCGCGCACGTAACGGCCGATACTGTCTGGGACTGGAACCTGTTGACGGACACCATGTGGTGGAATGACGGCATTCGATCCGTCTTCGGATACAGCCGTGAAGAAATGGCAAAGAGTTCAAGCGCATGGACAGAGAAAGTGCATCACGAGGATCGTTCGCGCGTCATGGCATCGCTGGATGAAGCCATTGCCGGCGACGCCGAAGAATGGGAGGAGGAATACCGTTTCCTGCGCAAGGACGGCGCCGCGAGAGACGTGCTCGACAAGGGTTTCCTGATTCGCGATGAAACCGGGAAAGCCGTGCGCATGGTCGGCGGAATCGACGACATCACGCGGCGAAAGGAACATGAAACGAAACTGCAACAGCAAGCGGCGCTGCTCGACAAGGCGCGGGACGCGATCGTTGTTCGCGACATGAACAATCGCATCACGTACTGGAACAAAAGCGCCGAGCGCCTGTATGGCTGGACGGCCGAGGAAGCCATCGGTGTCGCCGTGGAATCATTGTTCTATCGCGACTCGACGGTTTTCAAGGATGCCATGCAGAAATTGATGGACGCCGCCGAATGGAGTGGCGAAATCGTGCAACGGCACAAGGACGGACACCTGATTACCGTTGAAGGCGTCTGGTCGCTGGTCCGGGATGACGACGGCACGCCCCAGGCCGTACTCGCCATCAACACCGACATCACCGAACGTCTCGCGCTCGAAGAACAATTGCGCCAGTCGCAGCGCCTGGAATCCATCGGCAAGCTGACTGGCGGTGTCGCGCACGATTTCAACAATCTTTTAACCGTCATCCTCGGCAACGCCGAACTGATGATCGATCAACTGCCTGAAGGCGACCGCTTGCACAAGCTCGCCGAAATGAGCCGCACGGCGGCGCAGCGCGGTGCGGAACTCACCCATCGCCTGCTGGCGTTCGCGCGCCGCCAGGCACTTGAACCGCACATGATCGATACCAATCAACTCGTGCTGGGCATGGAGGATCTTTTGCGCCGCACGCTGCTTGAAAACATCGATATCGAAATCATTCCGATGGACGACGCCTGGTGGGCATACGTCGATCCGGGCCAGCTTGAATCGGTGCTTCTCAATCTCGCCATCAACGCGAAGGACGCGATGCCGGATGGCGGGCTGTTGACCATTGAAATCAACAACGTCGAGCTTGATGAAGAGTACGCCGCCAGCAATTCCGAAGTCGTGCCGGGCCGCTACGTGATGATCGCGGTTTCCGATACCGGCTGCGGCATTCCCGCGGAAAACATCAATCGCGTGTTCGACCCGTTTTTCACCACCAAGGAAAAAGGCAAAGGCACCGGACTCGGGCTCAGCATGGCCTATGGTTTTGCGAAGCAATCGGAAGGCCACATCAAGATCTACTCCGAGCGCGACCAGGGCACGACAGTGAAACTCTATCTGCCCATGGCAAAACGCATCGAAGAACCTGTCACTGCCGCGCCTGTTGTCGAGCCGGAAGTTTCCGGCAGCGAAAAAGTGCTGGTTGTCGAAGACGACGATCTCGTTCGCCAGCACGCGGCAAGCCAGTTGCAGGAACTCGGCTATGAAGTGCTCGTCGCGGATGACGGGCCGAAGGCCATGCAGATCATAAAAAAGGAAAGCGATATCGACCTGTTGTTCACGGATGTGATCATGTCAGGCGGAATGACCGGGCGGGAACTTGCCGAAATGGCGAAACGGCTGCGGCCGAAACTGAAGGTCCTCTACACCTCCGGCTACACCGAGAATGCCATCGTGCACCAGGGCCGGCTGGATCGAGGCGTCCATCTTCTGCAAAAACCCTACCAGCGCGCCGAGCTCGCGAAGAAGCTCCGCAACGTGCTGCGTGAACCTTCCCCGGGAGGCAAGGATAATGACAGGTCGCGTTCTGATACTCGATGACGACGCCGCCGTCGGTGAAACGATTCGCTTCGTGGCGGAATCCGCCGACATGGAAGCGCGTTCGGTCACAGCGCCCGATGAATTCTTCACGACCGTCGATGAATGGCGGCCGACGCACATCGTGCTCGACCTCATCATGCCGGAGATGGATGGCGTTGAAATCATGCGCCACCTCGCCGAGCGCCGTTGCGATGCGCACATTATTATCCTCAGCGGTGTCGGCAATCGCGTGCTGGATGCGGCGCGGCGCACGGCGGCCGAGAAAGGGCTGCGTATTTCGGGCGTACTTTCGAAACCCATCTCACCGAAGGATCTGCGCGAGTTTTTAAGCGACGGTCCGGCACCGGTGAAAACCGCGACGACGGCAACACCGCGCAAGCCGCGAACGCTGGAAATCACCGAAGACGATCTGCGCACCGCAATCGATGAAAAACAGTTCATCGTTTACTACCAGCCGAAGATCCATTGCGGCTCGGGACAGGTTTCCGGTTTCGAAGCGCTGGTGCGCTGGAAGCACCCGACGCTCGGAATGGTGATGCCGGATGCGTTCATTCCGCTCGCGGAGCGGCTGAATCTGATCGGCGAAGTCACGACACAGATTCTTGATGAAGCCATGCACTGGATGCGCGACGTCAGGAACGACATGCGGCTTTCCCTGTCCGTGAACCTTTCCGCCAAGGCGCTGGGCGACATTGATCTCGCCGATCGCCTGGCAAAACGTTGCAGGGATGCCGGCATCGATCCCGATCGCCTGATCCTGGAGCTGACGGAAACAACCGCAATGGACGATCCGGTACTCGCGCTGGATCTCGTCACGCGGCTGCGCATGAAAGGTTTCCATGTGTCGATCGATGACGTCGGCACGGGTTATTCCTCGATGGCGCAACTCGCGCGGCTGCCGTTCTCGGAAATGAAAGTGGACAAATCCTTCGTGATGACCGCGGCAGTTTCGAAGGAATCGCGCTCCATCATCAGCTCGTTCATCGACCTCGGTCACAAGCTCGATCTGCGCGTGGTGGCGGAAGGTGTCGAAGACAAGGCGACGCTGGATTTCCTGCACCGGACCGGCTGCGATTTCGTGCAGGGATTTTTCATCGCGCGACCCATGCCGGGCGAACTCGTCTCGAACTGGATCGATAATCGGCATCATTGATGATAAATGCCGCGAATCCCGACATCGCCGATCGGGGTTCGGCTGTCGTCCCACTCCAAGCTGCGCGAACCCGATACAATTCCCTCGAATTCATTCGGGGGAAAATCATGTCGCCCACCTTTCTCGTTCCCGGCGTTGTCGCCGGCCTCCTGCTTGGCCTTGTCTCGATCCTGCTTTCGAAAGGCAACCTCGGCTACGGCACGCACGAAATCATCGGGCTTCTCGCAATGGCGATAGCGACAGCGTCGGCGCAACTCACAGCATTGCGCGGCGCGCGCAACAACTCACCGCAAATCGTCGCCTTCGCGCCGCGCTATTTTCTCGCGATGCTGACGGGTGCTGTCACGTCGATCACGTTCGGCCTGGTTTCCTGGCTGCACTACGCGGTCATTGATCGTGAATTCCTCGCGCGCTTCTACCTGCAATACACGGAACGCGCGAAGGCAGCGGCCGCCTCGCCCGAAGAGGCGCAACAACTGCTCGCCGCCGCCGAACAGATGAAGGATTTCATCACCGATCCGTTTTCGCAGGCGATGGTGCAGTTCGGCACTGCGCTGATGATTTCGCTGCTGACCGGCCTGCTGGTAACGGCGCTGATGCGGCCGCGCGATTGAGCGCGGTTTCGCGATGATGTTCATCTTCCCGATGTGACAACGGCTGACACGCGTATCAGCCGAAGCTGACAGCGTTTTCACGCGCGGCGAGCTAGTTTCATGGCATCCAGCTCACACGTTATGCGGGGAAACAATCATGGACGGCAAATCAACGGACCGCCGCAGGCTCGACAAGGACCTGGTGCTCGACCGCGATGACGATGGCCGCGTTTACGCCTGCCTGCCGCGAACCATCCGGCATTACGGCGAGGAATCCTTCGACTGGGGCTACATCGGGCCGGCGACGGCGGAACTCGCATTGAACGTGCTGAACTGGATTCTCCCGCCGGGCGTTGATGGCGAGAAAGCCATCCAGTGTGAGGAAGGCGAATGCTCCGCCGTCGCGTGGCGGCTGCACCGCAGTTTCATGGCGGAATTCCTGGTACGCGTGCCGTATGGCGGCGGCTGCATTCCCGAGTCCGACGTGCGGCGCTGGGTGCTGCAGCATTTTTCCGTGCCGGAAGAAGCCGTGCCGCCGCTGAAGCCAAGAAGCTGGCTTTCGAGTCTCGTCTCGAACTGATCTCCTGCTGAAAATCCCCCCGCAAATCCCCCGCCGTGGTTGCGCACAGCGGCCCCCTTTTCCAAAGGGGGCGGCGTTCCGCTGGTCTCTGCCGCAAGTCCTGCCCGTTCGGCTGTCACACCGCTGAACGGAGAACTCCCTCCCTTTCCCAAAGGGAGGGCCGGGGAGGGATTTGCTGTCCCTCCTTTTATCTCCCGAAACTCCCCGACTGGTAATCCCGCATCGCCTGATCGATTTCCTCGCGTGTATTCATTACGAACGGTCCGTATTGCGCGACCGGTTCATTCAACGGCTTCGCGGCGAGCAATAGAAAGCCCGCACCTTCCGCGCCGGCTTCAAGACGAACGCCCTCGCCCTTGCCGAACATTCCGAGCGTGCCTTCCGCGAGCGCCGGATGTCCGTCGCCGGCGAGATTGCGCAATTCGCCTTCAAAGACATAGACGAAGGCGTTGCGGGAATCATCCAGCGGCAGTTCGAACGCCTTGCCGGCTTCCAGGCGCACATCGAGATACAGCGGATTCGTGCTCGCGCCGTGCACGGCACCGGTGATGCCATCGCCCGCCTTGTCATGAAAAGTACCGGCGATCACGCGCACAGAACCGCCATCGATCTGCCTTGATGGCACATCGCCGGCCGGAATATCGCGCCAGGCCGGATCTTTCATTTTTTCGTCCGACGGCAGGTTCAGCCACAACTGGAAGCCGTGCATCAGGCCGGATTCCTGTTCGGGCATTTCGGCGTGGATGATGCCGCGCGCTGCGGTCATCCACTGCACGCCGCCGCCCTCGATCACGCCGCGATTGCCGAGATGATCCTCGTGGCGCATGCGTCCCGCGAGCATGTAAGTGACGGTTTCAAACCCGCGGTGCGGATGCGCAGGAAAGCCGGCGATGTAATCGTTCGCATCGTCGGAACGGAATTCATCCAGCATCAGGAACGGATCCAGCCGCGTCGCCTGGTTCTGGCCCAGCGTGCGCTTCAACCGGACACCTGCGCCGTCCGATGTCGCCTGGCCTTTCACGAGTCTTTCAAATGCCCGCCATTTCATTGCTGTGCTCCCGGCCGCGATGCGGCCAATTCATGAGTTGTGCAATTATAGTCCGAACTCGTACTAATTTCATTACTCAACCCAGTTGCCGTAGCCCGGATAGAACGAGTACAGCGAGTGAAATCCGGGATTTTTCTGGACAAACCGGTCAAGTGATACCCTCCTTGAGGCGTGGAACACTTCAACAGGATTATCAATATGGATTGATAACCTGTTGTTTTATCTATCGAATATATTTCACATTAAATTCCTGTTGCAGTGACGATACCCCCACGGGGTATAATGTTGTCATGAAAACACATCCCGAACACCCCGCTGACCATCACGATCAGCTCAAGCGCCTCGCCCGCATTCGCGGCCAGATCGACGGCATCGGCCGGATGATCGAGGAAGACCGTTACTGCGTGGATATCCTCGTGCAGATGCGCGCGGTCCACGCGGCGCTTCGCAAGGTCGAGGAGCAGGTGCTTCGCGGCCACGTCGAGCATTGCGTCGCCGGCGCGCTGAAATCGCCCGACGCCGAGCAAGGTCGCGAAAAGCTCGATGAGCTTTTTGCCGTCCTGGGCCGTTACGGGATGTGATCCGGTTCCCCCCCCTCCCCCTTTCTGCGTTGAGGTCACCATGTCCGAACACAAGCACTGCCACCACCACGACGGCCACAACGGCCACCACAGCCACGACGTCAAGCCGACAGGCAACAAGCCCTGGTACTGCCCGATGTGTCCCGGCGTGGAATCGGACGAACCGGGGACCTGTCCGAAGTGCGGCATGGCGCTGGAAAAGGCACACGTGGCCTCGGCGGCAAAAACCGAATGGACCTGTCCGATGCATCCGGAAATCGTCCGCGATAAACCCGGCGATTGCCCGATCTGTGGCATGGCACTTGAGCCGCGCACGGTGACCGCTGAGGACGAGGAAAACCCGGAACTAAAAGACATGAGTCGGCGCTTCTGGGTGAGCGTGCCGCTGGCGGCCGTGGTGCTGTTCCTGGCGATGGGCCGCATGCTGCCGGTCATCGGGCCGTGGCTGGAAAGCTGGTTGCCGCACGAGACGGCCGTCTGGCTGGAGTTCGCGTTCGCAACGCCGGTTGTGCTCTGGGGCGGCTGGCCATTCTTCCAGCGCGGCTGGAAATCGGTCGCGACCTGGAACCTCAATATGTTCACGCTGATCGCGCTGGGCGTTGGCGTCGCCTATGGCTACAGCGTGGTGGCGGCGTTCTTCCCGCAGGTGTTCCCGCCGGCACTGCGCGACGCGCATGGCCTGGTCGGCGTGTACTTCGAAGCAGCGGCGATCATCACGGTGCTGGTGCTGCTCGGCCAGGTGATGGAACTGCGCGCGCGTTCGCGCACCGGCAAGGCGATCAAGGCGCTGCTCGGCCTTGCGCCGAAAACCGCGCGACGGATTGCCGATGATGGTTCTGAAAAAGACGTGCCGCTCGAACACATCCAGGCTGGCGATCGCTTGCGCGTGCGTCCGGGCGAGAAGATTCCCGTTGACGGCGCGGTGCTGGAAGGCCGCTCCAGCGTGGATGAATCCATGCTCACGGGCGAACCCGTGCCGGTCGAGAAAACCGCCGGCGAGCGCGTCATCGGCGCCACGGTGAATGGCACCGGTTCGCTGGTTATCGAAGCGCAACACGTCGGCAACGAGACGCTGCTGGCGCGCATCGTGCAGATGGTCGCGGACGCGCAGCGCTCGCGCGCGCCGATCCAGAATCTCGCCGACCAGGTCGCGAAATGGTTCGTGCCCGCCGTGGTGCTCGCGGCCGTTCTGACCTTCGCGCTGTGGTTCGCGTTCGGTCCGGAGCCGCGTTTCACGCACGCGCTGGTGAACGCCGTCGCGGTGCTCATCATCGCCTGCCCTTGCGCGCTTGGTCTTGCCACGCCCATGTCGATCATGGTCGCTTCGGGCAAGGGCGCGAACGCGGGCGTGCTGTTTCGCAATGCCGAGGCAATCGAAAGACTGCGCGAGGTCGACACGCTGATCGTGGACAAGACCGGCACGCTGACGCAGGGCAAGCCTGAACTCGTGAACGTCGAATCCGTGAACATTGATGAGGCTGCCCTGCTTCGCGCGGCGGCATCGCTTGAGCGCGCAAGCGAACATCCGTTGGCCGAAGCCATCGTGCGCGGCGCCGAGGCGCGCGGCATCGAACTTGCGAATGCAGAGAATTTCGAATCGTTGACCGGCCAGGGCGTGCAGGGAATCGTCGATGGAAAACCGGTTGCACTGGGCAATCGAAAACTCATGGATTCCTTGAAGATCGCGGTTGACGACACTGTCGCCGACCGTCTGCGCAGCGAAGGGCAGACCGCGATGTTCGTCGCCATCGACGACAGGCTCGCCGGCGTTCTCGGTGTCGCGGATCCCTTGAAACCAACGACAGCGGATGCGATTCGCGATCTGCAACAGGAAGGCTTGCGCATTGTCATGCTCACTGGCGACAACCGCACCACGGCCGAAGCGATCGCGCGCCAGCTCGGCATCACGGAAATTTTCGCCGACGTATTGCCGGATGAAAAAGCCGGCAAGGTGAAACAGTTGCAATCGGAAGGCCGGGTGGTTGCGATGGCCGGCGACGGCATCAACGATGCCCCCGCGCTTGCCGAGGCCGATGTCGGCATCGCGATGGGCACGGGCACGGATGTCGCCATGGAAAGCGCCGGCGTGACGCTGGTGAAAGGCGATCTCAACGGCGTGTTGCGCGCACGTCGCTTGTCCGAGGCGACAATCCGCAACATCAAGCAGAACCTGTTCTTCGCATTCATCTACAACGCGACCGGCGTGCCGATCGCAGCGGGCTTGCTCTACCCGTTCTTCGGCCTTTTGCTGAGTCCGATGATCGCGGCCGCGGCGATGAGCTTCAGTTCGGTGTCGGTGATTGCGAATGCGTTGCGCTTGCGACGCGTGAAGATCTGATTCGTAGCCCGGATAGAGGCGTGCGAGAGCACGCCGAAATCCGGGACGCGTTCAAACCTTTATTTACATCCGGTACGGCAACAGCTCGCGGATTTCATCGGGCCGCCGTAGCGTTGCGTTGTTCGTGACTTCCTCGGCCACGCATTTTTTCAGCGGTGGTGAATAATGCTCGCGCAGGCGGCCGAGAAATTCCGGCGCCGCGATGATGTGCAGGCGTTCGAGTTCGCCGGTGGTTCGCAGTTTTTCGATCTCATCCATCACCTCGCCCGCGAACCGGTCGGCCTGGTGTTGCTTTTCCGAGCGCTGGTCATACGTGTAGCGATGTTCCGGCCCATTTCCGTTGCCGCCGCTTGTCGTTCTTCCCGGCGCATCCGTCAAGAGTTCGCGCTCGTCCATGCGTGATTCGGGGTTGACCATGTCCCGCACCTCGTGAAGCGGCCCGGTGATGTGCTCGGCGCGAAACAAGCGCGCATGCACGCTGTCGGCGGCAATAACCCAGATATTTTCCATGAGCCCTCCAGTCAAAACACAATCGGCACAAGGAGACATGCGGGCGGACCAAAAAATAAAAAGCGCACACAACAGGTATCTCCACGATGGCGCAACGCCCAACCGCCGTTAAACTGCATTTATGGCAAAGATCATTTTTATTCCCGGCAAGAATCCGAAACCTTCCTCCGACATTCACAAGGCGCAGTTGTGGCGCTGCCTGCTCGAAGGCGTGCGACGCGCGAATCCCGAAATGCATGCCGATCTCGCCGAACACGGCAGCAATTTTCATGTCGTTGACTGGAACCGGGAGTATTACGGCGTCGAAACATCGATTACCGAAGACCTGCCGTGGATTGACGCGCTGCTGCACCAGCACGGACCGACGGCGCAAGACATGGAAGAAGCGCGCCAGTGGCGCAAGCAATGGACCTGGTTCACCTATCGCCTGGCGGATTATTTCCCGCGCCTGACGCAGTGGTTCGCCGATGAAGCGGCGCGTTCAACCATCGAGGAAACACGCCGCTACTTCACCAACATGGGCGGCAGCGCGGAGATCGCGCACACGAAAGCCATCGACGCCTTGCGCCCGTCACTCGACGCCGGCGAGCCCGTGCTGCTGATCGGCCACAGTCTCGGTTCGGTAATCGCGTGGAATGTGCTGTGGCTGCTGACACATGAAATCGGCGTGAGGCACAAGGTCGATACCTGGCTCACGCTGGGCAGTCCGCTGGGCATGCGTTTCGTCAAAAGCCGGCTGCTCGGCCGCGAACACATCGGTACAACGCGTTATCCCGGCTGCATTCGCGAATGGATCAACGTTTCTGCTGTCGGCGATGAAACCGCGCTGGACGCGCGCCTGCGCGATGACTTTTACGAAATGATCGAACTGGGTCTCGTCGAGAACATCAGCGATCACCAGGGGCGCATCTACAACCATTACCGCGACGACAGCGGACTGAACCCGCATCGCATTTACGGTTATCTCGTGAATCCCGCCGTCGGGCAGTTGGTTTCGGAGTGGTGGTATCGGCAGCGGCGCGACGCGTGAGTTTTCCGCGACGAAAGAATCATTCCTGCTTCGCAGGCATTCCCAGCGTCCACGATTCCTCGATGAACAAGCCCGGCGCTTCCCAGGGATGATTGGCCTTGATACCTTCCTGGATCACGCGTTCGAGCATCGCTTCATCGCGCGGCACTGAAAACACCAGCATGCTGACGGGCTCCTGGTGCAATTTCCCGGCCTTGCCGCGGGTGGGATTCGCACGGGAACCTGCCCGAAATTCCTCGTGCGCATCTTCGAGATACCACAGCACGCTGTCGTAGTAATCGTCGCCCAATGGAAACACGCGCTTCACGCCGTCAACCAGATTGCGAAATGCACTCTGCGGCACGAACACAGTGATGCGATAGATGGCTTGCAGTTGCACGGCGCGCTCCAGTAACAGGACCGGAACGATAATACTCAGATCATCAGCCGACCGCCCGTTACCGGATACAGCGCGCCGGTGACATAACTCGATTCCGGTGATGCAAGCAGCACGTAAATCGGCGCAAGTTCCGCCGGCTGGCCTGCACGGCCGAGCGGCGTGTTCTTGCCGAAGTTCTTTATCTTCTCTTGCGGCATCGTCGAAGGAATGAGCGGCGTCCAGACAGGACCGGGCGCAACAGCATTCACGCGTATGCCCTTGTCCGCGACCAGGCCCGACAGGCCGCCGGTGAAGTTCTCGATGGCGCCCTTGGTCGTGGCATAGGCGAGCAGGCTCGGACTCGGATCGGTCGCGTTGATGGATGAAGTGTTGATGATCGTGCTGCCCGGTTTCATGTGCGCGATGGCGGCCTTGCAGAGATAGAACATGCTGTAGACGTTCGTGCGGAACGTGAGATCGAGTTCTTCAGCGCTGATGGCCTCGATGCTGTCGAACGTCGCCTGGTGCGCGGCGTTGTTGACCAGGATGTCGAGCTTGCCGAACTCCTTCACAGCGCGCTCGACAAGCGAATTGCAATGCACCTGGTCCTGCACGTCGCCGGCAACAAGCACCGCCTTGCGTCCGGCATCCTCGATCCAGCGCGCGGTCTCACGCGCATCCTCTTCTTCTTCGAGATACGAAATCAGCACGTCCGCGCCTTCACGCGCGAAAGCAATCGCAACGGCGCGCCCTATCCCCGAATCACCGCCGGTGATGATCGCGGCACGATCCATGAGCCGCCCGCTGCCCTTGTAGCTGTGCTCGCCGTGATCCGGCTCAGGACGCATTTCATCCGTCCAGCCCGGCATCTCCTGCTTTTGTCCGGGCATCGGCGGCCGCGGGTATTTCGTTTTCGGGTTTCCTTGTGTGCTCGGATCGTGCTGCATCAATTGATCTCCGCGCAGGCGATGCGACTGCCGGCGTCACCGGAGGGTTGCGAACGGTAATCGTCGGGATCCGAATGCACCATCAACGCGGCGCCGTCCGTGTCGGTCACCGTGTTGCCACCGGAACCGAACGACAAATCCGTGGTGATGACCTGGAAGCGCGCGGTGCCATCGGCATCAACGAAAATGTTCGGCATGTCGCCTGCGTGCGGTCCGCCCTGCATCAACACGCCATGTTCATTCCCGTCGGGATTGAAATGACCGCCGGCGGCTTTGAAATCCGGCGGCATGCAATTGCCCTTCTCGTGCACATGGAAACCGTGCCAGCCCGGTTTGAGATCACGCAGCTCGACATCGACAAGCACACCGTTCGGTGTCTGCGTGAGCACGGCTGATCCGACCGCATCACCATCGCTGTTGATGAACTCCGCTGGCTTGCGCTCGCCGAACATGCGGTCGTCTTCGTTTTCGAAACCGTTCATCGCACAACCGCCCAGGATCGCCGCGGCGGGTAATACGGAAAGTAAAATCGCTGTTGCTTTTTTCATGCTGAATCTCCTGCCACCGAAACCAAGGAAAGAAACTGGTTCCAATGTATGGGCGCGTTGCCGCACATCCATCGGGCAGACGATGCAGGAGACGAAAAAAGTTGGCATGAACCTTCGAGGTTATGTTTAAGCGAAAAAAAACAAAGCACGGACAGGATTAACAGCGATTGACAGGATTTTTTAATGTAAAAGCATTGGGCGCTGAAGGAATACCGTTTTCGCCATCGGCCGCGATGAAAAACAGGATCCAGCTTTAATCCTGTTCATCCTGAAAAACCCTGTTAATCCTGTCCATTGCTCTTGCTCTTCTTTTATTTTCACAGAAACTTTCTCGCCGCCCAGCCGACAAGTTCCGCGAAACGCATTGTCCACCCGCGCCGTTTCCAGTCGGCGCCGATGACTTCCTTTGACGCGCGCAAATCATCGAGAAAATTCTTTCGCAATATGCCGGCGAGATCGGCACGCGAGGAAATCAGGTTGAGTTCGTAGTTCACATAAAAACTGCGGTAATCGATGTTCGCCGTGCCGATCGTGCACCACAGGCCATCGACCACTGCCGTCTTCGCATGCAGAAGGCGTGGCTGGTACTCGTAAATGCGAACACCGGCGGCGAGAAGTTGCGCGTAGGATGCGCGCGCCGCCCATTGCGTCACGGGCCGGTCGGTCTTGAACGGCACGAGCAGGCGCACATCGACACCGCGTTTTGCTACCCGCGCCATCTCGCGTTGCGTCCTGCGATCCGGCATGAAATACGGCGTCGTCAGCCAGACAGTATCCGCGGCATCGCGCATCCGGCGCACCAGCAGCCGCCGGAAACGATGCACTTGCCGAAGGTTATGGTTGGAAACCAGGAACGCGCCACGATCCGTCTCCGAGGGCGCGCGCCAATTGCGGCGGCCTTGCCACAGGTGATCGAAATATTCCGCAGCAACATTTGCCAATGGACCATCAATGCGCAAGTGCGTGTCACGCCAGCATTCCTTCCCGAAGTAACGGCGCGAACTGTCGTCATGAATGTTGAACCCGCCCAGCCATGCACTTTCGTCATCGACGACGAGCAACTTTCGATGATTGCGGCGATTGAGTTTCAGCAGGCGGAACAGTCTCGCGGGATTGAACCAGTGCAATTCGGCGCCGGCTTCGCGCAACCGCTCCGGTGCGTCGCTCAAGGACAGTGCGAGTGATCCGAGCGCATCGAGATGCAGTTGCACTTTGATGCCGGCGCGCGCACGCTCGCAGCAGGCTTCGATGAACTCGCCGCCAATCGCATCATTCTCGAAAATGTAGCATTCAAGGCGTATCGTTTGTTCCGCGCGCCGGATTCGCCAGAGCATATCGTCGTACAATTCGTCACCGTCGGTGAACACGGTGAAGACATCGCGGCTGGGTTCGGGCGCGGCTTCGCTTTCTTCGCGGTTCATGTCATCTCGCTTCGCTTGCCATCCGTCATTGCAACACCAAAAGTATAAGGACCGGAACTTCGAAACCCTGCATGCGATTCGTTCTCTACAACATCCGCTACGCGACCGGCGCAAGCCGTCACTTTCACCTGCCGGTGCCTGGTGCAGGTTATTTGCGGCGCACGCACCGCAACCTGGAACGCCTCATCCACTTCTTCGAGGCGGTCGATCCCGACATTCTCGGCCTGGTTGAAGTCGATCTCGGTTCGTTCCGCACTGGTGCGCGCCGCAACCAGGCGGAAACGATTGCGACCGCGCTTGGACATAACGCGCAAACCTTTCAATGCAAGTACCAGCACGATTCGCTGCATCGCCTGGTTCCCATGCTGAACAAGCAGGGCAACGCATTCATCACGCGCAGTTCGGTGCACGGCGAGCGGTTCCATTATTTTTCGCGCGGCGTGAAACGCCTCATCATCGAACTGGAACTGGAAAACGTCAGCATTTTTCTCGTGCACCTTTCGCTCGGTTACCGCGACCGGCAACGCCAGCTCGCCGATCTCCAGGAACTGGTGTACGCATCGAGCAAGCCAGTCATCATTGCCGGCGACTTCAACACTTTCTTCGGTGAAGCGGAACTCTACGCCTTCCTCGCCAGCACCGGCCTGCTCAGCGCCAACGTGCGCTCGCAACCGACGCATCCCAGCGGCAATCCGCGCCGCGAACTGGATTTCATCTTTCATGACGAGCGCGTCGTGATCACGCATTTCGAGATACCTGTTGTCACCTACTCGGATCACCTGCCGCTGGTCTGCGATTTCGACATACGCAACTGACGCGCGCGTGCAAGGCGCATCCCTGCCTTGGTAAACTTCATCTTCATTTACGCGTCATGCTTTTCGCGGAGACCAACCCTTGGATGCATTCTTCCTGGCGGCATCAATACTGCTGCTTGTGGCGACAGCCGGTCTCGGCTGGGCGATCCTGCGCCGCAACCGCCAGCGCCGCAGCATCTTCTCCCGGCATGAAAAACCGCTGCCACTTGCGCGCGTGTGGGACGAATGGTTGTCACCGGACGCCAGCGACAACGAACGCGTTCGCCGCGAGGCACTGTTCACGCTGGTCGAGCCTGCGCATCGCGAAGCTGTCCGTGAAGACCTGCTGCGCTTCGAGGAGCGCGCGCTCGCCGAGCCGGAACCGCTGCTCGCCATTCGCCGGGAACTCATGGACAGCATCGACCGGCGCATGCTCAACCGCGAAATCCTCGCGCTGCCGGAGAATCTCAAGCGCGGTTTGCGCGCGCAATCCGGTGATGTCATTGCAAATGATGCCGAAGCCGAGGCGTACCTGGCCGCTAACGAGCTGCGCCTTGAAATGCTGCGCGAATATGCCGGGCGACGTTACGGCGACCGCGCGCCGCAGGACTGGTTCGAGGTTTACGAACGCGCGGCCCGGCTGAAACAGCGCACGGCGCGGAATTACATTGCCAGGAGCATGAGCGGCGAGCTGAACGAGGAGCACGATGCGCGCCAGCAGGCGATCAGCCTCGTGGACAGCCAGTTGCGTGCGCACCTGTTGAATGTCGCGCCGGGAACGCGCTTCGAGCAGCTTGCCGAGCCCGCATCGCCGGAATAGATTTGCATGTGTCAGGCAGCGCCCTGTAGCATTAAACATTCGTTTTAAACGGTCCCGAACGGACAATAATCATGGATTCCATGCCTGCTTCCAGCGCGCTTTCCACCCGCGACCGCATCCTCGCGACCGCCGAACGGCTGTTCGCCGAGGCCGGCATCGGCGCGACCTCGCTGCGCGCCATCACGGCTGCGGCAAACGTGAATCTCGCCGCGGTCAACTACCACTTCGGCTCCAAGGACGCGCTCGTGGAAGCCGTTTATCGGCGCCACCTGGAACCCTTGAACACGGCGCGCCTGCGCAACCTGGAAGAGCTCGAAGCCCGCGGCCGCGCGCTTGATGTCGAAACCATCGTGCGCGCCTTTGTCGAACCGCTGGTCGAACAGGCGCGCACCGGCGCGAGTGGCACTACGCTGACCCGCTTGCTCGCGCAAAGCCTGCATGAAGCGGCGGGATATGTTGAACGCTTTTACGCGCGCGAAAACGACGCTGTCCTGCAGCGCTACCGCGACGCGATGCAGCGCGCCATTCCCGCACTCAGCCCCGATGAAATCTGCTGGCGCCTGAATTTCATGCTGGGCACCCTGCACAACGCCTTCCTCGACGCCGGCCTGCTGAAATTGCTGGCGCACGGCGACAGCGATCGCGCGGAAACCTCGCCCGAAGTCACGCTCACGCAACTGATTCCGTTCCTGGTCGCGGGACTCACAGCCCCGGGGCAGCGCGAGGCGATCTGACGTCCCGACCCCTTCTGCATTCTCTATCAACAAAGGAAACGACATGGCCCCGAATCCGGTCGACGGCTCCAACCTTCCGAACTGGCAACTGGACCGCGATGACCGCGGCATTGCCTGGCTGATTTTCGACAAGGCGGGCGCGAGCACGAACGTGCTGTCCGGCCACGTCATGGTCGAGCTGGAAGAAAAGCTGCGCGAACTGGAACAGCATCCGCCGAAAGCCGTCGTCGTGAAATCCGCGAAGAAGAGCGGATTCATCGCCGGCGCGGACATCAAGGAATTCACGGGTCTTGAATCGTCGGCGCAGGCCTTCGACCTGATCCGCCGCGGCCAGCTCGTGCTGGACAAGCTCGATCACCTGCCCTGCCCCGTTGTCGCCGCGGTCCACGGTTTCGCGCTCGGCGGTGGGCTCGAGCTTGCGCTCGCCTGCGATTACATCGTCGCCGCTGACGATCCGCGCACCAGTCTCGGCCTGCCGGAAGTGAATCTCGGCATTCATCCGGGCTTCGGCGGCACGGTGCGTTCCATCCGGAAAATGGGCGTGGTCGCGGCGATGGAGCTGATGCTCACCGGTCGCGCTTTCAATGTGAAAAAAGCGAAAGCGACGGGATTGATCGACAAGGCTGTGCCTGCGGACCAGCTTGATGATGCGGCTGCAAAGCTCGCACTGAATCCGCCGGGCAAGCGCAGCGCGCCGCTGCCGCAGAAGCTGCTAAACCTGCCCGGCGCGCGCCACGTGTTCAGCAAGGTGCTGGAGAAACAGGTTTCGGCAAAGGCGCGCAAGGATCACTACCCCGCGCCTTACGCGATCATCGATCTCTGGAAAGATCACATCGGCAATCCCGCCGAGATGTATCTCGCCGAAGCGCATTCGATCGCGAAGCTGATGGTTGGCGATACGGCGCGCAACCTGGTCCGCGTGTTCCTGCTGCAGGATCGCCTCAAGAGTCTCGGCAACAAGAAAGCCTTCGATCTCAAGCACGTGCATGTCGTCGGCGCGGGCACCATGGGCGGCGACATCGCCGCGTGGTGCGCGTACAAGGGCTTCGAGGTGACCTTGCAGGACCGCGAACTGCAGTACATCGATCCCGCCATGAAGCGCGCGCGGAAACTGTTCGAGAAGAAATTCAAGGGCAACGATGCGAAAGTCGCCGAAGCCTGGCACCGCCTCAAGGCCGATGTGGCCGGCGACGGCGCGAAGCACGCCGATCTCGTCATCGAGGCGATTTTCGAGAACACGGAAGCGAAGCAGAACCTCTATAAGGATCTGAAACTGAAAATGAAACCGGACGCGGTGCTCGCGACGAACACCTCCAGCATCCGGCTCGAAGAACTCGCCACGGTGCTGGATGACCCGAACCACCTCGTCGGCCTGCACTTCTTCAATCCGGTCGCGAAGATGCCACTGATCGAAGTCATCCATTCGGTGGACACGGACAAGGACGTGATGGAAAAGGCGCTGGCCTTCGCTCGCCACGTCGATCGCCTGCCCGTGCCGTGCAAGTCATCGCCCGGCTTTCTCGTCAACCGCATCCTGATGCCGTACCTCATGGAAGCGATGCTTCTTTCCGAGGAAGGTGTCGCGAATGAGGCCATCGACCGCGCGGCGAAGAATTTCGGCATGCCCATGGGCCCGGTGGAACTCGCCGACACCGTCGGTCTTGATGTCTGCCTTTCCGTCGCGAAAATTCTCGGCAAGGAATTCGGCCACGCGGTGCCGAAGCGGCTTGAGGCTATGGTGGAAGCGAAGAAATTTGGCAAGAAAACAGGCGTTGGTTTTTACGCGTACGACGAGAACGGCAAGCCGAAGAAAGACGCGTCAAACGCGCAGGGCGGCCCCGCCGACCTGCAGGACCGGCTGATTTTCCCCATGCTGAATGAAGCCGTCGCCTGCCTGCGCGAGAACGTGGTCGCGGATGCGGATTTGCTGGACGCCGGCGTGATCTTCGGCACCGGCTTTGCCCCCTTCCGCGGCGGCCCGATGAATTTCATCAAAGCCCAAGGCCCCTCACGCATGCGCGAACGCCAGCAGGCGCTGTTCGAGCGTCATGGCGAGCGCTTTGCGCCTGATGCCGGCTGGGATTCACTGTCGTTCTGACATTTATAAAAGGGATATCGATGTATCGCGAAACGCCGCCGGATGACCAGGAAGCGACCGTCCGCACCATGGCGATGCCGAAGGACACGAACGGGCTCGGGGATATTTTCGGCGGCTGGCTGATGTCGCATGCGGATATCGCCGGCGCCGTGCTCGCGTATCGCCGCGCGCGGGGTCGCGTGGTGACCATCGCCGTGAACGAATTCTCCTTCCTGCGGCCGGTGTTCGTCGGCGATGTGGTCAGCTTCTACACGGACGTGAACCGTGTCGGCAACAGCTCCATCACCATCGATATCACCATGTTCTCCATGCGTAATACTGATGGCCGGGAAGAGCAGGTGCGGGTCGCGACGGCTCGCATCACCTACGTTCACATCGGCGCCGACCGCATGCCGCGCAAGGTGCCCGAATCCACCTGATTCCGCGCGCTGCCGGCCCGTCTTGAAGGCTTGTCCCCTCATTCGGGCGCTTCCCTGGCGGCTGCGAGGCCGGCTCCTTGGTGATAAACTTGCCGCGCGCGGAGCACAGGCAAGCGCAGCCGGGACCAAAGCCCGGAAACAAGTCATAACAAGACAGCACATCACCACGGGCGATCCAGCATGTCGAAGAACGTCGAGCGCGATTTCCTCAAGACCCTGACCCCGCTGAGCGGCCTCAAACCCGAAAACCAGGCAGAAATTGCCAACAAGACACCGATCCAGGAACTCGGCGCGGGCCGCTACATCTTCAAGGAAGGCGACAGCGACAAGCGCACCGTCTATGTCATTTCGGGGGAAGTGGAATTGCGCCAGGGCGATGCGGTCATGCGCGTCGTCGCCGGCGGCACGCCCGACGCCAGGCATCCGCTTGCGCCGCAGAGCCCGCGCCAGGTGAGCGCGCGCGCGAAGACCAACATCGAATACATCGCCGTCGATTCCGATCTGCTCGACATCATGCTCACCTGGGACCAGACGGGTTCCTTCGAAGTCGGCGAACTGCACGCCGAAGAAGACACCGGCGACGACTGGATGGCTGCGATCCTGCAGACCAAGGCGTTCCACAAGATTCCGCCCGCGAACATCCAGGCGATGTTCATGCGCATGCAACCCGTGAACAAGAAAAGCGGCGAGAACATCATCAAGCAGGGCGAGGACGGCGATTATTTCTACATCATCACGCAGGGAAAATGCGTGGTGACGCGTGAGACGCCAACGAACAAGGCCGGCATCAAGCTTGCCGAACTCGGCGTTGGCGATTCCTTCGGCGAGGAAGCATTGATATCGGATGCGAAGCGCAACGCAACGATTACCATGGTCACCGACGGCCAGCTCATGCGTCTCGGCAAGGACGATTTCAAGACACTGCTGAACGAGCCGATGCTCAACTGGGTCGACATGGACAAGGCGAAACAGATCGTCGCCAACGGCGGCCAGTGGCTGGATGTTCGCCTGCCGAGCGAATTCGAGAACTCGCATCCGGAAGGCGCGATCAACATCCCGCTCTATTTCGTGCGCCTGAAAATGAACCAGCTTGATCCGAAGAAAAATTACGTCGCCTTCTGCGACACCGGCCGCCGTTCCTCCGCCGCCGCGTACATTCTTTCCGAGCGCGGTTTCACCGTTGCGGTGCTGAAAGGCGGCTATCAAGGCAACGCTTGACGAAAAACGTCATGCAAACGAAAAAGGCGCTCGCGGAATCGAGCGCCTTTTTTGTGGACAGGGTCAAGGAATCGCTGAAGAAAAAATCAACGGCAATAGACAGGATTTACAGGATTTGAAAAGCCGGATTAACAGGATTGAAAAACTTTTGTTTTAATCCTGTTAATTCTGAAAAATCCTGTCAATTCTGTCCATTGCCTTTCGCTTTTCTGAACAACCGAAAGAAGTTTTCCGTCGTCGCCTCGGCCAGTTCCTCGAACGTGATGCCCCGTTCCTTCGCAATGAACTCCGCGACGTGTCGCACGTATTCCGGACGGTTTTCCTTGCCGCGCATCGGCACGGGTGCGAGATACGGCGAATCGGTTTCGACCAGCAATCGATCCAGGGGAACGCGGCGCGCGACGTCGCGCAAGGCATCCGCGTTTCGAAACGTCACAATGCCGGACAGTGAAATGTAAAAGCCGAGCTCCATGGCTGCTTCCGCCATTTCCCAGGTCTCGGTAAAACAATGCAACACGCCACCGCAGCTCGCCGCGCCCTCTTCACGCAGGATGGCAAGCGTGTCTTCACGCGCATCGCGGGTGTGCACGATCAGCGGCTTGTCGAGTGCAACTGCGGCGCGAACGTGGCGCCGAAACCGTTCCTGCTGAATGTTGCGTGAAACCGTGTCGTAGAAATAATCCAGCCCGGTTTCGCCGACGGCAACCACTTGAGCCGGCGCAGCCGCTTGCTCGATGTCCTGCTGCGTAGGTTCGACATCCGGTTGCGCGGAGGGATGCACGCCAGCGGAGGCGAAAACATTCTCGCGACCGTCGATGAGATCGAGCATTGCAGGCAATGTTTCGAAATTCACGCCGACGCAGAGAAAATGCGTGACGTCGTTTTCGGCCGCTGCCGCGAGCACGGCGTCAAGATCGCCGCCCTCTTTCACGGGCGTGAGCATGTCGAGATGGCAGTGGGAATCGATCAACATCGGTGAGAGGCAGGAGCGCCTTCAGGCGCGAAGGCGAGAACGTTCGCGCCTGAAGGACTCCTGCAATTACATCGTGTGCGTCGGCCGGTCCGCACCCAGCGCGCCGGCAAGATAGGTTTCGATCTTCTTCTGCGTCTGGCCGCCGTCCTGGTCGGAGAACTGCACGCCAATGCCCGCCGCGCGCTTGCCTTGCGCGCCGCGCGGTGTCACCCAGACGATGCGTCCGGCGACAGGAATGCGTTCGGTCTGGTCCATGAGCGTGAGCAGGATGAAGACTTCGTCGCCCAGCCGGTAAGGTTTGCTGGTCGGGATGAACAGGCCGCCGTTCTTGATGAACGGCATGTACGCGACGTACAGCGCGCTTTTGTCCTTGATGGTCAGCGTCAGGATGCCCTGACGCGGAGATGGCGTAGCCATGGTTATCCTTCCAGCAGTCTGTCCAGTACCCGTTCATTGGTCGCGGCGTTCATGCCCACCGCCCACGGCAGCAACAGGGATTCGAGCAGCAAGCGCGGGTTGACCGGCGTTTCGACCAGTCGCCGCGCCTCCCCGAGGGCTATGCGATAGCGGTGCAGCGCCGTCAAGTTTACGCGGTCAGCCAATGTTTTCAAGGAGTTAAGCAGGTCCGGGTTACGAAGCCGCGTGGCATCTTCGGGGAGTTGCGAGAGCCTCACGAGATCGTCGGTCACGGCATCGAGGAATTCGACAACCGCCACCGAATCCAGCGCTTCGAATTCTCCCGCCACCGTCACCACGCTCGCGCCGCGACCCTGTACGGCCGCGAGCCGTTGCAACAGCTCGCCGCGTTGCCGCAGGAAATCGCTTTCCGCCAGCGCTTTTGCCCGCAAGGGCACACCGCGCGCGTACGCCAGTGCGAGCTCAGGCTGGCTGACGCCCTCGGCACGCAACCAATCGAAGCTCGCTTGGGCAGGCGGGCGCGGCACAGCCAGTTGCTGGCAGCGGCTGCGGATGGTCGCGGGCAGGTTCGCCGGCCGGCTACTGACGAGCAAGAGGAGACTTCCTGGCGCCGGTTCTTCCAGCGTTTTCAGCAAGCTGTTCGCGGCATTGACGTTCATCGCGTCAGCGGGCTGGACCAGCACCAGCTTCCAGCCACCCTGCCTCGCGGTGAGCGACATTTTCGCGGACAGCGCGCGAACCTGGTCAACGACGATCTGCTTCCTGAGCTTGCCCTTGTCGTCCTCTTCCAGCGTCACTTCGTGAAAATCGGGATGGCTTTGGGCGCGCCACTGCGCGCAGGAATCGCATTGATCACACGCCGTGTCCTGCACAGGATTACGGCAAAGCAGCAGCTTCAGAAAATTTCTCGCAAGCGTGACCTTGCCGAGACCGGCGGGTCCTGTAAGCAGCAGCGCGTGCGGCACGCGATCTGCATTCCGATAACCCGCGAGCCGTTGCCAGGTGTCTTCCAGCCAGGGAAACGGCGCGCTCATGGGCGGCGTTCCAGCAAGCGCGCGAGCGCGGCCTCGACATCGACGCGAACGTCGTCCACGGATTGCGCAGCGTCAATGACAACGAAGCGCTGTGGCTCTACAGCGACGCGGTCGTGGTAAACCTGCCGCACGCGTTCGAAGAACGCGATGTCTTCGCGCTCGAAGCGATCCGGCGCGCCCGGTCGGTTGCGTGCACGCGCGAGGCCGACATCCACGGGCGCATCCAGCATCAACGTCATATCAGGATGCAGGCCTTGCTGGACAAAATCCTCAAGCACCTTTATGCGCTCGTGTGGCAGGCCGCGGCCGCCGCCCTGGTAGGCGTAGGTCGCATCCGTGAAACGATCGCAGACTACCCAGTTGCCGCGTGACAGCGCGGGCCGGATGCGTTCTTCGAGGTGCGCGGCGCGCGCCGCGAACATCAGCAGCAGTTCGGCGTCAGCGGCAACCGCATCCGAACGCGGTGCAAGCAGCAGCTCGCGCACCGATTCTGCGAAGGGCGTGCCACCGGGCTCGCGCGTCATCACCACGGGCTTGCCCGCGGCTTCCAGGAAATCGCGGATGTATCCAAGCTGCGTGGATTTGCCAGTGCCTTCGACACCTTCCACGGTGATGAAAACGCCTTTCACTTCGCGTCGTCCTCTTCCAGCGGCTGGCGCTCGGACTGGTATTTGCGGACAGCGCGGTTGTGCTCTTCGAGCGTGGCAGAAAAGATGTGTTCGCGACCCGGACCGCGCGCAACGAAATACAGCGCATCGCCCTCGGCCGGATGCACGGCAGCGAAAACGGATTCACGCCCGGGCAGCGCAATCGGCGTCGGTGGCAGGCCGGCGCGCGTGTAAGTGTTGTATGGCGTATCGGTGCGAAGGTCACGGTAACGAATATCGCCGGTATATTTTTCGCCAAGGCCATAAATCACGGTCGGATCCGTCTGCAGGCGCATGCCGCGTTCCAGCCGTCGTGTAAACACGCCTGAGATGCGCGTGCGCTCGGATTCCACCGCAGTTTCCTTCTCGATGATGGACGCGAGAATCAGCGCCTCATAAGCAGAGTCGATCGGCAGGTCATCCGCGCGTTCTGCCCATGCAGCGTTCAACACCTCGCGCATCGCGTTATGCGCGCGCTGCAGGAAGGCGACATCTGTCGTGCCGAGCGGAAAATGGTAAGTCTCCGGAAGAAACCAGCCTTCGGCGTGATCGGTGGGCAGGCCCAGCTTTTTCGCCAATGCGACGGGCGACTCATCCTCCAGCGTCTGACGGATCGCGGGATGCGCCGCAAGCTGGTCAAGAAGCTCCGCAACCGTGATGCCTTCCACGATGGTCAGCGCGTAGAGCTTGACCTCGCCCTCCACCATCTTGTCGAGCAGGCCGTCCAGCGTCAGGCCCGGCGCGAGTTCGTATTCGCCGGCTTTCACCTGCGCGGCGTCGCCACGCAGCCTCGCAAGCAATTTCAAGTCCCAGGCATGTTCGATGATGCCGTCAGCCGCAAGCTGGTTCGCGAGCGCATCCAGCGGCACGCCGGGCGGCACGTGGATGACTTCGCCATCTGCGCCCAGCGGCAAGGGCGCTGCCTGCCAGCGCTGGTATTGTGTGAACGCCGCAAAGATCGCGACGGCAAGCAGGAATACGGGCAGGAGAATGATCAGTCGTCGGAACATGCACGTCGCTCGAGTTCGTTTTCAATTTCGGTCTGCAACACTCGCGTCATTGTACCAATGCCGAAAGCGTGACTTGCCGATCCAAGTGCCAGTTGTCGAACCGGACACATGCCGATCACGCTGTTGGTGATGAACAATTCGTCAGCCTTCTCGATGTCTGCATCATCGAGGAAACGTTCCGCGGTTTCGATGCCATTGGCAGTCGCAAGTTCCAGCACCAGTCTTCGCATTACACCGCGCACGCCCGGCCCGACCGGCGGCGTTATCAACGCATTGTTGCACACCGCGAAGAGGTTGCTCATGGTGCCTTCGACAATGTGTCCGGCAGCATCGCGCATCAGACCTTCGTGAATGCCGGGATCGCGCCACTCGGCGCGTGCCAGTACTTGCGAAAGACGATTCAGGTGTTTCAGGCCGTCAAGCGCGCGCGGACCTTCCAGCGGTGTCGTGCAGACGCGCAGAACAACACCGCGCTCGCGCCATGCGGTGAGGTCGATGCTGAGCGGCGCGGTCGTGATAATGCGTCGCGGTTCGCAATCCACCGGCACGCGGTAACCGCGGGCGCCGCTGCCGCGCGTGACAATCAGCTTCACGATGCCATCGGGATTCTCGCGCGCGGCCTCATTCAGTTCACGCCGCAGTATTTCCTGTGAAACAGGCGGAATTCCGAGTACGCGCAAGCCCGCGAACAAGCGCTCCAGGTGGTATTCAAGCAACGGCAGCTTGCGCTTGCGCGCGCGCAGTGTTTCGAACGCGCCGTCGCCATACGCAAGACCGCGATCGTTCGCGGGTACGCTGTCAATGCGTTGTCCATCAACAAGAATCATCATTGCTCACCCGCGAGCGCCAGCAGCATGCCGCGCGCCTTGGCGCGCGTTTCGGCGACTTCACGTTCCGGAATCGAATCCGCAACGATACCGGCGCCGGCACGAAACGAAATGTCTTCGCCGTTGCGCATGATGGTGCGAATGAGAATGTTGAAATCGCCGCTGCCGTCGCGATTGAAATAACCCAGCGAACCCGTGTAGGCGCAGCGCGAATCCTGTTCGAGCTCGGCAATGATTTCCATGCAGCGTACTTTCGGGCAACCCGTGATCGTGCCGCCGGGAAATACCGCGCGAATCACATCCGTGGCGCCGATCCCGGGCCTGCGTTTTGCGCGAACGTTCGAGACGATGTGATGCACGTGCGCGTAACTTTCCAGCGCCATCAGTTCGTTGACTTCGACGCTGCCAGGAATGGCAATACGGCCGAGATCATTGCGCTCGAGATCAATGAGCATGATGTGCTCGGCGCGTTCCTTCGGATGCGCGATCAATTCATTCAATAATTCGCGATCCCTTTCTGGATCGTCACCGCGCGGACGCGTACCCGCGATCGGCCGCGTCTGCACGCATTCGCCGCGAATCTCGACCAGGCGTTCGGGCGACGAACTGATGATGGCCTGATCGTTCCACGTTACAAGTGCGGCAAACGGCGCGGGGTTCGCGCGGCGCAAATGATCGTAGATCGTCCAGTGCGGAATCCCGCTGCCGATATTTCCCGTCCACGCGCGCGAAATATTCGCCTGGAACACATCGCCGTCGATGATGTAACGCACGACGCGTTCCACCATGCGTTCATAACGATGCGCGCCTTCCTCGAACATGTCCTGAAAATCAAGCGGTGAGATTTCGGGGATGTCCTTGGCAGCAGCAAGATCGGCAAGCAACGTTGCGATCAGCGATTCATCTTCGCTGACCAGCCAACTCTTGTGCTCGAGATGATCGCGAATCACCGCGGCGGGAAATCGCGTCGCGCATGCAATCGGCCAACGCCGGTCGGGGAACAATCGCAGTTTCGGTTCGATCTCGCCGGCCAGTTCATAGGCAAGGAAAACAAACCAGCCGCCGTGAAACGGCAGATGCGCTGCACTCTCTTCCACCGCCGCGTGTTCCGCGTTCATCCATGCTTGAAGGGAATCGAGAAATCCGGATGCGGCGTGCGGTCCTTGCAGTTCGCCATTGCCGTCGAGCACGAGTGATTCATCGGGAAACGCGAACAGGATGTCGAAGCGGCCCAGCGGCTCGCCGCGCGCAGCGCTTTCCAGCAAGTGCGGATAACGAAGGGGATCGTGCCGATGCAGCGCCAGCAGGTCCGGCGTGCCGTGAATTTCCCGGATCGCCATGTCGCGCCTCATCATTAAAAGAAACGCCGCGGCCGAAAGGCCGCGGTGTGTGATCAGACTTTGCGAAACACCAGTGTCCCGTTCGTGCCGCCGAAGCCGAAGGAATTCGACATGGCCACATCGATCTTCATCTCGCGCGCGATGTGAGGCACGTAATCGAGATCGCAGCCTTCCGCCGGATTATCAAGATTGATGGTCGGCGGCGCGATCGAATCGCGCATCGCAAGCACGGTGAAGATCGCTTCGACGCCGCCGGCCGCGCCGAGCAGATGCCCGGTCATGGATTTCGTCGATGACACCGCAACCTGTTTTGCGTGTTCGCCGAAGGCGCGCTTGATAGCAATGGTTTCGCCCTTGTCGCCAACCTGCGTCGAGGTGCCATGCGCGTTGATGTAATCGACATCCGCCGCATCAATACCGGCGTCCTTGAGCGCGACCGCCATGCACTGGCGCGCGCCTTCACCGTCTTCCGGCGGTGAGGTGATGTGATACGCGTCGCCGCTCTGGCCCATGCCGATCAGCTCGCAATAAATTTTCGCGCCGCGCGCTTTCGCGTGTTCGTACTCTTCGATCACGATCACGCCGGAACCGTCGGACAGCACG
>DASVDI010000014.1:0-20007 GCA_036381175.1 Gammaproteobacteria bacterium
TGGCTTTCCAATTCAACATCGCTTCACCGGGGATTTTCGATCAATGAAATAACAAGGGGAGACTGACGATGCTCGTCGAATATGGCTTGTGGATTACGCTGGGGTGCGCGGTGCTCGCACTGCTTTACGGGGTCTGGTCGGTGCGCTGGGTGCTGGCGAAGCCGGCCGGCAACGAACGGATGCAGGAGATTGCCGGCGCGGTGCAGGAAGGCGCGCGCGCCTACCTGAATCGCCAGTACATGGCTATTGCCATTGTCGGGATCGTACTTCTGGTGGCGCTGGGTTTCGTGCTCGACTGGGCGACGGCGATTGGTTTCGCCATCGGCGCGTTGTTCTCGGGGGCGGCGGGCTACATCGGCATGAACATCTCCGTGCGCGCAAATGTGCGCACCGCCCAGGCCGCGAACGAAGGCCTGAACGCCGCCATGCAGGTCGCATTCCGCGGCGGTGCGGTGACAGGCATGCTGGTCGTGGGCCTCGGCCTTCTCGGTGTGGCGGGTTATTACATGATCGCCGCGCAAATGCTCGGCAGTGAACGCGCCTTGCATGCACTGGTCGGTCTCGCGTTCGGCGGTTCATTGATTTCCATCTTTGCGCGCCTTGGCGGCGGCATTTTCACGAAGGGCGCCGATGTGGGCGCCGATCTCGTCGGCAAGGTCGAAGCCGGCATTCCCGAGGACGATCCGCGCAACCCGGCAGTAATCGCCGATAACGTCGGCGACAACGTCGGCGATTGCGCCGGCATGGCCGCCGATCTCTTCGAAACCTACGCGGTGACGCTGGTCGCCACCATGCTGCTCGGCGGCCTGATGCTGGACCAGGCAGGCCCGAACGCCGTGCTGTACCCGATGCTGCTCGGCGGCGCGAGCATTGTCGCTTCCATCATCGGCACCTTCTTCGTGAAAGCGAAGGAAGGCGGCAAGATCATGGGCGCTCTTTATAAAGGTGTGATTGCATCCGGCGTGCTCGCCGCGATCGCGTTCTATCCGATCACCATGATCCTGATGGGCGAAAACGCCATGAATCTTTATGGCGCGGCGTTGATCGGCCTGGCACTCACCGGCGCGATCGTGTGGATTACCGAGTACTACACCGGCACGGAATTCAAGCCGGTGCAGCACGTGGCAGCGGCCTCGGAAACGGGCCATGCGACCAACATCATCGCGGGCCTCGGCGTGTCGATGAAATCAACCGCGCTGCCGGTACTCGCGGTGTGCGCCGCGATCTACGGTTCCTACGAACTCGGCGGCCTGTACGGTATCGCGATCGCAGCAACCGCGATGCTGTCCATGACCGGCATGGTCGTGGCGCTGGACGCCTTCGGCCCGATCACCGACAACGCCGGTGGTATTGCCGAAATGGCGAATCTCGATGACAAGATTCGCGGCATCACCGATCCGCTGGATGCGGTTGGCAACACCACCAAGGCCGTGACCAAGGGCTACGCCATAGGCTCGGCCGGTCTCGCCGCACTCGTGCTGTTCGCGGACTACACGCACAACCTCGAAGCGCTCGGCAAGGTCGTGGAGTTCAAGCTGTCCGATCCGGCCGTCATCATCGGTCTGTTCATCGGCGGCCTGGTGCCCTACCTCTTCGGCGCCATGGCGATGGAAGCGGTGGGACGCGCGGCGGGTTCGGTGGTGAACGAAGTGCGCCGCCAGTTCCGCGAGATCAAGGGCATCATGGAAGGCACCACGCGCCCGGATTATTCCCGCGCCGTGGACATGCTCACCCGCTCGGCGATCCGCGAAATGATCGTGCCCTCGCTGCTGCCGATTCTCGTACCCATCGCGCTGGTGTTCCTGATGAACTGGCTGATGGGCGATGACGCCGGCACGCGCGCGCTTGGCGGCATGCTGATCGGCACCATTGTCACGGGCCTGTTCGTCGCCATTTCCATGACCACCGGCGGCGGCGCCTGGGATAACGCCAAGAAATACATCGAGGACGGCAACCACGGCGGCAAGGGTTCGGAGGCGCACAAGGCCGCCGTGACCGGTGACACCGTGGGCGATCCGTACAAGGACACGGCGGGCCCGGCGATCAACCCGCTGATCAAGATCATCAATATCGTGGCGCTGTTGCTGGTGCCGTTGTTGTAAATCCCCCGTTTTTCCAAAGGGGGCTTCGCCGCGATGCGGCGATAGTCGAAAACCGGAAGGCCCGCATTCGCGGGCCTTTTGCTTTATAATCCGCGCCCTCGAAACCCCCAGAAATCCCACAAGAAATCCCACCAGGATCCGGAGAAATCGCAAAAATGAGCCTGCAAGACGTCGCCAGCGGCCGCGAACTGCCCGATGACATCAACGTCATCATCGAAATCCCCATGAACAGCGAACCCGTCAAGTACGAAGTCGACAAGGACACCGGCGCGCTGTTCGTCGATCGCGTGCTGACGACGCCGATGCATTACCCGTGCAACTACGGCTACATCCCGCACACCTTGTGCGGCGATGGCGATCCGCTGGACGTGCTGGTCGTCATGCCCGTGCCAGTGCAGCCGGGTTCGGTCATCCGCTGCCGCCCGCTTGGCGTTTTGAACATGACCGACGAGTCCGGTGAAGACGCGAAGATCATTGCGGTTCCGCACGACAAGGTTTTCCCGGCCTACAAGCACATGAAGACGGTCGAAGACTTCAACCCGCTGACGCTGGATCGCATCAGCCACTTCTTCGAACACTACAAGGATCTCGAAAAAGGCAAGTGGGTGAAGATCGAAGGCTGGAAAGGCATCGATGCCGCGCGCGAGGAAATTCTCGATTCGCAGAAGCGTTACGAATCGACACCGGACAAGCCGGCGTTCTGAAGCCAGCGCACTTTCAAACGAAACCGGGCTTTTGCCCGGTTTCTTTTTTTGCGGTCGCGATCCTAGAATCGGTCGTCATCATCAACCGGGGACGCCTGCATGGATCGCGGATACCGTTTTCTTCTCATCCTGGGCACGCTTGTGCTCACCGCCTGCAATTCCAGCCATGATGCACCACCAACGGCGCTCGAAAACGCCGCGCAAGCACACATCGCGTTCGGCAAAAGCGGTAGTACCGTTCTGAAACCCGCCGCCAGTTGCCAGGCGCTTGAGCTTGAACTGAAAGCACTCGCCGCCGCGGAAATCGAAACATTTTTCGAAATGATGGACTCACCGCAGCCGATGCCCGTGGACATGCCGGGCGTGCCGCCGGCGGAGGCCGACGACGGCTCGTCGGACGGCGGCGGTGAGAACACCGACTACACCAACAACCAGGTCGCCGGCGTCGATGAAGCGGATTTCGTGAAGACGGACGGTGAGCGCCTGTTCGTGCTTGAGGGCAGCGCGTTACACCGCTTCGACATTCCCGCGCCCGGGCAGATCGTGCCGGCGGGCAACCTGGAGATCGAAGGCGCGCCTGTCGCGATGCTGTTGACGGACAACCGCGTGCTGGTGATCTCGACTATCTGGACCTCGGTCGGCGGTATCGACATGCCGGTGGCCGACATGCCGTTCATGTTGAACTCACGCGTGAAAACCACCCTGGTTGAGTGGCCCAACGCGGCGCCGGCACAGGTCGTGCAGGAACGTTATTTCGATGGCGGCTATCTCACGGCACGCGAAATCGATACCGCTGCGAGCGTTGTCCTGCACGGCAGATTGCCGAACGCTGTACGCGACAACCTCTGGCAATACCTGAACAATCACGAAACCGAAGAGGCCGCAAAAGCCGCCGCGCTCGCGGATCTCCAAACGCTGTCGCTCGATGCATTGTTACCGCGCAGTTACGTAAAAAATGGCGGCGGCGAACTCGAAACACTTCCCTACACCGAAAACGATTGCGCGAGTTTCGAAATCCCCACCGACAGCAACGGCAGCGGCGTGACATCCATCGTCAGCCTGGACTTGAACGATGCCGGTATTTTTCAAACCCGCCACATCGTTTCGAACTACCCGACGGTTTACGTTTCGTCGAATCACCTCTTTCTTGCCGAAAGCGCGCAGGACTGGTGGTGGTATTCCTGGAACGACGATGACGCTGAACGCCTGAACGTGCATGCGTTCGCGATCGCGGACAACGGCCTGGCGTATGTCGGCAGCGGCCGCGTTGAAGGCGCGCCGATCAACCAGTTCGCGATGGACGAACATGATGGCGTGCTGCGTATCGCGACGTGGGTGGGCGGGAATCGCTGGTGGTGGACGGACGCCGCGATCGAATCGCGTTTGTACACCTTGCGCATCGACGCCAATGCGCTGACGCCGCTCGGCGAAATCACGGGCATCGCGCCCGGCGAACAGTTGTTCGCGGCACGCTTTGTCGATGACATCGCCTGGCTTGTCACCTTTGAGCAGATCGATCCGCTGTTCACCGTCGATCTCTCCAATCCGGCGAAACCGGTGATCGCGGGCGAGCTCAAGATTCCCGGTTTCTCGATGTATTTGCATCCGCTGGAAAATAATCGCCTGCTTGCGGTTGGCATCGGCGGCGATGAAACCGGCGCCAACTGGAATACCGTTGTCTCCTTGTTCGATGTGAGCGACATCAGCGCGCCCGCATTGCTCGCGCAACACGACCTCACGAATGACGACATGGACTGGAGCCAGTCGGAAGCACTCTACGAACACAAGGCGTTCCAGTTTCACGCACAAAGAGGATTGCTCGCGCTGCCACTCGGTGCGAGCCACGTTTCGAACGGCATCTGGGAATGGTCCAGCACGCTGGAGCTGGTCAAGGTGGAAGATGATCAGTTGTCCACGCAAGGCAGCATCGATCATTCCGCCTATTTCGGCTCGAATGACAGCGGTTATTACTATTCGCCGGACATTCGCCGCAGTTTCTTCATCGGCGATTTCATTTACGCCATCAGTGCCAAGGCCGTCTCCATCCATCCGGCGGACAATCCGGCAATTGTCGTCGCAGACGCGGTGATTCCCGTAAACTGACTTCTTCGTAGGTTGGGGTGAGGTATTCCCGAACCCCAACATTCCGCCTCGCAATCGTTCTCGCATCATCACGTCGTCGCACCTAGAATATCCGCATGTTTGAACACGACCACCATCACCACGACCGCAACTCGCGACAGTTGTTCATCGCGCTGTTCTTCACGCTGGGTTTCGCCGGCGTCGAAGCAGTAACCGGCTGGTTCGCGAATTCACTCGCCCTGATGGGCGATGCCGGTCACATGGTCACCGATTCGATTTCACTCGGCCTTGCCGCCTTTGCCGCGCGGCTGGCGCGACGCCCTGCATCCGAAAAACTCTCCTTCGGTTTCGGCCGCGCGGAAGTGGTGTCGGCGATCGTCAACGCCGTGTTCATGCTGCTGATTGTCGGCGGCATTGTGTACAGTGCGATCCGACGCATTCCGGATCCGCCTGAAGTCCAGGGAATGATTGTGCTGATCGTCGCGGCGATTGGTCTTGCAATGAACATCGGCGTGGCGTGGATACTGATGCGCGGTGAGAAGACCATCAACGTGCGTGGTGCGCTTCTGCACGTCATGGGTGACCTGCTCGGCTCCGTGGCCGCACTCGTATCCGGCGCCGTGATCCTTCTCACCGGCTGGACACCGATCGATCCGCTGCTGTCGCTGTTCATCAGTGTGCTGATTCTTGTTTCCGCGCTGGGCCTGTTGAAGGAAGCGTTTCATGTTGTGATGGAAGGCGTGCCGCCCGGCATCGACCTGCCGCGCGTCGGTCACGGAATGGCCGGCGTCGAAGGCGTGCGCTCCGTGCACGACCTGCACATCTGGCGGTTGGATTCACACACGGTTGCGTTGTCTGCGCACGTCATCGTCAACAGTCTCGCCGACTGGGAGCCCGTGCTGCGGCGATTGAAGAAACACCTGGATGAAACCTACGGCATTGATCACATCACCCTGCAGCCGGAAACGATCGAAGAGCTGAAGATTCCGGTCGAATCATTGCGCCGCTATTCGGATTCGTAGGGCGGGCTTTGCCCGCCACTTCAAAAATGGCGGGCAAAGCCCGCCCTACATATTGCGACCGGCGAGAAAGAACATCGGCCACGAAACATCAAGCACCTCACCGGGATTCCAGTACGCCGCGATCTCGTTTTCCAGCCACACCATCGGATCGTGATCTTTCTCCTTGCGGTAACGCTGCACGGCGGACCACGTCGCAATGTAGGCAAGAAACTGCTCGCGACTCCATGCAAGGTGCATGGTGAATTCCGGCACCGCGATATGCGTGAAAGGAAATGGCAAATCCTGGTAACGGTTGTCGATGTGGCGACGCTCTGGCGGCCAGAACGGCCCGATGATCTCCTCATCGAACACCTCGATAATGCGGTCGATTTCAGGCTGCACGCGCGTCAAGTGATAGCCCCACGCCGCGATCACGCCGCTGGGTTTCAACACACGCTTCGCTTCGACGTAAAATTTTTCCACATCAAACCAGTGCAGTGCCTGTGCGACCGTCACGAGATCAACGCTCGCATCATCAAGCCTGGAATGTTCAGCAGGTGCGACACGGTATTCGATGTTCGCCGCCGGTTTCGCGTTGGCGATCTGCGCAGCACTCGCGTCGGTAGCAACCACGTGCTCGAAACGTTCCGCGAGTTGCCGCGCCGCCTGACCGCTGCCCGTCGCGCAATCCCACGCACGCGTCCGTTCCTTGCATTGCGTCGCCAGCCATTCGAACAAGCCGTCGGGATAATCGGGCCGCGCGCGCGCGTAGTGATTCGCGTGACCGGAAAAATGGTCCTTGAACGTCATGTCAGTTCACGAGAAGTGTCACGGCGACCAGCAGCATCCACCCGTAGAAGACTGCTTCGACGATGCGCTGGATCAACCCACGGATGGGAGAAGGGAAAGACAACAGGAACACACCGAACAATGTCGCTTGTCCCATGAGCTGTGAAAACTCCGCAATGGATTGCAACACCGGAACGTCTTCCATCGCGCGGCCGAGTTCGATCATCCCCGCAATCGCGCCGAGATAACCGATGCCCGCGAGAAGATTATGGAGGTTGTTTCGCCACGTTCCCCACAGCGGCGCGCCGGGATCGCAGGGAAACATCGCCGCCCCGACATAAGCCGCGCCGAGCAGCGCAAACAGCCAGAGCCCTGGTCCCTCGCTGAGTTGCGGCACCGCGAAGGCCAGCGCCGCGACAAACAACCAGATCGTGTGGCCCGCCGGCGCGAACGCGAAGATGGCGACTTTCTTCGCGTCCGGCGCGCCGGTTTCGCCAAGTTCACTGATCGTCTGGCGGATGTGGCTGTAACCGGGACGACGTTTCGCGAACAGCACGACCGGAACAAAGGCAACGGCTGCGGCAAGCAATGCTGTGAGTAAAACGATCAACGCAACCTCCATGGGAATCCACCCAACCCGGAAAAGCCGCTAGCGGACACTTCCGTTCACCTCGACCACCGGCTCGATCACGACGGTCAGCGCATCCCGGTCAAGTTGTGCTTTCATGAGTTGACGGTTCATGTCGTTGCGACGCCAGTAATAGATGAGAGATTCGCGCTGAAAGAAAGGCGGCTCCGCATCGTCTGCGAATTCACCGTGATCGTGGAGAAAGAGTAACGCGAGTCGCGCGATTTCCTCAGGATCACTTACACCGGCATCCAATGCCGCCTTCATTCCGTCCTTGCCCGAGAGGATCGCCGCATCATCATGCCGGATCAACACGCCCCAACGCGGCGGCGTGAAATCGTGCATGAATACGCTGTCGGACGGAGACGGGGTGAACGAGAACAGCGACATTCCCGGAACCGACACCGCTTCGAACGTGCTCACCGTGGCATCGGGGTTCGCCCATTGCTTGACCTTCTCCAGCGCCGTGGATTGATTCATCTTCCCTGCCTGCTTGCCATCGTCATCCCTGCTTAAAGATCGTGAAGAATACGCCAGCGCAAATGCTGCCATAACCAACCCGAGGATAATCATCACTCCGCGCGTCATGCTGAACTCCCTTCGAAAAAGCCTCTGCGCCATCTCGCCTGCGCTTCGAGCCGGCCCGCCGACTGCAACACCACAAGATATTCCAGCACAATTCCATAACGATTACGCTACACTTTTCCATAAGGACAGACGAGAAAGAGAGAACTCCCGGGATGGAAAAGAAAACCGTCAACATCATCAATTTCGAGAATATCGAAACGGTTTACCGAAAGGAGAAGGTAAACGGTGCGTTCCGAGTTCTTGAGTTCATCGCCAAGATGCCGAAAGTGGAACTCGAAACCATCACACGCCCGCATGACCTGAAAGACCTACTCGACAAGATATTCGCAACTCTTGAAGAGGATCAGGAACACCTGGTTCTGTTGATTCTGAATGCCGCGAATGAAGTCCGGGGCTACAAGGTCATCGCATCGGGCGGCCAGAACTACGTGGACATGGACCCGCGCGTCATCTTTCGCAACGCCTTGTTACTTGGTGCCGCGAATCTCATCCTTGTTCATAACCATCCGACGGGAAAACCAACTCCATCTGCCCATGACCTCGAAGTCACGAAACGCGTAGCGGAAGCTGGAAGAATCCTGAACGTCGAATTGCTCGACCACGTGATCTGGACTGGCGAAGAAGTCTCCTCGATCCGCGAACACGCCCCCGACTGCTTCAAATCGTAGGGCGGGCTTTGCCCGCCACCCGATAATGTCGGACAAGTCCGACCTACGAAAGCCGAATTAGCAGCAGAGCAGGCTTCGCCTGCCAATCGATGATGGCGGACAAGTCCGCCCTACAAATCCCGACAGGAGGCAACGGAATGCCCAACTACCGCCGCGTCAAAACTGCGGGCGCCACTTATTTCTTCACCGTCGTTGCGCACGCGCGGCAACCGATATTTGCCGAACCCGGGAACGTCGCCCTGCTCCGACGCATTCTTCGAGAAGTCCGCGACATCAAGCCGTACACCACCGATGCGATCGTCATTCTTCCCGACCACTTGCATGCGATCTGGACGCTTCCCGAAGGCGACGCAGCATTCTCCGCCCGTTTGGGGATGATCAAGGGACGATTCACAAAAGCCTTGCGTGAACAAACCGGATTGATGTCGATGACCTGCTGGCAGAAAAGATTCTGGGAACACCTGATTCGCAACGAAACCGATTTCGCAAATCACCTCGATTACATTCACTACAACCCCGTCAAGCACGGTCTGTGCGCGACACCCGTAGCCTGGCCGCACTCGAGTTTCAATCGATGGGTTGATCGCGGCGCGTACTCGCGCGATTGGGGAAGCAGTTTCGTAGGGCGGGCTTTGCCCGCCAACCACCATGATCTTCAGGAAGGCGGAAATTTCGGCGAGTGAATTTCAACAGATGAAAAGGCGGACAAAGTCCGCCCTACGCCTGGAGTGAGCTATTCCAGAAGCTCAACACGATTTCGATGTTGGAGCTTGCTTTGCTCATCCCCAACCTACTCGCGCGCACACGCTTCGCATAGCACGACCTGCGGGGCCGTTGTTATACATAATCAACAGCCAGATCTTTCAACTCTTTCATGGACAACCACGGTCGCCGCCGGTGTAGCATTCGATGACAGTTTGCACAAACCAACGCTATATCTCTAACTCTGGTCATTGATTTTTCAGTCAGCTCGCTGACCGGCACCGTGTGATGAGCTTCTATGAAATCAGTGCCGATCTCACCGTACTGCTTTGCGAAGTTGAAGCCGCATATCTGGCAGAACACGTGACCATGCCGCTTCTTAAACGCGTCCTTCGCAGCTTTGACGAGTGCTTGGTTTCTCTCGCGAACCTTGTGTTTTTTTTCAAGCTCTCGCCCCTCCGGGAACTCGCTATCAGATGCGTAGTCTTCTATTGCAGCATCGGATTGTGCGAGATTTAAGAGCTTCTTAAAAAGAGTTTCCTCCACCTCGGTCGGCTTCGTAATCCGATAGTTCCGTGTGTTAAAGAGTTTTTTCGGTATTGGTATGGGCTGTAGTAGCCTCACAGCATCATCCGGACGGACACACCACTTCAGCCACTTAGCTTCATCATTCAGATTTGCCAGGAACTCTCGATCACTCTTGTCGCGCCACGCCTTGCCTAGACTAGGACCGAGTTGCCTCAGGTCCCTCATCTTCTGCCGAAGGACATCTTTGTCTGCCGGCGGATCATCATCGAAAGTGCTCTTCAGGTAGAAACCTACCAAGTACCACTGTTTATTCGTGTAGGTAGCGAACGCGATACTAAAGCATTCGTTTCTCTTCGACTCCACAGGTCGATAGTAGCAGTAGCCGAATATCTGACCATCAACGAGGAGAGTATTATTGAAGTTCCAATCTTCGTGCCCGAAGCCGTTCTTTTGAACGTACTCACCTTCGCCGGAGGCGCCGAGCCTTCCCGGTGACGGCCTCGTCCATTGGAAATTATTCAGAATGATCCTCTGAAATAGGTACACCATCGATCAAGCCCTCTCGAGCACACCAGATATGTCCATAATAACTTTACCGCCGCGCCCGTTCTGGCAGCAGCCAATGCGCCTGATGAATCCGTAGCGCGCTACACCTGATCTGATGGCGATCCGGAATGCAGCCGGAGTGCGAACGATCTTGCCTCTGCCACCCACTCGAATTTCTCAACATCCGAAAGCCTTGCAAATGCAGCCACCTGTACGGTCGTGACGGCGTATGAAAACTGACCATCCGCTGTCACTGTTGCGAGCCATTCCCGCGCAGCCGCTTCGGGAGTTTTGAGATTCGGGATATCGTTCCAGTTCATTGATTTCCAAAATCCTGTTAAGGAAGCTCTGATTTATTCGCTATTCCCGTGAGACCGGAAAAGTATCTGCTTGGTTTAACTGGATTCCCGCCTACGCGGGAATGACGGTCGGAAAATTTATCAGAGGTTCCTTAATCCTGTTAATCCTGAAAAATCCTGTAAATCCTGTCCATTGCCTTTCACGTCTTGCGGTACACCTCCGCGCCTGCTTCGCGAAACTTCTCCGACATCTCCTGCATGCCGCCTTCTTTCTCTTCCAACTTTGCGGCGTAGTCACGCACCTGCTGCGATATTTCCATGGAACAGAATTTCGGGCCGCACATGGAGCAGAAGTGCGCGATTTTGCGGCCTTCCTTCGGCAAGGTCTGGTCGCGAAAGTCACGCGCACGCTCGGGATCAAGACTCAGGTTGAATTGGTCTTCCCAGCGGAACTCGAAACGCGCTTTCGAGAGCGCGTTGTCGCGCACCCTTGCCCAGGTCGGATGCCGTGCGCGGCGATCTTGTAGTCCGCGTAGGTTGGGGTGAGGTATTCCCGATCCCCGCCGCTCACCCAACCTACTTGCTAGTCGCCTTTCTTGTGTTTGTGCGGCTTGAGTGATGGAGTATTACCGGGAACATTTTTGTTATCCCGTTGGCGCCTGTCCGGTTTTCCGGTTGTTTTAGCAGTTCTTTTTGGACCTGGTTTAATCCCCATGGCTTTCTCCTTGATTGGCACTACCAGATGATCAACGAAAGGACTGTCGTGCGAACGCTTGTGATGGACTGGTTATAGCAGCCACATGGCAGTGTTGCCATTCGATTTGCTGACGCTCGTGCGGATTACACTCACAAGACGTGGAATTCAGAACGACAAGAGATGCAGATTCCGGATTCGGATTTGGCACAGGATTTTTCACAGGAAAGCGCGGATTACAAATGGGCATTTCCCGCGATTCTCAACCCCAGAAGCAGGCGTAAGGATCAGTCTCGACTTCCGCCAGGAACTCAGACAGATGGCGCACCGTTCCGCGCGGTTCATAGCAATGCCATTTGAGGTCGGCGCGCATCCAGAAGATTTTCCAACACCGCCGAGTTTTCACGAAGGTGGCCTTCGCGACCGGACTTTCCATGATACGTGTTCGATCCTGCCAGTGCGGGCGCATTTCGAATATCTCGATGCTTTGCCCGCTCATGCGATAGCCAATGTCCAGCTCCGGGCGAATGTGCGGCGGCGGGCGCTTGCGTTCTAGGAACGCTTGCATTTCCTTCTGTATTCGTCGTTGTTCGATTTCGTTAAATGCCATGGGAGCTCAGGAGGCGGCGCATTATCAGAACATCCAGATTATTTCAGCCATTTAGCCATTCTCTCCCTGGCCTGGGCATTGGTAACGGTTCTTTTTTCAAGAATCGCACGCTCCCCTTTCGAAAGCGCCGCCAGTAACGTCAACCTGCGTTGCATGAGTTCGTAATCAACTTTCATGTCCACCGCCTATGGCAAAAGTGCGACTTTAATATCACCTCGGGGCAGGCTCGAAGCCAGAGATAACCTTGTTGATTTCGTGATTGGCGGAGATTTCCGACGCATACTCAGGCGCGTACTCCGTAAACGAATCAAGAATTGCACGAAAATACGTCTTTCGCTTACCCCACCCGAGCCAGTCAAAAAGGCTTATCAATTGCTTTCTTCCGGCCTCATTTTGCCCGAGCATTGATAAATAGCACGCACAGGCAAACATGTTTCGAAAAGCCATATCGGTTTCATTTGATTTGCGCTCTTCAAAGATTGCACTCAACTTTTCAAGTGATTGCTTTCTACTTGCCACAACTTGCTCCTGATTAGCATCGAAGGTTGGGGTAACCAACGTGCGGCACGAAACCTACTTCTCCCTGCCCCACTCCGCTTGTCACGCCTTGGGCTGGCTAAAGTCCCGCTAGTTTGAACAGTTCAAAGGCAGAAACCTTCAGCCCGCGACAGATTTTCAGAATATTCTTCAACGAAAGGTTTCGCTTTCCGCATTCCACGTCGCCCAGGTAGCTGCGATGCATTTCTGCACGGAACGCAAGCTCTTCCTGCGATAGATCGAGTTCATCTCGGCGTTTCGCGATCGCCCTTCCGAGGGCCTCGCGTGCGGCTTTGTCTTTGGCTTCTGTCATGCCGGCAATCTTGCCGCTTGACACTTATCCGTCTACCACTTATACGTGTCAGTAGTGAATGGACGTTCGGACGGAGTGAGTCATGGAAGATATTCGCAAGCTGTTGAACGACGACGAGGCGGAAATCGCCCCAGAATCGCTGGCTTACATCCTGCGTGGCCTCAATGCCGCGATCGCCGACCAACTCACCGACTCCGAGCCCGACGCTCCATCTGAGCGACGCCGGTACCTGGAGATAAACGGCGCCCTCACCCGCTCGGCAGAACTGTATTCCGCTGCGTTGGTCCGCTGGATGTGTCGGCACGTGGATGAATGCTTGATGAGAAACGATGATTGAAGCAGCAGGGCGATGCGGCGAGGTAGGAATTACGAGCTTGCCCCGACCTACTCGACGCTTTGGTTGCCCTGTTTTCCCAGCCGAACATCGTCAACGGCACTTGCGATCTTAGTTGTTAACATCGAGACCTCTGCGGAGAGAAGTTTGTACTCGTCCGTCACCTGCTCTTGGCTCTTATTGGACAGAAAAAAAAGCTTGTCAGCGGCTTCACTGATCAATGCTGCCAACTTCGACGCAGCCCCGATGTTGTTGACGTTAACCCATCGCCTAATTGCACCGTTAGACATTCCAAAGAGCTCCTCATCCCATCGAATTCGGTTGACGTGAAAGAGAATCTGTCTTTGCGCCGCTATTCTGTTATTGAACTCACTCATCAGCGCTCTCCAACGATAGACGCTCGCTCAACTTGTTCATCCAAGCAATAACCGTCTTAGCCGAAGACTCAACGTCACCAAGTTCACTTTCACACAAGGGTGCTCCACGGCCTCTTGTCGATAAAATTCGTGCTCTCGCATAGATACCGAAATCCTCCTGCGAAATGGGCAGCGGGTTCTCTATCATTAACGGCGAGAATCTCGAAAAAACCGGCGCCCCCAAACCTAACGAATAACAGGTTGCAAAATTCCTAGCTGCAAGAAACATACATGATATATCGAACGTAGGGCTATTGCTGGACGCTTCGAGCGAACCCAATGATTCCAAGAAAAGCGAACGGAACTTCTCGCAATCCTCGGTGGATTTGGAATACTCGGCTGGCCGACCAAGCTCGTAAATAAAATCGTTCCCGTCTGATGAATAAAGCAGCTTGGACTCCAGATGCAGATGCCAGGCAAATGGGTTCCCCTCAAACCAAAGCTCCCGAATTCTTTCATGGGAATAAATCGAGAATCGATTTGCGTCTATCCCAGCACTAGGTGCTGACAAGCAGGCGAGGAGATCGATGTCCGATGACTTATCAATCTCCCCCCTACATACAGAGCCGAAGGCATATAGATGAGTTCTCATCGACGACTAAACCTTTTCACAAGAAGAGTTGTCAACAGCGCAAACGCTACAAATCTAGTACCGACAATTGCCGAGAGGGCCACCGTAGAGAAATTGGTTGGCGCCAGAACGCCGAGAAAGATCGATGGGGCCCTTAACAGCCCGCCCCAATACTGACTCAAATCCAACGGATCTCCGTTCTTAATTGTGTCGTATACGGCTATTACAGCCACTACAATTAAAAGGGAACGCATCAACTTCACTATGCTTTCACCGTTCCCCCAAATTGCGTGAAGCACCCAAAATTCTAGCCACTTAAGCAGCTGTATGCCTCTTTTCAACAGCCCACCGTACTTCTCCTTGTAGTAAGTCTCCTTCGACGCCCATGATTTATGGAGATACTGCGACGTGGCGCCCAACTCAATGCTAATCGCCTTGTTAACCGATTTTGCGTCGCCCAATTGTTGATAGTTGGTTCTCAAGGAACGTGAGAAGTGCATACGCAAATTTTCTTCTTTTGGCGCTTCGCTCTCGAGTATCTCGCTGTCTATCAAAGTCTTGTCAAATGTCGCGTAACGGAAATCGCAGCCAGCAAAAATTGTCTGATGGAAGTTGGATGCGACAAATCGACAACCTGTAAAGTCACAGCTATCGAAAACACATTCACGCATGTAACAGCCGTCAAAAACGCAATGCATAAACGAAACATTCTTGAACCGGATTCCTTTGGCATTCAGTCTGATGAAGATCTTGAACCGAAGCTCTCCCTTCACGTTTTCGATATCAGAAGGGACGTAAAAGTCTGTAACGACTTCCCGATTACCTTTTTCAATAAATTTATTTGGATGCTTCGCTGCCATTGATCCAGTCTTTCTAGTTGATTTTTAACTGCGCTTCATAACCAGGCCGAAATCTTGCCTATCCAATCCATTACGCTTATTGGTCGGCAAAACCTTTCCCCGTCATGAAGTTCATGCCTTCTTGTAAACTTCGGCGCCCGCTTCGCGAAACTTCTCCGACATTTCCTGCATGCCGCCTTCCTTTTCTTCGAGCTTCGCTGCGTAATCACGCACCTGTTGCGAGATTTCCATGGAACAGAATTTCGGGCCGCACATGGAGCAGAAGTGCGCGATCTTGTGGCCTTCCTTCGGCAAGGTCTGGTCGTGGAAGTCGCGTGCACGTTCGGGATCGAGCGAAAGGTTGAATTGATCTTCCCAGCGGAATTCGAAGCGCGCTTTCGAGAGCGCGTTGTCGCGCACCTGCGCACCGGGAAAACCTTTTCCGAGATCGGATGCGTGTGCGGCGATCTTGTAGGTGATGATGCCTTCACGCACATCGTTCTTGTCCGGCAGGCCGAGATGTTCTTTTGGCGTGACGTAACAAAGCATCGCGGTGCCGTACCAGCCGATGTTTGCAGCACCAATGGCTGAAGTGATGTGGTCATAACCAGGCGCGATGTCGGTGGTGAGCGGACCGAGCGTATAGAACGGCGCCTCGAAACAATGCTTCAGCTGCTCGTCCATGTTTTCCTTGATGAGCTGCAAGGGAACATGGCCGGGACCTTCGATCATCACTTGCACGTCGTGTTCCCAGGCGATCTTCGTCAGCTCGCCGAGCGTGCGCAGCTCGGAGAGTTGCGCTTCATCGTTTGCATCCGCGATTGATCCCGGACGCAAGCCGTCTCCCAGCGAGAACGACACGTCATAGGCTTTCATCAATTCGCAGATTTCTTCGAAGCGCGTGTAGAGGAATGATTCCTGGTGATGAGCGAGACACCACTTCGCCATGATGGAGCCGCCACGCGAAACGATGCCGGTGACGCGCTTCGCGGTCATCGGCACGAACGGCAGGCGCACGCCCGCGTGGATGGTGAAATACGAGACGCCCTGCTCGGCCTGCTCGATCAAGGTGTCACGGAAGATTTCCCAAGTGAGGTCTTCCGCTTTTCCATCGACTTTTTCCAGCGCCTGGTAGATCGGCACGGTGCCGATGGGAACCGGCGAGTTGCGCAGGATCCATTCGCGCGTTTCGTGGATGTGTTTTCCGGTGGAAAGGTCCATCACCGTGTCCGCGCCCCAGCGCGTCGCCCAGACCATTTTCTCCACTTCTTCTTCAATCGATGACGTGACCGCGGAGTTGCCGATGTTCGCGTTGATCTTGGTGAGGAAGTTGCGGCCGATGATCATCGGCTCGAGTTCGGGATGGTTGATGTTCGCGGGAATGATCGCGCGACCGCGCGCGATTTCCGAGCGCACGAATTCCGGCGTGATGTCGTCGGGAATGTTCGCGCCGAATGCGTGACCCGGATGCTGATTCAGGTAACCGGCCTTTTCGTAGGCTTCACGCATTTCTGCCAGCCGCCGCGATTCGCGGATGGCGACGTATTCCATTTCCGGCGTGATGACGCCCTGCTTCGCGTAATGCATCTGCGAAACGTTTTTACCCGCCTTCGCGACGCGCGGCTTGCGAATGTGTTCGAAGCGCAGTTTCGCAAGCGCCGCGTCGTCGGCGCGCTTCTGTCCGTACTTCGATGTCGGCCCGTCGAGCGGCTGCGTGTCGTCGCGTTCGCGTATCCACGGCTCGCGCAGCGCGGCGAGTCCGGCGCGCAGGTCGATTTTCATGGCCTGATCGGTGTAAGGCCCGGAGGTGTCGTAAACCGTGACGGGGGGATTTTCGAGATTGCCGGTCAGCGCCTTTGTCGGCGATTGGCGGATTTCACGCATCGGAACGCGGATGTCCGCGCGCGAACCCGTGATGTAAACGCGTTGCGAATTCGGCAGTGGCCGCGTGATTTCGTCAGCGAGCTCGCGGGTGCGGCGGGCAAATTCCTCGGGAATGGCGCTCATCAGGCTCCCCTGTTGCAGTCTGGATTTCGGCCCACAGCTCTTTCGATACGGTGAGCCGGAGAAAGAGCGGTATTGTAACCGCGCTCGCAGCAAATGACCGCCTCGTCGCTTGCCAGCGACGACCCAACCCAATACCATTTGCTCCCCGTTTTCCGCTGTCTTTCACGCCTTTTCCGGACTATCAACATGTCAACTGCCGCGAAACCCGAGACCGATCTTGCCAGCCTTCGTGAATACATGGTCGAGCGCCAGGTCCGCACCTGGGAAGTCCTCGATCCGAAAGTGCTCGACGTGATGAGGGTCCTGCCGCGCGACCATTTCGTGCCCGCGCGCTACCGTGGTCTCGCTTATGCGGACACGCACGTTCCGCTCGGAGACGGCGAAGTGATGATGCAGCCGAAGGTGGAAGGCCGCCTGCTCCAGGCGCTGGAAATCAACAATGACGACAGCATTCTCGAGATCGGCACCGGCACGGGCTGGGTGACGGCGCTGCTCGCGCAGCTCGGCGGCACGGTACATTCGGTGGATATCCGCGAGGAATTCACGAAAGGCGCGAAGCAGGCGCTGGGCGGATTGAACGTGCATAACGTTCGCCTGGAAACCCGCGATGCCGCGACGCTCGGCGGCTTCAGCGAAGAATACGACTGCATCGCCGTGACCGGTTCCATGCCGGTGCTGCACGATTCGTTCCGGCGGAAACTGAAAATCGGCGGGCGCCTGTTCGCGATCATCGGCAATGAACCAATCATGGAAGCCCAGTTGCATACGCGGGTTTCCGAAGACGACTGGGCGAGGACCAGCCTGTTCGACACGGACCTCCCCGCGCTGGTCAACGCCTGGAACCCGAAACGTTTCGATTTTTGAGCATGCCGGTCCGCCAACTGGCGCCAAAGGCCGTCCGCGAACACCTTGCGGACGCCGGCGGACAACTGCTGGACGTGCGCGAGGCGTGGGAATACCAGCTGGCACGGCTTCCCGGCGCGATACACATTCCGATCGCGGAACTGCCGTCCCGGCTGGGGGAATTGAACATTCGCGAGCCGGTGATCGTCTATTGCCACCACGGTATCCGGAGTTGGCACGCCGCTTGCTTCCTTGAGCAGAACGGTTTCACGAACGTGGGGAATCTTGCCGGCGGTATCGAAGCCTGGTCCCGTGAAATCGATCCACAAATGCCACGGTATTGATGCCGGATTGTTGCTGGCAGGGAATTGAACAAATACCGATCTGAGTAGTCTTACTTGGCATTGTCACGGGTGTGGTGATATATTTCACTATAACACCTAACCCGAACGAACCAGGATTCGAATCCGAAAAACAGGCAGGACGAATACATGAAAAACGCGAAATTTTCCTTGATCCTGGGCGGCCTGCTCGGCGGTTTTACCGCAGCGAGCCCCGTTGTCGCCGCCGATCTGCTCGATGTTTACCGGCTTGCCGTGGAGAACGATCCCCAGATCGCCATTGCCGCGGCGAACTTCCAGGCCGCGCAGGAGCTCAAGCCGCAGGCGCGCGCGCAGTATCTGCCGCAGATCCAGGGCACCGTGGAATACGGACGCACGAATTCGACCAGCGAGGGCGAACAGTTCTTCGCCGGCCAGATCTTCCTGGACGATTCGGAGAACGAATCGACTGATACGTCATGGTCAGTCAGCCTGAGCCAGACCATTTTCAACTGGGCCACCATCAACCAGATTCAGCAGGCCGCGGCAGAAGTCGCGCGCGCTGAAGCGGAGTTCCACGCGGCGCAGCAGGAGTTGATCGTTCGCGTTGCGGAAGCCTACTTCAACCTGCTCGCGACCGAAGACAGCCTGGAGGCGGCGCTCATCAACAAGGAAGCCATCGGCCGCCAACTTGAGCAGTCGCGGAAGCGTTTCGAGGTCGGCCTGATCGCAATCACCGACGTGCAGGAATCGCAGGCGGCGTTCGACCAGGCGACGGCGGAAGTCATCGCCGCGGAACAGGCGGCCAATTCGGCCAGTGAAAACCTGCGCGCGGTGATCGGCGAGTACGTCGAAGACCCGGCGGCGCCGACGGGTGAAATGCCCTTGATCGCCCCGCAGCCGAGCAGCGCGGACGCCTGGGTGGATACGGCGCTCGCGCAGAACCTGAACGTGATCGCCAGCCGCTTCGCGCTGGAGTCCGCCGAGCAGGTCACGGACATTCGACGCTCCGGTCATTATCCGACGCTGGACCTGGTGGCGCGCCATTCCGAATCCGACGGGGATTTCGACAGCCTTGATTTCACCAGCCTTCCGCCCGCTGCGGGTAACGGCAGCATCACGCGCTCAAGCGATTTCATCGGCCTGCAATTGAACGTGCCAATCTTCAGTGGCGGCAGCACGCAAAGCCGCGTGCGTGAAGCCGCGTACCAGGAAAGCGCTTCGCGTTCCGCGCTCAAGCAGGCAATGCGCACCGCGGAAGCGCAGACGCGCGACAGCTATCTCAGCGTGATTTCCGACATCGCACGCGTGCAGGCGCTGAAGCAAGCCTATGAATCCGCGCAGACCGCGCTGAAAGCCACGCAGGCCGGCTACGAAGTCGGCACGCGCACGGCAGTCGACGTGCTGGACGCGCGCCGCAACGAACTGCAGGCGCTGATCAACTACCAGGGCGCCCGTTACGACTACGTTCTCGACACCCTGCGATTGAAGCAGGCGGCAGGCACGTTGACGGCGGAAGACGTGGCGAAGGTTTCGACGTGGATGGAATAGGATCGTAACCGCAGGAAGGTATTACGAACTTCGATCTGCGCGATTCACGTTTGCAAAGATCGCGGCTTGATGCCGCGGTTTTTTTTGACTGTGAAATCAAGCCGCGTACGTGCGCAGAAATCCCCCCGGCTCGCTGCGCGAGTCGGCCCCCTTTTGCAAAGGGGGCTGAGTTCCCCTGGCATTTTCGCAAGAGAAAAAATTCGATACTTCGATACTTCGATACTTCGATACTTCGATACTTCGATACTTCGATACTTCGATACTTCGATACTTCGATACTTCGATACTTCGATACTTCGATACTTCGATACTTCGATACTTCGATACTTCGATAC
>DASVDI010000015.1:0-84835 GCA_036381175.1 Gammaproteobacteria bacterium
CGAGCCTCAACTATCACTGTTTTCCAGCGACGCAGCCGTTCTCACCGATGCGGATATCGAACGCATTCTGAGCTATGAGTATCATGCGCCGGAAAGTGCAAAGATTGCTGTTCTATCCCTTGGAAGGGAGTTATGGCGAGGCTACTCCGATGAGCTGTCGCGAACTGCTGAATCGGTACGCAACGAGTTCACGAATCAACTGGAAACGGCTCGATCGGTAGTTAATGCCGAGTATCTTCCGTCATTATTGATTCCGACAAATCATTCGGTTACGCCTTTCCGGGAGGCCGCGTCGCGCTTTCAAGTGGATTTGTTGGTGGTTTACCAAACGTCCTGCCAGACATATCAGAAATTCCGATTTTTCGCGGCCAATACGTCGAAATCATTCTGTAATGTTGAGGCGGTCGTTCTTGATGTCAGGACAGGTATTGTGCCGTATACAGTCTCAGCTACGCACGAATTCCGGATCGAGCAATCGGATAATGATGCGAACATCTATGAAACCCGGCGCAATGCGGAATTGAGTGCGGTTCAGGCCGCGCTAACTGGGATTGGAGAAGATTTAGTCGAGTATTTGTCGTCTCAATAGGTCAGCCGGATAAAAAACTGAAACCGCTAGTTTGACTAAAAAGTGACACAGGTATTCTAAAGGAACGAGAAATCAGTCAAGAATATCGACGCAGAAACTTAACTAGCTTAAGAAGTACGAGTATTGCGCCACTTTTCTCAGGACAAAATTGCGGCGGCAAAAACAAGAAAGACACAAAGCCGCCGCTCGCGACAGCTTTTATGTAGCAATTCTCCTGTTATCTAAAAATCCGTTTCCGCGTTTCATTATCCCACTTTCTTCCGTGATCACGGAGGCCCCTGGTTTCGTCAGTCACGAGCCTATAAGTGCGTTTCGTCCGGCATTCCACGCAAATTGTACTCCGAACTCATCACGCGGCCGTACGCGCCGGCGTTTGCAATCAACATGACGTCGCCTTCACGGCATTCCGGCAGGCGTCGTTCGATGCCGAGAATATCTCCCGTTTCGCAGATCGGGCCGACGACGCTTGCGGTGATGCTTGCCGCTTCGTCGAGACGTGAAAGGTTGACGATGTCGTGATGCGCGCCATAAAGCGCGGGGCGAATCAAGGTGTGCATGCCGGCATCGATGCCGACATATTGCGCGCCGGTCTTGCCCTTGAGTTGCGTGACGCGCGCGAGCAGCGCGCCGGCTTCGGCAACGAGATAGCGTCCCGGCTCGAGCCACAGTTCGAAACGCGGATGCGCGGCGCGGAATTCCGCAAGCAGTGCTGCGAGTGCCGCCATGTCCAGCGGCGCGTCGCCACGGCGTTCGGGCACGCCGAGTCCGCCACCGAGATCGAGAACACGAACGTCGGGAAACGATTCAGCGGCTTCGGCGAGTTTCAGCGCGACATCCTGCCAGAGTTGCGGATCGCGAATGCCGCTGCCGGCGTGCGCGTGCAACCCAATTATTCTCGCGTTGGCGCGCGCACCCAACCGAGCGGCTTCGGCAAGTTCCTCCAGCGGAATGCCGAACTTGCTGTGACTGCCCGCCGTGCGAACGTGCTTGTGATGTCCCGCGCCCTGGCCGGGATCGACGCGCAGCAGGATTTCCTTTTCACGAAACAGTTCCGGCCATTCACGTAAAGCATAAAGATTGTCCAGTGTGATCGTGACGCCCGCATCAAGCGCCGTGGCGTAATCGCTTCGTGGTGCGAAGTTCGGTGTGAACAGCAGGCGGTCATTCGCGATGCCGGGAAACAACCCGCGCACGTGCGCAAGCTCGCCGGGTGAAACGCACTCGAAGCCGAGTCCCTTTGCGTAAAGACGGCGCAGCACGTCGGGATTGTTGTTTGCTTTCATCGCAAAGAAGATGCGTTCGACGGGAAGCGTTTTCACGCGATCCGCTGCAGCATCCAGTGATGCACCGTGGTAAACGTAGCGCGGTGTTCCCTGCGACGCCTTCCGCAGAAGTTCATCGCGTGCATCGCGCCACCATGCGGTTTCGACATTAATGTCGGTGCAGGGTGAAAACAGTGTCTGCCATGGCGGACCCAGCACCTCGTCTTCACCTTCCGCAAGAATCATCAGCGCGTGCAGTTGCCGCGCGAGGCGACCGGCATCGGCTTCATCGACAACAACGGTGAAGTTGAGATCGTTCGCGGCCTGGGTGACGAGATGCACGCGGCGCTCGTCGAACAGTTCCAGCGCGGGCGCAAGTCGGTGGAGATTTGCGCGCATCTGCCGCCCGACAAGACTGATCGCGGCGCAGCCGGTAATCAGCCGCGCGCGGCAATGGTGGCCGAGATCGTCGAGCAATGCGTTTACGGTTTCGGCATCAAGACTGTTCGCGAGTGGATCCAGCGAAACGGTGACGGTGGTTTCCGATGTCGAAACAAGATCGATGGACAAACCGTGTTGCTTGAACGCGGCGAACGCATCGGCGAGAAAACCGACCTGCTGCCACATGCCGGATGTCGCCATTTCCACGAGCTGGATGCCGCGGCGAAGCGAGATCGCTTTCACGCGTCCGCCAAGGTCCGCGCTTTGCGGTCCGATCGCAGTGCCCGGCATGGCAGGTTTTGGCGTGTAGCGAATCACGAGCGGAATTCCTGCGCGGCGCACCGGTTCGATGCAGCGCGGATGCAGGACTTTCGCGCCTGTGCCGGCAATTTCCTGGGCCTCTTCGTAATCCAGCCGCTTCAATAATCTTGCCGATGGAATGTCGCGCGGATTCGCGGTGAACATGCCCGGCACGTCCGTCCAGATTTCCAGACGCTCCGCACCGAGCTTTCCGGCAAGACACGCAGCACTGGTGTCCGAGCCGCCGCGACCGAGCAGGACAGTGCGGCCGTTCGCGTCGCTCGCAATGAAACCTTGCGTCAGCACGACATTGCCTGATGCAGCGAGACGCTCGCGCAACTGCGCGTCGCGTTTTGCGTCGCATGTCGCGTTGAGGAAATGCCGCTGCGGATTGTCCGCGGACGGTGAAACGGCGTGCAGCAACTCGCGCGCATCCTGCCAATGGACGTTCACACCGGATCTTTCGAGATAACTGCGTCCGAGCTCGCTCGCCATGAGTTCGCCAGCGGCGAGGACTTCGGCGCGCAATCGCGGCGTGACTTCGCTGGTTAGCGCGGCGCCAAGCGCCTGTTGCTTCAGGCGTTCAAGGCGCGGCGCGATGAGGTCAACGCCGATGCCCATTTCATCGGCGAGCGCGCGATGGCGGTTCTCGATTTCCGCGAGCGTCGCATCGCGTTCTGCGTCCGTTGCATCGAACAGCAATTTTTCCAGCAGGTCAGTCACACCCGTGAGCGCGGATTGCACGACCAGCACGCGATGATTGTCTTCCACGGCTGCGCGAATTTCTTTCGCAGCGTTATCCCACCATGCCGCTTTCGACACGCTGGTGCCGCCCAGCTTCATCACGATCCACGAATTCTGTTCTTGCTCGCTCATTCTCGGGTTTCCTTGTTTGAGCGGCTGGAATGCGGACACAAAAAAACCCGCACCGTTGCCGCTGCGGGGTTCGTCTTGTCCGGTTGTGCCTGTTGTTTTACGCAGCCGGAAACACGTCGCCCGCACCTGGCGGCGGTTTGTGTTTCCGGGTTTTCGGTGTCGTGTGAATCATGGCGTGCAATCTGGCATTTGCTTTGTTCATCGTCAAGTGCGCATCACAACGCGCGTGCCGGCAATCATATCGCCAGTGCGCGCATTTTCACTGGACTGCTTGATCGCGTGCATTCCCCAAAGGTAGGCGAACGGCAGGAATTCGATGGCGCGCCAGAGATTGCGGACGAGCACCTGGCGCACAGTTGGTCTTGATCCGTCGAGCGAAACCACGGTGACGCCCATCATGCGCTTGCCGAAACTGTCGCCGTGCATGGCGAGTTCGATGAGGGGGTGGTAGAGCAGGTAGAACGCGACCGTCAGCCAGCCAACTACGTCGACGCCGGGCAGATCGAGCACCAGCTGCAATTCGCGCCATGCGGTGGCAAGGCTTGGACCGGCATTGACTGTTGCGTTCCAGTATCCCGGGAACCACTCGAAAAAGACCCAGAAGCCCCACAGCGCGAATGGACTGGTGCGGATGTGCCAGTCGATGACGAAGGCGCCGAAGCGGTGATGGAGGTCTGCGACGCGTGCGCGGGTTGTGGTGTTTGTCATTTTTTCTGTCATAAAAGCTTCGCGGCTGGAAGCCGCTCCTACAATGCTCCGATCACTGCACACCGAGTGCCGCCAGCTGATCCGCCTGGTATTCGTTCATCAACGGTTCGATGACGTCATCGAGCTCGCCCTGCATGACGTATTCCAGTTTGTAAATCGTGAGATTGATGCGATGGTCGGTGACGCGGCCCTGCGGAAAATTGTAGGTGCGGATGCGTTCTGATCGATCGCCCGAGCCGACGAGCTGGCGGCGTGTTGCGGATTGTTCGCTTGCCTGGCGATCGCGTTCCGCGTTCAGCAGTTTCGCGCGCAGCAATGTCATCGCGCGTGCGCGGTTCTTGTGCTGCGAGCGTTCGTCCTGGCATTCCACGACGATGCCCGTTGGCAAGTGCGTGATGCGAATGGCGGAATCAGTCTTGTTGACGTGCTGGCCACCGGCGCCGGAGGCGCGATAGGTATCAACGCGCAGCTCACCCGGATTGATGTCGATCTCGTCCACTTCCTCGACTTCCGGCAATATCGCAACGGTGCACGCGGACGTATGAATGCGTCCCTGGCTTTCGGTTTCCGGCACGCGTTGCACGCGGTGTGCACCGGATTCGAATTTAAGCCGCGAATACGCGCCGTCGCCGATAACGCGTGAAATGATTTCCTTGTAGCCGCCGTGCTCACCTTCGGACGCGGACATCACTTCCATCTGCCAGCCAAGCCGCTCTGCGTAACGCGAATACATTTTGAAAAGATCACCGGCAAAAATCGCGGCTTCATCGCCGCCCGTGCCGGCGCGGATTTCCAGGAATACATTGTTGTCGTCGTGCGGGTCGCGTGGCAGCAGATGTTTCAGCAGTTCAGGTTCCAGCGATTCCATCCGCGTCCGCGCAGCTTTCATTTCGTCTTCGCCCATGGCGCGCAGTTCCGCGTCTTTTTCTTCGAGCAATTGTTCCGCTGTCGCGCAATCGTCCTCGGCGCGGCGGTAATCGTTGAACGCGCGCGTCACCGGTTCCAGCCGCGCGTACTCGCGCGAGAGATCGCGGAAGCGATTGTTGTCATTGATGATGTCCGGGTCGGACAACAGGCGGCCGACTTCTTCGTGGCGTTCGACGAGGCGTTCGAGCTTGTTATGGATAGACGTTTTCATGGTTGTTTCACAAGGTGGAAGTGAGAAGGCAGAAGCAAAAAGATATCGCGCTAATGACCTTCTTCCTCTTTCTTCCTTCTCTCTTCTACTTGCTCATTCAACCCGAACAACGCTCGCGCGGCTTTCACAACTTCCGTATCACCGTCGAGTGCGGCCTGGCGCAGCCCCGCGGTTGGCCGATGCAGCAGCCGATTGGCAAGCGTGTTCGCCAGCCAGTTCATGACCTCTTCCGGTGACTGCCCGGCGGCGAGCATGCGGCGCGCCTGTTCGAGCGCGCGATCGCGTTCGGTTTCACCGATCACGCGCATGTCGCGAATCACCGGCACCGCGTCCAGCGATTGCAATTGCTCGACGAACATCTGCGCGCGCGCATCGATGATTTCTTCCGCGTCGCGTGCCGCTTGCGCGCGGCTTGCGCGGTTTTCCTCGATGACGTGTTGAAGATCATCAACGGTATAAAGATAGATGTCGGAAAGCTCGCCGACGGCCGCTTCGATGTCGCGCGGTACGGCGATATCGACCATGAACACCGGCTTGTGCCGGCGGCCCTTGAACGCGGTTTTTACCATCGCGTGCGTGAGTACGGGTTCTGCACTGGCGGTGGATGAAATCACGATGTCCGCTTCGCCGAGATGCGCGGGAATTTCATTCAGCGCGATGGCATAGCCGCGATGTTTCGCTGCAAGTTCCTGCGCGCGCGCCACGGTACGGTTGGCGACGACCAGCCGGCCGAGTTTCCGGTCAGACAGATATTGCGCGGTCAGCTCGATGGTTTCGCCCGCGCCAATCAGCAGCGCTGTGCTCTTGGTGAGATCACCGAAGATCTGCCGCGCGAGACTCACGGCGGCGTAGGCGACGGACACGGCGTTCGCGCCGATGGCGGTTTCCGTGCGCACCTGTTTCGCAACCTGGAACGCGTACTGGAACAGGCGATGCAGCACGGGGCCGACGGTTCCCGCGGCATTCGCGTCGTCGTAAGCCTGCTTCAATTGCCCGAAAATCTGCGGCTCGCCAACCACCAGTGAATCCAGCCCGCAGGCGACGCGCAACACATGCCGCACGACATCGCGTTCTTCGTGCGCGTAAAAGCGCTCGCGTACAGCGGGATCATCATTGGCGCGCGCGGCGGCGAGCCAGTCGAGCACGGCGGCGGGCGATGCGCCATCAATCGCGCAATAGATTTCCGTGCGATTGCAGGTCGAGAGCAGCACGGCTTCCTCGAGTTCGGGCACACCGGCGAGCGCGTGCAAGGCCTCGGGAAGCTGTTCTCGATTGAACGCAAGCTTCTCGCGGATATCCACGGGTGCGGTCTGGTGATTTATGCCAAGTATGAAGAAGGGCATTCGCGGCGGCGGGCAGCGGGGGACGGCGCATAAGGTTAACACAGCGCCGCGATTAACCGGCTGTTATAGTGGCTACTCCGATTCCGCCGATGCGTTTTTCGTGACACCACGCCAAAAGCTCCTGCTTCTGATTCCCGGATTTGCCCTGTTGCTCGGCGGTTGCGCCACGCATCCCGCCGTGCCGGAGCCGACCGGTAAACCCTCCGCCCCCGTGTCGGACAATTATCACCTCATCATGGGCGAACTCGCGCTCGCGCGCGGAAAGCGCAGCGCGGCGAGCATGGAATATCTCGCCGCCCTCGGGCGCGAAGAACCGGGCCTCGCCCGGCGCGCGACCTTGATCGCGCTGCTTGCCGGTGAAACGCCCGCGGCGCGCATGGCGGCGGATCGCTGGGAGCAACTCGCGCCACACGATCTTGAAGCGGCGCAATACCAGGCCTTGCTGCACGCGCGCGCCGGCGAAACCGCCGAGGCGCTGCAATATCTCCTGCGCGTTGCCGATGGCGCGACGGGCGCTGCGGTCGGCGCCAACCTGCAAAGCATCACCACATTGCTCGTGAACGAACCGAACCCGTGGCGTGCCGCAACGCTCATGGCTGAAGTCGCCGCATTACGCCCGGAATATCCGGAAGGCTGGTACGGCGCGGCCTTGCTGGCCTTGCAGGCGGATCGCCCGGCGCAGGCGGTCGAGTTCGCGACGCGCGCACTGGCGCTGGATCCGAACCAGCTTGATGTCCTGTTCCTGCGTGCGCGAGCCACGCTGCTGGTTCGCCCGACCAAGGGCGGCGAGGACGTGCTCGCGCCGCTCGCCGGTTTTCGCAACGCGAGCGATCCGGGCCTGCGTTACCGCTTCGCGAGCTTGCTCGTGCTTGCCGGGCGAGACGCCGAAGCGGACGCGCTGCTCGAAGACATTCTTGTTAATGCACCTGACCAGCACGATGCGCGCCTCGCGCGCGCCTTGCTCGCACTGGATTCGGGAAGGCTTGCGGATGCCGAAGCGGGATTCCACCAGCTGCTGCAACGCCACGGCCACATCCAGGACGCCTTTTTTTATCTCGGCGTGCTCGCGGAAAGGCGCGGCGCGCTGGACGAGGCCATCGACTGGTACGCACGCGTCACGCCGGAGGTGGATCGCTGGCTGGACGCGCAGTTCGGCATCGCACGCGCGCTGCTCCGGCTCGACGGCGCGGCCGGCGCGCTGGATTTCTTCGAAAAATTGCACGCCGAGTGGCCGGAACAGGAAGGTATTCTGCTGCTCAACGCCGCAGCCCTGCTGACCGCGAGCGGTCATCCGCAACAAAGCCTCGAGTTGCTTCGCCGCATGGATCCGGCGAAAGTCGAGCGCACGGAATTCGACTGGCAGATCGGCCTTGCGGCGGCAGGAGCGGGCGAGCTTGCGCAGGCTGAAACGGCATTTCGCCGACTGCTGGAAAGCGATCCGGAAAACCCGGCCGTGCAGAACGTGCTCGGTGATCTGTTGCTGGCGCAGGGCCGATTGGCGGAGGCCGAAACCCTGCTTGAAGCCGCGCAGGCCAGCGCGCCTGCCAACGCGGATATCCTGGATTCGCTGGGCTGGCTGCGTTTCCGTCAGGGAGAAATCATCGAGGCGCGGCGCCTGCTGGAAGAAAGCTGGCAACGCCGGCCCATGCCGGAAACCGGCTTGCACCTGCTCGCGGCACTCACCGCGCTGGACGATGCCGAGGCGCTGCTCGCCTTTCGCCAGGCCTTCGAAAAACGATTCCCGGAGACGCTCGATGCATTGCCGGAAAACTGAAAATAGCCGCATGAAACGCTGGTTGCTGCCCGCCGCACTGCTGGCACTTGCCGGCTGCGAAACGCTGGCGCCGCGCGTCGATGGCCCCGCTGATTTGCAAGCCTGGGAAGTACGCCGCGCCGATTTGCAGGGTCTCGAGAACTGGCGGCTGGAAGGCCGCGTCGCCATTGCCGTTGACGACGACGGCTGGAACGCCAATCTCGACTGGATCCAGTCCGGCGAACACCTGGAAGTAAATTTTTCCGGCCCGCTGGGCGTCGGCAGCGCGCGGATTGCCGGCACGCCCGAGCGGCTGGAAGTCCACACCACCGATGGCGAGCACTTCATCACGGACGATCCCGAAACCGACCTTTACTGGCGGCTCGGCTGGACCGCGCCGCTGGAACGCATGCGCTACTGGGTGCTGGGCCTGCCCGGGCCGGGCGGCAATCCGGTGCTCGAGATCGACGGCGCAGGCCGGCTCATGCAACTGAGCCAGGGCACCTGGACCGTGGAATATGCCGATTATCTCGTGACCGACACCGGCCGCGTGCTGCCGCGCAAGATCGAAATGCGGCGTGAAGGCGTGCGAATCCGGTTGGTGGCCGGCGAGTGGTCGGTGACGGAACGCTGACAAACCGGGCCGATATTGCAGCTTTTTATCTGTCTTTATTCGCTGCTTTCGCCCCATAAGCCATTTGACACCCCTGATCGGGAACGGGAAAATACCGGGCTTTCTCGCGGCCGGGCGCGTGCGCTGGCCGCGACGCGTTTGGGGCGGGAGTTTTGGCGCGTAGCCAGGTCTGACGAAAGAGTTTTTTGGGGCGTAGCCAAGTGGTAAGGCATCGGGTTTTGATCCCGTGTACCGCAGGTTCGAATCCTGCCGCCCCAGCCAAAAGATCGAAGAAAGAACAGCTCGCGACACTGATCGCGACCGGCGCGTTGAAACGGAAGGGGAGCAGCATGCCGCTCGGCAACATGACGGTGTTTTCCGGAAATGCAAATCCGGAACTGGCGCGAGATATCGCAAGTCATCTGCAACTGCCGATAGGCAAGATGGCGGTGGGGCGTTTTTCCGATGGCGAGGTTGCCGTCGAGATCATGGAAAACGTGCGCGGCCGCGATGTGTTCCTGGTGCAGCCTACCTGTCCACCATCGAACGACACGCTGATGGAATTGCTGGTGATGATTGACGCGATGAAGCGCGCGTCCGCCGGCCGGATCACCGCGGTGATCCCGTATTTCGGTTACGCACGGCAGGATCGCCGTCCGCGCGCGACGCGCGTGCCGATCACCGCGAAGCTGGTCGCGAACATGCTGACCACCGCGGGCGTGCATCGCGTACTGACGGTTGATCTGCATGCCGATCAGATCCAGGGATTCTTCGATATCCCTGTAGACAATGTGTACGCCTCGCCGGTGCTGCTGGGCGATGCGTACAAGCTGAAGCAGACGCACGGCGAGTTGGTGGTGGTGTCGCCGGATGTCGGTGGCGTGGTGCGCGCGCGAGCATTCGCGAAACGCCTTGATGATGCCGATCTCGCCATTATTGATAAGCGCCGCCCGCGCGCGAACGAAGCGCAGGTGATGAACATCATCGGCTCGGTTGAAGGCCAGGCCTGCATGATCGTCGATGACCTGATCGACACCGCTGGCACGCTCTCGAAGGCCGCCGGCGCATTGAAGGAACACGGCGCGAAAGCGGTGTATGCATACATCACGCATCCGGTGCTGTCGGGCAAGGCGATCGAGAACATCGAGAATTCCGTGCTGGATGAGCTGGTCGTGACCGACACCATCCCGCTGCACGAAGACGCGCGCAAATGCGCACGCATCCGCCAGCTCGGCATTGCCGACATCCTGGCGGAGACGATGCGACGCATCTCCGATGAAGAATCGGTGTCGTCGCTGTACGTAGACTGAATCTTTGAACCGCAGCCAAAGGCTGCGGCGTGAAGAAAGATCCCGGACTGGTCGCAAGTCCGGTTAACACCCTGATGAGGAAATGAAAATGTCGAAAGTCGATTTCAATCTGACGGCCGAAGTCAGAACGGACGCGGGGAAAGGTGCGAGCCGCCGCCTGCGTCGTTCGGGCAAAGTGCCGGGCGTCATTTATGGCGCACACAAGGACGCGCAGTCGATCACTCTGGATCACACTGCACTGGCGCGTCATCTGGAAAACGAAGCGTTCTACTCGCACATCCTGACGATCAAGGTCGGCAAGGAAGACCAGCAGGCGATCCTGAAAGACCTGCAGCGTCATCCGTACAAGCCGATCATCATGCACGCCGATTTCCTGCGCGTCTCCGCTAACGAAGAAATCCGCGTCAACGTGCCGTTGCACTTCCTGAACGAAGCCACCTCGACAGGTGTGAAGCAGCAGGGCGGCGTGATTTCGCACTTGCTGACGCAGCTTGAAGTGTTCTGCTTGCCGAAGGATCTGCCGGAATACATCGAGGTCGATGTCGCCGCACTCGAAATCGGCCAGTCGTTGCACATCTCTGATCTGAAACTGCCCGAGGGCGTTACGTCCGTGGAACTGTCGCACGGTGAAGAGCACGACCAGCCGGTCGTCGCCATCCACCATGCACGCGTTGCGGTTGAAGAAGAGCCGACGGAAGCAGCGGAAGCCGGCGAAGTGCCAGCCGCCGCCGAGAAGAAGGAAGAGAAGGGCGGCGAGTGATCGTCGTCTTTTTCCCGCAATGACGCAGGGACAGCAAATCCGTCTCGTGGTCGGCCTCGGTAACCCCGGGGCCGATTACGTTTCGACGCGCCACAATGCCGGTTTCTGGTTCGTGGATGAGCTCGCGCGCCGCCTCGGCGGGCAATTCAAGCCCGAGAAGAAATTCAACGGCGATATGGCGCGCGTGGATATTGCGGGCCAGGACATTCGCCTGCTCAAACCCATGACGTACATGAACCGTTCCGGGCTTTCCGTACGCGCCGCCGCTGACTTCCTGAAGATTTCGGTTTCGGAAATTCTCGTCGCGCATGACGAGATTGACCTGCCGCCCGGCGAGCTGCGTCTCAAGCAAGGCGGCGGCCACGGCGGTCACAACGGCTTGCGCGACACCTCTGCGCACATGGGCGCCGATTATCTTCGGCTGCGTATCGGCGTCGGTCATCCGGGAAACGCGAGCGAAGTTGTCGGCTACGTTTTGAAGCGGCCGTCGAAAGACGAAGAGCCCGTCCTGTTGCGCGCCATTGATGACGCCGCGGATGGATTCGAGCTGCTTTTGAAAGAAGGCCTGCAGAAAGCGCAGACGAAGTTGCATAGTCGTGAAATCTGAAACAACGTTTTTTTATCGAAGCCGGCGCAGCTGAACACACAGGAACGAGAGATTTTTCGTCAGGGCAAGGCGCGGATCGATTTTGGCGACGAAGTTTACGTGTTGTAAATGACCGAGCCGAAATCGATTCGCAACGCAGCCATGGCGGAAAAGATCCGTTCCCCTAATCGAAGAGTAGTAACCCAATGGGAATTCAATGCGGCATCGTTGGTCTACCCAATGTCGGTAAATCAACCTTGTTCAACGCGCTCACCAAAGCCGAAATCGCCGCGGAAAACTATCCGTTCTGCACCATCGATCCGAACGTCGGCGTCGTGCCCGTGCCTGATCCGCGCCTCGGCGTGCTCGCCGGCATCGTCAAGCCGCAGAAAGTGCTGCCGACCACGGTCGAGTTCGTCGATATCGCCGGTCTCGTTGCGGGTGCCTCGAAAGGCGAAGGCCTCGGCAACAAGTTTCTTTCGCACATCCGCGAGACGGATGCCATCGTGCAGGTCGTGCGCTGTTTCGTGAATGACGACGTCGTGCACGTCGCCGGCAAGGTTGATCCTCTTTCCGATATCGAAATCATCAACACCGAACTCGCACTCGCGGATCTCGACACCGTCGAGCGCGCCATGCAGCGCGCCGAGAAAACCGCCAAGAGTGGCGACAAGGATTCGAAAGCGCGCCTTGCTGTGCTCGCCAAGATCAAGCCCGTGCTCGACGAAGGCCGCGCCGCGCGCGTCGTCGAACTCGACAAGGAAGAAAGAAAGCTCGTACGCGACTACAACCTGCTCACCATCAAACCGCTTTTATACATCGCGAACGTCGATGAACAGGGTTTCGAGAACAACCCCTTGCTCGACAAGGTTCGTGAGCACGCAGAAAAAGAACACGCAGAAGTCGTGCCCGTGTGCGCCGCCATCGAAGCCGAAATCGCGCAGCTTGATGACGCCGATAAAATAGAATTTTTAAAAGACCTCGGCCTGGAAGAGCCCGGTCTCAACCGCGTCATTCGTGCGGGTTACGAACTGCTCGGGCTGCAAACCTATTTCACTGCCGGCGTTAAGGAAGTGCGCGCCTGGACCGTGAAGCGCAACGCCACCGCGCCGCAAGCCGCCGGTGTGATTCACACGGATTTCGAGAAAGGTTTCATTCGCGCTGAAGTGGTCGCGTATGAGGATTTCGTGGCGTGCGGCGGGGAAGCAGGGGCGAAGGATAAGGGGAAGTGGAGGTTGGAAGGGAAGGAGTATCAAGTCGCCGAAGGAGACGTTATGCACTTCCGGTTTAATGTGTGATATCCGTTCCGAACCCGCGTGATGATGAAACGGTTCTTGCTCGTTCTGGTTCTCCTGGTGCTATTTGTCGTGGCATTCGACATTCACCCGTTTCCGTTTTCGATCCAAGAGGATATTCGTGGATCGGCGCTGATTTTTCTGCTGGTCATAGTGATTTACTTTCTGATCCGAGGCTATTTGAGCCAGAGGAATCGGGGCTTCTCGCCGGAACGAGTAGTGTTCGACGAACACGAAGTTATCCGCCACCTGCCAGACGGTTCCGTCGAAAAGATTCGTTGGGACGAGATCGACTGCGTATCGATCGTCACAACTGATACAGGTCCCTGGGCCGAAGACGCGTTCTGGATTCTTGAGAATGCGGCGCGGACCAAGGGCTGCATGATTGGAAATGGCGCAGAGGGATTCGAGATGTTGCTGGAGCGGCTCCAGTCCTTGGTCGGGTTTCGTGACGATCAGGTGATCGAAGCGATGGGCTGCACCAGCAACTCAAGGTTCGTGGTTTGGGAGCGTACAGCGTAGGTTGGGATGAGCGGAGCGAACCCCAACGCTAGGTATCGAAATCACCATTCCTGCGGCGGCGGAAATAAAACAGAATGTTTCACCCGTCTTGGCAGTGTGGCCTACGGCGCTAGAAAAACAGAGAAGATTCCGGCTGCTCCTTCGCTAGCGCTGCGGTGCCGAGCCGGGTCCATTTTGTTTCGGCAAAAATGGACGAAAACCATTGCGCTCCAATCCGCCGCCCTTCGGGGTTCCTCGTCTGCTCCTTCATGATGGGCACGCTCGGCAACTCGCCGGTCAGAACTTCGCTGCACTCGTTCTGCCACGGGCTCGGCACTCCTCGCTTTCCGCCAGGCAATTCCTGCACTCCACTGCGTTTCGTTTGGAATTGCCGCTCCAGCCCATCGTTCAGTCCGCGGCTCGGCGGCTTTCAGTCGCGCGAAAAGCAAAAGCGAAGATCAAAAGCAGGAAGGCCGCTTGCGCGGCCTTCGGAAATCGTGGTCTGCCCCCGATTCTTTGCGGAGATTGAATTCAATACGTTATGGGACGCCGAAATCGATCCGCACCTGACCATTTTTTGTTCTTGACTTAGTACTATATAGATCTATAGTAGTAATACCTCGATCAGGAACATCCCAATGAACACGCAGAGTTTGAATTCGTTTATCGCCATTCCGATCTCCGTCGATCTTTATGCCGAAATTTCGCGTCGGTTTCCCCGCGGCGCCAGCTCCACCCTAGAGCAGGTTTTGTGGGACTTTCTTGAGCGCACGGAAGCCGACAATATCCCGCCATCCGAGGGCATTTACTGGGATTCCCTCTTCCTGCCAAGTGGGACGCAGGTTCGAACGAAGTACTTTGACGAGTACAAGGTTGCCAAAGTGCAGGAAAAATCGATTGTGTGGAAAGGACGCTCCTTTCGCTCAATGTCTCAACTAGCTCATGCCATGCGCGGCGGCACGTCGAACAACGCCTGGAAGGTACTGGAGGTCCAGTTCCCTAGAGAAAAATCCTGGCAACTCGCAGATTATCTCCGGATGCCGCGCAGATGAGAGCTAAGCCCGACACCTAGAACTTTTGCAATCTGAGCAAACAGCTTAGGCGCCCGGTTCTGTCTGCCGCGATCGCTGTCTGAGCGAATAAAGGGATTATCGAATTGAAGATCCGAATCCATAGAGACCGTGTCTACCGGATCGAGGCAGGAATCGACGACGGACATGCAAAGCTCGAGGGATCGTCAGTTGCGCTAGTCCGGCACCGCTACCATTGCGGAACACATTCCCTCGACCCTGAAAATGGACGGCACTCCGGGAAAGACCCGAACGTGGTTGAGATTTCCGTCATGGAAAAAGGACGATTTCTTATCGAACCAGTGAACCTTTTTTTCATCGAAGGTATGGAAATCATGGTAGGGCGCTGGTTTCCAGTAACGGGAGTACGTCTGATCGAAGTCGGCGACCTCCCTCGCGATCTTGAAATTCCCGAGGTCTGGTTGTAGGGGGCGCCCATAAGCGGGGACGTTTAGAGTTAGGGTGAGAGGAGCGAACACCAATGCCGCGATGTCCCAGCCTGCGACAGGAAAGATCGAAGAAAGCTCCCTCTTTCCTGAGGGGAGAGGGTTGGGGTGAGGGGGCTCATCCAAAAACAAAAAAGGGACTTCTCTATTCCCCTTTTACTCCTTACGAAGCGTCGAATCGCAACGCTTCGGCATGATGCCGCAAGTGATCCCCGATGAAACTCGCGATGAAGTAATAGCTGTGGTCGTAGCCTTCCTGCATGCGCAGCGTCAGCGGATGCCCCGCGGCGTCGCACGCCGCCTGCAGGCGTTCGGGTTTGAGCTGTTCGGTGAGAAAGTTGTCGCTGGTTCCCTGGTCGATAAGCAGCGGCAGGCGTTCATCGGCCGTAGCGATCAGTTCCGAGGCATCCCAGGCTTTCCAGGTGTCGCGATCCGTTCCCAGATAACCCGTGAATGCCTTCTGGCCCCAGGGCGATTCGACGGGATTAACAATCGGCGCGAACGCGGACACTGATCGATAGCGTCCCGGGTTGCGAAGTGCGGCGACGAGCGCGCCGTGTCCGCCCATGGAATGCCCGCTGATCGCGCGGCGGCCGGAGACGGAAAAATTTGATTCCACGAGTTCGGGCAGTTCGCGTACCACGTAATCATGCATGTGGTAGTTGCGGTCGTACGGTGCGCGCGTGGCATTGAGATAGAAGCCGGCGCCAAGTCCGAAATCCCAGCCGCCTTCCGGATCGCCGGGTACGTCCGGTCCGCGCGGGCTGGTATCGGGCGCGATGATGGCAATGCCGAGTTCGGCGGCGATGCCGAGCGCGCCGGCTTTCTGCATGAAGTTTTCGTCCGTGCAGGTGAGGCCCGACAGCCAGTACAGCACCGGTACGCGCGCGCTTGCGGCCTGCGGCGGCAGGTAAATCGCGAACACCATGTCGCAATCAAGACTCGTCGAATGATGGCGGATGCGTTTGTGCCAGCCGCCGAAGCATTTGTTTTCCGCGACGGTTTCCAAAGTGTTACTCATGCGTGAATTCTCCATTGAACATCAACAACACCATCAATAATGAATGACGGAGCGAATGCTCTTGCCTTCATGCATCAGATCGAACGCCTTGTTGATGTCTTCAAGGCCCATGGTGTGCGTGATGAACGTATCCAGCGGAATATCGCCGCGCTGTGCCTTCTCCACGTAACCCGGCAGCTCGCTGCGCCCGCGCACGCCGCCGAAGGCCGAGCCGCGCCACACGCGGCCGGTAACAAGCTGGAAGGGGCGGGTGGAGATCTCCTGGCCTGCGCCGGCGACACCGATGATCACGGATTCGCCCCAGCCCTTGTGGCAGCACTCGAGTGCTGCGCGCATCACGTTCACGTTACCGATGCACTCGAAAGAATAATCCACGCCGCCATCCGTCATCTCCACGATGACTTCCTGGATCGGCCTGTCGTGATCCTTCGGGTTCACGCAATCCGTCGCGCCGAGCTGGCGCGCGATCTCGAACTTCTCGGGATTGATGTCGATGGCAATGATGCGTTCAGCCTTTGCCATCGCAGCACCAATGATTGCTGCGAGCCCGATACCACCGAGACCGAAGACCGCGACCGTCGAGCCCGGTTCCACCTTCGCGGTGTTGTGCACAGCGCCGATGCCCGTCGTCACGCCGCAGCCGAGCAGGCACACCTTCTCAAGCGGCGCCTCGGCGGGGATTTTCGCGAGCGCGATTTCCGGCAGCACGGTGTATTCGGAGAATGTCGACGTGCCCATGTAATGAAAGATCGGTTTTCCGTCTTTCGAGAATCGCGTCGTGCCGTCCGGCATCAGGCCCTTGCCTTGCGTGGAGCGAATGGCCTGGCAGAGATTCGTCTTGCCGGATTTGCAGAACTTGCACACACCGCATTCCGGCGTGTAGAGAGGAATCACATGATCACCCACGGCAACGGACGTGACACCAGGCCCGATCTCCTCGACGATGCCGCCGCCTTCATGACCGAGAATCGCCGGAAAAATGCCTTCCGGATCCGCGCCGGAAAGCGTGAAGGCATCCGTGTGGCAAACGCCGGTCGCGACAATGCGGACGAGGACTTCGCCTTGTTTCGGTGGCGCGACATCGACTTCGGTGATCTCGAGAGGTTTGCCGGGTTCGAAGGCGATGGCGGCGCGGGATTTGATCATGATCCGTTTCTCCACAGATACAGGATGGAATTTTTCTGAACCGTAGCAGTAAGTGGGGAGCGGGAAAAGGAGTTGGGACAGTCTATTCGTAGCGTTGAACGATATTCATGGGCAGGCCTTGCCCGCGAAAACGATCCGCACCTGCGGTGCCAAGAGCAACCTGAAAAGCTGTCGCAATAATTTTGAAGCACCCTTTTCTACTGATCTCTTTTTTCCCGACGTGTGACATGAAGAAAGATCAAAGCGGTTCCGGCCGCCCCTCCGCTGCGCTCCGGCGCTTGGCCGAATCCCTTTTGTTTCGGCAAAAGGAATCAAAACCATCTCGCCCGGTCGGCTGTTATTCATTCAAAGGTGGTCTCAGGCGCTCGCCGTGTACGGGCCACTCGCGAACTCGCCGGTCGTGCCTTCTCTACGCTGCGCTTCGCTCGGCCCGCCTCGGTCTCGCCACCGCTCGTTGCTACGCGACGGATCCGCGGATTCTCGTTTCGCTACGCTCAACTCCGATTCCGGATCCTGCTTCGCACCCGTACCCGCCATCGCGCCTTCGGCTGCCTCCGACGGGCGGAAAAGCGAAAAGCAAAAGCGCAGGGCTGCTTGATTCGGGGGTGAAGCAAGCAGTATTTCCTTCTTGCGATAGTCGGCGTTTCTTGTCCGATCCCTCGAATAGATTGCGATTGATTGATGTTTCAAGAGATGTTTAGAGCCTTACGCTTTGAGCGTCATGGTTGCGCAAGGCGTAAGACTTGACCCAAAATCTTCTTCGCGTTGTGTCCCCCTCTCGCGGCCCCCGATCCTACTTTCTTACGGCTTTGCTATGTTCAATTCAAGGTCATGCACAGCTAAAAAGGGTACTGACCGCTTTTTTCCCCATGGAACTCATTCGCGACACAAACCCAGGAAAGTCCAAGCGGGTGATGGACGCAATGATGAAGATGGTGAAACTCGACGTCGCGGAATTGGAGAGAGCATACAAAGACGCATAAGATACGACACGCAAGAAAGCCTTACCAAACGCCGCTGCGATTTTGGGGCGTGACAGAGCCGGAGAAACACGATGAAAAAGATTCGTACTTTTACAGAACTCCATGATGTTTTCGGAAGCTACCGAAAGGACAACAGATGGATGTTTAGAGGAGAAGCGAACTCAAGGTGGAAGACAATTCCAAAAGCTGGTCGCACCCCGTACTCGGCTCGAAATGACCTTGAATATTTAGAGGCGTGGAAACGAAAGGCTGTTGAGTTCATAGCAAGCGCTCCAAAGGACGATTGGGAGTGGCTGGCGCTCGCTCAACATCATGGACTTCCAACGCGCCTTCTCGACTGGACGTACAACCCGCTGGTGGCCGCGTATTTTTCATGCTGTGGAGAACAAGAGCACGACGGCGTGCTGTTTTGCTATAGACCACAATGGACTGCTGTTACAGATGCCACATCACCAAAAAACCTAACGAGAGTAGTGAAATTCAAACCACGCGTCGTAGCGCAACGTATTGGCCGTCAAAGCGGCTTATTTACAGTTCACCCAGATCCGAAATGCGAATTACAGGACAGTCTTGACGACGAAGACACGCTAGACATTTATTTGTTAGATAAAAAGTATAAAAAGCAGCTTCTATTTGAACTGAGCCACTATGGAATCAATGCCGCCACATTAATGGGTGACTTGGACGGGTTATCCGCCCATATGCGCTGGTCGTTGGAGAACCGTAGTTTCTGGGTCAACGGCGACGCTCTATCGCTTGACGTTGAAATGGAATCGCCTCCTTTAACATGAAACAACGCCACCTAGATTGGGCATCGGAATTACCTTCAAGCAAATCAAAAGGAAAGCCTCATGTCATTTAAGAGTTGGCGAGCCTTCCGAGAATTCGAGCATCACGTGAAAACAGAATTCCGTTTTTCCTTAAATCCAGAGTCTAAAGAATTCTTAGCGGAACTCGCTCGTACCAGCTCATCTAGAGAAAAACTGATTAAAAAGGGAAGCTTCCTATGGCGAGCACAACTCGGCCATGGCTGGCATACGGAAGATCACGGAGAACTGGAGTTAGAAGTTCCAGGCCCATATAGCGCGGAAAGAATGAAGCCGGTGCTGAGAAGAGCTAAAGAAGGCCGGGTAAATCCAAAAGGAATTCCGTTCTTATACTTGTCGACCGACAGAGATACCGCTATGAGTGAAACCCGACCGTGGATGGGAGAAACTGTCTCGGTTGCTCAGTTCGAAGTAAATAACGACATCGAGGTAATCGATTTTTCACAGGACGCCGAAATCAAAAGTATCCTCGAATGGTACTTCGAAGAACCCGACGAAGATGTACGAGAGCAATCTATATGGGCTCAAATTAACCATGCGTTTTCAACCCCAATAACCGTAAGCGATAACAGCGCCGACTACGTCGTTACTCAGCTTATTGCCGAAGTTTTCAGAGCCAAAGGGTTTAAAGGGATTGCTTATCGATCAAGCTTAGGAGAAGGAACGAACGTGGCCTTGTTCGACCTTTCTTCGGCCGACCCCGTTAACTGTTTTTTGTATGAGGCTAGAGACATTCGATTCGAATTCAGCGAAGCCGCGAATCCATGGTTTTTGGCGAAGAGTTGATAACAATCGGCCCGTCCTTACTAATCAATTGTATAGCGAAGATTTATTGAGTCGATCGCATTCCAGCCAGCCATTCGAGAAGCCTTTCGAACCATACAACTCGCGTGTATTCCAGATAAAGATTAAACGCCATAAAAAACACGAATATCACAACGGCCGCGACGATCAAAAGCACAGCCAACTGCACCCGATACTTCGCCGTTAATTGTGAGTACGTGCCGGAAACATGCTGTTCATCAAGTTTCTTCAGGTAATTGCACTTCAATTCATCTATATCCTCCTTAAGATGGCGGAGGGTCACATACTGAGCAGTAATCATCGTCAGCATAATTAAAGCGAATACTGCAGCACCAACCATAATAATATGATTTCTCATTCCACCATCGTCGACGAGCTGGCCAGCAATCAAGATATACGCCAACGGTATAGCCAAAAGCTTGGCCGAAACATCGTGAAGCACCGCACCCAATCGTTTCGCTTGCTCTATTTTTTCCCTATCCAGATCTGCAACTAGCGATGAAAATGAAAAATCCTTCGCGTATAGCTCGTAATCCCTTCGATATCGCGCGTATATTTCATCAAGGCGGCACAGAATCACAGCGAGTCGTTCACTTTCCGGGAATGCTTCAGCGACTTCGATCACCTTCCCTATAAATATTTCTCGACGACGCTCTGCGTGCGCATCGGAGTCGACTGGAAATAGTTCGGCACAAATTTCATTGACCCTTTCAAGCTGGGATCTGCTCAACTCACTCCGTGAAATCCTCAGATCAACATCCACTCGGTTTCGGTTTAAAAAACACAACCGAGGACCCAAATCAACTGTCGAGAGCGTTTCAAGGACACCCACGATCTTCGTCAGTAACAAATACTTCTCGATCAACTCGGAAGAACTCTTCGGATATTCGATATCTTCGTGAACCAGGTAAAAACTGTCAGGCGCTTTTTTATAAAGATCGGGGCTTCGCAGCAATCCATCAATATCGGAAAAAATATAACCACCATACTGCTGCCCACTCGGAATTTTGATCTCGTATTCAACAACGTCTCTACACGTTGAGATGCCCTGACTCGAAAGAGCCTTTCCGTTCTCCACTACGTCGATTACGAATTGCGCATTGTATAGCGCAGCAAGTACACCGCTCGTGGTTTCATCCAACTCAATAGACCCAATCAAGACGCCGTCATTAAGCTGTACGTGCGTCGATTTACGGCACACTTCAATAGCGGCGTGAAACAGGTCGGATGCAGCGGCGTTCATTTTATTGCTTCTATTTCGTTTTTAAGTGTTTCTGGAATATTTCGAATAACAAGACTTCCATCTTTAAGTGCGACATTGTCACGAACGTACTGCGCGGACATTCGTATCGAAAACTTTCCTTCTTGGAAATTGACTCCAATCAGACGAGAAAGGCTAGCTTTTTCCACATGAAAGTACGCGTTCATTGCGTACGTCTCTTGCGCGGCGAAATGCTGAAAAATTTCTGGGTCATCTTCGAAGAGTCGCGTCGCGATGGCAGCAACCGATGCTTCTTTCTTGTTTTTCGCACACTCTAGTAGATATTCTGCGACTGTTTCTCGAGCTTTATGTTTTTGTTCGCCTTTCCAGCCGTTCTCTCGGATGAAGTCGTTCACGATGTTTATTATTTTTTCAGTCGATTCCTTCGGCTTTGTTAGAGCGGTACAGCCAATAAAGTCCACGAAGTACTCAGACACCTCTCTCTTACCGCGTACAAAACTGACGTATTTATGTTCTTCGCCGTCATTCTTGACCTGCAGCCACTTAGTGACATTTATACGAGCAGCGACGTATAGCTTGCTGAGGTCGAGATGCAGGGTGTCTTTCAGTTTTAGGTCGCTGGTTACCGACGCGCCCACTTTGTCGTTCAGCATTAAGACAAATAGGAAATCTTGATCAGCTTCGCTGTATCTCAGAAATAGCACGTATCCACCAGCCGATGCCTGCTTCTGACGCATTCTATCTTCCAAGTGCTCCATCGCCTTCGTGGAGAAACCCATAAAATCTTGCCACTCGGCCTGAACGCACTTTTCGAGAATTTTTTGAAACCAATAGACATCGCTGTTTTCACGAAACAATCCGTAAACAGCAGACCCTCCATAGATTTTTCGAACCTCACCACCAACTCTCGCCACCGTGTCGTTCAATGGCAAAAGGCCTGGCGCGAGAGTTACCGCTATGTCGGTGCTTGCGGCCTCTTTGGCGATTTGGTGGATGACAGCAGCTTTAACTTCCATTTCCAGAGTCTCCTTCGCGTCGAGGCCACGTTTAGAAATTGTGGCAACTTAACCCATTGTTGAGGTTATGTCTTGTCAGCAAATGCTGATTCTGTTCGCAATTTCAGGGCTGTCCGGATAGCGGAAAATCGAGAAAAAGCTAGAGTTATCAGGCCTTTCGAGGCAACGGGGATTGACGTCTTCGTGGAGCAAACTCCTTGTTAGTTAGCAGTTTGTCGGGCGTGGGCGAATACAAGACCCTTCGGGGGAATCAGCCCGCCGTGCTCCACGGGACGTCAAACACCCGACATTTATCAAAACCGACGTCATTTGGAGAATCAACATGAACAAGAAGGACACTTCCTACCGCATGCCGGAAGGTTTCAATCCGTTCTCTGCAATCGATGCAGCGCGAGGGCTCGCTGACGCGATCCACTGGATGCATTTCGACGGGCCAGGCGCTGAAGAAACGATGGAGTTCGGCGACAAGGTGTCGCTGGATGCGCTGGTGGAGATGCTGAGAACGCGCGTGCATGAGCTGCACGATTACATTCACGAGATCAGCAACAGTACTTCACTGCACCTGCCGATGAACGACGCCGATTTCGATGTCTTGCGCTATGGCGCTCCCAACGGCGGGGGGTTCATCCGCGAGGAATCACCGCTCTACGCAGTTCGATAATCCGCATCCACTGCGGATCGCGATCCGCCCTACGCAAAGCCCCCGAAGCGGGGCTTTGTTTTTTTGTGTGCTGGCTTGATGCTCGAAGTCACGGCGCGCGGCATTCGAAAGCCGAATTCGACCGCGAGATGAAGAACTGTGCCGGAGCGACATTGAAATACTGACTGGCGACGATTGACCGCGAAGCAATCAAAGGTCTTCGCTTTTCGCTCTTGCTTTTGAACCCGTTGAGGCCACCGAGGAAGTGAAGACGAACGCGGGTACGGAGCAGGAACCGGAATCGCAATGAAGCGCAGCGAAATGAGAATCCGCGGTTCCGTCGCGTAGTAACGAGGAGTGGCGAGTCCGAGGCGGGCCAAGCGAGTGCAACGAGCGAAGGCTTGACCGGCGAGTTGCCGAGTGACCCGTGTTCGTCGAACTCCGCAGGCTCCTTTGAATAAACAAGAGGCCGATCGGGAAAGCGTTTTTGGTTACTTGTGTCGCGACAAAAGTGACTCGCCCCCGCGCAGCGGGCGAAACCCTCTTCGAAAAGAAAAAGAAGTTGATGGCCGCGCCATTCTTCGCGGCAGGATGCCGCTCCCACACAGCTTCGATTGACACTCTCGCAAGAAAAAAGTGACCCGTGTTCGTCGAACTCCGCAGGCTCCTTAAATGAACAAGAGGCCGATCGGGAAAGCGGTTTTCTCCCCTTTTGACAAGACAAAAGGGGATCGCTCCGCGCAGCGGGCGAAACCCTCTTCGAAAGAAAAGGAAGTTGATGGTCGCGCCAATCTTCGCGGCAGGATGCCGCTCCCACATAACTTCGATTGACACTCTCGCCAGGAAAAATATGTTCCGCGTTCGTCTAGCTGCGCCGGCCAACTCGCCGGTATTTCGGCCACGAGATCGGCCAATTTGAAAACGAAATGTCATTTAAGGCCAATTAAAACAGTAATTTACGATTCTGCATCATCGGCCATTGCGCTTTGCTGGCGGCGGGTGCATGCTTGCGCGGATCGGCCAAAAAATCGGCCAAATCGACGGTCTATCTTGTCTTAAACTTTTTTAAATCAATAGTTTATATTATCGGGGAATCGGCCAATGAGTCAGCCAGAAATGCCATCCCGTATCGAACCCGCTCGCATCGAGCAGATCACCGAGCGGCTGGCGGACGCCATCGCCCGGCTGGTACGGCCCGCTTCGATCCTGGGTAACGCGCTGCATCCGCACACGGCGGCGAGTCTCGCTGACGTCGTTCGCGTCATGAACACTTATTACAGCAATCTCATCGAGGGGCATGACACGCGCCCGCGCGACATCGAGCTGGCCCTGGCAGGGGAGCTGGATAACGAGAATGCGCGTCGCCGGAACCTGCAACTGGAAGCCGCTGCGCACGTACGGGTACAGCGCCTGATCGATGAACAGGCGATGGCGGGTACCTTGCCGGAACCGGCGTCGTGCGAATTTCTGCGCTGGGTCCACCACGAGTTTTATCGTGATGCCCCCGAGGAATTGTTGATCGTTCATGGAGCGGGCCGCGAGTTTCGCATGCAGCCCGGCGAGTGGCGCAGTCGACCGGAACACGATAACGCTGTCGGCCGCCATCAGCCGCCTGCGAGCAAACGTGTTGACGATTTCATGCGCTATTTCGAGACGCGTTTCGCTTTCTCTGCGATGGGGGAGTCCGCAAGGATTCTTGCGATCGCTATCGCGCATCACCGTTTCAATTACATCCATCCCTTTCCGGATGGTAACGGACGTGTAAGCCGCCTGATGAGTCACGCGATGGCGCACAAGGCCGGCGTGGGAGCGCACGGGCTGTGGTCGGTATCGCGCGGTCTTGCACGCGGTTTGGCCAGTCGCACCGAGTACAAGGCGAACATGGATCTGGCAGATTCGCCGCGCCATGATGATCTCGACGGGCGAGGAAATCTTTCTCTCGCTGATCTCAACATGTTCGTGGAATGGTTTCTCGACGTGTGTATCGACCAGGTTACGTTCATGGCGGAGATGTTCGATCTCGACGGGCTCCGGAATCGTTTTGAAAGACTTGTTCATGCGCTGGACTTCAAGCCGGAGTCGAAATACCTGCTCGAAGCGGCGCTTCTGCAGGGTGAGTTCGAGCGCGGTGAAGCATCCCGATTGACGGGTCTGCCGGAGCGTTCAGCACGTCGCGTGTTGAAGGATCTTGTTGATCGCGGCTTGCTGGGGTCGGATGGCGAAAAGCGACCAGTTTCATTGAGGTTTCCGGCCGACTCCCTGGATTTGCTGTTTCCGAGACTCTATCCGTCGACCTGAAATGAGTGCTTGCCCAGAACGAACAAGCTTCTGTTGATTGTTGTGATCTTCCTTTCGGCGTGCACGACGATGCTTGCCTGGCGCCGTCATTGCGAGGTGAAGGCAGAACATATCCAGCCGATGCCTGGCCGCATTTCATGTCAGTCAGTGAACGCGCGCCAGGTGTTGAAGAAGCCGCGTGTTTTGCCGATAGTCTGCTTGCCGCCGCCGGACTGATGGCAATTCGTTTCCAGTCGATTTCAAGGGTTCTGTGATGCGTATTCTGTTTTCTGCACTGTTGTTGTTGCCAATGCTGTCCGCCTGCGCCGAGGAGGAGGCGCCAGCTCCGCCACCGGTGCCTGATCCCGCGGTCGTGGCGTTACTGGAAGCGCTGGAATACGACTGGGAAAGTGAAGACAACGGCGATTTTCGCCTGTTGTTCGATGTGGACGGCACGCGCACGCAACTGGTGTGGATTCGCAATCGCACCTATGAGCGTGACGATGTGGTCATGCGCGATGTCTGGTCCACGGCGCTGGAACTCTCCGGCAAGTACGCGTCCGTCAAGCTCGCGGACCTGCTGTTGCGAAGCAACTGGGAGCGCATCATCGGCACCTGGGCGCGCGAAGGGAACCGCATCGTGTACATGGTGAAACTGCCGGTGAACGCGACCTCCGAGCAGTTGGATGCCGCCATTGGCGTAGTCATCGACGAAGCGGACCGGCTGGAGAAGGAGCGCGGCTACGGCGACAAATTCTGAGCGCCGCGCGTTCCCCGGCGGCCTTGACTTGCCCGGCATCAGCCGCCAAAATCCCGCCTCTTTCCGGGCCAGCCCCGGGAAATCCTGTCTTCTGGCTACGTAGCTCAGCTGGTTAGAGCGCGGCACTCATAATGCTGAGGTCGGTGGTTCGAGTCCACCCGTAGCCACCATCTTCATTTTGTTTTTCAAATACTTGCGTCGTCGAGTGCGTCCGACCTCAGCTGGCGGACGGCCTTGCCAATTGTGTCCGTAATGACATTGGCGTTACGCCCTCGTATACTGCCAGCCGGCATGGACCGGACATGACACAGGTATCAGCAAATGGCCACAACACAATCCAGGCAGCCCCGCAAAACCAGAGAAACGTTGAATCTTCGCATTCGAGCGGAAGATCGGGCACTGATCGATCATGCGGCGAAGGCGCGTGGCAAAACGCGAACGGATTTCATTCTGGACACCGTTCGGGTAGCGGCTGAATCGGCATTGCTTGAGCAAGCGTATGTTCAGGCGAGCCCGGCCGCCTTCAAGAAATTTCTTGAACGCCTCGATGCGCCGCCGAATCCCGGTGCGCGATTGAAGAAGACAATGCAGACACCAGCACCGTGGGAAAATGAATAGTGCCGCTGTCGGCACCGGAGCCCTTGCACGGCGAGCACGATATCAGCCAGTTTTCATGCGGCAAGGAGAGCATGGACCACTGGTTGAAACACGTCGCCCTGAAGAGCCAGGCGGGCGGCGCAAAGACGTACGTTACTGCGGATAATGGTCGAGTCGTCGGCTACTACTCCCTTTCGGCGGGATCAGTCAGCCGAAAGGAAACCAACGGACGTTTCCGTCGCAACATGCCGGAACCGATACCTGTTGTGCTGCTGGGCCGCCTCGCCGTTGATCAACAGTTTCAAAAACAAGGCATTGCGAGAGGGCTGATGCGCGACGCCGCGTACCGTGTCCTGGAAGCAGCGGAAACCGTTGGTATTCGCGGCATCCTGGTGCATGCCCTGGATGACGATGCGCGGGACTTCTATAAGACCTTGGGTTTCGAGGCTTCTCCGCTCGATACGCACTCACTCTTTATTGCGCTTCAGGATATTCAAAAGGCTGCCGAAAAAGAGCGGGAGGAGACGGTGAACCATGAATAAAGAAGCGGCCCCGTTTCTTTGAGCAGCGCAGGCTGATTTCTCGCAATTGCATGATGGTCACGTCCACACGTCTCTCCTTTTGATTCAATTGCTTGTGACGCCGATCTTCTTCTGGATCGGCTTGCACCATTCATTCTGACCATTTCGCCGCACTGCGCCTTGCGCCATCCTTGGTACTGTATGAATATACAGTGACTATGGCGCGCTGCCGGAGCACATGGTCGGCATGATTCCTGATGAAAATCCCATGAACCTGGATCCCAACCCGGATCCCATGAACCTGGACAAGCTGCCCGGGGTCTGGCGTGGCCGGACGCCGCGCAGGCTTTCGGGTGAAACGGTCGCGACGGGCTTCGATGCACTGGATGCGGCGCTGCCGGGTGGCGGCTGGCCGCTGGGTTGCGTCACGGAAATCCTGAGCCGGCGAACCGGAATGGGCGAGTTGTCGGTGCTGCTGCCGGCGCTGGCAAGACTGAGCCAGGAAGGCCGCTGGGTTTCGTGGATTTCGCCGGCGCACATTCCGTATGCGCCAGCGTTGTCGGCAGCGGGCCTGCGGCTTTCCCGGATGCTGCTGATTCACCCGCCACACATTGCCGATCGGCTGTGGTCCGCCGAGCAGGCGCTGCGTTACGGCCACGGTTCCGTTGCGTTGATCTGGCTGGTGCATTGCCATGAACGCGCAATCCGGCGTTTGCAGATCGCCGCCGCCGAGAGTGGCAGCTGGGGAATTCTCCTGCGCCCGCAACGTTACGCCATCGTGCATTCACCGGCCGCGTTGCGGCTGATCGTGGAAAAGCACCGCGACGGATTTCTCGATATCGACCTGCTCAAGTGCCGCGGTGGCCGCCCAGTGAGATTGCGTGCATGAAACAGACGCAGCAATCCCTGTTTCCTTCCTTGCCGCCCGCGAAACCCGCGCTGCCGCGGCTGCGCGCGCCGCATCCTGTTCGCCTGCCGCGACACGAACCCTTGTGGCTTGCGGTGCATCTGCCTTCGCTTGCACTGGAAACGTTGACGCGCGGGCAAATGCTGTCTTCACCGTGCGCTGTGATTGATACGGCGCATGTCGCGCGCGTTCACGCGATGAACACGCGCGCCAGTGATGCCGGTGTTCGCCCGGGCATGACGCTGGCCGCCGCCTGGGCCTTGCTGCCTGGACTCGATGTGCATGAACGCGATGCCGCGCGTGAAGACCGGATGCTGCATCGGCTCGCGGCCTGGGCGGTGCGTTTCACGCCAACGGTTTGCGTTGACGAACAAACGCTGCTGCTGGAAGTGCGCGGTTCGCTGCAATTGTTCCAGGGTGCAGCGTCACTGCGCGATGCGGTGCAGACGAACATTCATCGGCTCGGCTTTGATGCGCGCATTGCGCTGGCGCCCACGCCGCGCGCCGCAATATGGCTCGCGCGCGCGGGCAGGGATGTTCATGTCGATCACATCGACGCCTTGCCCGGCGCGCTCGGTTCATTGCCGATTTCCGCGATCGGTTTCGATGCCAGGCTGCTTGAGAAGTTTCACGGCATCGGCGCGCGCCGGCTGCGCGATCTCATGCGATTGCCGCGCGATGGTTTTGCACGCCGATACGGCGTTAAGGTATTGCGCGAACTGGACCAGGCATTGGGACGCGTTCCTGATCCGCGTCGCCCGCTGCTGCCACCGAAAACGTTTTCCGCGCGCATCGATCTGCTTTATGAAGTCAGCGATACGGATCGCCTGCTGCTTCCCATGCAGCAGTTGTTGCGCGAGCTGGATGATTACCTGCATGTAACGCAGCAGGGCGTCAACCGTTTGCGCTGGCAGTTTCAGCATCGCGACGGCAGCCATACCGAAATGCTGCTGGGTTTCGTGGAAGCGACGCGCGATGCCGTTCGTATCCAGGACCTCGTGGCGCAGAAACTGGAATCATTGACGCTGTCCGCGCCTGCGCTTGAAATCATCCTGCAGGCAAAAGAACTCACCGCACTCGCCGGAACTGATCGTGCATTGTTCATCGAGCAGCGCGATGACGATGACTGGCCGCAACTCGTGGAACGTTTGCGTACGCGCTTGGGCGCGAAGGCGGTAAGCGGATTTGACGCCTCAGCAGATCACCGGCCTGAGCGGGCATGGCAAATCGCCGCTCCCGGATCCGCGTTGACGCAGGAAAAAACCGCACGTCGTCCGCACTGGCTGCTTGCAGAACCGCAGGCATTGAAAGCGCGTGATGGAAAACCGTGCGAACTTGAAATGTTGCGCGGCCCCGAGCGCATCGAAACCGGCTGGTGGGATGACGACGATGTTGTGCGCGATTACTACATCGCGCGCGATTCGCATGAGCGCCACTTGTGGATTTTCCGCGATGCGTCCGGCTGCTGGTGGCTGCACGGAATCTTCGGTTAACCATGAACGCGTTGCCTGAATACGCGGAGTTGCATTGCCTCTCCAATTTCACCTTCCTTCGCGGCGCGTCGCATCCGGAAGAACTCATTGCGCGCGCGAAAGCGCTTGGCTATCGCGCCATCGCCATTACCGATGAATGTTCCGTTGCCGGCGTGGTGCGTGCGTGGGAGGCGGCGCGCGAGCAGGCGATGCATTTGATTGTCGGTGCGGAGTTTCGCATCAGCGATGGTCCGAAACTGGTCGCGCTCGCGCGCGATCGAGAAGGCTACAACAGTCTTTGTCGTGTCATCACGCGCGGGCGCCGTGCGGCTGCGAAGGGCGAGTACCGTTTGACGCGCGCGGATTTCGCGGACGGATTACCCGGTTGCTGGGTGCTGTGGGCGCCGGGCGAGATCATCGATATGGAAACCGGGCGCTGGGTGCGCGGCAGTTTCGGCGAACGCGCGCGCATCGCCGCTGAGTGGTTCAACGAGGGATTGAATGAAAATGATCGCCATGCACGGTTCGCGCAATTGCAGGCTGTGGCAAACGCCGTTCAACTGAACATTGTTGCCACCGGCGATGTGCACATGCACGTTCGCGGCCGCCGCGCCTTGCAGGATGCCGTGACCGCGATTCGTTTGCGCACGCCGCTCGCACTGGCCGGTTACGCCTTGCACCAGAACGGCGAGCGGCATTTGCGAACGCGTGAACGCCTGGCGGAAATTTATCCGCGCGACTGGCTGGCGGAATCCGCAGCGCTCGCCGAGGCATGTCATTTCCAGCTTGACGAACTGCGTTACGAATACCCGGAAGAGCTCGTGCCGGATGGTGAAACGCCGGCCAGTCATTTGCGCAAGCTTGTTTTCCAAGGCATGAACGTTCGCTGGCCGCAGGGCGCGAAACCACAAGTCATGCAGCAGGTCGAGCGCGAACTTTCACTGATCGAAACGCTGCGCTACGAGCCGTTTTTTCTCACCGTGCATGACGTGGTTGGGTTCGCGCGCTCGCGCGGCATTCTTTGCCAGGGACGCGGTTCGGCGGCGAACTCTGCGGTGTGTTATTGCCTCGGCATCACGGAAGTCGATCCGGCGCGCCAGTCGATGGTATTCGAGCGATTCATTTCTGCGGAACGCAATGAACCGCCGGATATCGATGTCGACTTCGAGCACGAACGGCGCGAGGAAGTCATTCAATACATCTACGAAAAATACGGCCGCGAACGGGCTGCACTTGCGGCGACCGTTATCACTTATCGGCCACGCAGCGCCGTGCGCGATGTCGGCAAGGCGCTGGGATTGGCGACGGCGCAGATCGAGAACATGGCGAAGGCGATGCAATGGTGGGATGGCAAGACGGTGAACGAAGCGCGCATTCGCGAAGCAGGATTTGATCCTGCGAGTCCCGTGATCCACAAGCTGTGCGTGCTGGTGAATGAACTCGTCGGTTTTCCGCGGCATCTTTCGCAGCATGTTGGCGGTTTCGTGATCGCGCGAAGTTCACTCGATGAACTGGTGCCGGTCGAGAACGCCGCGATGCCGGAACGCACTGTCATTCAATGGGACAAGGACGATCTCGAATCGCTTGGCCTGCTGAAAGTCGATGTGCTCGGTCTCGGCATGCTCACGGCAATTCGTCGCGCGTTGAACCTCGTCAATGATTTTCGTGGCACCGACTGGACGATGGCGACATTGCCACCCGAGGATGCGCAGGTTTACGAAATGATCCAGCGCGCGGACACCATGGGCGTTTTCCAGATCGAATCGCGCGCGCAAATGGCGATGCTTCCAAGGTTCAAGCCGAAGACGTTCTACGATCTTGTGATTGAAGTCGCGATCGTGCGCCCCGGCCCGATACAGGGCGACATGGTGCATCCGTATTTGCGAAGACGCTGCGGCGAGGAAGCCGTGAATTATCCGAGTGACGCCATACGCGGCGTGCTGGAGCGAACGCTGGGCGTGCCGATCTTCCAGGAGCAGGCGATGAAAATTGCCGAGGTTGCCGCGGGCTTTTCGCCCGGTGAAGCCGACCAGTTGCGTCGCGCGATGGCAGCCTGGCGCAAGCGCGGCGGCATCGAGCCGTTCGAGCAGAAACTGGTCGGCGGCATGTTGGCACGCGGTTACGAAGAAGAATTCGCGCGGCAGATTTACCGGCAATTACAGGGTTTCGGCGAGTACGGTTTTCCGGAAAGTCATGCAGCGTCGTTCGCGTTGCTGGTTTATGTTTCCGCCTGGCTGAAACATCACGAGCCCGCGGCATTCTGCGCGGCCTTGCTGAATTCACAACCGATGGGTTTTTATGCGCCCGCGCAGTTGGTGCAGGATGCGCGCCGTCATGGTGTTGAAATTCTTCCCGTGGATGTGCAGGCGAGCGATTGGGAATGCGCGCTGGAACGCAATCCGCAAGGAGGCGCGTTAGTGCGCCTGGGATTGTGCGTCGTGAAGGGATTCAATGCGGATGCCGCAGAACGCATCCAGCAAGCGCGGATGCAGAATGGCTTCATCGATGTCGCGGACCTGGCTCGACGCGCACAACTCGAACAACGTGAACTGGATGCACTGGCCGCGGCCGGCGCGCTGCAATCACTGGCGGGAAACCGGCATCGCGTGCGCTGGCAGGTTGCGGGCATCGAGGCAGCGACGCCGTTGTTCGAGCAGCCGCAATTTCATGAAGGCATTCCGATGTTGCGCGCACCGACGGAAGGCGAGGATATCGTCAGCGATTACGCGCGGCTGGGATTGACGCTCGGCCGGCATCCGCTGGCCTTGTTGCGCGAGCGCCTCGGCACGCTGCGTTTTCGAACGTCAGGCGATTTGTGGCGCATGAATGATGGCAGGCGTGTTCGCGTCGCGGGTCTTGTCATCAATCGCCAGCGACCCGGCACGGCGAAGGGCGTGATCTTCATGACGCTGGAAGACGAAAGCGGCCAGACGAACGTGATCCTGTGGCGCAAGATTGTGGAGCAACAGCGCGAGGTGATGCTCAACGCACGCCTGCTTGGCGTATCCGGCATCCTGCAACGCCATGGCGACGTGCTGCATCTTGTCGCCGAACGCCTGGAAGATCATTCCGCGTTGCTGGGCTGCTTGGCGACACGCTCACGCGATTTTCATTAACACCTTACGATCGGTTTTTTTCGAGCGCGGCATCGAGCTCCGGCAGGATCTTGAACAGGTCGCCGACAAGACCGATGTCCGCGATTTCGAAAATCGGTGCATCGGCATCCTTGTTGACGGCGACAATCGTGCCCGCGTCCTTGATGCCGGTGAGATGCTGGATGGCGCCGGAAATCCCGAAGGCCATGTACAGATCCGGCGCGATGATCTTGCCGGTCTGGCCGACCTGCATGTCGTTCGGCACAAAGCCCGCATCAACCGCCGCGCGCGATGCGCCAACGGCAGCACCAAGCTTGTCCGCAAAATCGAAAAGGATTTCGAAATTTTCCTTGCTGCCGACACCGCGACCACCGGAAATCACGATGGGTGCCGTCTGCAGATCAGGACGTTCGCTCTTCGACGCTTCCAGTTTCACGAAGCGCGTGTGCGAAGGAATTTCCGCATCAACCGAAACGGATTCGATCGCGGCACTGCCATCGTTTGCCACAGCCTGGAACGAGGCGATGCGCACCGTGCCGAGAACCTTGCAGTCACCGGAAACCTTCACCGTGGTCAGCACGTTGCCGGCATAGATCGGGTGTTCGAAGGTTCGCTCATCGATCACTTTCATGATGTCGCTGACTTGCGGCACACCGAGCAGTGCAGCTGCACGCGGCAGCACATCCTTTCCGAATGTCGTCGATGGCGCGAGTACGTGCGTGTAATCGGCTGCCAATTTTGCGATCTGCGGCGCGAGGCTTGCTGCGAGCGGCTGTGCATTTTCCGCGCGCTCGATTTTCAGCACCTTTGCGACGCCGGAAAGCTTTGCAGCTTGTTCGGCAACCGCGCTCGCGTCATCCGCGAAAACAGCGATGTGAACGTCGCCATCCAGCGCGGCCGCGCAGCTTGCCGCTTTTGCCGTCGCGGGATTGAGTTTGCCGTTGGCGTGCTCGGCGATGAGAAGAATTCGGTTCGCCATCAGATCAGCCCCTTTTCTTTCAATGCGCTTACGAGTTCATCCACCGATTCCACCTTGTGTCCGCCCGTGCGTTTCGGTGGCGCAGCGAAACCTTGCGTTTCCAAAGCGGGCGGCTTCTCGACGCCAAGATCGCCGGCCGCAATCGTTTCCAATGGTTTCTTCTTCGCTTTCATGATGTCCGGCATTTTCACGAAGCGCGGCTGGTTGAGGCGAAGGTCGGTGGTGATGATCGCGGGAAGATCAATTTCAAGCGTTTCAAGACCGGCGTCGACTTCGCGCATCACCGTTGCCTTGCCATCGGCAAGTTCGACCTTCGATGCGAAGGTCGCCTGCGGACGGCCGAGCAGGGCGGCGAGCATCTGCCCGGTCTGGTTGGCATCGTCATCGATCGCCTGCTTGCCGAGGATGACGAGCTCCGCGCTTTCGCGTTCCGTAACGGCTTTCAGAAGGCGCGCGGCGTGCAGCGGCTGGATTTCTTCATTCACATCAATGTGAATCGCGCGATCCGCGCCCATGGCCAATGCCGTTCGCAATTGCTGTTGCACATCGTTGCCGCCGATGGAAACGACCACGACTTCTTCCGCCTTGCCGGCTTCCTTGATGCGCAACGCTTCCTCGACGGCGATCTCGTCGAACGGGTTGATGCTCATCTTCACGCCGTCGGTCTGCACGCCTGAATTGTCGCGCTTCAATTGCACGCGGACGTTGAAGTCGATGACGCGCTTGATGGGTACGAGGATTTTCATTCGCATGCCTTTTACGTTCTTGTAGGAGCGCCTTCAGGCGCGAATCTTTCGCGCCTGAAGGCGCTCCTACATGGCTTCGTTACAGGTTTTGATAATTCGGTCCGGAACCACCCTCAGGCGTAGTCCAGGTAATGATGGCGTACGGATCCTTGATGTCACACGCCTTGCAATGCACGCAGTTCGCGGCGTTGATCTGCAACTGTCGCTTGCCGTCGATCTCGATCATTTCGTACACGCCGGCAGGACAGAAACGTTCACAAGGGTTGCCGTATTCTTCCGTGCAGCGATCCACGCAGATATTCGTGTCGTGCACTTTGAGATGCGCGGGCTGGTTCTCGTCGTGCGAGGTTGCCGCGAAATAAACCGATGCGAGCCTGTCCTTCGGCGGCAATTCGCGCGGACCAAACGCCTGCGGAATCTCGCCGGCATTCGCGCGCAACTCCATTTTTTTCCAGTCGTCCTTGTCGTTCTTCAGCGTCCAGGGCGTGTGTCCGGCGGTCACTGTTTCGAACGCCGCGTTTGCAAGCCCCAGCCACAAGCCTTTCTTGAAGCCCGGCGCGATGTTGCGCACCTTGTGCAATTCCTTCGCGGAATCCGATGCGCGCCACGCGGCATCGAAGCCTTCCGCCTTGCCGTGTTCGGCGTAATGATCCGCGGCGAGCATGCCGGAACGTATCGCCATGTGCATGCCCTTGATCTTCGCGAAGTTCAGCTTGCCCGCCGCATCGCCGATCAATATCGCGCCCGGCATTTCAAGTGTGGGCAAGGATTGAATGCCGCCTTTCACCACCGTGCGCGCGCCGGCGGAAATGATTTCGCCGCCTTCCAGCAGTTTTTTCACCGAGGGATGATTCTTGAATTGCTGGAACGCCTCGAAGGGCTTGAAATCCGGATGCGCGTAATCAAGCCCCGCGATGTAACCGACATACACGCGATCTTCATCGAGATGGTAGAGAAACGAACCGCCGTAGGTGTCCGGTGCGAGCGGCCAGCCAAGCGAGTGCTGGATCAGGCCTGCCTTCGCGCGGCCTTCCGGCAACTGCCAGAGCTCCTTGAAACCGAGCGCGTAACTTTGCGGAGCAGAATCCGCATCGAGCGCGAAACTCGCGATCAACTGTTTTGAAACCGAACCGCGGCAGCCTTCACCGAGCACGGTGAGATTCGCGCGAATATCGACGCCCGGCGCGTAGTTCGGTCCGGGACTGCCATCCTTTTCCACGCCCATGTCGCCGCAGCGAACGCCGACGACGCGATTGTTTTCGATCAACGGCGCTGCCGCCGGAAAGCCGGGGAAGACATCGACGCCTTCGGCTTCGGCTTTTTCCGCCAGTTTCTGGCAGAGGCTGCCGAGCGAGATGATGTAGTTGCCGTGGTTGTTCTGTTGCGGCGGCGTCGGCAGCTTTACGCGGCCTTTTTCGGTGAGCAGCAGGAATTCGTCTTTCTTCGCGGGAACACAGATGGCGGGCGGGTTCTCCTGCCACTCGGGCCAGAGTTCTGCGAGCGCGTCGGCCTGCAGCACGCAGCCGGAGAGAATGTTCGCGCCGACCTCCGCGCCTTTCTCGAGAACGCAGACGTTCAGCTCGGATTTTTTCTGCTTGAGACGGATGGCGCATGCGAGACCCGCAGGACCCGCGCCCACGACGACGACGTCGTATTCCATCGTTTCCCGTTCTGTCATGAGGCGTTTCGCTTTTCAGAAAATCGCAGCCCCCGGTGAACGGGGGCTGCGGTTTGGCCGAGCGGCCATTTTAACGGATTCCCGGATGTTGCGCTTGCGGCGCAATCTCGTGGTCAGGCAATCATTTGAGATCGCCTTCGCGAATCCAGTCGAGTTCCTGGAGCTGCGGTTTCACCGTTTCCAGGTCGCCGACCACGACCAGGGTCAGGTCATCGATGGGCAGGTATTCGCGCGCCATCGCGCTGACCGTCTCGGGCGTCACCGCGTTGATGCGCTGCACGAGCGTCGACAAATAATCCTCGGAAAGACCATGCAGCTCGATGTTGCGCAACTGGCCGATGATGCTGCCGCGGCTGGAATTCTGCAGCACGAACACGCCGGAGAGATAGTTCTTGATGCCGTCCAGTTCCGCTTCCGGCGGCGGCTCTTTCTGCAGGCGCTGTATTTCCTTGAGGATTTCGTGGATGGAATCCGCCGTGTGCGCGGTCGTGACATCCGCGTACTCCGCCCAGGTCGCCACGCGGTAGTTGTCCTGCAGCGTGCTTCGCGGCGAGTAGGTGTAGCCCTTGTCCTCGCGGATGTTCGAGGTGATGCGCGAGCCGAACGAGCCGCCGAGCAGGGCGTTCATCACTTGCAGCGGCACGAAATCCGGATGGCTGGGATCAACCACCGGCAGGCCGAGGATGAGCGTGGATTGCGGCGCGCCCGGGCGATCGACAAGGATCACGCGATGTTCGGGCGTTGATTCCGGCACGTTCACCAGGACTTCCGGACCCGGTTTCCAGTCGCCGAATGCCTCGCGAATCGCTTCGCGCACGGCGGCCTCGTCGAACACACCGGCCACGTAGACGTGCGTGCGTTTTGCGCCGAATTCCTGTTCGTGGAATTCGCGCGCGTCCGCCGCCGTGTAGCCCTGCAATTGTTCGGCTGACGGGAAAATATCGCCGTAGGGATGCTTGCCGTACGTGCTTTCCGAAAATGCTTCCTGCGCCGTTGCCTGCGGCTGGCTTTGCATTACGTCCAGTTGCCGCAGGAGATCCCCGCGGATGCGCTCGGCTTCGGATTCCGGGAACGCGGGCGAACGCGTGATTTCCGCGAGCAGCTTGATGAGGTCGGGTGCGAATTCCGCCAGCACGTCGCCGCCGATGACGGTTTCATCAACGCCGGTGCTGACGAAAATCTCGCCGCCCATCGCGGCCACGGCTCCGGCAATTTCCTGCGCGCTGCGATTTACCGTGCCTTCCTGCAGCAATGCGGAGGTGAAATCCGCCAGCCAGCGTTTTTCGCCTTCATTGAGATTGCCGGTACGAACCGCGACTTGCACGGTGACTTTCGGCAGGCTGCCGTAAGGCACGAGTGTGGCTTCGAGACCGTTGTCGAGCTGCATTTCCATCGTCTCGGGCAGCGTGAACGGTTTCGGCGGCGCGGGCTCGGGTGGCTCGGCTGCTGTGGCCGCCGTGGCGGCTTGCGCAAGGCCGAGGCCTGCCAGCAGGACGATCAGGCGGAAAGGTGAGTTGAAGGTTTTCATGATCACTCTCCCTTCTCGCTTGAAGCGGCTTCAGGATTCTGATCCTGCACGAGCTTCAAGACGGTGCGATTGGTTGGCCGCAGGTATTCCTGCGCGGTCTTCTGGATCAGCGCGGGTGTGACTTCACGGAACTCGGCTTCGAGTTCGTTGATGCGCGCCGGGTTGTCGTCGAACAGCGCGAACGCGGCGAGCAGGTCCGCGCGCCCGAAGCCGTAAAAACCGCCGAGCGTGTCATAAAGGCTGGAGCGCATTTTCACCAGCGCGCGATCCAGTGTTTCCTGGTCGACCGGTTCGGTGCGTAACTTCTCGATGACTTCGTTTGTCGCTGTCATGATCGCTTCGGGATCGACGTCGGCGTCGTGAATCAATGAAGCCGTCCACAGCATCGGGCCGTTGTAATTGAACATGTTGCCGAGCAGGTTGATGCCGCCCGAAACCTCGGCGGTGTAGCCTTTTTCCTGCACGAGTTTCTGCACCAGCAGCGCATCGTCACCCTGCAACAGGATCTGATCGATCAGCCCCATGGCGTAATATTCCGGCGTGTTGCGTTCGGGCATGTGGTAGGAAAAGGCGAGCGCGGGACGATTGATGAGCGGGTCTTCACGCACCGCGATTTTTTCTTCCGTCTGCTTCGGTTCGGAAATGTCAGGAATCGGCGGCACGTCGGCGGAAGGAATGTCGCCAAAATATTTTTTTATCCACGCCAGCGTCTGCGCGGGATCGACATCGCCGGTGACGACAACAACCGCGTTGTTCGGCGCGTAGTAGGTGTCGAAGAAATCCTGCACGTCGTCGAGCGTGGCGGCGTCGAGATCGTCCAGCTCGCCGTAGAAATTATGCGCGTTGTACCAGTTCACGTTCGCGTACTGCGGCATCCACAGCCACGGAAAACCGCCATAAGGCTGGTTCAGCACGTTCACGCGAACTTCGTTCTTCACCACGCCTTGCTGGTTGGTGAGATTTGCCTGCGTGATGTCGAGGCCGCTCATGCGATCGGCTTCCGCCCACAGCATGGTTTCGAGCGTGTTCGCGGGAACGATTTCGAAATAATTCGTGAAGTCGAAGCGGGTGGAACCGTTGAGCACGCCGCCGTTGCGCTGGATCAGTTTCACGAATTCCATCTTGCCGAGATTCTCGGAGCCCTGGAACATCATGTGCTCGAACAAATGCGCGAAGCCGGTGCGGTTGCGCGGCTCGATGCGGAAACCGATGTTGTAGTAGACCGCGACGGTCGCAATCGGCGCCGTGTGATCTTCGGAGATGACGACCTTCAGGCCGTTGTCGAGCGTGTGGTATTCGACGGGAACGGAAAAGCCGGCGGGAACACCGGTTTTCTCCGTGGTGGTTGTCGCGGTTGTGTCCGCCGGGCCGCTGCATGCAGCGACGAAAAACAGCGATACGGACAGGGCCGCGCCACGTAGCAGTGTGCGCATGGTGTTTCCCCTTTTGTTGTTGAGGTTCGCTGCTTGGAGCCCCGTCACCCCGACGAGTTCCCCGGTCAGCGTTTGGCTAGCGTGTGGCCAAGGTTGGCCAGCGATCGAATTTACCGGTTCAGGCGATGGATGCAAGGGGAAAAAGAAACACGAAGATAGTTTTGAGAGTTTCCAGACGCTTATTTAATGACAGGTGGTAACAATAAAAAACGCCCCGTGAACGGGGCGTTGTCGAAGGTAAGGAGGCGGTTATTTCGGCTGCATCCGGATCGCGCCCGAAAATAAACAGCGAAGCACTTGCGCTCCCTCTCCCCGCTGGGGAGAGGGCCGGGGTGAGGGGGAATACGCGAGAAGGTTATTTCGGCTGCATGCGAATCGCGCCATCCAGCCGGATCGTCTCGCCATTGATCATGGTGTTCTCGTAAACGGACGCGACAAGTTGCGCGTATTCCTCGGGCTTTCCAAGGCGTGACGGGAACGGCACCTGCTTGCCGAGCGATTCCTGGATTTCCGGCGGCATGCCTTCCATCATCGGCGTCCAGAAAATGCCGGGCGCGATGGCGACAACGCGCACACCGATGCGTGCGAACTCGCGCGCCATCGGCAAGGTCATGGCGACAACACCGCCTTTCGATGCCGAATACGCCGCCTGGCCGATCTGGCCTTCGAACGCGGCAACGGACGCTGTATTGATAATGAGTCCGCGCTGGCCGTCGGCGTCGGCATCATTGGATTCCATCGCGGCGGCGGCGGCCTTGCCGAGATTGAAGCTGCCGAGCAGGTTCACGTGCAGCACTTTCGCGAAGAAATCGCTCGCCATCGGGCCTTGCTTGCCGAGCACGCGGCCGGCGCCGAGGATGCCCGCGCAATTCACCGCGAGCGTGAGGCCGCCGAAAGCCGACTTCGCTTTTTCGACAGCGGCATTCACCTCGGCTTCGTTTGAGACATCCGTCCTGATGAACAGCGCGCGCTCGCCGAGTTTCTGTACGGCGGCCTTGCCGGCTTCATCGTTCACATCAAGCATCGCGACGTGCCCGCCGGCGTTCACCAGTCTTTCCGCCACGGCAAAACCGAGACCGGAAACTCCGCCGCTGACGATGGCCTTGGCGCTTTCAAATTTCATGTGCAACTCCTGGACTTGATGATGAAATCCCCCCGCTGCACGGCGTGCAGCGGCCCCCTTTTTCAAAGGGGGCCGCGTTGTTCTCGCCACATTCAACGGTGGAAGTTGTTCGTGATTATACGTGGCGCGCCCAGGCGCGACACGTCGTCCGCTCACGCCTGCCGGTCAACAACCCACGCGGCGAGCTCACGCAATATGTCAGCGCGCGCGCCGAAAACATCGAGCGCCGCGAGTGCTTCATCGGCCAGCGCCGCAAGCCGCCGGCGGGATTCCTCAACGCCGAGCAGCGCGGGAAACGTCGCCTTGCCGTGGATGGAATCGCTGCCCGCGGTCTTGCCGAGGGTTTCGGTGTCGCTCTCCACATCCAGCAGATCGTCGCGAACCTGGAAGGCGAGCCCTACGCGCTCGCCGAATCGCGCCAGTGCCTGCTTGCCTTCGGTATCGAGTTTCGGCGCGAGGGCTGCGCTCATCATCACGGCGGCTTCGAGCAGGCGGCCGGTTTTCAGTTGATGAATGGTTTCCAACTCCGCGACATCGATGGCGCGGTTCTCCGCGGCAAGATCCATCGCCTGGCCACCCGTCATGCCGCGCGAACCGCCGGCTTTTGCGAGCAATGCCACGAGTTCCAGGCGGCGTGCGGGCTCCGCGGGCAGGTCGCGATCGGTGGCGAGCATGTCGAAGGCCAGCATTTGCAGTGCATCGCCGACAAGAATTGCCGTCGCCTCGTCGAACTGCCGGTGCGTGGTGGGCCGGCCGCGGCGCAGATCGTCATTGTCCATCGCCGGGAGATCGTCGTGCACCAGCGAATAACAATGAATCAGCTCCACGGCGGCGGCGGGCGGGTCCAACTGGATCGCCGGTACGCTGAGCATCTCGCCGGTTGCGTAAACGAGCAGCGGCCGCAGGCGCTTGCCGCCGTTCAGCACGGAGTAGCGCACGGCCTCGTGCAGCCGGGCGGGGCGCTCGGTGGCGTGCGGCAGGCTGCGTTCGAGCTTGCGTTCCAGGCGTTCGCGCCAGGCATCCAGCTGTTCGGTGGTGCTTGTCACTCTCGATCCTGTTCTTGAAAAGAGGGCGAAGCTTACCGGAAGGCATCCGGCCTGAACACGCTGAGACGGCCGCGCGCTTGCGGTAGAATCGCGCTTTCGCGCACACGAATCGCAACAGGGAATCCCGCATGCCTCCCCAGGCCGAAGCGACCGCACGGGCCAACATCGCCTTGATCAAGTACTGGGGCAAGCGCCGTCATGACGACGAGGTATCCCTGAATCTTCCTGCCGTGGGCTCGCTGTCGATCACCCTCGACGCGCTTTCAACGCGCACGCGCATCCGCTTCGACAACTCGCTTGTAAAAGACAGCCTGCGCCTGAACGGCCGCGAAGACAGCACCGCGCGCCTGTCGCCGTTCCTCGATATTTTCAGGCGACGTGCGGGACGTGAAATATTTGCAGCGGTCGAAAGTGACAACAATTTTCCGACCGGCGCGGGACTCGCCTCATCCGCCTCCGGTTTTGCCGCACTCGCCGCCGCCGCAACAGGCGCGCTGGAACTGCAAATGCCTGCCACGGAACTGTCCGCGCTCGCGAGACGCGGCTCTGGTTCCGCGGCGCGTTCGATTTTCGGCGGATTCGTGGAATGGCACCGGGGCGAGCGCGAAGACGGCAGCGATTCTCACGCCGAACCCCTGGCGAATTCGGATCACTGGCCTTTGCGCGTGCTGATCGCGGTGACCGACGAAAGCCAGAAACCGGTTGGCTCCACCGACGGCATGACGCGCACGGAATTCACCTCGCCATATTTCGACGCCTGGGTTGAAGGCCAGGAAAACGATCTTGCCGATGCGCGCGCCGCGATTCTCGCGCGCGATTTCGAAAAGCTCGCGGATGTGAGCGAGTTTTCCTGTCTGAAGATGCATGCGTCGGCAATCGCCGCGCGCCCCGGTGTTGTCTACTGGAACGGTGCGACGGTGGATGCATTGAACGCCGTGCGCGCCTTGCGCGCGAAAGGTGTTCCGGTGTTTTTCACCATCGACGCCGGCCCGCAAGTGAAAGCGGTTTGTCTTCCGGAAGCGGAAGTTGCCGTGCGTGAAACACTGGCGGCGGTGAGCGGCGTGAAACGTGTCATCGCGAGCGGACTTGGCAATGGAGTGGAGGTGAAGGTTTGAAAACGATTACGGCGTCCGCGCCCGGAAAATTGTTCATCACTGGCGAGTACGCCGTGCTGGATCGCGCGCCTGCCTTGCTCGCGGCGGTGAATGTGCGCGCGGTGTGCAAGCTGCATCCCGCGATCGGCGATGCCTGGCGCATCGTCACGCCGCCGCTGTCGTCGTCGCCCGCGGTGTTTCGCATTGTCGATGACCTGCCGGAATGGGAAGACGAACCGGTCGCCTTGTTTGATGCCGCGTGGCGCGCGTTGAGCGAAGCGCAGCGCGCCGAGCTCGCGAAATCCGCGTGGAATATTTCGCTGGATACGTCGGCATTTTTCCTGAAAGAGAAAAAACTCGGCCTCGGTTCCAGCGCCGCCGCGCTCGCGGCATTGACCGGTGCGTTGTGGGCGGCGGTCGGCGAGCTGCCAGATGAAGCGAGCGCATTCGACGCGCTGAAAACTGCGCACACCGCCTGGCAAGGCGGCGGCAGCGGCGCGGACCTCGCGGTCACGCTCGCCGGCGGCAACATTCTTTACCGGCGCGATCCGCGCATCGCAGCGCCTGTTGCATTGCCGGATGCGCTCGACATCCTGCCCGTGTGGAGCGGCAAGCCGGCGTCGACCGGCGAATTTCTGCGCCGGCTTGCGGATTTCCAGCAGAAGGATCCCGAGCGCTTCCGCGAGCGTTTCGCGGTGCTGGAGCAGGAAGCCGAGGAGGCCGCGATCGCGGCGAGCACCGGCGATTCGGTCGCGTTCCTTGAAGCCTTCGATGACTGCGGTGCTGCATTGCGCGCGCTCGGTGAGGCCGCGGAGCTGCCGATCTGGAGCGAGGATCACGAGCGGATCGGCGAGATCGTTCGCGCCGAGGGCGGCTGCTACAAACCGAGCGGCGCGGGCGGCGGCGACATCGGCATCAGCGTGATCCGTTCAGGCGACGAGGAGACAGCAGAAAGGGTAAAATCCCGGCTTTCGTCAGCGGGTTACAGCATCCTGCCGCTCTGTTTCGGCGCGCGTGGCCTGCATGTTTCAAAGAGTACGTAATTGATGGATCGTTCCCGCATTCCGAGTTTCTACAAATTGTCCGTGCCCGAGCGCGTGCGCATCATGCGCGAGCGCGGCCTGCTGTCCAACGAGGATTACCTCGCGCTGTCCTCGGGACAGCACACGCTGGATGTCGATTCCGCCGACAAGATGATCGAGAACGTCATCGGCGTGATGGGATTGCCGGTCGGACTAGCATTGAATTTTCTCGTCAATGGCAAGGACTACGTCGTTCCATTGGTTGTCGAGGAACCGTCGATTGTCGCCGCGCTTTCATCGGCCGCGAAAACCATTCGCAACGCCGGCGGTTTTGAAACATCCAGCACCGATCCAATTCTCATCGGCCAGGTGCAGGTGGTCGAAGTACCGCACATTGCGAAAGCGCAGGCGGCGATCCTGCAACGCAAGGATGAAATCCTGAACCTCGCGAATTCGCTGCACCCGAAAATGGTCGCGCGTGGCGGTGGTGCGAAAGATCTCGAAGTGCATGTGCATCCGAGCGAGTACACGAAGTCGGACATGCTCGTCGTGCACTTGCTGGTCGATACACGCGATGCGATGGGCGCGAATCTCGTCAACACGATGTGCGAAGGTGTTGCATCGCTGGTCGAGAACATCACCGGCGGAAAAGTCTTCCTGCGCATTCTTTCCAATCTTGCTGATCGTTCGCTCGCGCGCGCGCGTTGTGTGATTCCGCCGGCAGCACTCGCGAAGGGTGGCTTCGACGGCGAACAGGTGCGCGACGGCATCATCATCGCGAACGAGTTCGCGGTTGTTGATCCGTACCGCGCGGTCACGCACAACAAGGGCGTGATGAACGGCATCGATGCGGTCGCCCTGGCGACGGGCAACGACTGGCGCGCGATCGAAGCGAGTTGTCATGCCTGGGCGGCGCGCAGCGGACGTTATTCATCATTGACGCGCTGGTACAAGGACGATGCGGGCAATCTTGTTGGCGAACTGGAATTGCCCTTGAAGGTCGGTATTGTCGGCGGTTCGCTGCAATCGAATCCGACGGTGGCAATGAATCATCGCCTTGTCGGCGTGCAGTCTGCGACTGAACTTGCCGAGCTGATGGCCGCCGCGGGACTCGCACAGAATTTTTCCGCCATTCGCGCGCTTTCCACGGAAGGCATCCAGCAGGGACACATGACATTGCACGCGCGCAGCGTCGCGGCAACGGCGGGAGCTGCGGCGGAAATTTTCGATACCGTCGTTGATCGTTTGATCGAGTCCGGCGAGATCAAGGTGTGGAAGGCGCGCGAAATCATTGCAGAAGTATCGCGCCAGTCGAGCGCACCGGCGGTGGCGAGCGCGACACCTTCCGAAGACAAGGAACCGCTCGCGGCGGGTTACGGCAAGATCATTTTGTTCGGCGAACACGCGGTAGTTTATGGCCGCCACGCACTTGCAGCTCCCGTGCCGCTCGCGATCCAGGCGAAAGTCGAGGATGCGAACGATGGCGTTGAAATCATCATCCCGCGCTGGAATGTCGAGGCGCGGTTGCATGAACCGGCAAACCAGCGCCAGGGTTTTCACAAGCAGTTCGGCATCATTCTCGATGAGCTCGGCCTCGAAAAACGGCCGATGAAAATCGAGATATTCCCGAATGTGCCGCGTGCGATGGGACTTGGCGGTTCGGCGGCGTTCGCGGTTGCAGTCATTCGCGCGCTTGATCGTCATTACGGCCTGAAGCTCTCCGACGAAGACGTCAACAATCTCGCGTTCGAATCCGAAACCGTTGCGCACGGAACACCGAGTGGCATCGACAACACGATGGCGACTTTCGGACGGCTCATGTTGTATCGCAAAGGCAATCCGCCGCTGCGTGATTTCCTGACGGCGAGCGAACCGGTTAAATTCGTCGTCGGCATGACCGGCGTGGAAACGCTGACGCACAAGATGGTCACGCGCGTGCGCCAGAACTGGGAGCGCAACACGGCGCTTTACGAACGGATTTTCAATGAGATTGATGCGCTCACCTTGCAGGGCGTGAAAGCGCTCAAGGAAAACGACCTCGAGCAGATGGGCGATCTCATGAATGTCTGCCAGGGATTGCTGAACGCCTTGCAGGTATCCAGCTGGGAGCTGGAAGAACTGATGCAGATCGCGCGCGACAACGGTGCGCTGGGCGCGAAGCTTACCGGTGGTGGCGGTGGCGGCGCGATGATCGCGCTGTGTCCCGACAATGCCGAAACCGTGAAACGCGCGATGCAGGCGGCAGGTTACCAGGCCATGGAGATTACCGTCGGCGGCTGAGGTCGCATCTGTTCCCGGAATACCGGGACCTTGTGCGCCTTGGCTGTGTTGCAAGCGGTCCCTCGCTGCTCATTTACCTTTTGTAAACTCCGCTGCTCGGAACCACTTGCGCCTTGCCAGCGCATCAACAGCTGCAACCTCAGATAGCGCAATCAAGGATCGACATGAATCAACCCCGCCACGAAAACGTCTCCAGCGAAAGCGAAGCGCTGATTCTCGTTGATGAAAACGACAATGAGATCGGCACGATTTCAAAAGCCGACGCGCACGATGCGAACGGAACGCTGCATCGCGCATTCTCGCTGTTCATTTTCAATGACAAGGGCGAATTGCTGTTGCAGCAGCGCAGCGCGGAAAAACGCCTCTGGGGCGGCTACTGGTCGAACTCCTGTTGCTCGCATCCGCGCGCCGGCGAAAAAATGGATGAAGCGATTCATCGCCGCCTCGAACAGGAACTCGGCATGAGCGCCGAGCTCGAGTTCGTCTACAAGTTCACCTACCAGGCGGACTTCGGCGAACACGGTGCCGAGCACGAACTGTGCTGGGTGTACGTCGGCCGCGCGATGAGTGAAGTGCAAGCAAATACATCGGAGATTTCCGACTGGCGCTGGATTGCTCCCGCGGCTCTGGACAAGGAAATGGCGACGAATCCGGAACGCTTCACGCCCTGGTTTCAATTGGAGTGGGAACGGTTGAAACAGGATTTCGCGGAGCGATTGCCATAGCGATGGCCATGGCGCTATTCAGAACAATCAATTGAAACAATGAACGGGGGGTTCAAGGTGGAAGGAAAGAAGAAGAAAAAGATCGGCAAACGGATTTTGCTTTCGGTTGCCTCGCTCGCAGTTTTCGCTGTAATTGCAGCATTCACTCTCCTGTCTTTTGCAACCGTCGAACTGACGGCTGCCGGCGCGCCTAACCGCTTGCGCATTCCTGTATTGCCGGGAATCGGCGATGCCGCGATACCGATATTCGTGAAGACCGGGGACAAGCTCTCCATCCCCGGATTCCTCGACGGTCCGATTGTTCGCATGAACAAGGACGGTTCCTGGTCCGCCACGTGGTTCTGCGAGGACAGGGCAGTGAGCGCGCAGGGCCGCGCTGCCGTGTTGCAGATCGAATGTGCGGGTGAATCCCGGTCGTTCACTTTGAAATCGACGGGAACACCGGCGGCGGTCGCGCCGATGCCCGAAAAAGTCGTCGTACTGAGCGACCTCGAGGGCAACATTGTGTTTCTCGATGAAGCGCTGCGCGAGCTCGGAATCGTCAATGACGCCGGCGACTGGCAATACGAAACAGGACACCTCGTGATACTCGGCGATTCCGTTGACCGGGGCCGCGACGTTTTTGCCGTGCTCTGGTGGCTGCATGACCTCGCGGTGCAGGCGAGCGCGTCGGGTGGCGCTGTGCATGTCGTGCTCGGGAATCACGATCAGTACATGCTGCGCACGAATCCTTCCAAGGCAAATCGCGATCACATCTACGCGCTGAACATGATGGGCGGTTACCAGCAGGCCTTCGCCGATGAGACCGTCATCGGGCATTGGCTGCGACAGCAACCCGTGCTGTTGAAACTGGGCTCCGTTCTGTTTGCGCACGGCGGTGTGAGTCCCGACGTTGTTCGATCGGGGCTTTCGGTCGAGGAGATCAACAGCGCGATGAAGGCGTACTGGAATACGCCGCGCGAAAAACAGCAACGTTCTGCAGCGCTGGATGCCGTGCTCGGTCATACCGGCGTGACTCAGTACCGCGGATATTTCAAGGGAATCGAGGGACGCTATCCGGCGGCGAGCGATGCCGAAATCGAGCAGGTGCTGGAGCACTTCGAGGCGAGCCAGATCGTTGTTGCGCACACGGTTGTCGAGCAAGTCAAAAGCCTTCGCGATGGTCGAGTTTACGCGGTGGATGTGAACAGCGATGAATCCTTGCCCCAAGTGCTGGCGTTCGAAAACGGCATCGCAAAAGTCATCAATATCGGTGTTTCCAGGAACATCGGTGAACAGGATGCCGCCACGCTTCGAGAGTTCAGTCTCGGCAACGCCGCTGATCGGAAAATGCTTCTCGACATGTACAAGGACATCGGCAGGTTGTCCGCTCTGCCGTATCCCTATTGACCGTGAAACAATTTCGTTGAAAAACCGCGGCTGAAACCCTGGAATAAGGAGTATTCATTATTCTTCTTCCATGACCGCCCGCTATCATTGAATGCAACAGCCACACGCATTCAAGGTGCGCGCCATGCCCGAATCCCGGTTACCACTTCATATCCAGGCTTGCTACATCGGCTCGCGCATCGATACGCGGGAGATGGAAAAACGCGATGCTGTGCTGCTCGCGCCGCTGGTGCTGCGCGCGGGCAATCGCGGTCATGCGGTGGTGTTCCGTTTCGGTGTGGTCGTGTTCATCGACATGGTCGAAGTCGAACGGCAGGAACTGATCGAACGCCTGAGATCGCGGATCATCAATCCCGTCACCTTGCCGTCATGCGAGGATCTTGACGCGACGCTCGGCGAGGACGACAAGCTCGATTCCGAGGGACGATTGGTGTTGCGCGATGCGAGTCCGGAGCGCCTGCAAGTGGTTGCAAGCGTGCTGGCGAAGAGTGCGGTGCTCGGTTACTACGAACTCGCCCTGAACCAGGTGTTCGACCGCATCGAACATCTTGCTGACAAGTTTCGTGCCGGCTCCTACCGTGTACGCGACCGCGAACTGTTGCGCGAGATCGGCGACGTGTTGCTCGCGCAGACGAAAATGGTCGGCCGTGTGGAAGCCGCGGAAAAGCCGGAGATCACCTGGGATAATCCCGAGTTCGATCGCCTTTACGAACGGCTTGCCGTGGAATACGAATTGCGTGATCGCGACAAGGCGCTGACCCGCAAGCTGGCAGTGGTGTCCGATACCGCACACACGCATCTCGAGTTGCTCTACAACCGCCGCACACTCCGGGTCGAGTGGTACATCGTCATCCTGATCGTGTTCGAGATCGCCCTGACGCTGTTCGAAAAACTGGGCTGACAGCGGAATTTCCGGAAACTTTTTGCCCTCCGCGCGCTCAAACGTTTCTTGAGTCATGGGGGCATTGTTGGTTCCGTGACGCCCTTGAGCATGTTGCGGGATGAGGGTCGCAATTTCGCCCGCGTTTCCTGCTCGTTGTTGGCGCATTCGCCAGAATCCGCTGCATCACGTATAAGGTCGAATGCCTGATCACCCAGGCGCCGACCAGAGGAGCTTCTATGCGTATTAAAAGAATATTGCCGGGAATACTGCCGGTTTTCTGCATTGCCGTGCTGGCTGCCTGCCAGCCGCAGGAAAAGGCGCCGACGCCCGTTGAAGTGGCGGACCGCATTGACGCGCAGAACATTCGCGCGCACATGGAATTTCTTGCCGACGACCTGCTGGAAGGGCGCGACACCGGCGAGCGCGGCTACGCCATCGCGGCGCAATATTTTGCGACGCAGTGCAAGCTGATGGGTCTTGAGCCGGCCGGCGATGCCGGTTCGTATTTCCAGCAGGTGACATTCCGTCGCAGTACATTCGATGGTGGCGAAGCGGCGTTCACTCTGAACGGAAAGACGCAGCAGCTCTCGGTTCCCGATGACATCGCGATTAGCGGCAGCTACAACGCGAAAGAAGAAAGTGTGAGCGGCGGTATCGTGTTTGTCGGCTTCGGCATCAGCGCGCCGGAATTCGGCTACGACGATTACGCCAATGTCGATGTCGAGGACAAGATCGTCATGCTGGTGCGCCGCGGTGCGCCGGAAAGTTTCCCGAGTGACGAACGCGCGTATTACTCATCTTCCAGCTACAAGCTCGGCGAAGCGGTTCGCCGCGGCGCGAAAGGCCTGTTGCTGGTGACAACGCCCGAGGCACAGGAGCGTTATTCCTGGGAACGCCTCAAGGGTTATGCATCGCGCGGCGGACTGGAATGGATTTCTCCCGATGGCAGCGTGCCGAACGCGCATCCCGAGTTGAAAGTCACGGCCGTGCTCAACTACGAGCTGCAGGCGAGCGTTTTCGAAAACGCGCCGATGCCGCTGGCCGACATCCTGGTGAAACTCGAGGCTGGCGAACCGGTGAGTTTCGAGCTGCCCGCGTCGCTTGATGTGACACGCCGTTCGGCCTGGGAAGAAATCACGTCGCCGAATGTTGCCTGCGTGCTGCCCGGCAGCGACCCGGCACTTCAAGACGAATACGTGCTGTTCAGCGGTCATCTTGATCACGTCGGCACCGATGATAGTGATAATCCGGAGGGGGAAGGCGAAGATCACATCTACAACGGCGCGTATGACAACGCGACCGGCATCGCGATAATGCTCGAAGTTGCGCGCGTTTATTCGTCGATGCCCGAAGCGCCGAAACGTTCGTTGCTGTTCCTCGCCGTCACCGCGGAAGAAAAAGGTCTGCTGGGTTCCGAATACTGGGCGGCAAACCCGACGGTGCCGATCGAAAACGTTTCCGCGAACGTGAACCTCGACATGCCGGTGCTGACTTTCCCGCTCGCGGATGTGATTGCTTATGGCGCGGAACATTCCGAGCTGGGCGAGATCGTGCGCGAACAGTCCGCGACGCAGGATCTCGCGCTCACGCCGGATCCGTGGCCCGAGCAGGTCATTTTCGTGCGCAGCGACCAGTACAGCTTCGTGAAGGCCGGCGTGCCGGCGGTGTTCCTCGTGCCGGGCTGGACGTCAACCGATCCCGCGATCGACGGTGAGGCCGAGATGGCCAGGTTCATGGAAGAGAACTATCACGAACTCAGCGACGATCTTTCGCTGCCATTCGACATGGACTCCGCACAGCGTTTCGCGGCGGCGAATTTCCTCATCGGTCTTGAAGTGGCCAACCGCGCCGACATGGTGAAGTGGAAAGCCGGTGATTTCTTCGGCACGCGCTTTGCGACCGAGGACAGGATGCTCAAGGCGACCGCGACACTGGAGGCGGGCAAGTAAGACGTTTTGACGCAATGAAAAAAGCCGGGAATCTTTCCCGGCTTTTTTTTTGCTTCACGCTTCGAGTGGCAAGGTCTGCGCGAAATACCGTTCAAGATACTCATCGAAGCTGAGCGTGTCGGCGGCTTCGATGGCGCGTTGTTCGACGAGCGAACGTTCGGCGGTTTCACGGAAGAAGGTTTCGCGTTCCGGCGCGAGCGGTTGCGCGAGATACGCGTCGCGATGTTCGACGGATTTGCGCATGGCGAAGTCGAAGAAGGATTCCTCGTTGCTGCGCATTTCATCGAGCATGCGTGCCGAGGGTGTCTGTTCCGGATCGCGTGCAATCAGGCGTTGCGCGGCAAGCGCGGATGAGTAGCGGCGGTCCGGTTCGCAGCCATCCAGGATTTCAGCAACGGATTGCATGGCTTCGAGCGCTTCGTCCGCCCAGTCGCGCAGTTCGACGTCCTGGCCGTTGTGGCGCAGTTTCAATCCGGGTTCGCGGCCGCGCGTCGCGACCTGTGTCTGGTTGTAATCGATCTCGGCCTGCTCATCTGCGCTGATCGGCGGGCTTGCGCTCAACAGGCAGAAGGCGAGAAACACTTCCAGGAAATAAAGCTCGGGCAGGTTCACGCCGGCGGGATCGAAAGCGGAAACATCCAGCGCGCGCACTTCGATGTAACGCACGCCGCGGCGCTTGAGCGCGAGTGTCGGCTTTTCGCCAGAGCGCGTGATGTTCTTCGGGCGAATGAAACTGTAGTACTCGTTCTCGATCTGCAGGATGTGGTCGTTGAGTTGCCGCCAGCCATCGGGCGTTTTCACGCCGATCTTCGAGTAGGGCGGCCAGGGCGTGCCGATGGCGCGCGCGAGGCTCGCGACGTAACTGTCGAGATCGTTGTACGACACGTTCAACGCCGCCTGCGCCGCCTTGTTCTTGTAGCCGATGTCGCTCATGCGCAGCGATGTCGCGTAGGGCAACCAGGCAGTGTGTGAATCGTTGATTCGGATTCCCGGAAGATCGCCGCCGCTGGCATCGAGAAAACTGCGGCACACCGCCGGGGATGCGCCAAACAGGTACGGAATGAGCCAGCCGAGTCGCTGGAAGTTGCGCACCAGGCCAAAGTAGGCCGTGTTCTTCACCGCTTCCGGACTTTCCCCGCCAAACCGTTCGCGCCACGCCGGCCAGAATTCCTCGGGCAGCGAGTAGTTGAAATGCACGCCGGAAATGGTCTGCATGCGTCGTCCGTAGCGGTGCCCGAGCCCGTGCCGATAAATGTGTTTCATGCGCCCGACATTCGAGCTGCCGTAAAGCGCGATCGGAATGTCTTCATCGCGCCCGAGCTTGCACGGCATGCTCGTCGCCCACAGCAGCTCGTCGTTCATGTTCGCGTAGGTGTAGCGCTGCACGTCATGCAGGAAGTCGAGCGTGGCGCGGGCGTCGGTGTGCGGCGGCGTGATGAATTCCAGCAGAACCTCTGCGTAATCCGTCGTAATGAACGGATGAGTCAACGTTGCGCCAAGCGATGCCGGGTGCGGCGTGTGCGCAAGTTTGCCATCCGCGCTGACGCGCAGGCTTTCCTTCTCCAGGCCCTTCAGACCGCCGTGAAAAAGGCAGCCGCCGGCACGGCCGAGGGCATCAAGCGTCGCGGTTTCAGGATATTGCAAGTGGCTGTCTCTTCTGTGGACTGGAAATCGGGGGAGTATGCCGCGTCATGCGGGAGAGCGGGCCGGCGCATTATGCCGAAAGATTGTCCGACCTTGAACCAATTACGGGTTTTCTCGCATGCCGCGAAGAAAAAAACCGGGGTTTCTACTGAATTATGACTTGCCAGCAGTTATTCTTTGTGGGAGCAATGGTCCCACATATACTAAAAAGCGATTTCCGGGGGCGGTTGTAGTGCGTCATTCGAGCAGGAACAACAGCAGGAATACGGTCAATACCGATCTGGTTCGCCGGGCAGCTGGCTGGAGCCTGCTCGTGTGCGTCCTGACGATTTGCCTGTTGCTCCCCGTTTCACTGAATCAATACCAGCGCAATGAAGCCGATCTTGCCGCGGCCACCCAGGTGCAGGCGGTTGAGACCGCCGTTCGCCTGCAACAGGAAATCGATCATCACCTGAAACTGCTTGCCGTGTTGCGCGACAAGCTGCAACGCCGCGACGGTTTCGACATGGCCGATGTCATGGCGGAAGCGGCTGTGATGACGCAGGCCTGGCCGGCCTTCCAGGCCATCAACTGGGTCGGCGCGGACGGCCGCATGCTCGCCGTCATGCCCGAGGCCGGCAACCTGCCCGCCGGCAGCATGAACGTGCTGGACGTGCCGTTGGCCGCACCCGCGTTCCGACTCGCGCTGGAAAGTGGCGCGCTTACGGCCACGCCGCCGCTGGAATTGCGCCAGGGCGGGCGCGGCGTCACCACGTATCTCGCTGTTCGCGAAGCCGGTCACGTGCTTGGCGTCATCAACGGCGTTTTTCGCCTGGAGCCGCTGTTCAGCGGTTTGCTCAGCGGCGGGCTGATGGAGCGGTACGCCATTCGTGTCATGGACGAGAACATGCTCGTTTATGCCGCCGGCGAAATTCCCGAACGCTTCCAGGACGAACCGGTGGTTACCGTCGCTTTCGATCAGCGCCTCTGGCAGGTGCAGCTCGCACCGCGCGCGGCGAGCGTTGCGAATTTCGCGGCACAGTTCCGTGCCGAGTCGGCGATCATTTTCGGCATCGCCTTGCTGGCTGGCTTGCTCACCGGCCTGCTCAGCTACAAGCAGATGTGGCTGCGGCACACCGAACGGCGTTTCCGCGAACTCAACCGCCTGTTGCCCGACATGGTGCTGGAATGCGACGAGCATTGGCGCGTGACTTACCTCAATCACCTCGCGCAGCAACAACTGGGTTACGCGGACATCGAGATTCATGAAGGCCTCGCGCTGAATGAACTGCTGAACATGGAAGACCTCGAGGCGTCGTTCGCGCACTTGCGCGAAGAGGCGGGCGGTCAACCCGTCACGCGCATCTGTGACGTGCGCCGCCATGACGGTGAAATGATTTCCTGCGAGATCACCCTGGGTGCGATCGAAGACCAGGCCGGCCATTTCCGCGGTGCGCGTGCCGTGCTGCGGGATATCACCGAGCGGCTGGAAGCGGAGCGCGCGATGAATCGTCTCGCGAATTTCGACCCGACCACGCAGTTGCCGAATCGCGCAATGTTCCTGCAGGTGTTGAGCCATGAAATCCGCCAGGCCGAAGCCGAGGGGCGCAAGCTCGTGCTGATGGTCATTGATCTCGACAACTTCAAGAGCATCAACGATCGCCTCGGTCCGTCCATGGGCGACCTGCTGCTGCGTGAAGCGGCGCAGCGCTTGCGTGATGCGCTGAACCGGGAAGAAACCGTGTTTCGCACCAGCGGTGATGAGTTTGCGGTGTTGTTCGACAGTCTCGAATCGCGCGAAGAAATGGAGCAGATGGCGCAGTTCCTGTTGACGACATTGCGCCAGCCATACAATTTGCGTGCGACCGCCGAGGAGATCATCAACGCGACTGCCGGCATCAGCGTGTTTCCCGATGACGCGACCGATTCCGAGCAGCTGTACATGAATGCCGATGTCGCTGTCTGCGAAGCAAAGGCCGAAGGCGGCCGGCGCTTCCGCTTGTTCACGCATGAAATCAGCCGGCAGTTGAGCGAGCGCAAGGATTTCGAGGAATCGTTGCGCCATGCCTTGCAGCGCGATGAATTCCGGCTGGTGTACCAGCCGGTCGTGAATGCAGAACTGGGCAAGGTCATTGGCGTGGAAGCGCTGCTTCGCTGGCAGCATCCCGAGAAAGGGTTACTTACGCCGGTGCATTTCATACGGCTCGCCGAGGAAACCGGCCTGATCGACAGCATCGGTGCGTGGGTGTTGCACGAGGCCTGCAGGCAGATGGGTGTGTGGGACAGCATCGGCGTTCACGTGCCGCAAGTTGCCGTGAACGTTTCCGCGCACCAGCTTGAAAGCGGCGTGCTCGGCAACGACGTGCGCCGCGCCCTGCGCAACAGCGGCATGGCGGGCGATCGCCTGGTTCTCGAACTCACCGAATCGTTGTTGATGCGCGATGTGAATTTCGCGACGCGCATGTTGTCCGGTTTGAAGGAACATGGTGTGCGCACGGCGGTCGACGATTTCGGTACCGGTTATTCATCGCTCGCGTATTTGAATCGCCTGCCGATCGATACGCTGAAAATCGATCGCGCGTTCATCGCGCCGATTGCCGAGCCCGGTGGAGACACTCGGGTCACCGAAGCGGTCATTGCGTTAGGTCGCCTGCTGAAATTGCACATCGTCGCGGAAGGCGTCGAGCAGGCCGCGCAGGCGGACTTCCTGCTGGAGCAGGGCTGCGTTTCCATGCAGGGATATTATTTCACCCGACCCGTGCCGCCGCTTGAGATACCGGCATTGATCGCGAAGGACTGGCGTTCGATGGTTGTGCAGCGAAGGGTTTCGTTGCGGGTGCAGTAGAGGAAGAAAAATTCCTCCCCGGCCCTCCCTTTGAAAAAGGGAGGGAGCCCTTCGTTCGGTTTTGTCGAAATCTGACTAACGATGTCTTGCGGTAGTGCTGACGAAGAAAGCCCCCTTTCTTGAAGGGGCCGCTGTGCGCAGCACAGCGGGAGGATTTCAACGCCTGAAAATTCTTCTTCCGAACACCGCATTCATCAGGATAGGCAATCCGTCGCGCACCACACTGATGCGTGAGAAAACCGTGTTGTAAAGCTTTTCGTAAATGTCGCCGTGCTTGAGCAGGTCAGCGCCAAGGTTGGAGCGGTATTCGCGCACGCTGGCCATGCCGTCGATCATCAGGTGCAGGATTTCGAGCAGGTCGTCCACCACGGGCTGCAAGGCGCGCAGCGCGATGTCGTCGTTGTCTTCATCGGAACGCGCCAGTGTTTCGAGATCGTTGTAGACCCGCGTGAATCGTTGCAGCATCTCCGTGCGCATCTCGCAGATGCGGTCGTAGGGCCGCGCATACAACTGGTCATAGATCAGGCCGCGGCCGCGCAGCTCTTCTTTCAGGTCGGGGCGCTTCTCGCGCAACTCCTGCATCGATTCCTTCATGGTCAGCAGCAGGCCGAGCAACTCTGAGCTGATTTTCGCGCGCACGGCGTTGGCACGCTTGCGATCTTCCAGCAGCATCTGCAGCCGGATCTTGCGGCCCATCTCCCGGCTCAGGCCGGCGTCTGAATTGCCCGGGTTTTCCGAATTTTTATCGCCGTCATCCATGCGAATCTCGTTTCCTGTGGTGTCCCGACTTTCCGGTTGCAAGATAACTGTTTGGCTGTGTGCCGGGCAACGGCTTTACATAATGGTTTTGCCGAATGAATGCAAACCGGAAGGGCAAAAGGCGAGGTTTTCAATCGAGGCGCTTGCGGAAACGAATGATGGCCAGCAACAACATGACGGCGGTGAAGGCGGACAGCGCGAGCAGTTCCGTGCCCATGGTGAGAATGCCGATGCCGCGAATGGCGATGCCGCGCACCAGCCGGATGAAATGCGTCAGCGGAAGAATCTCGCCGATCCAGCGGGCGGCCAGTGGCATACCGTGGAACGGAAACATGAAACCGGACAGCAGGATGGATGGCAGGAAGGTGAACACGGTGAGCTGCATGGCCTGGAACTGCGTTTTTGCGAGCGTGGAAATGGTCAGGCCGAGTGCGAGTGTCGCGACGATGAACAACGCCGCGGCGAGATAGAGGTCCAGCAGCGAGCCGCGCACCGGCACGTCGAACAGCCACGCGCCGGCAAGGAGAATGATGCTGACCTGCACAAGACCGATGAGCACGTAGGGCAGGATCTTGCCGAGCATCAGCTCCGGCGTGCGCACGGGTGTGGTGATAAGCAATTCGAGATTGCCGCGTTCGCGTTCGCGCACAATGGCAATGGCGGTGAACAGCACCATGGTGAGATTGAGAATGACGCCGATCAGGCCGGGAACAATCTGCACTTGCGAACGGTGTTCGGGATTGTAATAAGTGCGTGCTTCGAAGACGGCCGACGAAACTGCTTCTTTCGCGAACGGCGGCGGCATGCGCACCAGTTGCCGCGCGATGCGCGCAATGGTCGGATCGCTGCCGTTGATCAGCAGTTGTACGGCTGGCCGGGATGCATCCTGCAAGCGGCGTTCGAAGTCCGGTGGAATGAACAGGCCGACATCGATGTCGCCGGCATCAAGCTGGCGTTTCAGTTGCACGGGTCCGCCGGCAACAGCGATGACATCGATCAACTGGCTCGCTTGCGCGGCGCGCACCAGTTCACGCGAGGCGCTGGTGTTTGCCTGGTCGGCAACGCCCGCGCGCAGGTGGCGCACGTCGGTGTCAATGGCGTAGCCGAACAACAGGATCTGCAACAACGGCACGCCGATGATCATGCCGAAAGTGAGGCGGTCGCGGCGCAACTGCTTCACCTCCTTTCGAGCTATGGCCGTGAGCCTTTGCAAACGCGCCTTCATGCGACCGCCCCCTCACCACGTTCTTCTTCCTTCAGTCGCGTTGCGGCAACAAACACATCTTCGAGGTTCGCGCCGACGGCTTCGACACGCGCATCGATTCCGGATTCGCGCAAGCGGCGCACGATGATTTCCTGAGCGTCTTCCATGTCTTTCACGAGCAGCGCATGCAAGCGCGTTCCAAGTTGCGCGACGCTGCGCACGCCGTCCTGTTTTGCCAGTTCGCGCCGCGCGTCAAGTGGCCTTTCGGTTTCGATTTCCAGCACCTGCGCATCGATGTCGCGCATCAATCGCTGCGGCGAACCTGATGCAACCAGCCGGCCGCGATCAAGGATCGCAAGTTCATGGCAGCGTTCGGCTTCATCCATGTAATGCGTTGAAACGAGAATGGTCGTACCGCGTCCGACCAGCTCGAACAGCTTGTCCCAGAAATCGCGCCGGCTTTGCGGATCCACGGCACTGGTGGGTTCGTCGAGGATCAGCAAGTCGGGTTCGTGCAGCGTCACGCCTGCAAGCGCGAGGCGTTGTTTCTGGCCGCCGCTCAAGGTGCCGGCGAGCTGTCCTCGACGCTCAGCGAGAAAATAATTTTCCAGCGCATCCTCGATGCGCGTGCTGCGTTCTCGCCGCGGCAGCGCGTACACGTCGGTCAGGAATTCGAGGTTTTCCTGCACGGTGAGGTCTTCGTAGAGCGAGAACTTCTGGGTCATGTAGCCGATGCGCCGGCGCACCGCTTCGGCATCGCGCGGCACCTTGAAGCCGAGCACTTCGGCTTCACCGTCACTCGGTTTCAGAAGACCGCACAGCATGCGGATGGTGGTCGATTTGCCCGATCCATTCGGCCCGAGAAAACCGTAGATCCTTGCGGCGGGAATATCGAGATCGACATGATCGACAGCGAGCAGCGATCCGAAACGGCGTGTGAGGCCGCGCGCGCGAATGGCCATATTGGCTGTATCGCGTGTCATTGCGTCTCGTCTTTTGCTGCGAAGACTTCGACGGGCAAACCGGCAGGCAGTTTTGCTGCCGCTTCGCCGCTGAGGTCGATTTCCGCGGCATAACTTAACCGGTCGCGGTCGTGTTCCGTGAGCGCGAAGTAAGGTGTGAACGCCGCACTCGCCGACACCCAGCGAACCTGTCCCGGGAAATTTCCAAAGCCCGGCACGTGAACGGTCACTTTTGATCCGGTAGAAAATTGTTCGCGCCACGCGGCAGGAATGTACGTGCGTGCGTAAGGCGCACCTTCGGCGAGAAGGATCACAACTTCGGCGCCTGCGGATGGTTGCGCGCCGCGTTCGAAGGGAATCGCTTCGATGCGTCCGTCGCGCGGTGCTTCAACGGACAGGCGTTCGATGATGAGTTCCTGGATGTGCAGCGCGGCGCGCGTTGCGTCGAGTTCTGCGCGTGCCTGGTCGAGTTCTTCGACGGTCGTGCCTTCAAGCAGCACCTGCAGGGCAGCGCGCGCCGCGTCGTAGTCGCCCTGGCGCGCGTCGCGTTGTGCACGTGCCGCGTCCAGTGCGGCAACACTTGCGAGATTTTCCGAACGCAATTGTTGCAGGCGTCCGTATTCATTCTTCGCGTTCTCCAGCAATCCTTCCGCTGACGCCAGCCGCGCGCGTGCTTCACGAATGCTTTCCTCGCGCGGTCCGCGCACGAGTTCATCGACACGCCGTTCGGCCTGCCACATGAGTGCGGCAAGGCGTTCGCGTTCCGCGAGCGCGCGTGACGGATCAAGTTCGAGGATGAGTTCGCCTTTTTCGACGCGTTCGCCTTCGTTCGCGTGCACGGCGATCACCGGTTCGGAACGTTCAGCGAGCAGGGTGATGCGATCACGCTCCAGCGTGCCGACGAGATGCGCGCCGTTGTTTTCGCAAGCGACGAGCATCAGTGCCACGAGCACGAGGCGGAGTTGTTTCATCGATGTCCCTCCCGGCTCGCGCCGATGTGGAAAAGCTGCGCGGTGTGTTCGGCAAGCTGTTCGATCATCGCGTCGTCGTAGGCGAGCCCGAGCACTTTTTCCGCGACTGGCCGCGCGATGAACGGGAAAACCGCCATGCTCATGAGTGACAGCAAAGCCAGCCGCGGATCGAGATCGTCGCGCAAATGTCCGGCGGCGAAATCACGTTCGAGGATGGCGCGCATTGCGCCTGCGCCACGCGTGGCGATGTCGCGAATGAAGGTTTCGCGCATCACGCCGTCGGCGGCGAGCACGTCGCGCATCAGCAGGGCGGGGAGTTCCGGCGTGCGCGCGAGCTGATGCATGTAGCTGTACAACGCGTCACGCAGTGAACCGGGCTCGCCGTCCGCCGCGAGCTGCTCCAGCCGTTGCAGGAGCGGACGCGCCGTTTCCTCCAGCATCGCCAGGTAAAGGCCGCGCTTGTCGCCGAAGTGGTAGTGCACCATCGCGGGCGTGACGCCGGCGCTGTCGGCGACATGTCGCACCGTTGTGCCGCGAAAGCCGTGTTTCGCGAACTCCGCACGCGCCGCCAGCAGCAATTCGTGGCGGGAGTCGACTTTGCCAGCGTCCTGGGTACGACGGCCGGGACCGGGCTTTTGCAGGGATTTGCGTTTCATGGATGTTAATTAAACAGATAATTAATTAAAAATCAAGGGAAAGATGAAAAACGAAGGGAGGGAGAGAAAATTCCTCCCCGGCCCTCCCTTTGAGAAAGGGAGGGAGTTCTTCGTTCAGCATTCAGTCAGTCGAAGCCGAACCATGAGTTCTTGCAACAATGCCAGGAGAAATCAGCCCCCTTTGGAAAAGGGGGCCGCTGTGCGCAGCACGGCGGGGGATTTCCTGCGGTGAACGTTCCGTGACAACCAGCAACCGGAAGACGTTTTTCAGTCTTCCAGCAACTCGATGGTGTGCGTCAGTAGTTGTGCATCCCCCGGCAAACCGTGGCCGGGAATGACCTGCTGCGCTTCGGGGTAGCGGGCGAGGGCGCGGCGCAGGGCGAGCGGCCAGGATTGTTCATTGGCGTCGCCGGTGAAACCGAGCGTTTCTGCGTGACGGGATTTCACCATGCAGCCGCCGAACAGCACCTTGTCGTCGGGAAACCAGGCGATGATGTTGTCCAGCGCGTGCGCGGGACCGGGATAGAACAGTTCGACGGCCTGCTCGCCGGACCGCAGCGGCAGATTCCCGTCGAAGACGAAATTCGGCGCCGTCCAGCCTTTCTTGCGCGCGATCTGGGCGGTGTTGCGCTGGCTGTAGATCGGAATTCCGCGCTCAGCGAACACATCGATGCTGCCCATGCGGTCATCGTGCGCGTGCGTGATGACCAGGCGCTTGACCTTGCCGGGGAAATTGCTGTCCAACCAATCGAGCAGCTCGTAAGCGGCGGCGGCAGTCCACGGCGCATCAATGATCGTGATGCGATCGGTGCCGATCATCAGCATGCCGTTCGCGTGCAGGCGCTGGCTGCCGAGATCGAAATAACTGCGGTAAACGTGGAGATTGTCGCTGACGGTGAAAATATGCAGATCGTTCAGCACCACGTCCGGCTGGATGGCGCGTTTCTGGTTCAGCATCTGCATCGTCTGGCGGTAGTCGGCCGGATCAGGCTTCTCGGGGGGAGTGGCGCAGGCGGACAGCGCGACCGCCGCTGCGATTGCGATCAGCATGAACGGACGAGCAAGCCCCCGGAGCATGTTCATTATTTGATCCTTGTAAACCCGATTCTTGTCATGACGCCGTGGCGAAACCGATCGGCTTTGAATTCCCCGCCTTGAGCGCACCCTCATGTGCTCGCCGCCGGTCGCAGCGTTGCCGCTGCTTTGGCCGGCATGATACTCCAGCGATATACTGCCCGCACGTTCAAGACCGTCCAACAAGAATAGACAAGAAATTACCTCTTTTTCTTTTGCCGTCCGAGTGATGAATCCAGCGACCGCCGAACAGATGACTGTCGTCACCGCGTCCGACCGCCTTGCGCGGCATTTGCACGACCGCGTGGCAGACGCACAACTGGCCGCTGGCCGGCAGGCGTGGGAGCGGCCGGACATTCTGACGGCGGCGGCATTCTGGCGGCGGCTGGCGGGCGAGCTGCAACAGGAAGCGGCGACTGTGTTCGCGACGCGCCGGCTGTTGTCGCGCAACGCGATGTTGTGCCGCTGGGAAATGCTCATCGCCGCGGCCTTCGCGGACAATCCCTTGCTGCACATCCAGGGAACGGCGCGCACGGCACTCGATGCCTGGCTGTTGTGCCGTGACTGGCAGCTGGATATCGACGCACTCGCCGACGATCCACTGGAAGAAACCCGGTTGCTCATCGCCTGGGGGCGCCGCTTCGAGAAGGAATGCGCCGACGCCGGCTGGTTGCCGGACTACGCGCTGCCGGAAGCCGTGCTCGCTGCGCTGGAACAATCAAAAAGCGCGCGCCGTTTTCTGCCGAAAAAAATCCAGCTCGCCGGTTTCATGGAAATCACGCCGCGCGATGCGGCGCGCTGGGAGGCGCTGCGTGCGCTCGGTGTTACGGTCGAGAATTTTCCGCAGGCAGAGTCCGGCACTGAGATGCGCCGCCTTGCATGCAATGACGCGCGCGGTGAAGTGCTTGCCGCTGCGTCCTGGGCGCGAGCGCTGCTGAACGAAAATCCACGGCAGCGCATTGCCATTGTCGTTCCCGATCTCGCCGCGCGCCGCGCATCGCTGAAGCGCGAACTCACTGAAGCGTTGGCGCCGCACGCACTGACAAGTTTCGATCGCGCGCCCCTGCCGTTCAATTTCTCGCTTGGCGAGGCGCTGGCATCGAACGCGCTGGTGGCCGACGCGCAGGCGCTGCTCGCGCTCTCGAATGATCGCATCGAATTTCCGCTGGCCGCGCGCCTCTGCCGTTCGCCGTACCCCGCACCGGAGCTGGATGCGTTCGCACGGTTGCGACTCGAAGCGATCATGCGTCGCAATGGTTACGCAGAGTTTCCTCTCGGTGACTGGCAGTTTCTTGCTGCGCGAAACCAGTGTGCTGTGCTTGCTGATGCGCTGGAGAAATTTCGTGAGGACGTGAAACGCGATTCCGCGAATTCGCTGCCGTCGGAATGGGCGCGACGCTTCAACCATTGGCTGGAAATCTTCGGCTGGTGCCGTGGACGCGCACTGGATAGCGATGAATACCAGGCGCGTGAAGCCTTCCAGGAACAACTCGCACGCCTGGTTGAACTGGATGCCGTGCTCGGCAAATGCAATCGCGGCGTGGCGCTCGCATGGCTGAACCGGTTTGCGAACGACACACCGTTTCAGCCGCGTTCCGCAGACGTGCCCGTGCAGGTGCTGGGCCTGCTTGAAGCCACCGGCATGCATTTCGATGCGCTCTGGGTCATGGGCTTGACCGACGATGTTCTGCCGTCCGCACCGCGCCCGAATCCGTTTTTGCCGATTGCCGTGCAGCGCGCGAAGAATCTTCCGCAATCCTCGGCGGCGCGCGAGCAGGCGTTCGCAAGGCAATTGTTCGAGGGTTTGTGCGCGTCTGCGCCGAACGTGATCGGGAGTTACCCCGCGCGAGACAAGGATGCGGAGCTCGGACCGTCGCCATTTCTGCAAGAACTTGAGGCAGCGACACCGCCACCTGCGTTTAGGCCCATCAGCGAACAATGGTTTGATCGCGTTGCACTGGAAACCGTGATCGACAACAACGGTGCTGCGCATGCAGGTGGCGAGACGCGCGGCGGCATGTCGCTGTTGCAGGACCAATCGCATTGCCCGTTCCGCGCGTTTGCGGTTCATCGCTTGCACGCGGATGACTGGCCAACCCCGCAACCAGGACCGGACGCAATGATTCGCGGCCTGCTCGCGCATCGCGTGCTCGAAAGACTCTGGATGCAATGGCGCGATCGTTCACGCCTCGAAGAATTGCATGTGGCTGGTGAACTTGAAGATGTCGTGCGCGCGATGGTGACGGAAGTGCTGGAGGAGAGTGTTCGCGGACAACGGCATCGTTGGCGCAGGAGCCTGCGCGAACTGGAAGTGACGCGCCTCGCGAGTGTCCTGATGCGCTGGTTCGAAAATATCGAATTGCCGCGTCCGGATTTTCGCGTTGTTGAAGTCGAAGGTCATCGCGCAAATGACAGTGACATCGAAACACTCGTGCACGCAGGACCGTTGATCCTGCGCGGCAAGCTTGATCGTGTTGATGTCTTGAATGACGGCAGCGAACTCATCATCGACTACAAGACCGGTGGCGCCCCGGCCAAGAATGATTTTTTCGGCGACCGTCCGCGCGCGCCGCAGTTGCCCGCATACCTGCTCGCGCGTAAACAGGCGGGCCGGAATATTCCCGCCGGCATTGCCGTTGCGAGTCTCAAGACAGGAATGGAGTCCTTGCAGGGCGTGATGAGCGTTGATGACGACAGGACTGATCCTGGTATTGCCGGAATCGTGAATGTTGCGAAGACAAAACAAGTCAGTGACTGGAATGAGGCGATAGAACACTGGGAGCGGACGATCGGCGCGCTGGGCGACGCATTTGCTTCAGGGTATGCGAAGGTCGATCCTTTGCGCGGTGCCTGTGATTACTGCCCTCTCGCGATGCTGTGCCGTGTTCATGATCGCGAGCGCGAAACGGAGGAAGGTCATGACTGATTTCATGCCTTCCGATCAGGCCGCACGTCACGCGGCGCTGGATCCACTTCGAAGTTTCATCGTGCAGGCGCCGGCCGGTTCGGGGAAAACCGGATTGCTGACGCAGCGTTTCCTCCGGCTGCTCGCCTGCGTCGAGCAGCCGGAAGAAATTGTCGCCATCACGTTCACGCGCAAGGCCGCGGCGGAAATGCGCGAGCGAATCCTGAACGCGATGCGTGATGCGCGACGGAATGAAACCGTTCCCGGTTCCGCGAACGAAAAACGCACGCGCGAGCTCGCACTCACCGCTCTTGTGCATGACAAAAAGCATGGCTGGGGTTTACTGGAAAACCCTGCGCGCTTGCGCGTGACGACTATCGATGCTTTCAACGCCATGCTGACGCGCCAATTGCCGATACGCTCCGGCCTGGGACAACCGCCGTCGATCGCCGAGCAGGCATCGGAGTTGTACCGCGCGGCCGCGCTTCGCCTGCTAGCGGGACTGGACCGGAAGGATGATGTGGGCGAGGCGATGCGGGCCTTGCTTGCGCATCTCGACAATCGTCTCGACGAACTCACTGACCTGCTCGCCGCGATGCTCGCGCGTCGCGATCTCTGGTTGCGGCATCTCGAGATCGGCGGGCTGGATCGCGATGCGCTGGAAAGTGCGCTCGCACGCGAGGTGGAAAACGTCTTGCAGGTTCTTGATGTCGAGTTTCCCCTGCATGTTCGTGCAGAAATTCCGGTCATAGCCGAGCGCTGCGCGGTCCATCTTGCCGTGGCTGACCGGGATGCCGTTGACAACGACTGGCTGCGAGACCTTGCGCAACTGGAAACGTCTCCGGGTTCGCGCGCGCGCGATCTTTCAGCTTGGCAACTGTTCGCGAAATTCCTGTTGACCACGTCAAACGAGTTACGCAAGCCGCGTGGATTGAACGCGAAAACCGGTTTTCCGTCCGCCAGTGATCGCGGCATTGGCGTGGATGAAAAAGCTGCGCGCGATCAACACAAGGTCGCGATGAGCGAAGTGCTCGCGGCGCTGGCAGATCGTCCTGTCGTTATCGAGTTACTGCAACGCGTCGCGCAATTACCGACTGTCCGTTACACCGACGCGCAATGGAAGTTGCTGGATTCGTTGAATCACTTGTTGCCGTACGCTGTGCTGGCTTTGCAGGAAATCTTCCGCGATCGCGGCGAAGTGGATTTCCCCGAACTCGCCATTCGCGCGCGGGAAGCGCTTGGTGACGCGGAAGCGCCGACGGATCTCGCACTTCGACTCGATCACCAGATCCGGCACTTGCTTGTCGATGAATTCCAGGACACCTCGCACAGCCAGATCGATTTACTACTTCGCCTGACGCGAGAATGGCAGCCCGGCGACGGGCGCAGGCTGTTTTTGGTTGGTGATCCCATGCAATCCATCTACCAGTTTCGTGAAGCGGAGGTCGGACATTTTCTTGCGGTGCGCGATGCCGGTCTTGGTGAGCTCGATCTGCATTCGCTGCGCCTCACGGCGAATTTCCGTTCGCAGGAAAATATCGTCGCGTGGGTGAACAACGCATTCGCAGAAATATTTCCTGAACGCGACGACATTGCCATGGGCGCGATCTCCTTCGAGCCCTCCGAAGCCGTGAAGCCGGCGCTGGATGGCGCTGCCATTCACGTTCATGCATTCGCACAACATGCGAAAGATGAAGAAGCCGGATGTGTTGTCGAACAGATTCGTACAGCGCTCGCAGATGCTGACAATGCCACCACCGCCGTGCTGGTTCGCGGTCGCGCGCACCTCGCGCGCATTCTTCCCTTGTTGCGTGAAAACGCCGTTCCGTTCCGCGCCGTGGAACTGGATTCGCTGGAATCGGCGCCGGTGGTGCAGGATCTGCTTGCGCTGACGCGCGCGCTGGTGAATCCGGTGGACACGACCGCGTTGCTTGCCGTGCTGCGTGCGCCGTGGTGCGGACTGGACTTGCATGAGCTGGCTGCGCTTGCGCGAGGCGGCGATAACCTCTGTCGCGACGTGCTTGATTCGCAACACCTGAAACCGTTGTCACCGGCGACACGCGAACGCCTTTCGCGCACCTTGCGAGTACTCGATGACGCCATGGATGCCCGCGGACGCATGCCCTTGCGTGAACGCGTGGAAACCGCCTGGTACGCGCTTGCCGCACCTGCCGTATTGCGCGAGCACGAAGACTTCGAAAACGCGCGGCTTTATTTCGAACTTTTGCAGCAGCTTGAAGACGCAGGCGATCTCGATGACGTAAACGTATTCGACGAACGCCTGAAAAAATTGTTCACCGTACCGGACCCCGACGCGGATGAGGCCGTGCAGGTCATGACCTTGCACAAGGCCAAGGGATTGCAGTTCGATACCGTCATCATTCCTGCGCTGGACCAGGTGACGGGGCGCAAGGACAAGTTGTTGTTTCACTGGATGGAACGCCCGCAAGCCGATGGCGACGCGCATGTCCTGCTCGGCCCGGTGAAATCGCGTGAGGACGCCGAAGGTGGTGCGATTTACCGTTTCATCGAAAGGCTCAAGGAAGAAAAGGAATCACTGGAACGCGCGCGCCTGCTGTACGTCGGAATTACTCGTGCCGTTCGCCATGTTCACCTGCTCGGCAAGGCGCGTTATGCGACCAATCGTGGCGGGTTATCGCTGGCGCCGCCGGTGGCAGGTTCGCTGCTGGAATTGCTGTGGCCGTTGCCGCACGTGCGCGCGGCGTTCGAAGCGTTGCCGTTGCCCGTGGAAAAGCCGGTGCACGGAATACCGGTTGCCGGCGACAACGTCCTGCATCGCCTGCCGAGTGGGTGGCTGCCACCAGCGCCGGAACCCGGTCCGGCAGTGAACGTGAAACGGCGCGGTACGGGCAGTGAATCCGGGCAGATCATTTACGAGTGGGCGGGCGACCGCGTGCGGCATGTCGGCACGCTGGTGCATCGCGTACTGGAACGCATGGCGCGCGATGGCCTGGAAAACTGGAACGCGGAAAATCTGCAGGCCCTGCCGGTTGAGGCGCAACTCGCGGCACTGGGATTGCCGGATGCGGATTGCGCACCGGCTGCCGTGGAGGTGCGCGACATTCTTTCCCGTGTGCTCGAATCGAAACACGCAACGTGGATTCTCGCGCCACATGGGGGCGCGATGACGGAATGGGCACTGGGCGGCATCGATCGTGACGAACGCGTGAGCGTAAGCATTGATCGCAGTTTCGTGGATGCCGACGGCACGCGCTGGATCATCGATTACAAGACCAGCACGCATGAAGGCGGCAATATCGAAGGTTTTCTCAATGAACAACAGCGGCGTTATCGCGGGCAACTGGAACGTTACGCGCGCCTCGTGCATGCGCTGGAAGGCAAGCCAGTGAAAGTGGCGCTGTATTTTCCCTTGCAGGACGCGTTTTGCGCGTGGACGCCGGACCTGGATTAAACTGCTCCCATGTCAAAGAAGCTGAACGAACAACTGGTTGTCGCGATTTCCTCCCGAGCGCTGTTCGACCTGGAGGAAAGTCATCGCATCTTCATGGAGAAGGGCGTCGAAGAATACGCGCGCTACCAGATCGAAAACGAAGACGTGCTGTTGGAGCCAGGCATTGCGTTTTCGCTGGTGCGAAAGCTTTTGCATCTGAACGACGCCGGTCCGCAGAAAGTCGAGATCATTTTGCTTTCACACAACTCGGCGGACACCGGCCTGCGCATTTTCAATTCCGTCGCGCATTACGGCATGAACATCACGCGTGCGGCGTTCACCAATGGCGCATCACCGTGGCGCTATGTCGCGCCGTTTGGCGCAAACCTGTTTCTTTCCGCGGAACCGGAAGATGTCGTCAATGCGCTGGACGCTGGCTTCGCGGCCGCGACCATCCTTCCCGGCAAGGCGACGGCAGAGGCGGGTGCCGATCAGTTGCGCATCGCCTTCGACGGTGATGCCGTGATCTTTTCCGACGAGGCGGAACGTATTTACAAAGAGAAAGGCCTGGAAGCATTCGCGTCCAGCGAACGCGAATCCGCACGCAAACCGTTGTCGGGCGGGCCGTTCAAGGATTTTCTCACCGCCTTGCATCGCATCCAGGCAGAGTTTCCGATGGATGCGTCACCGATCCGCACAGCACTTGTCACGGCGCGTTCCGCGCCCGCGCACGAGCGCGTGATTCGCACACTGCGTGCCTGGCATATCCGTATCGATGAAGCCCTGTTTCTCGGTGGCATGGAGAAGACGGAGTTTCTCAAGGCGTTCGGCGCGGATATCTTTTTCGATGACCAGAGCGGGCACGTGGAACTCGCGCGCGAACACGTGCCGTCCGGACACGTGCCGCACGGCGTCGCCAACCAGAAAGTGAAATAAAAGCGGTTAAGTGTTACGCCGAGACGGTAACGTCGAGATCACGCAACAGGCCGTCGCGCACTGAGTAAATCCAGCCGTGAATGTCCAACGCCTGGCCGCGTGCCCACGCGTCCTGCACGATGGTCGTGCGGCGCAGATTATCCACCTGCTGCACGACATTCAGCTCGCACATCCGGTCAAGGCGGGCGTCGCCTTCGAGAGAATCCAGCGATGCTGCGTGATCGTGGCAGACATGCTGGATCGGCCGGAGCCAGTTATCGACCAGCCCGTGTCGCTGGTCTTCCAGCGCCGCGCGCACGCCGCCGCAACCATAATGTCCCGTTACCATGACGTGGCGAACCTTCAACACGTCGACCGCGAACTGCAGCACGGAAAGACAATTCATGTCCGAGTGCTGTACGAGGTTTGCGATGTTTCGATGCACGAAGACTTCGCCGGGGCGAAGATCGATGATCTCGTTCGCGGGGACGCGTGAATCGGAACAGCCGATCCAGAAATACTGCGGCGTTTGCTGTTTCGCGAGCTCGGCAAAGAACTCCGGATCGCGCGCATTGACCTTCTCGGCCCAGCGGCGGTTGTTATCAAAAAGCTGCTTGAGTGTTTTCATGGACGACAATTCTGAATGCTGTTTGCGTGCAACTCAAGTGCGGGATGTGTCAGGGATTCAGTCGCTCGATGATCCAGCCGTTGTCGACTTGCCGGTAACGCAACCGATCGTGCAGGCGATCAATATGGTTTTGCCAGAACTCGATGCTTTCCGGAATCACGCGATAACCGCCCCAGTGCGGCGGACGCGATACGTCAGCGGGGAATTCCTGTTCGAATCGTTGGAACCGTGCATCGAGCGTTGCACGATCAGGAATGACGCGGCTCTGCTCGGATGCCCAGGCGCCGATCTGGGAGCGGCGCGGGCGCGTGGCGAAATAGGCGTCGGATTTCGCCGGCGAAATCTTCTCGATGCGGCCTTCCACGCGCACCTGCCGTCCCGCCGCTGGCCACCAGAACAGCAATGCCGCGTGCGGGTTGGCTTCCAGTTCCGCGCTTTTGCGGCTGCCGTAATTCGTGAAGAACACAAATCCTTCGGCGCCGTATTCCTTGAGAAGCACGATGCGCGCAGACGGCCGACCGGCAGCATCGGCCGTGGCCAGCGTCATGGCGGTGGGTTCACCGGTCGCAAGCGGTTTTGCTGCTTCGTACCAACTGGTGAAAAGCGCCAGCGGATCGTGCGGCGCCTCGGATTCGAGAAGCGTATGGGTCATGGCGTATCCGCGAATCCCGGCGAAGGAAAATAAAAAAAGCCCGCCGATTGGCGGGCTTTGATGAACCTGGTCGGGGTGAGAGGATTTGAACCTCCGGCCCCTACGTCCCGAACGTAGTGCTCTACCAGGCTGAGCTACACCCCGCGAAGGGCGGGAAATATACGCAAATCCCCGACTGGATGCAATTCCGGCGTCAGCCGGGAATACAGTCGTCGGTCACATCGGTTGTACCTTTCCACGCCGTCAGGTCCCCGCGCTGGTTGATCCGGAATTCGTTGCAGTCCGGGTCATTGTGCTGCGGCGAGTCAGGAGCCGCAGTGGCCGCGATGAGGAAACTGGCGGCGCCGGCATCACGAATTTCCAGGGTGTAATGATCGTTCGCCGTATGGCTTTGTATCTGGAGTTCCGTGAACAACAACGTATATGCGCTATTGGAAAGAAAGAATTTCTCCTGTGCCGCGGCGGCCTGCATCAATGCCGAGACCGCTTCCGATCGTCGCGCCTTGGTGATGTATTGCTGATAACTCGGCACGGCGACGGCCGCGAGAATTGCCACTATCACCGTGACGATGATCAACTCGATCAGCGTAAACCCGTTCATCCCTGTACGCATCGTTCCGCTCCTTGATTCAGTTTTGTCCTTTGTATGCGATCAATCACCATTATTGTTCTACGCCGTCATCGTCCCTTTGAATATTCCAGAATGTTCTTCGCACTGCACCGCCTTTACCGGTATCCGGATGGTAGTCGGACCGGCCGACGAAGGAGACGGTTTCGACTACACCCGTTTCCTCATCTTCAATGAACATGATGGTTACTGGCGGGGGGATGGTGCCGTGTGGCAGCTCGGTTTCCCGGTCCCCTGGCGGCACGACACCATCGTTGTCCGAGTCGGGTACTCCGGCGTCGATCAAGTTCAGCGAGTAGAGCCGCGCGGTGCCGGGCTGAGAGTTGCAATCGGTAGCGTTGAGGGGGGTCGGATCGAAGGTGGTGAAGAACACGCGGTAGTCGAAGGTGGTTGCCTGCGCCAATGCCTTCTCGCCTTCGTATCCGAGTGCAATCATCCAGCCCTCTTTCTGCAGGAGTTCCGCGCGTTCGGCAGCGGCCTGATCTGGATTCTGGATTGCGTTGTCCGTGGCGTCGTACAGATCGTCGGTCGTGATTCCATAGTTGTAACTCGTCGGCGTGTCGAAGACGTACGGATCCTTGATCGAGAAAAGGTAATTTTGTGTTGTCATGTTCGACTTCGGTCGTTCACGATCGCCGGAACCAATGTTGATCGCCCAATAGCCCAACCCATCCTTCGCAACCAGCACTACGTCCGGCTCATTGAAGAACTTGCGGTTGCCAGCCAAACCGCTGGTGCTCAGTGATGCGATCATGCCGCCCGTGATGGAACCTGAGGCGTTGTCGATGTCGAAGCGGAAAATTCTTCCGCCGAGGTCAGCGGCGTAGATGAGGTCGTCCAGACCATCGCCATTCTTGTCCTTTATTTCCACGGGGGCCGCGATCGAGCTCTTCATGTCGGTGAGCGGCAGGTCTCCGCCTGGCCCTGCTTGCCACAGCAAGCTGCCATCTTCGGCGTCCACGATATAAAGCGCGTTACCGATCGTGTCATCTATATAGCCCAAGGTGGCGTCGTTGCTATCTTGCGTAGCCGCGTCGTAGCCGCCACCGAACACCAGGACAGTGGTTGCCTCGCCGCCGACCTTGATTGTCGCAATTCGCGGCTCCGACCAGGTTTGCGCCAGGTTCTCGAAGCCTTCCGTTCCGCCCTGAATGCGCCACATGAGTTTTGGAGAAGTCTTGTCAGTCACATCCAGGGCGTAGATGGATTGCCCGCCGCGACGCATGCCAAAGAAAAGCCATTTCTTCTCCGTGTTACCCGCGCCTTCGACATGGTGAATGATGGAGCTGTCAAGGCCATAAGCAAGGCGTGGTTCTTCCGGCGTCTGGTAAATGTCAGCGAAGTTATGCATGACCTCGGTCGGGATGAATGACCAGAGTTCATGTCCCTCTTCCGCGTCAATCGCGTGCAGGAAACCGTCGTTTGTCGGCGCGTAAATGACCTGCGATGCCGTTGCTTCCTCGCTGCCGTAATTCACTACCGCGGGAATGCCGTGCGGTGATGCGCCCATGGCTCTGCGTGGTTCGATCGTGTCTTCGTCATTATCTTCATCACGAACGTCGTAGCCGATCATGTAACTGTGGATCTCGTCGAGTAGATCGGAGTCAACGTCAAGGCCAACTGTCTCGTTCGAGAGATTGCCAAGGGTGAACGCGTTGGTAGTGCTCGTCAGGTCTTTGTTGTTTGGATCGCCGAACCAACTGTAGGCGTAGTGGATACTACTTGCGCCGGCCGCACCGCCGAGTTTTGTCTTGTTACCGTCCTGACCGCCGTTCGCAATAATCGCGAGATCGTTATTTTCGTCAGTCCAGTAGCTGAGCGCATCGATCCGAACGGTACTGGAATCATCATTCAATGCCGGATTGTTTCTTGCATCGACGATGCGATAGTGGCCGTCAGGCTGCTCTGCCAACCGGTATTTCTTCACGTTGCCCGGCCAGCGCACGGAATCGTAAATCGGATCGAACATGGTGAAGTACAGGCTGTCTTCGTGCGAAAGCCGGTTGAAGGCGTTCACCGTTACCGCAGGTGATGACTGAGTCTGGTTGCTTGCGATTTCCTCGCGGAATATCACCTGGAACGCGTTCTTGAGATCTTCGTAATTCGTCACTTGTGTGAATCGGCCACCACCGCGTTCGGCAGCTTCCGTGAGCAAGGCAGAGCCGCCCGCGGTGATGTCGGTGCCGAAACCCACGGTGTAAGTGGTCACGGTCTGTTCGCCCTCCATGAGCGGTAACAGATCCTCATTGGCCATGTAGTCGGCAACTTCACGAATGCAACTGCGAGTGTCGATGGTATTTGGATCGCCGTCGCTGTCGTCGCAGGTTGCGGCGCCATAGTTATCGGCGGCATTCGGCAGATATTGGAAGTGATCGTCAGTGCTCGTGTCGCCGCTCGGGTCGCCATCGGAAAGGAAAATGACGGCGTTTTTCTGGCACTCGAAGACAATGGGACTTTGATATTGATTGGAATTTCCGGAGCTGCGACTTTCCGCGACGCTCGATACGTTGACGTGATTCGTCGTGTTGTTGTCCCACGGCCAGACGCTGGGGTCGATGTTCCAGGTTTCCGCGCCATCGCCGAAGATTACCGATCCACCGCGAAATACCTGCAGTGCCTCGAACAGGCTTTCGCCGAGGGGTGTGCCACCATCATCGGCGGGATCGATTTCATAGACGCGGTCGATCAATGCCTGTCGATTGGCACTGATGATGGTGTTGCCGTTCTCCTGCGTATTTTCACCGAGCGCGACGAACTCCTTGATCATATAGGCGCCGTCGGAGTCGCCTTCATTTATGCTCTCAACCTTGACGTCGAAACGCATGACACCGAGCCGCGTTTCAGGCGGTAGCTCGGCGATGACTTCCTTCAGCGCCGTCTGGACTGCGGCCAGCCGTGTCTGTGACCAGCGGAAGTAGTTGATGTAGTTGCCGGTGGCGACGAGTCGTCGTGTTATATCGTCAAAGTTCTTGGCTTGGCCTTGAGCACTTGTCCAGCCGTTGGTCGTCCCCGAATCACGTGGCCACGGGTAAGATGCAGGGTAGCCGCCACCGCCGTGAACTCCTGCATCCGAAGCGCATTCGCGCCACACTTTTTGGCTGTCGATCGTGTCAACGCCATTGAAGTCGTCGCTGAGGGATTCCCATTCGCCATTTAGATCCTTGCCGTTGAACTTGTAATCGCCGTTTGGCCCCGCAGTTCTCGGCCGGAACTCCCCAAACCGGTCAATGGCAACATGGTTATCCCGCACCGCTCTGCAGGCGTTGGCGGAAAGTGGAAAGTTGTCGCCGTCACACTCCTCGAAATCGTCGTCTGTGACATCGTCAAGATCAGAGTCACCGTCGCCGTCGTTGTCGGCGCTGAAACTGCTCCAGTAGACGGTGTCGGGATCGCACGGGCCGGGATAGGTCCGGGCCGCGACATAGGCTTCGCCCCAGTAGGTTTCCGGATCAACCGTAAAACCCAGCATGTCCTCACCGTGCTTCGTCATGCTTCCGGACGTATCGAGCACGATGAGAATGTTGGCGCCGATTGCCGAACTCGAGTCTTCGTTCGTTGAGTTCAGGTAAAGCTCGCTGAGTTCATCCGCATACACAGGATTGATGAGGGTCGCGGTGCACGAAAGAAATGCGAGCAGGAAGTGAAGGATTTTCGCGGTGTCTTGTTTCATGACGACCTCCGTGTCGTGAAGCTGGATATTGGGTGAATGGTCAGGATCCGCCAGGCGCGAGTATATAAATGCCTTGCCGAAGCTTGATTCGGGCTCTTGCATCAGCGCCCGCAGGTGACGCGCCATCTGCTTCGATGAGAAAGCGGTAGGTCAGCGTCCCGTCGCTATAGCCGCCGTCCGGAGCGGTGCCACTATTGAGAAACTGGATTCTCGAGCTGCCCGAAATGTTATCGGGCATGTTGGCGCTGATTTCATTGGATGGTGCTTCGTAAGTTGTCAGGAAACTATTGCTTGCGATCTGCGCTTCGATCGCCGCTTCCGCTGCGTTCATCGCCTGCACATAGAACTGTTCGTTACCGGACATCAGAAGCTGGAATCGTGCAGATTTCATGCTGGCAACGCCGAGGATGGTCAGCACGAGCAGAAGAATCAAACCGATAATCAGGGCAGCGCCACGTTGTCTTTTCATGTTGGTCTCCCGTTGTTATTCAGTTGCGAAGCGTTACGGTCGCGCTTACCAGCAGGCGGCGATACTGCTCCGGGTTGTCTTCTACTTCCGTACCGTTATCAGTCGTTGCATCACCGGGGATGTAGCGCTTGCTGGCATATTCGTAAACGTTCCGCGAGTCATCGTGACCCGGTTCGGGGGTTTCCGAGCGCACGAGCAGCCACACGCGAGCAGCGACCACACGCGCAGCACCTTCTGTTCCCGGTTCCACGAAGCTGTCGGGTGTACCGTTGTCATCTGTGTCGATGCCATAGTGAATCTGCAGATCCTGCACGCCGGGAACCAGCTCACGATTGTTGAGGTTGGGCCCGCTGCCCAGGGTGATCCGGCGCAATTCGGGAATGTTCGAGTCCTTGTCGGGCGCGATGAAGTACACGTGTGCGAGCCAGCGACGGTTGCCTGCCGTTGTGGCATCCAATCCCGCAGGCATCGGTGTACCGCCGATAAAGAATGCGCCGCGCATCAGGTCGGAACGGATCAGTGTCCGGTTGGCGTGCGCGGGGTTACCAAGGTTAAGATCATCGATTGTGCCGACCGCGGCGCGCTTCAAGGCAACGACGTCAGTTGTTGATTGGTAACGCTTCTCGTCAAGGCAGGTCGTTGAGAAGTCGGTTCCGTTTACGACAGGCGGCTGATTGTTGCCAACGACAAGCAGCGAAGTCATGTCGATATACCACCCGACAGTGCAATCCTCGGTACCGGAGCTGCCGGAAAGCGCGGGCAACTGGCCCACCACGCCTTGCCGGTTGTCTACCAGTGAGGGATTTGAGCTGTTGCCCATGAAGCCCGCCATGCGCAAGTCGTTGACGATCACATGCAGGGCGATGCGTCCGTTCTCCTGCATTCTCGCGGCGGTTTCGCTGGTGCGGTAGATTTCCTTGTTGGCGATATAGACGCTTGCCGTCCCGCCGATCAGGATCAGGCCGATAAGCATCGCTGTCATCAGCTCGATGAGGGTCACGCCGGTTTGCGCATGCGGTTTCATAACTGCGTCACCACGCTGACTGACGGCGCGCCTTCGGTGTCGGCTTCTACAATGCCGTCCGACCAGTTCACGGTTATCGTGTATGTGGGCGGTGATGTCGCGTTGTTGAATTCGATGCTTCCCATGCCTTGCGGCAAACCGCGTTCCTTGTCGACGAGCGCGGTTTTCCATTCGAAGATGTCGTGTGCGGCGAGCGATTCAACAGTGCAGGCTAGCGGGGTTGCATTCGTGCTGCTCGCGGAACAGGAGTTATCGGTGCCGTCACCGGTTTGATCGACCGCATAAGCAATTCCCGCCGTTCGATTGGCACGTATGCGTTCCGCCATGTCCCAGGCGAGTGCAACGGCCTTGGTGCGATAAAACGCGCCGCGTGTGTCTTTCGATGCACCCAGGACCATACCGCCAACACCGAGCATGCCGATGGAGAGTATGAGCAAGGCAATCATGACTTCGATGAGCGAGTAGCCGGACCGGCTTCTCGAAAAGGGTTGAACGTCCATGTCCACCTCCGCGTGTGGGGCAACTCCGTTTGCAGGTGAGAAGCTCGCAGACGCGTGAAGGTTTCGCTACTGGGGTTTTTACGCTTTCAGGACCAGCGTTTTAGTTGCGACGATGAACGGTCAGTTTCGTGATGGAATGGAGTGCGCGGGTGAAATCGTTTTGTGGCAACGCGCCCAATGCACGTTGCGCGGCGTCTGCGGCGGTCTCGGCTTTCTGTCGGGTGTAGTCGAGTGCAGTGGTTGAGTCGACAGCGCGCATGACGTCATCAAGACGTTCGATGCCGCCATTTTCGATGGCTTCACGAATCAGCGTTCGCTGGTCCGCATCACCTTCACGCATGGCGAAGATCAGCGGCAGTGTGGGTTTGCCTTCGGCGAGATCGTCGCCGACATGCTTGCCAAATTCCTTTTCATCGCCGTCGTAATCAAGCACGTCGTCAATCAACTGAAAGGCTATGCCGAGTTGCATGCCGTACTCGCGCAGTGCAGCGAGCTGGTCGTCATCCGCTTCAGCAAGAATGCCGCCGATTTCTGCCGCGGCTTCGAAGAGTTTCGCGGTCTTGCGTTCGATGACATCGAAGTACCGCGTTTCGTCCGTGTCCGGATCGTGCACGTTGAGCAGTTGCAGCACTTCGCCTTCCGCGATGCGGTTGGTTGCTTCGGCAAACACGCGCTGAATACGCATGTTGTCGGCACGCACCATCATCTGAAAGGCGCGCGAGTAGAGGAAATCCCCCACGAGCACGCTGGCCTCGTTGCCCCAGATCGCATTCGCGGAATCCTTGCCGCGGCGCATGTCGGAGGCGTCGACGACATCGTCGTGCAGCAGGGTGGACGTGTGGATGAACTCGACGACGGCGGCAAGACCGATATGATGCTGGCCGCTATAACCCATCGCGCGGGCCGCCAGCAGGACCAGCATTGGCCGCAGCCGCTTGCCGCCGGAATTGATGATGTAGTGGCCAAGCTGGTTGATGAGGGCAACGTCGGAGGCGAGTTCCTTGCGGATTTCGGCGTCCACGGCCTCGAGGTCCATGGCAATAAGGCGGCGGATTTCGTCCAGGGTCATGGCTTTGGGGGCTGGCGGGAAAGCGGGCATGCTATGAGGGAGCCCGGGATGAGTCAACTCCGGCATCCGGTCCATGGAACGCCACAAGCCCTTGGTATCGCGGGCTTTTCGGCCTCGCTTCCGCCACATTCTGCGTTTGACTGGGCGGGGGTTCGGCAGTAAAATGCGCGCCCTTTGCGGAAGATGATTTTCCGCGTGAAACACACTGGAGAGACGCGATGTACGCGGTCATTGAAACCGGCGGTAAGCAATACAGGGTTGCCGAAGGCGACACCATCAAGGTCGAGAAGCTGGCTGCCGATGCCGGCGCCGCGGTCGAATTCGACAAGGTGCTGCTGATTTCCGATGGCGACAGCAAGATCGTCATGGGCGCGCCCTTTGTCGAGGGCGGCAAGGTGACCGCGACCGTGAAGACGCAGGGCCGTCATCGCAAGGTCGAGATCATCAAGTTCCGCCGCCGCAAGCATCACATGAAGCGCCAGGGGCATCGCCAGATGTTCACCGAGCTGGAAATCACCGGCATTACCGGCGCATAAGCAGAGGTATCAGGCAATGGCACATAAAAAAGCCGCAGGTTCCACCCGTAACGGTCGCGATTCCGAAAGCAAACGCCTTGGCGTGAAAATGTTCGGCGGTCAGAGCGTTGCCGCGGGCAACATCATCGTCCGCCAGCGTGGCACGCAGTTCCACCCGGGCGTGAACGTCGGCATCGGCCGCGATCACACGATCTTCGCCACCGCCGAGGGCAAGGTGAAGTTCGAGACGAAGGGCCCGAAGAACCGCAAGACCATCAGCGTCGTTTCCGAGTAAACGACGTACGGATGCCGAAAAAGCCCCGCTCGGCGGGGCTTTTTTGTGTCCGCAACCCTGCAATAATCTCGTTGCGGGGACGAGGAGAGCACGATGAAGTTCGTCGATGAAGCCACAATCAAGGTCATTGCCGGCGATGGCGGCAATGGCACGGTCGGCTTTCGCCGCGAAAAATACATTCCCTTCGGCGGACCGGATGGCGGTGACGGGGGCGATGGCGGCAGCGTCTGGCTTATCGGCGACGCTGGCCTGACCACGCTTGCAGATTTCCGCGTCACGCGAACCTACCAGGGTGAACGTGGCGAGAACGGCGGCGGCGCGAACTGCACCGGGAAATCCGGCGAGGATCGCATCGTGCCGGTTCCGGCCGGAACGCTGGTTTACGACGCGGACACGGGCGAGCTGATCGGCGATATCGTCAGCGAAGGCCAGAAAGTGAAAGTCGCGCAGGGCGGCTGGCACGGCCTTGGTAACACGCGTTTCAAATCCTCCGTGAATCGCGCACCGCGGCAGGCAACGATGGGCTCGCCGGGTGAACGCCGGACGCTGCGCCTGGAGCTGAAACTGCTCGCCGACGTTGGCCTGCTCGGCCTGCCGAACGCCGGCAAATCGACCCTGATTCGCGCCGTTTCCGCCGCGAAGCCGAAGGTGGCGGACTATCCGTTCACCACGCTGTATCCCAATCTCGGCGTTGTGTCCGTCGGCATCGGCCGCTCCTTCATGATGGCCGACATTCCCGGCCTGATCGAAGGCGCGGCGGAAGGCGCGGGCCTCGGCATCCAGTTCCTGAAGCATCTGCAGCGCACGCGCGTGCTGCTGCATGTCATCGATGTCGCGCCGATGGAAGGCACGGGCGATCCGATCGCGGACGCGAGGAAGATTCTTGGCGAACTGGAAAAATTTTCGCCGGACATGCTCGAACGCGAGCGCTGGCTGGTGCTGAACAAGCTCGATCTGCTGCCGCCGGACGAACGCGAAGCGCGGTCAGCGGAAATCGTGAAAGGGCTGGAATTCGAAGGGCCGGTTTACCGTATTTCGGCACTCGCACGTGAAGGCACGGAGAAACTCTGCCAGGACGTGATGGCTTACCTGGAAGCGCATCCACGGCAGGAAGAGGAACGTCGCGACGAAGCGGAGAGTGACAGGTAGGAGCGCCTTCAGGCGCGGAACATTCGCGGCTGGAAGCCGGCTCCTGCAAACATCCTGTCCATTGCTCTTGAAACAAAAAAGCCGGTCATTCGACCGGCTTTTTTATGTCTGGCGGCTTGGCTCAGCTCATCGCGCGCACGTGGCCGTTCAGGCGGCTCTTGTGCCGTGCGGCCTTGTTCTTGTGGATGATCCCCTTATCGGCCATGCGGTCGATGACCGGCACGGCGGCCTTGTAGGCGGCTTCGGCATCGGCCTTGTTGCCGGCGTCGATGGCCTTCGTGACCTTCTTCATCTGGGTGCGCATCATCGAGCGCAGGCTCGCATTGTGCTCGCGGTGCGTTTCCGCCTGCCGCGCGCGCTTCTTCGATTGCTTCGTGTTAGCCAAGGTCTTGCTCTCCTGGGAATCCGGGTGTTTCGCGCCGCGCTGGAATGAGTTCCGGCTCGCGAAAGGCTGCGCATTTTCCGGATTTTTCAGCTTGATGTCAACGACTTGGAGGGCTCTGTCATCGTCACGACGTTCTGGCGCTGTGCGGCAACGGGTGGCGTCTGTCGTGGCTAAGGCGGGATTGCGCCGGTATCATCAGCCGCCATATTAATAAGGAATAACGCTCGCATGTCCCGCGCCTTGCTCAGATCGACGTCCCTGGTCGGCGGTTTCACCCTGGTTTCCCGCGTGCTGGGGCTGCTGCGCGATATCGCCTTCGCGACGTTCGTCATGGTCGGGCCGGCGCTTGACGCCTTTTTCATCGCCTTCAAGATCCCGAATTTCATGCGCCGCCTCTTCGGCGAGGGCGCGTTTTCGCAGGCCTTCGTGCCGGTCATCTCCGAATACCGCGAAACCCGCGAGACCGCGGAGGTCAAGGCGCTGGTGGATCGTATTGCCGGCACGTTCGGCGCCATCCTGCTCGCGATCAACATCATCGGCATGCTGGCCGCGCCCCTGCTGGTGTTCGCCTTCGCGCCCGGTTTCCTCGATAACCCCGAGCAATTCGACCTGGCGACCGAACTTCTGCGCGTCACGTTTCCGTATCTTTTCTTCATCGCGCTGACGGCTTTCGCGGGCGGCATTCTCAATACTTACGGCCGCTTCGGCGCGCCAGCGCTCGCGCCCGTGCTGCTGAACATCGCGCTGATTTCGGCCGCCATCTACGGCAGCCGCTGGTTTGCAGAGCCCGTCATGGCGCTGGCCTGGGGCGTGTTTTTCGCCGGCATCGCGCAGCTTCTCGTGCAGTTTCCGTCGCTCATGCGACTTGGTCTCATGCCGCGGCCGCGCTGGGACTGGCAGTTCCCGGGTGTGCGGCGCGTGTTCCAGCTGATGCTGCCGGCGCTGTTCGGCTCCTCGGTGGCGCAGATCAACCTGCTGCTGGATACCCTGATCGCCTCGTTTCTCGCGGCAGGCTCGGTGAGCTGGCTGTACTACGCGGACCGCTTGATGGAATTTCCGCTGGGCGTGTTTTCCATCGCGCTCGGCACGGTGATCCTGCCGCAGCTCGCGCGCGATCATGCCGCGAATGATCCGGGGCGTTTCTCCGCGAACATGGATTTCGCGTTGCGGCTGGCGGTACTGGTCGTGGTGCCCGCGGCGGCGGGACTGTTCGTGCTGGCTGGTCCCATCATCGCGACGCTGTTTTTCCACGGCGAATTTCGCGTCGAGGATGTCGCCATGAGCCGGATCGCGCTGATGGCGTATTCGCTCGGCCTGGTTGGCTTTTCGCTGGTGAAAATTCTCGCGCCGGGCTATTTCGCGCGGCAGGACACGCGCACACCGGTGCGTGTCGGTTTCATCGCCATGGGCGTGAATGCGGTGCTGAATATCGCGTTTGTCGGGCTGATGGTCTGGCAGGATTTCGCTGCGCCGCATGCGGGGCTCGCGCTGGCGACAGGCATTGCGGCGCTGGTCAACGCGGGCTTGCTGCTGCGGGGGCTGCGCGGGGATGGCGCATTCATCGCCCAACGCGGCTGGCCGGTATTTCTCGTCCGCATACTTGGCGCAACGGCGATCATGGTGGCGGTCGTCGGCTGGTTTGCAGGCCCACTCGTTCCGTGGCTTGAAGCCGGAACCTGGGAGCGCGTCCTGAAACTGTTCGCGTTGATCGGCGCGGGGCTCGCGGTGTATGCGGTTGTGCTGTTGAGCTCGGGGTTCCGGCCACGCCAGCTCCGCTCCACGGCGGACAAGAGCGACGCGTCATCCGTATAATGCGGACTTTTGCCGGCATGCCGGCGGCAACGGATTTCGAGCAAGCCCGTAATGGAAGTCATTCGTGACCGCAGCAACCTGAAGCCTGAGCACCGCGGCTCCGCCGTCACGATCGGCAACTTCGATGGCGTGCACATCGGTCACCAGGCGATTCTTTCCGAGCTGCGCAAGCAGGCGCTGATGCACGGCGTGCCCGCGGTCGTCGTGACTTTCGAGCCGACGCCGCGCGAATATTTTTCGCCCGAGACTGCGCCGCCGCGGCTCACGGATTTTCGCGAGAAATGCGAAATGCTGGAGTACCACGGCATGGATCGCATGCTGGTGCTCGGATTCGATGCCGAGCTTGCGGCGCTGTCGGCAGAAGCCTTCATTCGCGAAATTCTCATCGAGGGGCTTGGCGTCGAATACCTTGTAATCGGTGATGATTTTCGCTTCGGCAAGGATCGCGCTGGCGATTTCGCGATGCTGCAGGCGGCCGGCGTTCAATCCGGGTTCGACGTAGCCGCGACACCCACGCAAACGCACCAGGGCAAGCGTGTCAGCAGCACCTGGGTGCGCGACGCGCTGGCTGATGGCGATCTCGCGCTCGCGCAGGAATTGCTTGGCCGCCGTTACCGGATGTCTGGCCTCGTGGTGCAGGGTGATCGCATTGGCCGGCAACTGGGATTCCCGACGGCGAACCTCGAACGTTCGGGCAAACTGCCTCTCGGCGGCATTTTCCTGGTGCGCGTTTACGGGCTCGACGACGAACCGCGCTACGGCATGGCGAGCGCGGGGACGCGCCCGACGGTGAACGGCAAGCACGATCTTGTCGAGGTTTATTTGTTCGATTTCGATCGCGACATTTACGGAGAACACATCGAGATCGAGTTTCTCGACAAGCTGCGCGAGGAAGAACGGTTTCCGGATCTCGAAAGCCTGCGCGAACAGATCCGGCTGGATGTCAACGAAGGCCGTCTGCGCATGGTGGAATGGCAGCGCCGCGATCGCGCGGTTTGAAGCACAACCCTGAACACAACTGAACGGACATTGGCGTGACTGATTACAAAAGCACATTGAATCTTCCCGAAACCGATTTTCCGATGCGCGGCAATCTTGCGCAACGCGAACCGGAAATGCTCAAGCGCTGGGAGGATGAAGACCGCTACGGCAAGTTGCGCGCGCATTGCGAAGGCCGCGAGAAATTCATTCTCGCCGACGGCCCGCCGTACGCGAACGGCGACATCCACATCGGTCACGCGGTCAACAAGATCCTGAAAGACATCGTGGTGAAGGCGCGCACGCTCGCGGGGTTCGACGCGCCGTACATCCCGACGTGGGATTGTCACGGCCTGCCGATCGAACTCGCGGTCGAGAAGAAACTCGGCAAGCAGGCGAAAGGCGATGCGCGCGCGTTCCGCGAGGCCTGCCGGAAATTCGCGCGCGAGCAGGTCGAGCGCCAGCGCGTTGATTTCCAGCGCCTGGGCGTGACCGGTGCCTGGGACAAACCCTATCTCACGATGGATCCGCAATACGAAGCCGACGAGATTCGCGGGTTCGCGAAAATCATCGAGAACGGACACCTTTATAAAGGTTACAAGCCGGTGCACTGGTGCATGGATTGCGGTTCCGCGCTGGCGGAAGCGGAAGTCGAATACCAGGACAAAACGTCGCCCGCGATCGATGTGCGATTCCCGGTCGTTGACGATGAAGAACTGCTCCGGCGGCTTGATGGAAAGGGCGGCGAAGGACTGGTGTCCGTCGCAATCTGGACGACGACGCCGTGGACCTTGCCTGCGAACCAGGCTGTCGCGCTCAACGCAGAAATCGATTACGCACTGGTGGAGTTCGATGCCGGACATGGCCCTGAGCGCGTGCTGTTTGCCGAGGAACTTGCCGGCAATGCCATGCAGCGTTACGGCATTGAAAAATTCACCATCGTCGGCCGCGCGAAAGGCGCCGCACTTGAAGGACTGAAGCTCAAGCATCCGTTCTACGATCGCGAAGTGCCTGTCATTCTCGGCGAACACGTCACGCTGGAATCCGGCACCGGTGCCGTTCACACCGCGCCAGGACACGGCCAGGAAGATTTCGCGGTTGGCGTCGAGTATGGCTTGCCACTGGAAAATCCGGTCGGCGGAAACGGCGTGTTTCTCGATGGCACGGAATTGTTCGCCGGCGAACACGTGTTCAAGGCGAACAAGCATATTGTCGAAGTGTTGCAGGAACGCGGCATGCTGCTGCATCACGAATCCCTGCAACACAGTTATCCGCATTGCTGGCGGCACAAGACGCCGCTGATTTTCCGCGCGACGCCGCAATGGTTCATCAGCATGGACCAGGCCGGCTTGCGCGAAAAGGCGCGCGCGGAAATTCGCAAGGTGAAATGGACGCCGTCCTGGGGCGAGAGCCGCATCGACGCGATGGTTGAAGGGCGACCTGACTGGTGCATTTCCCGGCAGCGAAGCTGGGGCGTGCCGATCGCGTTGTTCGTGCACAAGCAGACGGGCGAGCTGCATCCGCGAACCTCCGAACTGCTTGAGACGGTTGCAAAGCTTGTCGAGAAAGACAGCGTGGATGCGTGGTTCGAGCGGGATGCGAAAGATTTCCTGGGTGAGGAAGCCGAGCAGTACGAAAAGGTTACCGACATTCTCGATGTCTGGGTCGATTCGGGCATGCTTCATTACTGCGTGCTGGAAAAGCATCCGCAGCTCCGTGCGCCTGCCGATCTTTACCTCGAAGGTTCGGACCAGCACCGCGGCTGGTTCCAGTCGTCGTTGCTTACCTCCGTCGCGATACGCGATACCGCGCCGTACAAAGGCGTTCTGACGCACGGCTTCACCGTCGATGCGAAGGGCCGCAAGATGTCGAAATCGGTCGGCAATGTCGTTGCGCCACAAAAAGTGGTGAACGCAATGGGCGCGGACGTGTTGCGGCTGTGGGTGGCGGCGACGGATTACCGCGGCGAGATTGCCGTTTCCGATGAAATCCTGAAACGCACGGCGGATTCCTACCGGCGCTTGCGCAACACCTTGCGATTCCTGCTCGCGAACCTGAACGGTTTTGATCCGGCGACGGATTGCGTGGTGCCCGGTGACATGTTGTCACTGGATCGCTGGGTGCTGGAGCAGGCGCGCGCATTGCAGGCAACGGTCGAAACCGCTTACGAGAATTACGAGTTCCATGTCATCTACCAGAAGGTGCATAACTTCTGCGTCGTGGATCTCGGCGGGTTTTATCTTGATGTCATCAAGGACCGGCAGTACACGACGCAGGCTGACAGCCTCGCGCGGCGTTCCTGCCAGACCGCGCTGTATCACACAGCCGAAGCGATGCTGCGCTGGCTCGCGCCGATATTGTCGTTCACGATGGAAGAAGCATGGGAATATCTGCCGGGCGAGCGGGCGCTGTCGGTTTTCATGAGCGAGTGGTACGACATTCCGGGCAGCGCGAAAGATGTCACCGACATTGACTGGGAAGCCGTGTTGCATGTGCGCCAGGTTGTTTCGCGCCTGCTCGAAACCTTGCGCAAGGAAGATGTGATCGGTTCGTCGCTGGATGCGGAAGTGACCTTGTTTGCCGATGACACGTTGCGCGAAAAGCTGGACGCGTTGGGCGACGAGTTGCGCTTCGCGCTGATCACGTCATATGCGCATGTGAAACCGGCGGCCGAACGACCGAAGGACGCGTTTCACGATACGGAAGTCGAGGGTTTGTGGGTGACGGCAAAACGCGCGCCGTTCGAGAAATGCGTTCGTTGCTGGCACCGGCGCGAAGACGTCGGTGCGAATGACGAACATTCGGAACTCTGCGGACGCTGCATCGAGAATGTGACGGGCGCGGGCGAAACGAGGCGGTTTTCATGAGGGCGGACATGAACCTGAAAAACAAGCTCAAGCTGTGGGATTCTCATCGGCCGGTGAACTGGCTGATCGTATCGGCGCTGGTGATTATTGCCGACCAGGTGACGAAGACGCTCATCGTTCGCGCGATGGAGCTGTACGAATCCATCGCGATCGTTCCGCACCTGAACCTGACCTTGCTGCACAACACCGGTGCTGCGTTCAGCCTGCTGGCTGACGCCGGCGGCTGGCAACGCTGGTTTTTCGTATTGCTCGGTGCCGGCGTGAGCGCGTTCATACTTGTCTGGCTGCGGAAAATGCCGCGCGGGCAGGGCGCATTGTTGCCCCTGTCGCTGTCATTGATTCTCGGCGGCGCGCTCGGCAACGTCATCGATCGCGCGATCTACGGCTACGTCATCGACTTCATCGATGTCTATTACGGCGCCTGGCATTTTCCGGCATTCAATGTCGCCGATTCCGCGATCACCGTGGGCGCCGTGCTGTTCATTCTTGACAGCGTCATCGATACCTGGCGAACGGCGGCGCAAAGGCGAGGAGCAAGATAGTGGTTTTCCTGAAATAAAAAACGCCGCTTTCCAGGCTGTGTCAAAACGCAGCCTTGCTTGGCAAAATGCCCATCAGGTGACTGATGGGCATTTTTCGTTATGCGATACATCGAAGGCGAGTCACGGGATCAACTGGCGCTGCTGCCGGCGTCATTTGACGATCTGATACCGG
>DASVDI010000016.1:0-66086 GCA_036381175.1 Gammaproteobacteria bacterium
AGCTGGCTGTGGCGCAAAAGGAATTCCAGGTTCGAGGGATGCGGAAATTTCGGCGCGCCGCCGAAGCCGCCGTTGTCCGCATCGAATTCCTGCTCGAGATTGCGGCGGGCTTTCTTGATCGGTGCGTCGTCCAGCGGCTGGTTTGCATCCACAGGCCTGGAATCGAGTTTCGCAAACACCTCGCGCAATGCCGCGTTCTGTTCGCGAAGTTGCGCGCGCTGTTCGATGAAGGCGGCGTGCACGCGCCGCAGGACGTCCTTGAAACCCGGCATGCCGAAGCGCGCCTCGCGCGGAAAATACGTGCCCGCGAAAAAAGGCGTGAGATCGTCGGGCGCGAGAAACACGGTGAGCGGCCAGCCGCCGGCTCGCTGCGCGAGGACCTGGTGCGCGGTCTGGTAAACGCGATCGAGATCGGGCCGTTCCTCGCGGTCGATCTTGATGTTCACGAACAACTCGTTCATCAACTCCGCGGTGTCGGCGTCTTCGAAGGATTCGTGCGCCATCACATGGCACCAGTGGCAGGCGGAATAGCCGATGGAAAGCAGGATCGGCTTGTCGGCGTCGCGCGCCGCGGCCAGCGCTGCGTCATCCCACGGCTGCCAGGCAACGGGATTGTCCGCGTGCTGCAGAAGGTAGGGGCTGGTTTCCGCGTCCAGGCGATTGTCCGATGATTTCCCCGCGTGCGCGTTGCCGCCCATGGTTCCGTTGTCCCTGGCTTGCTAGAATTCCGCCCGATCATAAAGCATCCCGCCCAGCCGTTCCCGGAGTGTCATGAATACCGAATTGCCGTCGCTTATCCTGAAGAAAGGCGAGGACCGCCGCCTGCGCGCGGGACATTTGTGGATTTTCAGCAATGAAGTGGACGTGAAGCGCACGCCGCTGACGGCCTTCGAGCCCGGCGCGCTCGCGAAGGTGGAAGCGTCCGGCGGCCGTCCGCTCGGCCTTGCTTATGTGAATCCGCACTCTCTGATCTCGGCGCGCCTGCTCACGCACGGCAAATCGCTGCCGGATTTCAACGCGCTGCTTCGTGGCCGGATTCGCGCGGCGCTTGCCCTGCGCGAACGCCTGTTCGATGCGCCGTATTACCGGCTGGTGTTCGGCGAATCGGATTTGCTGCCGGGGTTGGTCGTGGATCGCTTCGGTGATGTGCTGGTGATGCAGATTGCCACCGCAGGCATGGAAGCGCGTCGCGACGCGATCATTGACGTCTTACGCACGGAAATCTCGCCGCGCGGCATCGTGATCCAGAATCACATGCCGATCCGCGAGTTCGAAGGCCTGCCGGTGGGCGACGCGGAGACCATCGGCGAGGTTCCCGAAAAGCTCAAGGTCATTGAGAACGGCCTGGAGTTCGCCGTCGATCTTTCCGCCGGCCAGAAGACTGGCTGGTTTTTCGACCAGCGCGACAACCGCGCGAAAATTCGCCGCTACGTGAAGGACCGCCGCGTGCTGGACGTGTTCAGTTACGCCGGCGGCTGGGGCGTCACGGCCGCGAATGCGGGCGCGAGCGAGGTCATTTGCGTGGACAGCTCGGCAGGCGCGCTCGCCATGGCGCGCGAGAACGCGGCATTGAATGGCGTGAATATCGAAACCCTGGAAGCCGATGCGTTCAAGGCGCTCGCGGATTTGCGCGCGGCGGGCGAGAAATTTGATGTGGTGATCGTCGATCCGCCGGCATTCATCAAGCGCCGCAAGGATTTCAAGGCCGGCCTCGCCGGCTACCAGCGTCTCAACCAGGCAGCGCTGCAGGTGATCGCGGCAGACGGCATTCTCGTTTCCTGTTCCTGCTCGCACCACCTGGGTGAGCAGGATTTGCTCAACGCCATCCAGCGCTCGGCGCGCCACGTGGATCGTTACGCGCAGTTGCTGGAGTGGGGCCACCAGGCCGTCGATCATCCCGAGCATCCCGCGATTCCCGAGACGCGGTATCTGAAGTCGGTGACGCTGCGGGTGCTGGGCAACGACTGATCGGGTAGCCCGGATGAAACGAGCGAAGCGAGTGGGAATCCGGGGATCGAACGTCCCGGATTCCACGCCGCCCTCCGGGACGGCGTTGCATCCGGGCTACGCGCGCCGTCCTGAAAAAGTCACTGCTGAAAGGTAGAATCCCCCTCCATGATTCAATATCCCGACATCGATCCCGTCATTTTCAGCATCGGCCCGGTAGACGTTCACTGGTACGGCCTGATGTACCTCATCGGCATCATCCTCGGCTGGTGGCTGCTGCGGCGGCGCGTTCACAGCGGCCGTTATGCTGCCTGGAATGACGACCAGCTGCTGGATTTCATCGTCTGGGTGGCGTTCGGCGTCATCATCGGCGGGCGCATCGGCTCCGTGCTGTTCTACAACTTCCAGGCATTTCTCGATGATCCGTTGATGATCGTGCGTATCTGGGAGGGTGGCATGTCCTTCCACGGCGGCCTGCTCGGCGTGCTGGTCGCGGTGGTGTGGTTTGCGCGCCGCACGGGGCATCGCTTCTGGGAGCTGGTCGACATGATCGCGCCAGTCGTGCCAATTGGCCTTGGCGCCGGGCGGCTCGGCAATTTCATCAACGCGGAACTCTGGGGCAAGGTCACGGACGTGCCATGGGCGATCGTCTATAAAGGCGAGCCGCGGCATCCCTCGCAGTTGTACGAATTCCTGCTCGAAGGCGTGCTGATGTTCATAATACTGTACTGGTATTCGCGCAAGCCGCGTCCTGTCGGCGAAGTCTCCGGGCTGTTCGCGATTCTCTACGGCGTGTTCCGCTTCGCGGTCGAATTCGTGCGCCTGCCGGACGCACACATCGATTATCTCGCCTGGGGCTGGCTGACGATGGGACAGGTCCTGTCATTCCCGTTGATTCTCGTCGGTATCGGGCTCCTCGTGTGGGCGCGCCGCCATCCCGGGAAGCTGGCATGAAGCAGTATCTCGAGATGATGCGCCGTGTGCGCAATGAGGGTGCGAGGAAGGAAGACCGGACAGGAACAGGAACGCTCAGCGTGTTCGGGCACCAGATGCGTTTCGATCTTTCGGAAGGCTTTCCGATGGTGACGACCAAGAAGCTGCATCTGCGCTCCATCATCCACGAGCTGCTGTGGTTCCTGAAGGGTGACACCAACATCCAGTATCTCAAGGACAACGGCGTCAGCATCTGGGACGAGTGGGCGGATGAAAACGGCGACCTTGGTCCGGTGTACGGTTACCAGTGGCGTTCCTGGCCCGCGCCGAATGGCGAGCACATCGACCAGATCGAGAAGGTGCTAGAGCAGATTCGCGGCAATCCGGATTCGCGCCGGATCATTGTTTCTGCGTGGAATGTCGCGGACATCGACCGCATGGCGCTCGCGCCGTGTCACGCGTTTTTCCAGTTCTACGTCGCGGACGGAAAACTTTCCTGCCAGCTCTACCAGCGCAGCGCGGACATCTTCCTCGGCGTGCCGTTCAATATCGCTTCCTACGCACTGCTCACGCACATGGTTGCGCAGCAATGCGATCTCGAGGTGGGCGATTTCGTCTGGACGGGCGGCGATTGTCATCTCTATGCGAATCATCTCGAACAGGCGGACGAACAACTTTCACGCGAACCGCTGCCGCTGCCGGCGCTGAACATTCGCCGCAAGCCGCCGAGCTTGTTTGATTATGCGTTTGAAGACTTTGAAATTGTCGGTTATGAAAGTCATCCGCATATAAAGGCGCCTGTGGCGGTCTAGGGAACTTATGAAAATTGCGAAAGGACTCGCGCTGGCTACTGCCTGGATTGTCGCTGCAGCCCCCGTGCTGCTTTTGGTCTACGCCTTCGCGATTTCATGTCAGGGTTGGGGCTGTTCCGGTGTTGGCGCGATTGTTTCGCTCGCCGTACTGCTTTCAGTCGTTGCCTCTGTTGCGCTGATAGCAGTTGCCATTGCAATGCATCTGCACGGCTCGAGGTGGAAATCGGTAGTTCCCATGTTTGTGGTATCGATGAGTCCATTCGCCTTCGTGGTACTGACGGAGTTTTTCAGGTGAAAGAAATTTCCTGGCAGGAATTCGAGCAGGTCGAGCTGCGCGTCGGCACGATTATCAACGTTGAGGAATTCCCAGAAGCGCGCAAGCCCGCCTACAAGCTGGAAGTGGATTTCGGGGATGAAATCGGCGTACGGAAATCCTCCGCGCAAATCACGGCACATTACACACCGGAAGAATTGCTCGGCCGGCAGGTTGTTGGCGTTGTGAATTTCCCGGTAAAGCAGATCGGCCCGATGCGCTCGGAGTGTCTTGTCACCGGCTTTTATCGCGATGATGGTTCGGTGATTCTTTGCGTGCCGGACAAACCCGTCGCCAACGGCAGCAAGCTGGGCTGACTGACGAATACCGCCACGAAAGCTATACTTTTCAGCAGTGACATTGGGGGGCTGCCATGAAACTCGCATTCGTCGTCGCCATGGGCGACAACCGCGCCATCGGCAAGGATGGCGGCATGCCCTGGCACATGCCCGCCGATCTCGCACACTTCAAGCGCGTCACGATGGGCAAGCCGATGCTGATGGGGCGCAAGACTTTCGAATCCATCGGCAAGGCGCTTCCCGGCCGTGACAGCATCGTGATCACGCGTGACGAAACGTGGCGCGCGGATGGCGTGCTTGTCGCGAACGATCTCAAGAGCGGCTTGCAGAAGGCGGCAACCGCCGCGAAAGTGCGCGGTGCTGACGAGATCGCCGTGATCGGTGGCGCGAGCATTTACGAAGCACTGATGGATCGCGCCGACGTGCTTTACGTCACCGAGCTGAAATCGCGTTTTGACGCGGATACGTATTTCCCGTCAATGGGTTTTGGCTGGGAAGAAGTGTCGCGTGAGTCGCATTCCGCGGACGAGAAGAATCCGGTCGGCTATGACTTTGTCGTGCTGGCCCGGGCGGCTCCGGCGTAATCCGAGTTCGGTTTTTCGTCCTCCGATACCGCCTTTTTTAAAAACCTTCGTTTATCAGTACCCCTCCTCAGAAAAATCAGTAATTCCCCGCGCTGTCGCAACGGATGCGGGCAGTACCTTGGAGCGGTTTGCGAGACGACAACCCGTCGCCTCGTACCGCGAAAAGGAATTCTCCCATGGCCCCATTATCAGCCGCGCGTGCGTCGACTTTCGTATTGCCTTTCCTGCTGCTTTCCGCCTGCGGCGGTGGAGGTGGCGGCGGAACCGTCAATCAACCGCCGGCAGTCAGTATCGAGACCGCTCCGGGAAACATCACGAAGAACGGTGTTGCAGAGGGCGCAGACATTACACTGCGCGCTGTTGCCAGCGACCCGGACGGAAACACCATCGAAAGTTTCAGCTGGAAACAGCTCGCCGGAGGGCATGAGTTCGATCTTTCCGACGCCGATGACGCGGAGCTGGTTTTGAAAGCGCCTGACGTGAGCGTCGACGGTGACCGTTACGCGTTCAGCGTGACCGTGCAGGACAGCGAGGGCGCGGACTCCAGCGCCACTGTCGCCTTTGACGTGAATTTCGTAAACAAACCGCCACAGGTCGCGTTGAAGGTCGAGAGCGCTGAAGCCGCCGAGGGAACCGTCGTGCGGTTCGATGCCAGCGGATCAACCGATCCGGACGAGCAGACGCTGGCCTTTCAGTGGGAACAGGTGGATACCGGCAACGGCATGCCGGCCGCGGCGATTGTCGACAACGGTGACGGCACCGCTGACGTCACACTGCCGAACATTGCCAATGTTCTGAACGGCGAACGCCTGCGCATTCGCGTGACCGCGAACGATCAACATGACGGCGACCAAATGGCCGCCAGCGCCGAAGCAGGCATCGGCGTGCTGTTCGTCAACGGCGAACCGCAGTTGCAGGCGATTGTCGTCAGCGAAGAAACGGTGAATGAAGGCGCACTGGACCCGGCCGTGACGATTGCGGTGGATGCTTTCGACGCAGACGACGATACGCTGACTTACATGTGGGACGTGCCTGGCGGCTTTGTCGCTGATGGCGTGGGCTCAAACATCCTGACCGTGAGCGCGACGCCGGACGTCGGCGTATTGGGCGAGACGTTCGAATTTGATGTTCATGTCAGCGATTCACTGACCACGTCCGTGTTTACAACATCGTTGACAGTGAATTTCGTCAATGTCGCGCCGGTGATCAGCGCTGCGGGCAGTAACTTCACTGCCGGCGGGAACGTGGAACTGGCCGTTACGGCCAGCGATTCCGACCTCCAGGAACTCGGTTATTCGTGGACTCAGAATCCGGCCGACGAGCGACAGGTCGACTTGGCGGCGAATGCCGATGGCAGCGCGGGTTTCGCTGCGCCGAACGTGAGTACTCAGACCGATCTGCATTTCACCGTGATAGTGAGTGACGGCGATTTGATCGACAGTGCGGACGTTACGGTAACGATCGATCCCGATAACGCGCCGCCTGTCATTAACGACGTCGAGCAGACCGAGACGGAAATCGATGAAAGCGACACGGTGGGTATCACGTTCACGGTCAACGCAACGGACGACCACACGGACACGGCGAACCTGACGTACGTGTGGGACGTGCCGGAGGATTTCGCTGGCATGACCGAAGGCGATACGACGAATCAGCTGCGTATCATCGCGACGCCGAACGTCATCGCCGATACGCCCTACGACTTCAGCGTCGTCGTTCGCGACGAAAGCAACGCCGAAGCTCGCGCGGATTTCGATTTGCTGGTGCGGTTCGTGAACCAGGATCCGACAGTGAGCATCGAAATTGTCAGTCCGGCGGATCTTGCCGATGTGGATCCGGCAGAGGGCACGCAAATCCACTTGCTCGCATCGGGCGAAGATGATGACGAACACGAACTCAGTTACGTGTGGAGCGCGCCCGCCCTTGGCGTTGACAGCCAGGAAGGAGATGAATTCATCGTCATCTTGCCCGAAGTGCAAGCTGATCAGCCCGTCACTGTCCAGGTGACCGCGAGCGATGGCGCGGGGGGCAGCGCCAACGATTCCATCGACTTCATGATCCTCGATGGCCCTGAAACACCGGAAGTAACGATCGTTGTCGAGGACAGTGTCTACAGCGGTTATCCGCTCAGCCTCGCGGCGTTGACGGAAAACCTGGCGACTCCGATCACCTATGCCTGGACAGAGACCGGCGGTGTATCGCTCGGAATCAACGGCATGACGTCGCAGACGATCGACCTCTCCGAAGTGCCGGACGTGGACGAGGACGGTGAAATCGTGACGATTGGCGTAACGGCCACGGGTAGTGACGGTGTGGCGAATTCAGAGGTCGAGATCACCGTAAGCCAGCGTCCGGCGGCCATGCCGTTGCCTTTCTCTTTCAATGATCTGAACGATGTTCCCGTGGGGCGCACGACTGCCATTGGCGGATTGTCGATCGACAGCAGCGTGGTGACCATTGAAGGTCTCCAAGACGGAGAACCGGCGCCGATCAACGTGACTGGAGGATCATATTCCCTGGACGGCGGTATGACGTTCATCGAAGAGGCAAGCGAAGTTTTCAATGGTCAGAGCGTGGCAGTCCGTGTGGAGGGGCCGGCGGCAAGCGAAGGAACGGAATCCGTCAGCCTGAACGTCGGAGGTTACGAGGATACCTTCAGCGTTGACGGCATCGATTCCGGCCTTGCAGCGGAAGGCGTTCCCGGTGGTGTGCGCTGGAGCTGGGCGGAGATGCAGGGCGTGGAGAGTTATCGCATCAGTCGTGCGGCGCCCAGCATGACGACAGCAGTGGCATTGGCGGACATCGAGGGAGACGTCACGCAGTTCGAACACCAGATTCCCGTATGGGCGGCGGGTTGGGGAACGACGCTTCAGACCCGGGATCGCTACGACCTCGGCGCTTTCGACGTTGAGGGCATACTGCGCGACGTGCTCGGCTCCCAACAGTCGTTGCCCCAGCAAGCATCGGTGGACGCGATCACGTACATCAAGCGCGGGGATGAAGACGTGCGGGAGGAAGAAGGCCGGGTGTTCGGCAGTGCAATTGCGGTGAGCGACGACGGACAGGTGATGGTTGTCGGCGCGCCCGGCGAGAGCGTCGCGACCGAAGACCGCGAGGGACGCGTGCACGTCTATCGTCATGACGGCGTGCAGTGGACATGGTTGCAGGCATTGTCCGGACAAAACGCAGGTGCTCGCTTCGGGGCTGCGGTCGCGCTCAGCGGCGACGGGAACGTGCTTGCGGTCGGCGTGCCGGGTACGGACCTCGACGATGGTGCGATGGAGGACGCGGGCGAGGTGCGCGTGTTCCGCATGGGTGGTGACGGGCAGTTCCCGGACGAGGAGGAACTTGCGCTTCGCCCGGGTGGCGATGCCACCGGCGATAGGTTCGGCTCGGCGCTGGCGTTGAACACTGATGGCACGCTGCTCGCAGTCGGCGTGCCGCTGGATGACCGATCTTCGTCGATCGCGGGACCGGAAGATGAAGGCGCGACGGATTCAGGCGCGGTGTACGTGTATCGCCACGATGGCACAGCCTGGGCGCCGGACGTTTATCTGAAGGAACCAACACCGGCAGCGAGTAACCGGTTCGGTACCGCTGTTGCACTCACCGGCATCGTTGGCTCAAACAATAACCGTCTGTTCGCGTCGCGGACGGGCGGTGCCGCTACAGTATTCGTCCTGGACCGGCCGTCAGTTGGCACATGGGCGCCACCGACGACAGGCACGATCAGTACAGTAAGTCGTCCAACACCCGGTTACGGTGAGACTCTGAGTGCGCCACGCAACGGCGCCTCGTTCGGGCTGCGCTTTGTGTCCGGTTCCGTTGTACATCGCGTAGTGGGTTTTTCCCCGAATCAGCAGTGGACGACAGTAGATCTCATGTCGGCGCCGTCATCCCAGCGTCCCACTGGCGTGCCTGTATCGGCTGTCATGGGCAGGGCACCTGATGTTACCGATGCATTGGCGTACTACGTGGCCTTGGGGGTCAATGCTCCGGATACTGTCTCTGGCTCGGGCGCTTACCGCGCTGTTCCTGTCAGTGGTGCCGACAGCGCGGGGGCGGTCTATATATTCAATGTCACGGGAGCGCCGTCTTTCCGCAGTTTCCTGAAAGCGCCGAATGCTGACGATGGCGACGACTTCGGCCGTTGCCTCGCATGGAGTGGAGGAGCAATCACGCGATTGCATGTCTGCGCGCCGGGTGAAGACAGCGCAGGTATCGGTGTTCATCCGGTCGACATGCGGGAGGACGACAGCCGACTCGATGCCGGCGCTGTCTACGTCTACTGACGACGGGCAGGAGATGAAACAAAAAACGGCGCGGGAAACCGCGCCGTTTTTCTTGTTTCGGTGTTGCAAGGTTTGTTCAGTCGACCAGAAATTCACTTCTCCAGAAAACAGACTTAGCTTTGCGTCGTCGTTTCAGAGGCCGGCTTGTTCAAGGAAGGCTTCGGCAGACGCAAAGTCGACATCCTCAAGCCGCGTTTTTCCCCGCGTCAGTTTGCCGAGAATTTCCTGTTGCTTCTGCCCGCGCGCAAGCGCATCTGCGTAACTGATCTCCGGATGAAACATCACCATCGAATAGCGCGGAATGAATCGGCCCGGAAAGCGGGTTTCCAGTTCGAACTCCACTTGCTTGCGAAGATGGAATGCGGGATCGCGAACGGCGTCGCGCATTTCGGTGTAATTCTCGAGTGCCATTTGCGCAATGGCGTCACCGTTCGCCTTGCGTTGTGCCGTGAAGGTTTCGAATATCGTCTTCCAGTCGGTGCCGTGCCGCTCGACAAGGTCATCCAGCGCAATGCAATCCTCGAATGCTGCGTTCATGCCTTGCCCGTGGAAAGGCACGATGGCATGCGCCGCATCGCCGAGCAGCAGCGCCTTGTCCTCGTGATGCCAGGGTTTGCAGCGTACGGTGCCGAGCATGCCTGTCGGGTTTTCGAAAAAATCGCGTTCAAGATCCGGAATGAGTTTTGACGCGTCGGGAAATTGTTCGGCGAAGAATGCACGCAGCGAATTGCCATCCCCTAACGATGCGAACGATGGCGACCCTTCGCGAGCAAGAAACAGCGTGCAGGTAAAGCTGCCGTCGAGATTCGGAAGCGCGATGAGCATATAACCGCCGCGCGGCCAGATGTGCAACGCTTCCTTTTCCATGCGCCAGCCGCCGCCGTCAGCGAGAGGAATCACCAATTCCTTGTAGGCATGATCGAGAATATCTTCCGAGTTCTTGGTGCCGAGGCGTTTTGCCATCGCCTGGCGAACTGGCGAGCCGGCGCCATCCGCCGCAAATATGGGCAAACCGTGATCTTCGAATACGTCACCGGTGCTGGCGTTCTTCACGATCAGTGCGTTGCGTTCGAAGTCGATGTCCTGCACGTCATGGTTGAAAAGAATGCGAACCTTGCCGGTGCCTTCCGCTGCATTCATCAGCGTCTTGTTCAACTCGGCGCGGGAAACGGAATAGTTCGTCTCGTGCGCCTTGCTGCCGTAAGGCTGGTATTTCAGCTCTTCGCCGGCTGAGTGCAACATTCTTCCCGGCATCGGGATCATGAGCGGACGCACATGATCCATGAGGTTCGCGTGTTCCAGCGCGCGAATGCCGCGTGCCGCAAGCGCGAGATTGATTGATCGGCCCGCGCTCATGTCCTCTTGCCGCATGTCGCCGCGTTTCTCGTAAATCGTCACCTCGAAATCGCGGCGCGCGAACATGACGGCGAGCAAAGACCCCGCGAGGCCGGCACCGGAAATGATGATACGTTGTTCGTCTTTCATTTCTCTCCCAATGCCTTTTCCAGTTCTTCCACGAACCGGTATACATCCATGAAGGAGTTGTACAACGGCACCGGTGCGACGCGAATTACATCCGGTTCACGCCAGTCGCAGGTGACGCCGTTGTTTTCCAGCATCTCGAAAACCTGTCTTCCCTGCGCGTTGGCGGATTCCGTGACGCGCAAGGACAACTGGCAGCCGCGACGGGAAGGCTCCGAAGGTGTGATGATCTCGATGGCACTCGGCAAACGCTCGCGAAGCAGGAATTCGAGATACGATGTCAGTCGTTCCGATTTCGCACGCAGCCGCTGCATGCCGGCTTCATGAAATATCTCTAATGATGCAAGGATGGGCGCGAGTGCAAGGATCGGCGGATTCGATAGCTGCCAACCTTCCGCACTTTGAATGGGATGAAACTCGGGCCCCATCCTGAAACGCGTCGCCTTGTCATGGCCCCACCAACCGGCAAAACGCGGCAAGTCTTCGGCATGATGTCGTTCATGCACGAAACAACCCGCAACAGCACCCGGCCCCGCGTTCATGTATTTGTAATTGCACCAGGCAGCGAAATCCACGTTCCAGTCGTGAAGCTGCGTGACGAGATTGCCGGTGGCGTGCGCAAGATCGAAACCGACGATGGCGCCCTTGCGGTGGGCGAGTCGCGTGACCTCGGCCATGTCGAAAACCTGGCCGCTGTAATACTGCACGCCGGGCAGGAGAATCAGCGCGATGCTGTCGCCTTCCTTTTCGATCAATGCATAAAGGTCTTCATCGCGAATCACGTTCTCGCCGTCGCGCGGCCCGATTTCGAGCAGCGCCTCTGCCGGATCGAAGCCATGAAAGCGCACTTGTGATTCCGTGGCGTAGCGATCCGAGGGAAACGCCGGTTTCTCGATCAATAATTTGAAACGCGTCTTTGTTGGCCGGTAAAAACTCACCATCATGAAATGCAGGTTCGCGGTGAGCGAATTCATGTTCACGACTTCTGACGGTTTCGCGCCGACGAGTTCGGCGGTCTTCTCGGTCAGGAATTCGTGGTAGGGCATCCAGGGGCGTCGCGCGGCAAAATGTCCGCGCACGCCGAGCAGTTCCCATTCGGCAAGTTCCTGCTCGATGAATTCGCGCGCCGTTTTTGGTTGCAGGCCAAGCGAGTTGCCGCAGAGGTAGATTTCCTCGTCGAGGTTTTCGCGCCTCGGGATGTGGAAACGTTCGCGGAATCTGCCGAGTTCGTCGGCGCGGTCCTGTTCGGTCGCGTAGCCAAGATCAACACGATGCGTCATCAATTTTCTACCTGGTAGAGCAGCGGCCGGCTCGGCGCCGCGTCGGTCATGAAGGGCGGCATTTGCAGATCGAGCAGGTAATAGCCGTCGGGGATTTCGTCGGGGACGTAAATGAGTTCCGTGACTGTGCAGTGCGCGCGGTCGGCGGATTTCGCGTCGCGCGCGCCCGGCGGCAGGCCGAAGAAAATATGGTGCGCAGACAGACGTCCGCCATCCGCCATCCGGTCAATGCTGGGCACATCAACAAGCACATGCTCGACGTTCATTTCCACGAGCAGGCTGGCGGCTTCCATCGAAAGATACGGTGGCGGATCGTCGCCGTGATATTCGTGCACGGCTTTTGATTCCGGATTCGGCTGCGTACGGATGATGAGCGCGCGATGCAATCGCGTCTCCGGCCATCGCGCCATCGCATTACGGATCGCATGTGCGGTGATCATCCGGTCCATCGGCGCTGGATTCGGCAAAGTGGTTTCACGCGTGCGTGCGCGTGTCATCGGCTCGATGGTAATCAGCGTTGCCGGCAGCAGGCCGCCGCGCAGGGTTTCCGGGGCGAACACGGCGTCATGCACGATGTGACCAATGCATTCGGTGTGCGTGCCGTTGCAATGCGGTGTGAGGTGATAGACATCGACATTGCAACTGCCGCCGTGACGCGTGTCGCCTGTCCAGTCGCCAACCTTTAATGATTCCTTTGCCGCACGCGGCGCGTCGAAACAATTCGGCTGTTCGCCGCCGAATACCAGTGGAATGGAAATATCGATCGCAGCGGATGCATCGACCGTAACGGTGAGCTTGTCGACATCGAGCTGCAGGCGGCTCATTCGAAACGGCTCCGGTCCAGGTTCAGCCATTCCAGTGCCGCCCCGTGCAGAAGAAGATCGCGCGTCTCCGCATCGAAATTCATCGACTCGATCAATTTTCCCGGATGGTGTTCACCGAGCGGAAAAGGATAATCGCTGCCAAGCGCAATACGCCCAGGCCCGATCAGTTCAATCATGTAACGCAGCGCGGCTGCATCATGGACCAGCGAGTCCAGCCAGAATTTTCCGAGGTAATCGCGTGGGCTGACGGCGTTCTCGACGGCGCAGAGATCGGGACGCACGTCGAAGCCGTGCTGGATGCGCCCGATGGTGAACGGAAACGAACCGCCGCCATGCGCGAACGCAACGCGCAACGTTGGCAGCCGCTCGAATACGCCGCCGAAAATCATCGACGTGATCGCAAGGCAGGTTTCAGCCGGCATGCCAACCAGCCACGGCAACCAGTATTTCGGCATGCGGTCTTTCGCGAGCATGTCCCAGGGATGCACGAAGATTGCCGCGCCCAGATCAGCGGCGGCTTCGAAGATCGGAAACAGCCGTGGCGCATCGAGATTGTCGCCGTTCACGTGCGAGCCGATCTGCACGCCGGGCATTCCGAGTTCCTTCACGCAGCGTTCCAGTTCGCGAACGGCAGAGTCGGTGTCTTGCATCGGCAAGGTGCCGAGAGCGACAAAACGCCTGGGATTCGTGGCGGCGGTTTGCGCGATGTGATCATTCAGGAATCGTGAAAGATCGAGTGCATCTTTCGGCTTCGCCCAGTAACTGAACATCACCGGCACCGTGGACAGCACTTGCACATCGACATCGGCAGCGTCGCAATCCTGCAGCCGTGCGCCGGGATCCCAGCAGTTTGCTTCGATCTCGCGGAAGAATTGCCCGTCCTTCATCATCCGCGCACAGCCGGTCTCCTGGTGATCCAGGTTGATGAAGCCGCCGTAGCCGTACTTCTCGCGGAGGTTCGGCCATTCCTTCGGGAGGATGTGCGTGTGGATGTCGATTTTCAGTGGTCGAGACATTTTATCGGTCCGATTTTCTTTGCGACGAGGCAAACCCCTCACCCCCGGCCCCTCTCCCCGAGGGGAGCGTCCTCGTCACGTCCTGGATACCTTATATCCGATTGTCTTCGAAAAAATTATCGAAGTACTCCCTCTCCCTTTGGGAGAGGGTCGGGGTGAGGGGGAAGATGCTTCAGAATTTCCTCCAGCACAGATTTCGTTTCCCGCAGAATCTCGTTGTTCCAGAACCGCAATACCTTATATCCCTCACGCTCCAGTTGCACCGTACGCCGAGCATCGTATTCTTCGCGTTCCTGGTGTTGGCTTCCGTCCGATTCAACAATCAATCCGGCTTCAAGGCAAACAAAATCCACGATGTAACCTGCGATGACTTTCTGCCGGCGAAATTTCCAGCCGCTCAGCCGCCGATCTCGCAGATGAAACCAGAGGTTGCGTTCGGCAATCGTCAGGTTGCTGCGTAAGTTCTTTGCGTGTTTCGTCAACTCGTCCATGAACTTTATGCTTCCTGCTGTTTTCCCCTCTCCCCTGGAGGGGAGAGGGAGCTATTTCTTCCGATTGTCTTCCATCACTGCACGGCATTTCTCGCAGGTACGATTTTCGATGTCACCGAAGAAACGATCGAACACGGCACCGAAATCCTTCTCGATATTCCTCAGCGGAAAATATTCTTCATACAATTTGTGATTGCAGTTCTCGCAGAACCACATCAGGCCATCGTTTTCATTCGCCAATCGCTTGCGTTCGATGACGAGGCCGACGGAGCCGGCCATGCGCTGCGGTGAATGCGGCACCTTCGGCGGCAGCAGGAAAATCTCGCCTGCCTTGATCGGATAATCGACCGGTTCGCCTTCCTGCATGGTCTTCAACACCATCTCGCCTTCGAGCTGGTAGAAGAATTCCGGTCCTTCGTCGTAGTGATAATCCTTGCGCGTGTTCGGCCCGCCCACGACCATGACGATGAAATCGCCGTCCGGATACACGACCTTGTTGCCGACCGGCGGTTTCAGCAAATGGCGGTTGTCGTCTATCCATCTCTGGAAGTTCAGGACTTTCATGTCGTTCATGATGGCCTCCGAAAGGATTGCGCTCAAAGAGCGCTCCTAGGTTTCATCGTTTGTCGTCGCGATGCATTTGAGTTCGATCGCGATCGGTGTCGGCAGGCTGGAAACTTCCACTGTCGTGCGGCAAGGCTGGTTGTCCTTGAAATACTCGGCATAGATACGGTTGTACGTCGCGAAGTCAGCTTTCATGTTGGTGAGAAAAACCGTCACGTCAACAAGTTGCTCCCACGACGAGCCGGACGCCTCGAGAATGTGCCGCACGTTCTCGAACACGGAATGGCACTGCGCCTCGATGTCGTATTCGAGAATATTGCCGTTGTCGTCGAGCGTGACGCCGGGAATGGCTTTCGTACCGCGCTTGCGCGGTCCCACGCCGGAGAGAAACAGCAGCTTGCCAACACGGCGCGCGTGCGGATAAAGGCCGACGGGTTCCGGCGCCTTGTCTGAATCAAATTTCATCATTTTTCGTTCGCGCCTGAAGGCGCTCCTACTCGTACTTGATGGCCACGTTTTTCGATTCGGTAAAGAAGCGCATCGCCTCGAAACCGCCTTCACGTCCGACGCCGGATTGCTTCATGCCGCCCATCGGCACGCGCAGGTCGCGCAGCATCCACGTGTTGAACCACAGCAGGCCCGCGTCGATGTCGCGTGCGAGACGATGCGTGCGCCCGACATCCTGCGTCCAGATGGAAGCGGCGAGACCGTAGTTCGTGCCGTTGGCGAGCCGCACCGCGTCGTGTTCGTCCTTGAATGGCATGACGGTGACAACCGGCCCGAAAATTTCTTCCTGATTGGTGCGACATTCGTTGGAAAGGCCGGTGATCACGGTGGGCGCGATGAACCAGCCGTTTTCGCAGCGGCCTTTCACGATGACGCGCTCGCCGCCGCATTCGATCTTTCCCCCTTCCTGTTTCGCGATGTCGATGCAGTCGAGCACTTTTTCCATGTGCGCTTTCGACACCATCGCGCCGTGGCGCGTATCCGGATCAGCGGGATCGCCGGCGGAAATATCTTTCGCACGTTCCACGAACTCGCCGAGAAATTTTTCGTAAATGGATTCTTCAACGTAAATGCGTGAACCGCACAGGCAGATCTGTCCCTGGTTTGCGAACGCGGCACGCGTGACGTCGCGCAGCATTGCGTCCCATTGCTCGTTCGATCCGGCGCAATCGGCAAAAACCACGGTCGGATTCTTGCCGCCCAGCTCCAGCGACAGTTTCTTGAATTTCGGCGCGGCACGCGCCGCAATATCCGCGCCGGTTTTCGTGCCGCCGGTGAAGGAGATCGCGCTGATATCCGGATGCTCGACGATGACCTTGCCGATTTCCGAGCCACGGCCATGCACGATGTTCAGCACACCGGCAGGCAGGCCGGCTTCGATGCAGAGTTCGCCGAACAACGTTGCCGTGAGCGGCGTGATCTCGGACGGTTTCGCGATCACGCAATTGCCGGCGGCGAGGGCGGGTGCAATTTTCCAGGTGAAAAGATACAGCGGCAGGTTCCACGGCGAGATGCAACCGACGGTGCCGAGTGGCTGTCGCAGTGTGTAATTGATCGAACCATTCGCGTGGTGCGATTCGCTCGCGAACTGCGTCGCGGCGGCGGCGAAGAATCGCAGGTTCAGTGCCGCGCGTGGAATGTCGACAAGCCCGGCGACGCGCACCGGTTTGCCGTTGTCTTTCGATTCGGCTTCGACAAGCCGTTCGTGGTTTGCGTCGACGAGATCGGCAAGGCGATTGAGAAGCCGCGCGCGTTCGTCTGCCGATGCGCGTGCCCATTCGTGCTGAGCGGAAAGTGCGGCGCCCACCGCGCGATCAAGATCCTTTTCGCAGCCGTCGGCAAGTTCGGCGTACTTTTTTCCGGTCGCGGGTTCGAAAACATCCAGCCAGCGATCTTCTGCGGGATTCACGAATTCGCCGTTGATGAAATGCTGAAGTTTCTGCATGGCGTGTCTCAGATGGCGTGCAAGCGGCCGCCATCAACGGGCAGGCTGACGCCGGTGATGTAGGCGGCAGCCGGGGATGCGAGAAATGCGATTGCGGCAGCGGTTTCTTCCGGTTCGGCAAAGCGGCCAACCGGAACGGTGTCGAGCGCGGCCTGCGCGACGGCGTCCGGCATCTGGTTGCTTTTCTCCGCTTTCGCCGCGAACAGTTTTTCCAGCCGTTGCGTGTTCGTGAAACCGGGCAGCACGTTGTTCACCGTGATGCCGTCGCCCGCGACTTCGCGCGCCAGCGTTTTCGCCCAGCCGGCGACTGCGGCGCGGATCGTGTTCGAGACGCCGAGCCCCGGAATCGGCTCGTACACGGACGTGGAAACAATATTCACGATGCGCCCAAAGCGACGTTCACGCATGCCGGGCAAAAGACCCTGCGCGAGTAACTGGTTCGCGAGGAGATGACGACGGAACGCGGCAAGAAACGCGTCCGCGTCAGCGTCAACGATCGGACCGCCGGGCGGGCCGCCCGCGTTGTTGACGAGTATCGAGTAGCCGCGCGGCGCGAGCGTGCCGCGGATTACGGCGTCGAGCAGCGCGGTGTTGTCGAAATCCGCGACGACGTGATCGTGTCCTTCGCCGGGCAACGCCTTCACGGTTTCGCGCAACTTGTCTTCGCTGCGCGCAACGACGGTTACGGTTGCGCCGAGCAGCGCGAGTTCGATCGCCGTCGCGCGGCCGATGCCTTCGCTTGCGCCACAGACGAGGGCGCGGTGGCCGGTGAGATCGAGATTCATGTGTTACCTCGTCGGTTCAAGGATGAACGGAGCGTTATGGAAGCGGTTTGAAACTGCGAATTTCGCGGCTGGAAGCCGCTCCCACAGAACTCCGATAACCATCATCGCACGTTCATTTTTCAGCGTTCTGTTCGCAGCCCACGCTTACCCGCAAGCGTTCTTCGCCATCAATCCTGAGGGCGGTCAATTTACCACCCCACAGGCAGCCGGTGTCCAATGCAAAGGCGCGCGGTGTTTTCGAATCGCGCAGCGTGGACCAGTGGCCGAACAGCACATCGAGTTCCGCGTTCTCGCGTCCCGGCACGCTGAACCACGGCAGAAGATCCGGCGGCTGGCTGCCGGGCGGTCCCTTGTGCGTGAAATCCAGTTGTCCATCAGCAGTGCAATATCGAATGCGCGTGAACGCGTTGATGATGTAGCGACGCCGTTCGGTGCCGGCAAGGTCTTCGCTCCAGCGCGCGGGTTCGTTGCCGTACATGTCGCGCAACAGGTCGCGGTAGTTCGCGCCGCGCAATTCACTTTCCACCTCGCGCGCCGCATCGAGCGCCGCATCGAGATTCCATTCGGGCGGCAGGCCGCCGTGAACCAGCAAGTAGCCGAGCGCGGCGTCGTAGTGCGCAAGCGGGCGATGTCGCAGCCAGTTGAGCAGTTCTGACGCATCCGGCGCATCCAGCACAGTGCGCATGGTGTCGCGCGGCCGTTCTGCCTGGAAACCTTCAGCGACGGCGAGCAGGTGCAGATCGTGATTGCCGAGCACACTGATTGCGCCATCTCCCAGATCACGCACGAAGCGCAGCGTTTCCAGCGATTTCGGCCCACGGTTGACGAGATCGCCGGTGAACCAGAGCCGATCCTTGTCAGGATCGAAGTTCAGCTTATCGAGCAGCCGTTGCAGTTCGTCGAAGCAGCCCTGGACATCGCCGATGGCAAAAACTGCCATGTCAGTGCATCAATCCCGGCATCGCCAGCGAGAACGGCGCGATCGGCGCGTCGAAGGGATGGCCGTCGTCGGCCATCATCTGGTAGCTGCCTTCCATGCTGCCGACGGGCGTTTCGAGAATGGCGCCGCTGGTGTAGCAGAACGATTCGCCGGGTTGCAGGTGCGGCTGCTCGCCGATCACGCCTTCTCCGCGCACTTCCTGGCGATGGCCGTCGGCGTCGGTGATGAGCCAGTGGCGCGTCAGCAGCTTTGCTGCGATGTCACCGGTGTTTTCGATGTTGATCGTGTAGGAGAAAACGTAGCGCCGGTTTTCCGGATCGGATTGCGCGGCGATGTAGTCCGTCTCCACTTTGACGAGAATCGTGTAATTCATTCCCTGCAGCCCATGAAACATTCGGCGGTGATTCTACCTCAGGCGCTACAGGGCATTAAGGCACCAAGGAATGCGCAGCCTATGTGCTCCATCAGGATTTGGGTTTGATTAAACATATTTTTGCTGTTTATATGGACGCTGATAAGTGCAGCCCAGAGGAAGGCGTAATGAAAGTGAAGTGGTTTTTCAAGCGAGTCTCAAGTGTCCTGGCGTTTGGTTTCGCGCTTGCCGTTTTCCCGTTGAACGTATTTGCCGCAAATCCGGGCGCTCTGGTAACGGATTTCGGCGATGACGGCATGATCGCGATAGAGACCGGGAATGACCTCACCTATGCGGGGGATATAGCGATCGACGCATCAGGTCGGATTTACGCTGTCGTTTACGCTTACGATCCGGTTCAACCTCCCCTCGGTTTCGTATATCGGCTGGATCAGGGCGGCGTTCCTGACACGTCGTTCTCCTAGGACGGGGTGGTGGAGATTCCGACGGACGCAATGGAGGGCAAGGCTACGACGTGGGCACTGCTGAGCCCATCCGCTGATGGGTCGGTTGTCGTGTTCGGCAGCGTACCGGAAACGGACGGCGAACTGCAGAAGGCCTTCAAAGCCGTTCGCATCGACGGTGCCGGCAATCTTTCCGGTGAAATCGAAGTCATTACCATCGATGAATTGACCACGACCATTGGCCCAAGCCGCACCGATGTCCGGTGGGCGTCCCCGGCCCCCGGCGGTGGGTTCCTGGTTGCTGGTCATTACACTCATTCCGGCAGCGGGACGCCGCAGGAGGGATTCATTGTTCGCCTTACGGCAGACCTGGAACTGAATCCGGACTTCTCGCCGATCGTGCTGGGCGGCGCCGCCACGTTCGACCCTCATGGTCTGGCGGTTGGTCGCGACGGAAGTATCTGGTTACTCGCGCAGGAATCAACCGCGACCACCGACTGGTCTGCCGTGTACAAGTTCTCGGCGGAAGGCGAAGCCGATACGTCCTTCGGCGAGAATGGCGTACTGAAGATCGATCCTGACCTGGAAAACTTCAGGAGTCTGGCAGTGACGCCTTCCAACAGGCTGCTCTTGTATGAGTGGTCGCTGGGGGTGCCGAAGATTGTTGCCTTTACGGAGCAAGGCGTCATCGATCAGGGGTACGGCACTGGCGGCACTGCTGTCCTCGCGGAAGCGGGGGATTGCTCTCCCGTTGAACTGCGTGCGCTGCCTGACGGCAGCTTGCAGATCGCCGGCTTGATAGGCGCCAGTGAATATCTGGATTACGACCTGTGTCTTGTGCGCCTTACTCCGGACGGAGCCCTGGACGTACGGTTTGGTGATGGTGGAAAGGCCGTGACGGATTTCCAGGTCGGCGAAGTGGGCTGGTCTTTCTCGTTCGATGAGAACGGCGATATCGTGCTGCTGAGCGATGCGTATTATGGAACCTCAAGGATATTCGCGAAGCCGATCATTACGCGGCATTACGGGCTTTTTCCGGATGTCATCCCGGATCCGCTGGTGTTCGAGGCGGAGGCTGACGTGGAAGAAGGCGTACTGCTGACATCGGCGGCGCTGGTTGTCGGCGGACTGGATGAGAATGTCAGCGTGCCGGTCCGGGTCGAAGGTGGTGAATACCGCATCTCCGGAGAGGAATGGACGACGGAGCCGGGCTGGATCGGCAATGGTGGCCAGATTGCCGTCAGGCATACCAGTGCGGACAGCCCCGGCGGTGGCGTCGAGACGCAGCTGCGGATCGGCGGCTGGCTCGCCGATGATGGCGAATCCGTGATGGGCGAAACGACGAACAGTGTGTTCCGTAGCACTGTCAAGGCGAGCGCCGTCTCGCCGGATGGTGGTGGCGGCGGCGGCGGTGCGTTCTCGTACCTGCTACTCGCCGGGCTTCTTCTTGCTTCGGCGTCGAGAAGGCGTCAGCGATAACGCAAAATGGCCCCCTCGGGGGGCCATTTTTTTTCAAGGCGGTTGTCCAGGTCAGTTCAGACGGATGGCCAGCACATCGCAGGGTGCCGCGGACAGGACAGAGCGTTCAGTCGAGCCCCACAGCAGTTGCAGGCCATGCCGCTCATGGCTGCCGAGGACGATCAGGTCGACTTCGTTTTCGTTCGCCACGCGCGCCACTTCGGTCTTGATGTTCCCGAGCACGACGTGACGGCGGCAGTCCGGCAGGCCGAGCTTCTCGGCCAGCGCATCGAGGCGCTTGCGGGCCGCGTCCATCAGCTCGTCTTCCATGTTGACCGGCGGTGGTAGCAGGGCTTCGCCGGCGGGATCGACGGGCACGTATTCGACCACGTGCAACAGGCTCAACCGCGCATCGCAACGCTGGGCAAGCGCGAGCGCCTTGTTGGCGATGATTTCGCTGGCTTCGGTGAGATCCACCGCAATGAGCAAATGCTGATAGGTCATGTGGTTTGCCGCCTTCCCCCGATTCGCCGAGTATTTCAGCCCGCAGCGGCAACCGCAAGACGGCCGAATTCCTCGGCGGAGAGCGTTTCTGCCCGCGCCTGCGGGTCAATGCCGCACCCGGAAATAGCCGCCGCATCAAGGAATTGCCGGATGCTGTTTCGCAGCGTCTTGCGCCGTTGCGTGAAGGCGGCCGTGACCAGCCGCGCGAACAGCGCGCGGTCGGGCAGGGGAAACGCCGGCTCCTCGCGCACAATCAGCCGCACCACCGCGGAATCCACCTTGGGCGGCGGGTTGAACGCGCCGGGGCGGATGGTGAACAGCGGTTCGATGATGCAATCCGCCGCCAGCATCACCGTGAGGCGGCCGTAGATTTTTCCGCCGGGCTTTGCCGCCATGCGGTCAACGACTTCCTTCTGCAGCATGAAATGCATGTCACGGATGACATGGCGATACTCCAGGAAATGAAACAGCAGTGGCGAGGAGACGTTGTAGGGCAGGTTGCCGGCGAGGCGCAGCGGCGCGCCGATCTCTTTCGCTAATGCAGCGAAGTCGAATTTCAGCGCGTCGGCGGGGTGAATCATGAGCCGGCCGGTGGCGGATGCAGTTTTCTCTTCCAGCAGGGGAATCACGTCGCGATCCAGCTCGACGGCGTGCAGCTCCTTGACGCGTTCCAGCAAGGGTTGCGTGATCGCGCCCAGCCCCGGGCCGATCTCGACGAGATGGTCATCCGGCGCGGGAGCTATGGCGCGCACGATGCGCTCGATGATCGCGCGGTCGTGGAGGAAGTGCTGGCCGAAGCGTTTTCTCGCCCTGTGTTCCACGTCAGTTCCTCACGGAGGAGAAGAACGGACAGGATTCACAGGATTTTTCAGGATTAACAGGATGATTTTTTTGTCTTTGACCCTGTTAATCCGTCTTCAATCCTGTAAATCCTGTTCATTGCTCTTGGCTTTTTCTGCATTACCGCTGAGCTTTACAGCCATTTCAATCGCTGCATGCAGGCTGCCCGCATCCGCGCGGCCGGTTCCGGCGAGATCCAGCGCCGTGCCGTGATCGACCGAGGTCCGCACGAACGGCAATCCAAGCGTGACATTCACTGCCTCGCCGAAGCCCGCGTGTTTCAGCACCGGCAAACCCTGGTCGTGGTACATCGCCAGCACCGCATCGGCGTCCGCGAGTGACCGCGGCGTGAAAGCCGTGTCGGCCGGCAGCGGCCCTTGAAGATCGAAATCTTCCGCATTCAGCGCATCAACGACGGGCGCGATGATGTCGCGATCCTCGCTGCCGAGATGTCCGCCTTCACCGGCATGCGGGTTCAGGCCCAGCACGAGAATGCCCGGCCGCGCGATCCCGAATCGTTCGCGCAGATCACCGGCGAGAATCTGCAGGGTTTCACGCAGCATCTCCGGCGTAATCGCATCCGGCACAGACCGCAAGGGGAGATGCGTGGTCGCGAGCGCGACGCGCAGTTGGCCGGCAACGAGCATCATCACGACGCGCGGTGTGGCGGTTCGCTCGGCGAGATATTCGGTGTGGCCGGTAAATGGAATGCCGGCATCGTTGATGACGCCCTTGTGCACGGGTGCCGTGACCATGCCGCTGAAACGCCCGTCCTGGCAGCCGGCGACGGCGGCGTCGAGCAGCGCGAGCACATGGCGCGCGTTGTCCGGATTCAGCGCGCCGGGATTGCAATGGCCGGTCAGCGGCACCGGCGTGACGTGAATTTCGCCCGTCGCAGGCGCCGCTGCCAGCGGACCTTGCAGGATGCGGATATCGAGATCCAGCGCATGAGCCCGTGCCTCGAGGAGCGCCGGATCGCCGAGCACGGTGGCGAGGCCGAGCTGCCCGCGAGCCGCCAGCGCGAGACAGACATCCGGTCCGATGCCTGCAGGTTCGCCGCTGGTGATGGCGAGTGGAGCCGTGCTCACGCGCCGTCTCCCTCAGCCTTCCAGGCGAATATCGATCTGCGCTTCGTCGTGCAACTGTTGCAGCCAGACGGGGAGCTGTTCTTCCGCCTTGCGCTGCTTGATCGCCTGGTAGGCGCGGTTCTTCTTGACCGTATCGGTGAAATCCGTTTCGCGGCGATCGAGAACCTGCACGATATGAATGCCGAATTGCGTCCTGAACGGTTCGGAAATTTCATTCGGCTCGAGCGAATTCATGACTTCCTCGAAGGCCGGCACCATCATTCCCGGCGGTTGCCAGCCGAGATCGCCGCCCTGGGCCGCGTTGCCCGGGTCCTCGGAATATTCCTTTGCAAGTGCAGCGAAATCCTCGCCGGCCTCAAGCCGCTTGTGGATTTCCTGCGCGAGCGCCAGGGTTTCGTCCTCGGGACGGAGCACGTTCGGCACCAGCAGGATGTGGCGCGCGTGCGTCTCGGTGGCGACGACCTTGTCCTGGCCGCGGATTTCATCGAGCCGCACCAGGTGCCAGCCTGAGCCCGAGCGTATCGGCTCGGAGACTTCACCCGCTTTCATGTCGGCGACAACATCCGTGAACAGCGTCGGCAGCGCGGTCAGCTCGCGCCAGCCGAGACTGCCACCCTCCAGCGCCTGCTGGCCGTCGGAATAGGCCATCGCCAGTTCCGCGAAGCTGGCGCCTTCGATCGCCTGCTGGCGGAGTCCTTCGGCCTTCTCACGCGCGGCTTCGATTGCCTCAGGCGGCGCCTGGCCGGGCACGGCGAGGAGAATGTGCGAGACGAGGTATTCCTCGCCCGCGCCGATTTCTTCGGCCCGTGCGAGATACTCCTCGACTTCCCGTGGCGACACGGTCACGCGGTCGTCCACGGCGCGCCGCTGTGCATCCACGCGCAGCATTTCCTCGCGAACGCTTTCGCGAAAGTCGTTGTAGTTCAGGCCCTGCGCGGCGAGCAGCGCCGGCAGGTCCGACAATGTCGCGTTGTTGCGTTCGGCAATTTCCGTCAGCGCCTGGTTCACGCGGTCATCGGAAACCTGGATGCCGACGCGTTCCGCGTACTGCAGTTGCAGCTCGACGGTGATCATCCGCTCCAGCACCTGGCGCAGGAAGACGTCGCGCGGCGGCAGTTCCTGATCCTGGATTCCCGCCAGGATCCGTGCCGCTTCCGCTTCCAGTTCGCTTTTCAGGATCACATCGTCATTCACGACCGCCACGATGCGGTCCAGCAGCACGCCGCGCGGTTGCTCTTCCTGCGCATTCACCGCTCCGCAGAAGCCGAACAGCGCCAGCAGGAAAAATGTTTTCAATGTCTTGCTCATTCTGTCTCACCGTATCCGTAGATGTCTTCCGTCAGGAACTCGTCGATGCGCCGGCCGACACTCGACAGACCCTTGAGTTCCAGCTGGAACCAGAGGCTTCGGTCGAACTCGCCTGCACGATTGAAAATGAAGCGCCGCTGGAATGTCCGGAACACCCAGCAGCAGGTTTCGTACTCGAAGCCCGCCAGCGTTTCCTGGCTGCGTTTCTCCGGCAGCGAATACACGGCCCGTCCGAACACGCTCCAGCGGCCGCCGAGCTTCGTCGCGAAGGAAAAGTCCACCTGTTCCAGAGGTTCCGCGGTCTCGTCCAGCCGGCGGAAGCGGTAGGCGAGGTTGAGCACCTGGAATTCACCGGGCTTGAACTGGTACTGGATAGAGCCGTAATCCGTGCGTTTCGCGTGCGGATCGTAGCTGAGATCGAGCCGCAGGTTCTGCGTTTCCGTGGGCCGGTATTCTAACTCGCCGTAATAGTTGGATGCAGATTCCGTCTCCGGTTCATCTGCTGCCCCAAACTGCACCTCGCGGTCGTCCAGGTACCAGGCGCGCGCAATGGCGGCGCTGAACCATTCACGGCCATCGCGACCGATCAGGCTGGATTCAAGGCCGAACGTCGCGCGCTTCGTGTCGCCGACGCGGTCCACGCCGGTGAAGCGGTTAGCCTGGAACAATGAGGCGAGCGTATCGCTGCCGGGGCGGGTGTCGAACAATGGGATGGCGTCCTGCTCGCGGAACGGAATGTGCACCAGGAAAAGCCGCGGCTCGAGCGTCTGGCGGCCACCGCTGCCGAGCGCGCGGGCGAAGCGCGCGCGCAAGTCGAGGCTCGTGACGGGCAGGCCGCGTGAAAGGTCAAGGTCTGTGCCGTCAGCCTGCTCCAGGTCGTATTTCGTTTCCCACCAGGCGAGTCGCGGCGTCAGGCGCAGCCCCGGATCGCCAAAATCCATGGAAAACGCGGTTTCCGTGTGATGGCGCCAGCCGCTGACGCGGTCATCGCGCCGGAATTGGACGGATTCGCCCTGGACGTCGAACCACAGGCGGTTACCGAAGGCGAGCGGTGCGTAGTAGTAATCGATTTCCGGCCATTTTTCATAGGGACGACTCGCCTCGGGAATGGTCGGATCGACGGTCTGAAATCGCTGCAGCCCGACGCTCGCGCCATATTCCAGTTCACTCTTGCTCAACGTGGCGACCTGCGCGATATGCGAGCGCAGCAGGCCACGGCCGTCCTGGGAGAAGTCCTGGAAATATTCCTCGTCCGAGACCTGCTGGTAGTCGACCGAAAAGGTCCAGTCCGTGGGCAGGCGGCTGACATGGCCGTAGCGGTAGAAATACCGGTGCGAATCCACCATGCGGTCGTTGTCGAGGTATGTGGCGTCAAGCTCGCCCGCGCCCCAGCCGAACAAATAGCGGAATTCGCCTTCAAGTGCTGTGCCGCGTTCGGACATGTAATAAGGAGTGAGCGTCGCATCCATGTTCGGTGCGAGATTCAGGTAATACGGTGTGCGCAGCCAGGTGCCGTTGCGGCCGGAGTCGCCGAACTCGGGGAAGAGAAAACCCGTCTTGCGCCGCTCGTCGATCGGAAAACTCATCCACGGCAGGTAGAAGAACGGCACGCCCATGAAACCGAGGCGTACATTGCGGGCGACGCCCATGCCATCCTCGCGATCGAGATCCATGCTGCTCGCTTTCAGCCACCAGTCTTCGTCTTCGGGCGGACAGGTCGTGTACAGCACGCCTTGCAGTTCCGAGGTGAATTCGCCGGTGCGTGCGAGCTGGTCGGCCTCGCCGCGGCCGCCGTGCCGCGGCATGAAAAAATCGACGGACTCGAACACGCCCTTGCCGGCGCTGGTGTCGTAGATGACGTTTTCGGCGTCGAGGATCAGTTGCCGCGATCCGAAACGCGCCGGCGCGAGCGTGCGTACGACGCCGGTGTTTTTGTTGAATTCCAGCGCTTCGGAGCTGAGAAAATTCTCGCCCTGCTGCACCCAGACATCGCCTTCGAGTTGCGAGACGCCTTCCTGCACGAGCAAGACGGTATCCGCTTCCACGAGCACGGGCGGCGGCGCAGCTGCAGCGGGTTCTTCAGGAAGCGTTTCATCGGATTCGGGAACGACGGCGGGCGGCGCAAGCACGTAAGGTTCGACGAGGGGAGGCAGCAGGCCTTCCTCGCGATCGAGCTCGGCCCAGGTATCGAGAATGCGCTCAGGCGGTTGCACGGCGGGCGGACAGGTTGCCTCGCTCGCGCGCGGAACTTCGGCGGCCTGCACGACACCGGCCGTCAACAGGACGCTGCAAATCACGAGATTGGACAGGGTGCTTGCGCGCATCCGGCGCATTCTAGCAGCAGCGGATTGCGCTCGCGCTGCGAGGCGCGGGAGTGCGGGTTATGATGCGCGCCATGAACCAGCATTCTTCACAGGAAATCCGCAATCAACAGACCGACACGCGGCGCATCGCTGCCTGCGGTTGGGCGGCGTCCGTGCTCGGGCGCGGGGATCTCGAATTCAGCGTCGCCTCGGCCGATGCGAGCTTCCGGCGCTATTTCCGCGCGCAGGATGGACGCGCAAGCTGGATCATCATGGACGCGCCGCCAGCGCATGAAAATTGCGAAGCGTTCGTGATGATCGCGAAGCGGCTACGCGCAGCAGGCCTCAACGCGCCGGAGATTCTCGCCGCCGATCTGGCGCAAGGTTTCCTGTTGCTTTCCGATCTCGGCAGTCAGACCTTTCTCGATGTGCTGAATCCGGAAAACGCCGATGACTTTTTTTCCGCGGCCATTGAAGCGCTGGTCACTCTGCAGGCGAATGCAAGCGCGGATGATCTGCCGCTTTACGACACCACATTGCTCAAGCGCGAACTCGATCTGTATCCGGACTGGTATCTCGCGAAACATCGCGACGTGCGACTCGATGCAACGGAACAGCGCACCTGGGAAAACGCCTGTGCATTGCTGATCGAATCTGCGCTCGCGCAGCCGCAAGTGTTCGTGCACCGCGATTACATGCCGCGCAATCTCATGGTGTCCGATCCGCTGCCTGGCGTGATCGATTTCCAGGACGCGGTGCGCGGGCCGGTCACCTACGATGTGGTTTCACTGTTTCGCGATGCGTTCGTGTCATGGCCTGAGAAGCGTGTCGCGGGCTGGGCTGCGGATTACCGTGAGAGTGCAATGCGCGCCGGCATTGTATTGCCGGAGAATTTCGAACGTGCCTTCGACTGGATGGGGCTGCAACGGCACCTGAAAGTCATCGGCATCTTCGCGCGCCTGCATTACCGCGATGGCAAGAAAAAATATCTTGCCGAAACGCCGCGATTCTTTCGTTATGTTTATCAGATCGGTGGAAAATATCGCGAGTTCGATGCGTTGCTGGAACTGATGCGACGCTACGAATGACTCTTCCCATGAAAGCCATGATTCTCGCCGCCGGCCGCGGTGAACGCATGCGGCCCTTGACGGACACCACGCCGAAGCCATTGCTGGAAGTGCGCGGCAAGCCGCTCATTCAATGGCATATCGAGCGGCTGCGCGATGCCGGTTTCAATGAGCTGGTCGTGAATGTTTCCTGGCTGAAGGAAAAACTCGTCGAGTTTCTCGGCGATGGGTCGCGTTTCGGCGCGAACATCATCATTTCTGAAGAATCTCCCGAGCCGCTGGAAACTGCCGGCGGAATCATTCAAGCGCTACCGCAACTCGGCGACCGGTTCGCGGTCGTGAACGGCGATGTGTTCACCGGTTTCGATTTTCGCGCGTTGCGTGATTTTCCCATGCGCGAGGATCTCGCGCATCTCGTGCTCGTACCAAACCCGGAGCACCACGCGCGTGGCGATTTCGGTCTTGAGCAGGATCGCGTGATCGAAAATGCCGCTGAATCGTTCACGTTCAGCGGCATCGGAATCTACCGCCGTGAACTGTTTGAAAACCTCGACCCCGGCGTACGCAAGCTCGCGCCGCTGCTTCGCGAAGCGATGCGTGTCGATCACGTGAGCGGCGCACTGCACGAAGGTCAATGGTCGGATGTCGGCACTTTCGAACGGCTTGCAGCGTTGAATCAGGGTTGAACGCCCAGTCTTATTTCACTACATCGCGAACAACATCCGCAACACGTTGCTGCTGCGCTTCCGTCAATCCTTTATAAAAAGGCAACGACAGGCAGCTCGCGCACGTTTCTTCGGTGACGGGCAAGCGGATTTGCGAATCGATGTGACCGGCGAGGGCGGGTTGACGGTAGACCGGCAAGGGATAGTGAATCGCGTTACCGATCCCTGACGCATCCAGCGCATTCCTCAACGCATCACGTTTGGACGTGCGAACAGTGTATTGCGCGTAGCAGTGGCGCATTTCATCCGTGACGATTGGCAATGACATCGGCAGACCGGCGAGCAGGGCGTTGTAGCTGGTGGCGAGTTTCCTGCGTTCGGAAAGGTGCGAATCAAGATGTTCCAGTTTCATACCGAGCACCGCCGCCTGGATGTCGTCGAGCCGGCTGTTGTAGCCGATTGTTGCATGCTGGTGTCGTCCGATACTGCCGTGATCCCGTAGCCGTGAAATTTGCGTTGCGAGTTCATCATCGTCGGTGATGATCATGCCGCCGTCACCGAAAGCGCCCAGCGGTTTCGATGGATGGAAACTGAAACAGCCGGCAAGACCGAATGCTCCCGCCATCTTGCCGTTCAACGATGCACCGAAGGCCTGCGCGGCATCTTCGATAACGATGAGATTGTGCGCATCGGCAATACCAAGCAGCGCATCTATGTTGGCGACGTGTCCGAAGACATGCACCGGAAGCAATGCGCGCGTCTTCGGTGTGATGCGCGTCTCGACATCGTGCGGATCAAGCGTCATCGATGCCGGATCGATATCCGCGAATACAGGTCTCGCACCTGCGTGAATGATGGCTTCAACTGTTGCGAAGAATGTGAAGGCGCTGGTGACGACTTCATCACCTCGCCCGATGCCGGCGGCGCGAAGCGCAAGCAGCAATGCATCGGTGCCGTTCGCAACGCCGATGGCGTGACGCGCGCGGAGGAATTTCGCTGCCTGTGATTCGAAATTCGCGAGCGCCTTGCCGAACACGAAACGATCGCTGTCCACGACGCGCGCAATCGCCGCATCGATTTCCGGGCGCAGCGCTGCGTGCAGCGGCGCAAGATCAAGCAGGGGGATGGTGTCGGGGCCGGGCATGATCTCGTTGCTGCAAAAGATAGGCGATGGCGCGTTCTGAATTCGTCAGCGGCGCAGACGTGCGTGTCAGTAGATCGTCGTCCGGCTCCATCAATTCCGTTATCCGTTCCGCGACGTTCAATGCACAGCAGGCGTCCATTGCGGTGACGGGCGGCGGGTGATGCAAGCGCACGGCCTGTACAAAAGCGTCTATCTCATCGGCCAATGGGTCACCATGACGGCGAAAGCGACATTCGGTGATTACGCCTGAGGCGCCGTCCTTGCGTTGATGAAGGTGCAGCGTGCCGGTATCGATGTCGGCCAGCGCGCAGGCGTGCTCCGAAAACACATGCAACCGGCGTTCGGATTCGGGGCTCGCACGGCTCGCGGTGAGATTCGCAACGCAGCCGTTCACGAAATGCAGTTGCGCGTTCACCACATCCCACTGATCTGAAAATACGCGCACGCCGCGCGCCTGGATGTGCGTTACCGGCGAGTCGGTAAGGGCGAGCAGCATGTCGATGTCATGGATCATGAGATCCATGACGACATTCACGTCCCGCCCACGATCACGCCAGCGTGTCAGGCGCCGCGCTTCGACGTAACGCGGTGAGGGAAGCCGCGCGCGCAATTCGCTCAATGTGCGATTGAAACGTTCGAGGTAACCCGGCTGCAGGACGCGTTCATGCGCCTCGGCAATCGAGGAAAGTTCGCGCGCTTCGGCAAGCGAAGCGGTGAAAGGTTTCTCGACCAGGAGGTGCGTGCTGCCCTCGAGCAGGCGCCGAGCGATAGCGTGATGCCGGGTGGCGGGAACGACAACGCTGGCAATATCGGCAAGGCCGATCAGCGCATCCGGATCATTGAATGTCTTTACGCCCGGCAGTTCGTTGCGCGCGGCACACAGCCGTGCCGGATTGCAGTCGACAACCGCCACGAGCCGCACGCCGGGATGTTCGAGATATTTTCTTGCATGCAAGCTGCCGTAGGCTCCGTAACCCACGACAGCGGCGCGCAAGGGAGAACTGGAATCGGACCGCATGTTCGCTCCCGCGAAACACTGGTCACTGCAATCTGGTTGCTCGTAATGATGTTTTCAAACGAGACCAGACGCTGCTTTCACCCGAGCTTTGACAATATCAGGCGCTTTTCTCGACCAGTTCCTTCGCCTGCAAGTCCGCGTGATACGAGGAGCGCACCAGCGGGCCGGACGCGACATGCGAGAAGCCCATTTCAAGTCCGCGACGTTCGATTTCCTTGAACTCGTCCGGATGCACGAAGCGCACGACCGGATGATGGAAACGCGTTGGTTGCAGGTACTGGCCGACGGTGAGCATTTCAACGTCGTGATCGCGCAGGTCCTGCATGACTTCGAAAATTTCATCCATTTCCTCGCCAAGGCCGACCATGATGCCGGACTTGGTGATGACTTTCGGATGCGCTGCCTTGAAGCGTTGCAGCAGCGTCAAGGAATGCTGGTAATCCGAACCGGGGCGCACTTCGCGATACAGGCGCTTGACGGTTTCAAGGTTGTGGTTGAAGACATCCGGCGGCGCCTTGTCCATGATCTCGATGGCGATATCCATGCGGCCACGGAAATCCGGCACGAGAACTTCGATGCGCGTGTCCGGCGTGCGTTCGCGCGTCGCTTGAATGCAATCCACGAAATGTTGCGCGCCGCCATCCTTCAAATCATCGCGATCCACCGATGTGATCACGACGTACTTCAAATCCATCGCTGCGATGGTTTTCGCGAGATTTGCCGGTTCCTCGGCATCGAGCGTGTTCGGACGGCCGTGCGCGACATCGCAGAAGGTGCAGCGGCGCGTGCAGATGTCGCCCATGATCATGAACGTCGCGGTGCCATGACCGAAGCATTCGCCGATGTTCGGGCAGGACGCTTCCTCGCAGACGGTGTGCAATTTGTTGTCGCGCAAAATCTTTTTCAGGCGCGCGACTTCCGGCGTGGCCGGCGATTTCGCGCGAATCCATTCCGGCTTGCGCTGGCGCTCGACGGTCGGCTCGATCTTCACCGGGATGCGCGCCATCTTTTCCTGCGCGGACATTTTCTGGCCGGCTTCGATTTTTTTCGGGCGAGGGCGGATGGTGTCGGTCATTGCAACCTCATTCATCGGAGGATTGTAGGAGGCCGCTCCCGCGGCCGATGATCTCGAATCGCGCCCGGGAGGGCGCTCCTACATGGAATTTTCAGGGGGCGAATTGTAACGCAAGTGCCTTAAAAGATGCGGTTTCAGCGATTCTGTAACGGCGGCGAGATCCACGGGGCTGCCGAGGTCCGCAACCTGCGTGACCTGCATTCCCGCATAGCCGCAGGGATTGATCCGCTGAAAGGGCTCGAGATCCATGGCGACGTTGAAAGCCAGGCCGTGGTAGGTGCAACTGCGGCGCACGCGCAAGCCCAGCGCGGCGATCTTCGCGCCCTCGAGCGTGTAAACGCCTGGCGCGTCGCGGCGGGATTTCGCCTCGATGCCGAAGCCGGCCAGCGTGTCGATGACGGCGTTTTCCAGCGCTTCGACCAGCGCGCGAATGCCGAGCCGGCGGCGCTTGAGATCGATGAGAGGGTAAACCACCAGTTGGCCGGGACCGTGATAAGTGACCTGGCCGCCGCGATCGATGTTCACGACCGGAATGTCGCCGGAGCTGAGCACATGCTCCGGCTTGCCGTTCAGGCCGAGCGTGAAAACCGGCGGATGTTCCAGGAACCAGATTTCGTCCGGCGTGTTTTCGTCGCGCTCCTGTGTGAAGGTTTGCATGCGCTGCCAGGTTGGTTCGTATTCGACGCGGCCAAGATCACGAAACATCGGCAGATCGTCATGAATCTTTTCGGCGTGTGCGTTCACAGGCAGAACAGCACCTGTTCATGATCGGTGAGTTCACGGTACAGCGCATCAAGCTGTTCCTGGCTGGTCGCACGAAACGTCACGGTCACGGACAGAAAGTTTCCCGACGAGGACGGACGCGCATTCACCTGCGCGGAATCGATGTCGCCAAGATGCCGCTTGAAGATCGCAATAACCTCGGATTCGAAATCGTCCGCATCGCGGCCCATGACCTTGATCGGAAATTCGCAAGGGAATTGCAGCAGTTTGTCGTCGCCGCCGTTCACGCCTTCTCCCGTTCTTTCATGTCCTGGAATGCCGTGTATATTCCGCGCCACAGTGGTCCGGGTTTGCCACTGCCGACCGGCGCACCGTCAAGCAGCGTGACAGGCAGCACTTCGCGCGTCGTGCTTGCGAGCCAGATTTCATCCGCATCGTGAAGCATTGCTTCGGGAATGGCAGCTTCCTCGAGTATGAATCCAACCGCTGCGGCCAATTCACGCACGACGATGCCGGTAACGCCCGGAAGAATGGTGTTGCCGTTCGGTGTCGTGCGGATCTTGCCGTCCGTCACCACGAACATCGTGCTTGCGGAAAATTCCAGCGCCTCGCCGTCGCGCAGCAACAATGTTTCCTGCGCGCCGGCATCCTCGGCCGCCTGTCGCAGCAGTACGTTTGCCATCAGCGATGACGCCTTGATGTCGCAGCGCGCCCAGCGCGTGTCTTTTGAGCTGATGACAGCGATGCCGTTTTCAAGCACGGCTGCGGACACGGCGCTTGCCGGCTGGCACATGGCGAACACGGTGGGCTTTGGGTCGGCGGGAAAACGGTGATCGCGTTCCGGTCTCGTGCCGCGCGTCACCTGCACGTAGACATTCATGTCGCCGTTGCCGTTCTCGCGCACGAGCCTCTCCAGCAGTTCGCGCCATCCGGCGCGATCATGCGGGTTGGTCATGCGCACTTCGGAAAGACCGCGTTCCAGTCGTGCGAGATGATCGTCGAAGCGAAAAAGCTCGCCGCCATAGCAGGCGATCATTTCGTAAATGCCATCGCCGTAGAGAAAACCGCGGTCAAAGGGCGAGATGCGCGCGGCGTCGCGCGCGAGGAATTCGCCGTTGAGGTGAACTGTTGGTAGTGCTTCAGCCATTGAATTACAGGGAAGAAGGGAGAAGGTAGAAGTGAGAAGACGAAATGCACGGTCGTGGCATTATCTTCTTCCTTCTTCCTTCTTCCTTCTCTCTTCTCCCGTCCTTATTCAAACATCAAAAGAATCGTATCCACCGCCCTTCGGAACAGGCTGCCTTCCGGCACCGGCGCGACTGGCGTGAGCGGCGCACGGTCAAGTTCTTCACCGTCCAGCGAAATCCGCACGACGCCGACAACCTGGTCGTCAGCCAGCGGCGCGATCAACGTTTCCTGGATGTCCATCACGGCTTCGAGCTGATCGTAGCGGCCGCGCGCGATGGTGACGTAAATGTCCTCGGCAGGCGCGAGACCGATTTCTTCCGCCGGCGCTTTCCAGACCCGCGCGCGCGTGAGTTCCACGCCGGCTTCATACAGCTTGTGCGTTTCATAGAAACGGAAACCGTAGTTCAGCAAGGCCTGGCTCGCATCGGCGCGTTCGCGCTCGCTGCCGGTGCCCATCACCACCGAGATCAGCCGCATGTCGTCTTCAACGGCGGAGGAAACCAGGCAGTAGCCGGCGTTGTCGGTGTGCCCGGTCTTGATGCCGTCAACGCGCGGATCGCGGTACAGCAGCAGGTTGCGGTTCGACTGGCGAATGCCGTTCCAGACAAATTCATGTTGCGAATACCATTCATAGTATTCAGGGAATTCCGCGATCAATGCGCGCGACAGGAACGCGACATCGCGCGCTGTGACGTAGTGCTCTTCCGCTGGCAGTCCGGTCGCGTTGACGAAATGCGAATTCTTCATGCCGAGACGTTCGGCGTAGGCATTCATGAGATCTGCGAACGCAGCTTCGGTGCCTGCGACGTATTCGGCGAGCGCGATGGATGCGTCATTGCCGGATTGCACGATCACGCCATGCAGCAGGTTTTCCACCGAAATCTGCTTGCCGACTTCGATGAACATCCGCGAGCCCGGCGCGCGCCAGGCCTTCTCGCTGATAGTGACCATGTCATCCAGGGAAATCGCGCCGGATTCAAGCTGCTTGAACACGACGTAAGTCGTCATGATCTTGGTGATGCTCGCCGGTTCCACGCGCTGGTCGGCATTCTCCTCGGCGATGATCCGGCCGGTGCGAAAATCGATGAGGATGTGGCTGTCGCCGGCGATGGCGGGTGGCGACGGCAGCGGTGTGGCGGCATTTGCGGCGCTGAAGAAAAACAGGCCGAGCAAGGGAAGCAGGCATCGAACGAACATTTTTTCTCCCGGAAAATTACGCGATCTTGCGGAATGCTGCGCTGCATTCAGCGGCAGCCGCAGGAAAGGCGCATTCTAGCGCGCGCGGTCTGGCGGCGCATCTGCAGCGATCACGCTCTCGGAACTGCGTTATTCCGCGATGATGTCGAATTCGGTGATGCCGAGGGAAATCAGCTTGAGGGCGGCTTCATCCGCGGCCGTCGTAGCCGTGAATGGCCCGAGCCGGACGCGAAACAGGCTGTCGCCCGCCTGCGGCGTGATCGTCACGGGACGCAGGCCCGCGACTTCCAGCGTGCGTTTCAGGTCGAGCGCATTGTCAGCACTGGAGAAAGCACCGAGCTGGATGAATACCGAAGCGCCCGCGGTTTCTTCTGCAGGCGCTGCGGTCACGAGGGCGGGTTCAGGCGGTGCATCGTTTGCATGAAAAGCCACCGGATCAATCGCGACGATTTCAACCGGCGCCGTACCGGTTGAAACCACATCGAGCTTGAGCGCCGCAGCGTAGGAAAGATCGATGATGCGGCCATCGTGAAAGGGACCGCGATCGTTGACGCGCACGATGATGCTTTTGTCGTTGTCGAGATTGGTGACGCGCACGTAAGTCGGCAATGGCAATGTCTTGTGCGCGGCCGTCATGAGGTACATATCGTAGGTTTCACCGCTGGAGGTGCGCCGCCCGTGAAACTTCGTGCCGTACCAGCTCGCATCGCCGCGCTGACGAAAATCATCGGCGCTGTCGAGCACGTGGTAGCGCTCGCCGAAGACGACGTAGGAATCCGGGTTGCCGTATCGGCTGTACGGCTCGACCTTCGGCACGGCATCGGGAATGCCGCTCGCGTCGAAGGCTTTTTCGGGTGCACCGTCGCCGCCGGTCGAAGCGCAGCCGGCGAGGAAAGTTGTGGCAACGAAAATGGCAGCCAGGCTACGCACGAAAATCAAGGCGTCCGTTCGGCCTTGATCGCGCGCGCGAGTTCGACGGCGGCCATTGCGTACAGCGGGCTGCGGTTGTAGCGCGTGATCACGCGGAAGTTGTTCAGCCCCACGCGATACGCCATGTCGTCTTCGAGTTGCAGCGCGACGAACCGAACTTCCGTGTCGTTGCTGATGCCTTCGCTGAATACGACGCCATGCTTGCGCAGCGCGCCCGCATTGACGATTTCCATGCCCTGTTCCTGCAGTGGCGGCGTTGCGCCTTCGGGTACGGCGGCGGGAACGACAATGACTTCACCGTGATCCCAGCCGTGACGCGAAAGATAATTTGCAACGCTGCCGATGACATCCGCCCAGGAATTCCACAGATCGCGTTTGCCGTCCTTGTCGAAATCAACGGCGTAGGCGCGATACGAGCTGGAAATGAATTGCCCCGCACCCATGGCGCCGGCGTAGGAACCTTCGACATTGCGCGGATCGATGGCTTCCTCGCGCGTCAGCAGCAGGAATTCTTCCAGTTCGCCCAGGAAGAATTCGCCGCGCGGCGGGTAATCGAACCCGAGTGTCGCGAGCGCTTCGATGACGCGCCACGAACCAGTGATGCGTCCGTAAAAGGTTTCGATGCCGATGATCGCGACAATGATCTCCGCATCAACGCCGAATTCGCGCTCGGCGCGCGCGAGCAGGTCCGCGTGCGCATTCCAGAATTCCACGCCGCCTTCGATGCGTTTTTCGGTGATGAAGATCGGGCGGTACTCGTGCCAGTCTTTCGATTCGGCCGGTCGCGTGATGGCATCGATGATTGCCTGCTGTTTCGTCACGCCGCTGAACAGGCGATTCAATTCCGCTTCGGTGAATCCGTGTTTCGCCATATTCGACACGAACGCATCGAAATCCGGATGCGCGCGGTAATCATCCTCGGCGGCGAACACCGCGGATGACAGCAGCAAAGAAAAGACCGCGAAGCGGCCGGCGTTGAGGAGCGATTTGAGTAATGACATCAGCGTGAAACGAACCTGCGGTGTGAATGGACGCTCATGAGAATACCGAAACCGGCCATGAGGGTCACCATCGAGGTGCCGCCGTAACTGATGAGCGGCAAGGGCACGCCGACGACGGGCAGAAGACCGATGACCATGCCGACGTTCACGAACACGTAAACGAAAAACGTCAGTACCAGGCTGCCCGCAACGAGGCGTTCGAAGGTTTTTTCCAGTTGCAGCGCCATGTACAGGCCGCGACCGATGATGAACGCGAACGATGTCAGCACGACCAACGCGCCGAGCAGGCCGAACTCCTCGCCGATGACCGCGAAAATGAAATCCGTGTGACGTTCCGGCAGGAACTCAAGCTGCGATTGCGTGCCGTTCAGCCAGCCCTTGCCGAACAGCCCGCCCGAACCGATGGCAATCTTCGACTGGATGATGTGATAGCCGGTGTTGAGCGGGTCGCTTTCCGGATTCAGGAACGTGAGCACGCGCTGCTTCTGGTATTCGTGCAGCATGAAGTTCCACGCGAGCGGCATCGCGATTGCGAGCATGCCAAGCAGCGCGAGGATCACGCGCCAGCGCAGGCCGGCGAGAAAGATGCCGAATGCGCCGGCAGCACCAACCAGCAGCGCGGTGCCGAGATCCGGCTGTTCGATGATCAGCCCGACCGGCAGGATGATGATCGCGCCGATGACAACGACGTCCAGCAGCCGTGGCGGCAACGCGCGGTCATGCAGATACCACGCGACCATCATCGGCATCACGATCTTCATCATTTCCGAGGGCTGGAAGCGGATGAAACCGAGATCCAGCCAGCGTTGCGCGCCCATGCCGATATCGCCGGTGAACATGACCAGCAGCAACAGGAACACGATGCCCGCGTACGCCCACGGCGTGCCCATGCGCAGGTAATGCGGCGGAATTTGTGCGACCACCAGCAGCACGACAAATGCGATGCCGAAGCGGATCGCCTGGCGAGTCAGCAGGGAAACGCTTTCGCCGCCCGCGCTCCACAGCACGATGAAACTCATGCCGCAGACGATCAGCAAGGCCACCAGCAGCGTGAGATCGATATGCAGACGGCGCAGGAATTGCGACAGCGGCGATGGCGCCGTGGATTCGCCGATGCGCGTGAATTCGCTCATGGCGACGCCTCCGTTGCACCGGTTGAATCCGACAGCAGCCAGGTGTCGAGCACCGCGCGCGCAACCGGTACGGCGGCCGCGCTGCCGCCGCCATTCTCGACCACGACGGCCAGCGCGATTCGCGGATCGTCGGCGGGCGCGAATGCGATGAACAGGCCGTGATCGCGCAGCGCGATGGCGAGTTCCTCTTCGTTGTATTCCTCTTCCGCGCCCAGCGTGAAAACCTGCGCCGTTCCCGTCTTGCCGGCAACACGATACTCGAGGCCGTAGCGCATGCTGCTCGCCGTGCCGCGCAGGCTGTGCACCACGTCTTCCATCGCATTGATCACGAACTCCCATGCCCATTCGTGGCCGAGCTCGACCGACGGCAGTTCGACGGGCGGCAGCGGTTCGAGGTCATGCGTCAGCGGATCGTGCACGCTGTTCACGATGTGCGGCAGGAAAGCGGTACCGCGCATGGCAAGGCGCGCTGTCGTCTGCGCGAGTTGCATCGGCGTCATCAGCATGAAGCCCTGGCCGATGCCGATGTTCACTGTTTCACCGGGAAACCAGATCTGGTTGCGTTCACGGCGTTTCCATTCGCGTGACGGCAGGATGCCGCTTTCCTCTCCGATGAGATCCACACCGGTCGGCTCGCCGAAATTGAACAGCGCGAGAAAATCGGCGATGCGATCAATGCCGAGTTCGACGGCCATGTCGTAGTAGTAGACGTCACAGGATTCGACGATCGCCTTTTCCATGTCCGTCCAGCCGTGACCTTCGTGTTTCCAGTCGCGGTACGGCCGCGGATTGCCTTCGAGAATGAAATACCCCGGGCAGAACGTTCGGTGTGTGGTGGTCACGACGCCGTAGTAAAGCCCGGCAAGACCGAGGATGGGTTTGACGGTGGAGCCGGGCGGGTACTCGCCGTTGATGGCGCGATTGAACAAGGGCCGGCGGATGCTGGTGTTCAGTTCATTGAAGGTCTTGTAGTCGATACCTTCCACGAACAGGTTCGGATTGAACGACGGCTTGCTCACCATCGCCAGCACTTCGCCGTTGCGTGGATCGATGGCGACCACGGCGCCCTTGGAATCGCCGAGCGCGTCGAAGGCGGCTTTCTGGAGGCGCGCGTCGATGTTCAGGATGAGATCGCGGCCGGGCACCGGCGGCTCGACGTCGAGCACGCGCAGCACGCGGCTTTGGGCGTTCGTCTCCACCTGTTGTATGCCCGGATAACCGTGCAGCTGGTCTTCGTAGGCGCGCTCGATGCCGGTCTTGCCGATCTGCGAAGTGCCGGAATAGCGCGCCGGATCGCGCGCCTGCAACTCGCGTTCCGTGATGCTGCCGATGTAGCCGACCACATGCGCCATGATCGGGCCAAGAGGATACCGGCGCATGAGTCGCGCCTGGATTTCCACACCGGGAAAATCCTGGCGGCGCACGGCAAAGGCCGCGACTTCCGCTTCGTTCAGGTTGTAGCGCAGCGGCACGGGCTCGAAACTGCGCTTGGTGGCCAGCAGTTTCCGGAAGCGTTCGAGGTCGGCATCGCGCAGGGTGATGACATCGGCGAGGCGTTCGAGCGTGGCATCCATGTCCTCCACCTGCTCGGGAATCAGCTCAAGCTGGTAGTTCGGTACGTTTTCCGCAAGCACGATGCCGTTGCGGTCGTAGATCAGGCCGCGGTTCGGCGCGAGCGTCTGGATGCGCACGCGGTTGTTTTCGGAAAGAGTGGCGTAGTGACCAAAGCGTTCGATCTGCAGCCAGTAAAGCCGTCCCAGCAGCACGCAGAACAGCACGATGACGCCAATGCCGCCGAGCACGGCGCGATTCTGGAACAGACGGTACTCCCGCCATTCATCTTTGATATGCGTCCGCCGGCGCATCAGCTGACCCGGTAACGGCGGCGCACGCCCCGGAGAACAAAATACAGCCACGGCCAGATGAGCGCGCCGCTTACCACCGGTGCGATGGAATAGAACAGCGGCTGACTGACGCCGGCGATGCCGCGAATCCAGAACAGCAGGAATTCATACAGCGCGAGCAGCAGCGCCACGGCCAGTATCTGCTGGCTGACCGGGAACACGCGCACCTGCAAGTACCAGCGCGTGATCACGAAGGCGAGCACTGCGAGCGCGAGCGCGTTTTCGCCGAGCAACGCGCCGTGCAGCACATCCAGCAGGATGCCGGTGATCCAGAAGATGCCGACGTTGACGCGGTTCGGCAGCGCCATGCCCCAGTAAAGGAGAACCAACGCCGACCAGGCCGGCCAAAAGGGGCGAACGACATCTGGCAGCGGCCACAGCGACAGCGCAAGGCCGATGAACAGGCTGAGATAAATGACCCAGCGGCCATGACCGGCGGCGCCGTTACTCATCGGCGGCCTCCGCGTCTTCTTCGAGAACTTCTTCCGACGCTTCTTCCGGAATCTCTTCCGGGTCTGCGGTAATCCAGGTGTCCTCGGGCGCGCCGACCAGCAGCACTTCGTGAATGCGCTCAAGCTCAGCGACGGGTTCGGCGAGAATGCTGGCGAAGGTCTGGCCGGGATCGCGCGTCACCTGCGTGACCGTAGCGACCGGATAACCCGGGGGAAAACGGCCGCCGAGACCGGAAGTCACCAGCAGGTCGCCTTCCTGGATATCCGCGGAATTCGGCAGGAACGGCAGCTCCAGGCGATCGAGCGCGCCAGTGCCGAAGGCGACCGTGCGCACGCCGTTGCGGTTCACTTCCACGGGAATGGCGTGGCCGGGATCGGTGATGAGAATGGCTTGCGAGGTGCCGGGCGCGGCCAGCGTGACCTGGCCGACGACGCCGTCGGCATCGAGCATGGCCATGCCTTTTCGGACGCCGCTGTCGCTGCCGCGATTGATGGTGACGCGGTGGCGGAACGGATCGAGATCCGCGCGAAGGAGGCTCGCGACCTGCACGTCCAGTTCCATCCGGCGCGAGGAGTCGAGCAGTTTCCGCAGGCGCGCATTTTCCTCGCGCAGTGCGGCGAGCTGCTGCTGCGAGAAATTGAGTTCCAGCAGCTGGTGGCGCAGCCGTTCGTTTTCATCCAGCAGTTCGATGCGGCTTGCGAGCGCCATCGACAGCCAGTTCCAGGCGGAAAAGGGAATATCGACCGCCGCGCGCACGGGATAGACCACCACCGCGAGACCTTCGCGCGCGCGGTCGAGGTGGCCGCCCTGGCGGTCCACGGTCATGAGAATCACGGAAAGGATCACGAAGACAACGGTCTTGAGCCCGGCCCCCGGAGCCGGAGCGAAGGACCAGCGATGAGATGCGTTTAACGCCACGACTCTTCCGTCAACCGTTACGACACATGACCAGGCGTCGCCGAAAACTGCCACGCCTGGCGGTAACCGGGAAGTCGGTCATCATTGAAAATGATGCGATCCGAAATGCGGATCGCGAAAACCGGGAAGTGGCGGTCCGGGCGAACCCGGAAAAACACCTCACTCCAGCGCGAACAGTTCCGCGCCGTGTTCGTCCATCAGCTCCAGCACCCGGCCGCCGCCGCGGGCAACGCAGGTGAGCGGCTCGTCGGCAATGACGACCGGCAGGCCGGTTTCTTCCATCAGCAGGCGGTCGAGATCGCGCAGCAGCGCGCCGCCGCCGGTGAGCACGATGCCGCGGTCGGCCACGTCCGCGCCGAGTTCCGGCGGTGTCTGTTCCAGCGCGGTTTTCACTGCACCGACGATGCCGGCCAGCGGTTCCTGCAGGGCTTCGAGAATCTCGTTGGAATTCAGCACGAAGGCGCGCGGAATGCCTTCGGAAAGGTTGCGCCCCTTGATCTCGATCTCGCGCACTTCCTGGCCCGGGTAGGCCGTGCCGATCTCGTGCTTGATGCGCTCGGCCGTCGCCTCGCCGATCAGCGTGCCGTAGTTGCGGCGCACGTAGGCAACGATGGCCTCGTCGAAACGATCGCCGCCGATGCGCACCGAGGCGGCATAAACGATGCCGTTCAATGAAATGACAGCAACTTCCGAGGTGCCGCCGCCGATGTCCAGCACCATCGAACCGCGCGCTTCCTGGATCGGCATGCCGGCGCCGATGGCTGCCGCAATGGGTTCTTCGATCAGGTAAACCTTGCGCGCGCCGGCGTGCAGTGCGGAATCCTTGATCGCGCGGCGTTCGACTTCCGTTGCGCCATAAGGAACGCAGATCAGCACGCGCGGGCTCGGGCGGAAGTAGCGGCTCTCGAGCGCCTTCTTGATGAAGTGCTTGAGCATGTGTTCGGTGACGGTGAAGTCGGCGATGACGCCGTCCTTCAGCGGGCGGATGGCGGTGATGTTGCCCGGCGTGCGGCCCAGCATGCGCTTGGCTTCGATGCCGACGGCTTCGATCTGCTTCGCGCCGCGGCCCGGCTCCTCGCGGATCGCCACGACGGACGGTTCATCCAGCACGATGCCGCGGCCACGCACATAGATAAGCGTGTTGGCCGTGCCGAGGTCGATCGAAACGTCGTTGGAGAGTAATCCCCTGAGGCTCTTGAACATAGGAAGCGGATGCCAGTTCAGCGGTGAAAATTAAGCTCGCTACTCTAGCAATGGGTAGGGCTTTGGGCAAGCGCACGAATGTGATAAGTTCCGCATCCTGCTCGATTTTTTCCTTTCGAAGTGGACGTGAGCGGACCCCGGACTGGCACAATCTGCCGCCCGTTTTTCGCGGAGAACCTGCGGAGTATTCAATGGCCCTGACACCCGATGACGTGAAATCCATCGCGCACCTGGCGCGCCTTGAGATTCGCGAGACGGACATTTCCGCCTACACCGACAACCTGTCGCGCATCCTCGATTTCGTGAAGCAGCTTGAAGCCGCCGATTGCGATGGCGTCGCACCGATGGCGCATCCGCTCGATATGTCGCAACGCTTGCGCGCTGATGAAGTCATCGAGCATGACCAGCGCGATCGCTACCAGCAGAACGCGCCGCAGGTCGATGCGGGGCTCTACCTCGTTCCGAAAGTCATCGAATAACCCAGGTAGAAGGTAGAAGCGAGACGGTAGAAGACGCGAGTCTTCTTTCTGCTCTCTTCTTCCTTCTCACTTCTTCCGGATTCAAGAAGAATGCACACCAAAACAATTGCCGAACTCTCGAAACTTCTTGCCGCAGGCGAAGTCTCGAGCGAAGAACTCACGCGCAGCTATCTTGAGCGCATCAGGAAACATCAGCCTGCGCTGAATGCGTTCATCACCGTCACCGAAGACGACGCGCTTGAAGCAGCGAAAGAAGCCGACCTGCTGCGAAAGAACGGCCAGGCCGGCGCGCTCACCGGCATCCCCATCGCGCAGAAAGATATTTTCTGCACCGATGGCGTGAAGACGAGCTGCGGTTCGAAGATGCTCGATAACTTCATCGCGCCGTATGACGCGACGGTCGTCGAGCGAATGAAACGCGCCGGTACGGTCATGCTCGGCAAGACGAACATGGACGAGTTCGCCATGGGTTCGTCGAACGAAACCAGTTTCTACGGTTCGGTGAAAAATCCCTGGGACGTAACGAAAGTTCCGGGCGGTTCGTCGGGTGGTTCATCCGCTGCCATGGCTGCGCGACTCGCCGCGGGCACGACAGGCACCGACACCGGTGGCTCGATCCGCCAGCCCGCCGCACTCACCAACCTCACCGGCTTCAAGCCGACGTACGGCCGCGTTTCGCGCTACGGCATGATTGCGTTCGCATCGAGTCTCGACCAGGCCGGCACGATCACAGCGACCGTTGAAGACGCCGCGATGCTGCTCAATGTCATCGCCGGTTTCGACGAGCGCGATTCCACTTGCGTGAACGAACCCGTGCCGGATTACACCGCGACGCTGGACGCGGACATTCGCGGATTGAAGATCGGCGTGCCGAAGGAATTCTTCGACGACGGCCTCGATGACAAGGTCGCACAATGCGTGCGTGACGCGTTGACGGTTTACGAATCGATGGGCGCGACGCTTGTCGATGTGTCGCTGCCGAATCTCGGTTTGAGCGTGCCGACGTATTACGTCGTCGCGCCGGCGGAATGTTCGTCGAACCTTTCGCGTTTCGACGGCGTGCGCTTTGGTTATCGCTGTGAAAATCCTGTCAGCCTGGAAGACCTTTACAAGCGTTCACGCGGCGAAGGTTTCGGTGCGGAAGTGAAGCGCCGCATCATGACCGGCACTTACGTGCTGAGCGCGGGTTATTACGATGCGTATTACCTGAAGGCGCAGAAGACGCGCGAACTCATCAAGGAAGATTTCTGCCGCGCGTTCGAAAACGTGGATGTATTGATGGGACCGACGACGCCGACGGCGGCATTCGGTATCGGCGAAAAATCCGATGACCCGATCACGATGTATCTGAACGACATCTACGTGAATGGCGCGAACCTCGCCGGCGTGCCGGGCATGTCCGTACCGATGGGTTTTGTTGACGGCCTGCCTGTTGGCTTGCAGATCATCGGCAATTATTTCGCCGAGGCGAAAATGCTGAACGTCGCACATCGTTACCAGCAGGAAACCGACTGGCACACGAAGCTGCCGAAAGGTTTTGAATAAAAGCAAATAGACAGGATTAACAAGATTTTGAAAAGCGATTAACAGGATTTTTTATTTTGAAGAAATCCTGTTAAATCTGAAAAATCCTGTAAATCCTGTCCATTCTTTTAAAAGGTTTTTAAAAATGGAATGGGAAGTCGTAATCGGTCTCGAGATCCACGCGCAGCTCGCGACGAAATCGAAGATTTTTTCCGGCGCATCGACAGCCTACGGCGCGATGCCGAACACGCAGGCATGTCTTGTCGATCTCGGTTATCCCGGCGTGCTGCCCGTGCTGAACAAGGAAGCCGTGCGCATGGCGGCGAAGTTCGGTCTCGCGATCGGTGCGAATGTCGCCGAGCGTTCGGTGTTCGCGCGAAAGAACTATTTCTATCCTGATCTTCCGAAGGGTTACCAGATTTCGCAGTTCGAGCTGCCCGTGGTCGAAACCGGCAGCGTCGAGATCGAACTGGAAGACGGCTCCGTGAAAGTCATCGGCATCACGCGCGCGCATCTCGAAGAAGACGCCGGCAAATCGCTGCATGAAGATTTCCACGGCATGACGGGCATCGATCTCAATCGCGCCGGTACGCCCTTGCTTGAAATCGTTTCCGAGCCGGACATGCGTTCCGCGAAAGAAGCGATAGCGTACCTCAAGAAAATTCACACGCTGGTGCGTTATCTCGAAATCTGCGACGGCAACATGCAGGAAGGTTCGTTCCGCTGCGATGCGAACGTGTCCGTGCGCCCGAAAGGTCAGAAGGAATTCGGCACACGCGCGGAACTGAAGAACCTGAACTCTTTCCGCTTCATCGAAAAGGCGATCAACTTCGAAGTCGCGCGCCAGGTCGAGCTGATCGAATCCGGCGGCAAGGTTGTGCAGGAAACGCGTCTGTACGATCCGGACAAGGGCGAGACGCGCTCGCTGCGCGCGAAGGAAGAAGCGAACGATTACCGCTATTTTCCGGATCCGGACTTGCTGCCGCTGGATATCGAGCGTTCTTTTCTCGAGGAAGTGCGCAAGTCGCTGCCGGAATTGCCGGACGCAAAGAAGCATCGCTTCATGGAGCAGTATGGTCTTTCCGCATACGACGCGTCCGTGCTGACAACTTCGCGCGCCATGGGCGATTTCTACGAGGCCGTCGTGAAGGCACTCGGCGGCGCGGATGCCAAGCTCGCCGCAAACTGGGTGATGGGCGAGTTGTCCGGCGCGCTGAACAAGGACGACAAGGAAATTTCGGATTCGCCGATCTCTGCAGAACATCTCGCGGGCATGCTCAAGCGCATTCTCGATAACACTATCTCCGGCAAGATCGCGAAAGACGTGTTCGAAGCCATGTGGGCGGGCGAGGGCGATGCCGATGCGATCATCGAGAAAAAAGGCCTGAAACAGATCACCGACACCGGCGCCATTGAGAAGATTGTCGATGAAGTGATCGCCGAAAATCCTGCGCAGACCGAACAGTACCGCGCAGGCAAGGAAGCGCTGCTCGGTTTCTTCGTCGGCCAGGTGATGAAGAAAACGCAGGGCAAGGCGAATCCGGGACAGGTGAATCAGCTTTTGAAGCAGAAGCTCTCCGGCTGAAGGCTTGAATTGTTTCCACGAGGCCGCAATCTTCGGGTTGCGGCCTTTCCATTTGAAGAATCATGAAAGCGAAAGACAGAGACTCCCTCCACCGTTTCCTCTTCGATCAGATGCCCGTGCGCGGCGAGATCGCGCATCTTGATGCATCATGGCGCGCGGCGCTTGAGCAGATCGATTACCCGGATGTGATTCGCGATCTGCTCGGCGAGGCGATGGCGGCATGCGTGCTGCTTGCATCCAGCATGAAATTCGAAGGCGGTTTGACGCTGCAGCTGCAGGGCGGCAAGCCGCTGACGTTTCTTGTCGTGCAATGCACGAGCACGCTGAATCTGCGCGGCCTCGCGCGTTGGGAAGGCGACCTTCCGGAAGACGGCGGTCTGCAGGCGCTGACCGGCGACGACGCGCGCATGGCTATTACAATTGAGCAAAAGAAGAACAGCGAACGCTACCAGGGCATCGTGCCGCTGGAAGGTGAAACGCTCGCGAAATGTTTCGAGGATTATTTCCAGCGTTCGGAGCAATTGCCGACGCGCCTGTTTCTTGCCGCCACCGATGAATGTGCCGCGGGCATGCTGCTGCAAGTGCTACCGGGGCACGAAGGTGAGGATCGCGCATGGGAGCATGTCGAGACGCTGGGCGAAACCATCACGCCGAATGAATTGCTCGAACTCGATGCGCCGAACATCCTGCACCGGCTGTACCACGAAGACGACGTTCGCCTGTTCGAATCGACGCCGGTCGCTTTTCGGTGTTCCTGCACGCGCGATCGCATCGCGGACATGCTGCGTTCGCTGGGCAGCGCCGAGGCGCACGAGATTGTTGCCGAACAAGGTTCTGTCGATGTGAGTTGCGAATTCTGCGGCAGGGAATACGGTTTCGATGCCGTTGATGTCGAAGCGTTATTCAGCAGCGATGCATCTTCCGAAGGCAGCCGTTCCACGCACTAGGCTTCAGGCTATATCCGTCATTCCTGATCGCGAACACCGACCTCGACGGCATACGGCGCGTCGCCGTTCAGCCGCCATCCCCGCATCTGCAACACGCCTTTCGTTTCCATGGAAATCACGAGATGCAGCGCATCCGGGTAGCCGAGGCGTTCGATATCAAGTTGCGACAGCTCGGGTGCGCTGTCGGGGTGCGAGTGCCAGGTCGCGAACAATGTTTCGCTGTTTTCACGCAACGTTTTCATGGCATCAATGAGTTCGCGTTCGTCCATTTCGAAACGGTCGCGAGGATCAGGGGCGACATTTCGCACCGGTATCACGCGCGTTGCATGTCCGTTGCGCGCGGCGATCAGCCCGCAGACTTCCTTCTCGGGTGAACGCTGCGCTTCGTGCAGCAGCACGATGGCGAGCGTTCTTGGCAGTTCGACGCGTTCCATTACACCTTGCCATTTCGTGCTGCATTGATCGCCGCGAACGCGCCGTTGAATTCCGCAACGCTTTTGCCATCGCAAACAATGTTCGCGTGCAGATTGATCCGCGCGCGACCGCGGCGTTCGTACTGTGTAACGAAACCTTGCAGCGCATCTGCTTCGGGAATCATGCAGACGGCAGAGAATTCCGCGGTGGCGGGCTTGTGGAATTTCATGTGGCCTTCGTGGATGACGATGTGCGCGTCGCGCCCGTGCAGCGCGAGCCAGACGAGTCCCCAGCAGGAGAGTGTCGCCAGGCCATTCAGGCTGCCGCCGAAAACCGTGCCGATGTGATTGCGGTTGGGTGCGAGTGGTGCGGCGAGGACAAGTTGCGTGTCCGTGAGCGTTTCGACGCGAACCTGCATCTGCGGCACGAGCGGGATGGAATGATCCAGGTAGTCCTGGAGCAGGCGGACGGCGTCCGCCGGCGGCGGAAAGATAATCATGTCAGCGGATTTTCAGCACGCCGGCAGGCAGCGCGTTCGCGCCGCACACCGTGCAGGCCGGATCGCGCGCAACGCGCGAGGTTTTCCACGTGCCGAGCAAGGCGTCGTAATTCAGCAGGCGGCCGGTGAGCGGCTCGCCGATGCGCGCGATCAATTTCACGGCCTCGACGGCCATCATGCTGCCGATCACGCCAACCACCGGCGAAAGAATGCCGTTCGAACGGCAATTCTCGATGCCCTCCGATGTCTCATCAAAAAGACAGGCGTAACAGGGACTGCTGGCGCGCGCGGGTTCGAAAACGGCAAGCTGGCCGGAGTAGCGAATCGCCGCGCCCGAAACCAGCGGCACGCCTGCGCTCACGCAGGCCTGGTTGTTCGCGAAGCGCGAACCGAAATTATCCGTGCCGTCCAGCACCACGTCGGCACCTTCAACTTCCTCGAGCAGTTCTTCCTCGGTCATTCGTTCATCGATGATGTAAACCGCGATGTCGGGATTGATCGCGAGCAGGCGATCCGCGGCGGACTCGACCTTGAGCATGCCGAGATCATCGGCGCTGTGCGCAATCTGCCGCTGCAGGTTGGAAAGATCGACGGTGTCGTAATCGCACAGGATGATTTCACCCACGCCGGCCGCGGCAAGATAAAGTGCGGCGGGCGAGCCGAGGCCGCCCACGCCCATCACCAGCGCGCGCCCCTTGCCAAGGCGTCGCTGACCCTGCGGACCGAAATCGGGCAGGGCGAGGTGACGGCTGTAACGAAGTTCCGGCGTTATGTCGCGAGTGGTCATCGGCTGGAAAGGCTGGTCGGAAAACCGCATTCTATCATCGAAGAGCCAGCGCTATCGTCCGGCGCCACGGGGAGGTCAATGAACAATAACAGCCTGTTCTCGGCGGAAAATCTTATTGTTGCGGGGATTACGCTCGTTGTCGTGGTTGTCGCCGTTCTCATTCACCATGAAGTTCTCAATACGCTGTATCGTCGCCTGCCCACGCTCGGACGCCGTGCGCGCCGCCGTATGTTCCTGCTTACGGGCGTCATTCTCGCCGTGCATGTTTTCGAAATCTGGCTGTTCGCGAGCGCCTACTGGCTGCTTCTCGGATACCTGGATTTCGGTACGTGGGTCGGCAGAACGTCACCGGATATTTTCAATTTCGTGTATTTCTCCGCCGCGGCTTACACGACAGCGGGATGGGGTGATGTGGTTGTTGAAGGGCCGGCGCGGATACTCGCGGGCATGGAATCGTTGTTGGGACTGGTATTGATCACCTGGTCCGCGTCTTTCACGTTCTGGGAACTGAAAAGATCCTGGGACGACAATAAATAAGGAGTTGCCGTGCTCGCGTTTCTGCCTGCCTTCATCCGAGGTCCGCTCGCCGCGCTGCTGGTGTTCCTGAACACCGTGTTCTGGATCGTGCCGTTGTTCGTGGTCGCGATCCTGAAATTCGTCATTCCTTTTGCCGCATGGCGACGTGCATGCCGTCGTGCGCTGACCTGGCTCGCCGAACACTGGATCAGCGTGAACAACGCCGTGACGAACCTGACCCAGCGCATCGAATGGGACGTGCAACTTCCGAGTGATCTTGATCCGCACGGTTCCTACATTGTTGTCGCGAATCACCAGAGCTGGGCAGACATTGTCGTTCTGCAGCGGGTCTTCAACCGGCGCATTCCGTTCCTCAAGTTCTTTCTCAAGCAACAACTGATCTGGGTGCCGTTGCTCGGTCTTGCATGGTGGGCGCTGGATTATCCGTTCATGCGGCGGCATTCGCGTGAATATCTCGAGCAGCATCCGGAGAAACGCGGCGTCGACCTCGAGATCACACGCAAGGCCTGCGAAAAATTCAGCGGCTTGCCGGTTTCCATCATGAGTTTCGTGGAAGGCACGCGCTTTCGAGAAAGCAAGCACGCGAAACAGGAATCACCGTACCGGCACTTGTTGAAACCGAAAGCGGGTGGTGTCGCGTTTGCGCTGAACGCGATGAACGGATCCATTCGCACGCTGCTGGACGTGACGATTGCCTACCAGCCGCATCGCGCGGATTTCGGCGATCTTTTTTCCGGGCGCGTGCGGAAGGTCATTGTTCGCGTGCGCACGCTTCCGGTACCGGAAAGATTCCTGCATGGCGATTACCAGCAGGACGCGCACTGGCGTGAAGATTTCCAGGCGTGGATGCGCGAGCTGTGGGAAGAGAAGGATCGCCGGATGGAAACATTGCTCAGCTCAAACGGGCGATAACGGGCTGGCGAGTTCCGGATGAGCGGCTATACTCAAGCGATGCCATCGCGGCATGACTACGAAAACCAGTCAATCACAAAAAGAAACTCGAACCTGAGGAGGGGCCATGCAGGACATGAATCCAAATGCCGCAGTCAAGGAAATCAGTCTGCCGCTGTTCAACGCGAAATTCTGGATGAAGTTGCTGGGCGTTTTCATGATCATCTACGGCGTGCTTGTCGCGCTGAGTATCGTGGGCATTCTCATCGCCTGGCTGCCGATCTGGATCGGCGTGCTGTTGTTCCAGTCCGCGAACGCGATTGACACTGCCTACACGCAGGGCGACCAGGAAGCCGCCGTTCGTGCAATGGACAAGCTCAAGGTGTATTTCATCATCAACGGTGTGTTGTTGCTGATCGGGATCGTGCTTGTCGTCATCGGTTTCATGATGGGCGGCATGGCAGCGTTCATGGGCATGCAAGGGATGGGAGGCGCTGGCATGGGCGGAATGCTCTGAGCCAGGTTCAATCGCAACGAAAAAGCCGGTCCTTGCGACCGGCTTTTTTGTTGCGTCAATTTCGTCGTGCTTATGCGCGGCGTGCGGAAGTGATCGTTACGGTTTCTTTCGGCACATCGCCCATGCCGGCCTGCGTACCGGTCGCAACGCCGCCGATCTTGTCGACAACATCTTCGCCTTTCACGACCTTGCCGAATACCGCGTAGCCGAAATCGCGCGTGCCGTGATCCAGGAACACGTTGTCTGCGGTATTGATGAAGAATTGCGCCGTCGCGCTGTCGACGACAGAGGTGCGCGCCATCGCGATGGAATACGGTTCATTGGAAAGACCGTTGTCGGCTTCGTTCTTGATCGGATCGCGCGTCGGTTTCTGCGACATGTCCGCCGTGAAACCGCCGCCCTGGATCATGAAATTCGGAATGACGCGATGAAAGATGGTGCCGTTGTAGAAGCCGTCGTCAACGTATTTCAGGAAATTCTCGACGGTGATCGGCGCCTTACCGGCATTGAGCTCGATGTGAATCTCACCGAGCGAGGTTTCGAGGATGACGGTGTCGTTGGCCATGATGAGTCCTTCTGAAGGTCGTGCCGCTTATCGCAGCAAAAAAAGTCCCGCAAGCACGATACCCGCGAGAAAGAGCGTTTCCAATGTCAGCAGCAGCGCGGGCCGCCAGCCGGATTTCACAAGGCCGCCGAACGATGCCTTGATGCCGATCGCAGCGATGGCGACAACCAGGCAGGCGCGCGACAGGCTCTGCAACGGATCACTGACATTCGTCGGCACCCAGCCAAGGCTGTTCACGATCACCAGTGCGACGAACGCGATCAGGAAACCCGGAATTCCCGCGCCGCCGCTGGAAGCATGACCGCCGCGCGCGACGGTAATGGAAATAATCAGCACCGCTGGCGCCAGCATCGCAACGCGCAGCAGCTTGGTGAACGTGGCGGTGTCGCCCGCGACATCGGAAATCATGAAACCCGCGCCGACAACCTGCGGCACGTTGTGAATGGTTCCGCCGAGAAAAAATCCCGCCTCGACGCCGGACATCGGCAACAGCGCCACGAGCAGCGGATACGCAAGCATCGCCAGCGTGCTGAGCGCGGTGACGCCGACGATGGTAAAGATCAAATGTTGTTCGGATTCCTTGCGCTCGGGAAGGACAGCGGCAATCGCCATGGCCGCAGACGCGCCACAAATGGCAACCGCGCCACCGCTCAGCACGCCTTCCGATTTCGTCATGCCCAACACGCGCGCCATGGCAAGACCGAACACTATCGTGGCGGGAATCGTCACCAGCGCGATAACGAGCGGCGTCATTCCGAGCGCAAGAATTTCATTCGCGGAAATGCGAAGGCCGAGCAACGCGACCCCGAGCTGAAGTACGGTGCGTGCGGAAAACTGGGTGCCGGGCGAGAAGCCCACTCGGTTGGTAATGGCGTGCAGCGCCATCCCGATCAACAAGGCGTAGAGCAACGCCGAACCACCCACGTATTCGGCAATGATTGCTGCCGCGAGACCGATGGCAGCGCAGAGCAGCAGGCCGGGCAGAAGTCCTGCAACCGTTGCGAATCGCTCGCGCATCAGGTCAGGACATTAAAGATGAGTGACGCGGCGAGCGTGACAATGACCAGCCACGTCAGCGCCGTGCCGATGAAACGTCCCGGCGAAGCGCCCGCGCTGCGTCCGAGGCCAAAAGCGTGCAGGATGCGGCCGAGAAAAAGACCGGACCCTGCCGCATGCACGCTCCACGCAGGAAAGCCGTTCAGTTCCGCGAGCAACAGCAGCAGGAGCGCGATCGGAACGTATTCTGTTGCGTTGCCGTGCACGCGCATGGCAAGCGCGAGGTCGGGTTGCTTGCCCGAGCCGATGCCGACGCGGTGTTTTTGCCGCAACAGCGGGATGCGCGCGGCGAGCGCGATCAGAAGCAGTGCGAGCAGGCCGGCATACAACGCCGTGACGGGTGCGTGCATGAGTGCGTCCTTGGAAATGATTGTTGTTTATTGAACGGCGAGCTGCCGGAGTTTCAGTGGAAGGAAATTGATTTCAGAATGTCCTGCACCACGTGATCTTCCGCGTGCCGATCAGCAAGATCGCAATTGTAGGTGACATAAAAGAAGAGTTCATCGTAGGCGAGATACCACTCGCGCCAGTGCGCGTCTTCCTCCTCGTACTCGAACAGCAGTCCCTGGAATTCGCCGACGCGCACGATGCGGCTTTCGATGCCGTCTTCGACCAGCTCCGCGGCGAAGTATTCGAGATCTTCCTCGTCGACCAGGCCTTCTTCCTTTTCGGATACGGTTATTTGCAACTCGCCCGGCCCGTCGGGGTTGTAGAGGAGCACGCCTTCCTCGTCTTCCTCGCCGATCCAGTCGTCGGGAAGCTGCGCGGTCCACAGATCAGTGCGAAATTCGTTCACGGGGATTTTTCCTGGAAGCGTGTCGCAAAGTGTAGGGTTTCATGCCGCGCATTTCCATGCCGCGGTTTCAGAAGATGGCTTCCGCCGCGCTGGCGCGCCGCCAGCGCGTCTGCAGTATCTCGTAGCTGTCGCCGTCTTCGGCGAGCGCGATTTCAAGGCGGAAGATGTCGGCGTCGGGAAATGTCGACACATTATCAAAGGGCTGCTTTGCAATGGCGACATAAATCGTCGCCGTCGCGCGTTCCGGCGAGGGCAGCGCGATGCTGTCGATGCGCGTCAAAAGGTGCACAGATTTATTGCGGAGATAAAAGCCGCGCAGGAAGGCCGCCGCTTTCATTTTGTCGTTGCCTTGCGCGTCAAGGTAATCGCCGGCGATGCGATCCACGACTTCCGCAAACTCGCGGTTCTCGACGAGCACCTCGGTTTCGGCAATGAATTCGCGAACGCGCTGCTCGGGTGAAACCGGCTCGCTGCATGCAGCGAGCATGACAACGGCGAGCGGCAGGAATCGGCGCCATTCAGGCTTCCAGTTGCGCATCGGGTTCATTGCCAGTCTGAAAGATTTCGATGATGCGGCGGGCTTCCGCCATGTCCGCTTCCGCCACGCGAACTTCCACGGTGCCGAAGGCGGGCAACTCGCCGATGCCGCCTTGCAGGTAATCGCCGGTGACAATGGCGTCGATGCCGTGACTTCCGAGCAGGCCGCGTACAAGGTGCGCGTCGATGCTGTGTTGTGCGATGTAAACCGTTTTCATGGAAAATCTCCCGGCGCACTTATCGCGACGGCCGCCTTTTTCAGAGGAGGCGAAAATCCCCCCGCGGCGCTTCGCGCCACGGCCCCCTTTTCAAAGGGGGCGGCGTTTGCCCAAGCTTACCCGATCGTTGCCGGAAAAATCCTTGCGGCATCCGATGTCTTCAAATCCTGCGTTTGTAAGCAATTCACCGACCGCTTGCGCCTGGTCGTGCCCGTGTTCCAGCAGCAGCCATCCGCACGGTGCGAGATGGTGGCGCGCACCGGCAATGATTTTGCGAATGTCATCAAGACCGTCGGCGCCGGAAGCAAGTGCGGTGCGCGGCTCGAAGCGGACATCGCCGTTATCAAGGTGCGCATCGTTGGCTGCGATGTAGGGCGGATTGCTGACAATCACGTCAAAGGTCTGATCCGAAAATGGCGCCCACCAGTCGCCGGCATGAAAATGAATATCGAGTTTGTGCGCCTCGGCATTGCCGCGCGCGATGGCGAGCGCGGCCGTGCTCGCATCGCTGGCATGAAGTTCGGCGAGCGGACGTTCCTGTTTCAAGGCAAGTGCGATCGCGCCCGTGCCGGTGCCGAGATCCAGCACGCGGCATGGCGAGTCGCGCGGAATTTTTTCCAGCGCGGTTTCGACGAGAATCTCGGTGTCCGGTCGCGGAATCAGCGTATCGGGGCTGACTGCAAGGCGCAGGGACCAGAACTCGCGCTCGCCAAGAATGTAGGCCATCGGTTCGCCCGCAATCCGCCGCGAGAGCAGCGCTTCGAATTGCGCCGCCTGCTCGGCATCGGGCCGGTTTTCCGGCCAGGCCCGAAGGTGGCTGCGCGGACGGTCGATGGCGCGCGCGAGCAAAAGCTCGGCGTCCAGGCGCGCGCTGTCGCTTATCGCCGCCAGTTGGCTGGTGGCGTCGGCAAGAAGCTCGTTGAAAGTGCGGGTTGGCATTGCGGCATGATATCGCGTGCAGCCACTGGTGTATCATTCGCGTTTCTGCACGCCATCAACCCGACACAGCACGGATATACAACGGATTCTACGATGAAGGTTTATCGCAACGTCCTGGAAATGATCGGCCGCACGCCGATGATCGAATTCACGCATCTTGATACTGGCCCCTGCCGGTTGTTCGCGAAACTCGAGCTCGCGAATCCCGGCGCGTCCGTCAAGGATCGCATTGGTCTCACCATGATCGAGGAAGCCGAGAAGCGCGGCGAACTCAAACCCGGCGATACCATCATCGAATCCACCGCCGGCAACACCGGTCTCGGTCTTGCGCTGGTTGCGCAGCAGAAAGGTTACCGGCTGGTGCTGGTGATTCCGGACAAGATGTCGCCGGAGAAAGTTTTCAACTGCCGCGCGATGGGCGCGGAAGTGATTCTCACGCGTTCCGATGTCGCGAAAGGCCATCCCGAGTATTACCAGGATTACGCGAAACGCCTCGCGGAAGAAAACGGCTGGTATTACATCAATCAGTTCGGCAATCCTGATAATCCGCTTGCGCATGAACGCACAACCGCGCCGGAAATTCTCGAGCAGATTCCGGATGTCGATGCCGTTGTGCTCGGCGTTGGTTCATCAGGAACCATTTCCGGGCTCACGAAATTTTTCCGCGAAAACGCGCCGCACGTCGACATCGTGCTCGCCGATCCGGAAGGCTCGATTCTTGCGCCGTACATCAACACCGGCGAAATGATCGAATCGAAATCCTGGCTGGTCGAAGGCATCGGCGAGGATTTCATACCGGACATCTGCGACCTTTCCGGCGTGAAAGCCGCGTATTCGGTTCCGGACAAGGAAGCGTTCGAAACCGTGCGCGAAGTGCTGCAGAAGGAAGGCATCCAGGCGGGTTCGTCGTCGGGCACGCTGTTCGCCGCCGCGCTGCGTTATTGCCGTGAACAGAAGACGGCAAAAAAAGTCGTGACCTTCGCCGCCGATACCGGCAACCGTTATCTCTCGAAGGCATACAACGATTTCTGGATGTTCGACCAGGGTTTTGCGGAGCGTGAATGCTTCGGTGATCTGCGCGACCTGATTTCCCGGCCGCATTCGGATCGCTCGACGGTTGTCGTCGGTCCGAACGACACGCTTGCAACCACGCACAACCGCCTGCGCAATCATGGTTTCTCGCAGATTCCCGTTGTCGACGGCGAAACCTATCTTGGCGTCATCACGGAAGCGGACCTGATTCACGCGGTGAAGGACGGCGGCTTCGCGCAGCCGGCATCGCGCGCGATGAATCCGAATTTTCCGACCATGAACGTGAACACCCCCGTCGCGCACCTGATGTCGATGCTGGAAATGGAAACCTCGGTGGCGATCGTGAGCGATGAGGGGTTCGAAGGCGTGATTACGCGTTCGGATATTCTGAATTATTTGCGCAAGCAAGCGAGTTGAATTCGTAGGGCGGATCAGGCGCCAGGTGTAGGGCGGATTAGCGCAGCGTAATCCGCCACTCGTTCAACGGCGGATTACGGCTGCGCCTGATCCGCCCTACGGCTAACCCGAAAGGTGTTTCAATGACCATGAGCAAACTAAAAAAAGGTTTCACCACCCGCAGCATTCACGCTGGCCAGCAACCCGATCCGACGACCGGCGCGATTATGACGCCGATCTACCAGACGTCCACGTACGTGCAGGCAGCGCCGGGTGAACACCAGGGTTTCGAATACACGCGCTCGCACAATCCGACGCGCTTTGCCTATGAGGATTGCATTGCGAGTCTTGAATCGGGTGTGCGCGGCTTTGCCTTCGCCTCCGGCATGGCGGCGACATCGACGATCCTGGAATTACTGGATACCGGCGATCACGTCGTCGCGATGGATGATCTCTACGGTGGCACGTTCCGTTTGTTTCACCGCGTGCGTGAACGCAGCGCGGGATTGAAATTCGATTTCGTTGACCTGAGCGATCCGGCGAATCTCGAGAAAGCGATTCGTCCCGAAACGAAAATGATCTGGGTGGAAACGCCGACGAACCCGATGCTCAAGCTTGTCGATCTCGAGGCGATCGCGAAGATCGCGAAAGCGCACAAGCTCATCGCCGTCTGCGACAACACGTTTGCGTCACCGTGGGCGCAGCGTCCGCTGGAATGCGGTTTCGATATCGTGATTCATTCGGCGACAAAATATATCGCGGGACATTCCGACATGGTCGGTGGTGTTGCGGTTGTCAGGACTGAAGAACTCGGCGAGCAGATGGCATTCCTGCAGAACTCCGTCGGCGCTGTCCAGGGCCCGTTCGACAGTTTCATCGCGCTGCGTTCCCTGAAAACGCTCGCGCTGCGCATGGAACGTCACAACGAAAACGCGCTCGCGGTCGCGGAGTTCCTGGAAAAGCATCCGGGAGTCGAAGCAGTGATCTATCCCGGCCTTGTCAGCCATCCGCAGCACGATCTCGCGCGCCGCCAGATGAAAGGTGGCGGAGGCATTATCAGCGTGCGGATTGCGGGCGGGCTCGAAGGAACGAAACGTTTTCTCAAGCGGCTGGAAATCTTCGCGCTGGCGGAATCGCTGGGCGGCGTGGAATCAATGGTGAATCATCCGGCCATCATGACGCATGCATCCGTGCCTGAAGAAAATCGCGCGAGACTCGGCATCACCGATAACCTCGTGCGTCTTTCCGTCGGCGTGGAAGACATCGACGATCTGATCGCGGACCTCGACAACGCGTTGTAGGGCGGGCTATGCCCGCCGTACAGGCTATTCCTGTTCGTCCGGCGGCGGCTCGTCCGCAGCCCGGTCACCTTCCTCCGCCATTTCGCCCGTGTCTTCGGCCGTTCCCTCTTCCTCGGTCGGCATCGGTTCGGCGAGCGGATCTTCCTCCGCCGGCTGCGGTTCCATGGCAGGTTCGTCCATGCCGGTGGTCTGCTCTTCGGGCGGTGTCTGTTCGGCCGGCTCTTCCTGCTGCGGCTGTTCGCAGGCGGTGAGGCCCAGCGCGAGCAGGACCGCGCAAAGCATTGCGTATGGTTTCATGGCGTGCACCTTTCTTGATGGAGAAATCCGTTTTGGACTTTTCGGGCCGGCATTGAAATACAGGGAATACCCGAGCCGCGCGAAGCGGCATACACTTGCGCCGTCCCATTCCTTGAGCGAACGACATGACGGTGGACAGGCACGCGAGCATCGCTGCAGCAGTGGCGAAAGATGGCTGGTCCGTCTGCCGCGATTTCCTTTCCCGTGAAGAGGCAGTCGCGTTGCGCGCGCGTCTCAAGGAATGGTGGGAAGAGGGCGAGTTGCGCCGCGCGGGTATCGGGCGGGGTGAAACCTTCCAGGTGCGCGACGACATCCGTGGCGATTACGTCCGCTGGCTGGACTTCTCCGTCGGTGGACGCTTCTCTGCGTTTCTTGACGAACACATCGAACCGTTGCGCCTCGCCGTCAACCGCGAAATGTTTCTCGGCGTTTGTGAATTCGAAGGCCACGTCACCGTCTATCCACCTGGCGCGCATTACCGGCGGCATCTCGATCAGTTCAAGGACGCCGCGCATCGCAAGCTTTCCGTCATTCTTTATCTGAACGACGACGACTGGTCCGCGAACGACGGCGGCGAGTTGCGAATGTTCCTGCCGAAAGACGACGGCGAAGAAATCATCGACGTGCTTCCAGAAGGTGGCACGCTGGTCGCATTCCTCAGCCATGAAATTCCGCACGAAGTGCTCGAGACGAAACGCGAACGTTATTCGTTGACAGGATGGTTTCGCACGCGCGAGTGAGAGGCTACTCGCTGAGTAACAAGACCCAATAACAGGTCTTTCTTGAGTCGATGACGAAATGCCGGTAATACTTGGGATAGTGACGTGCAAATGCACGTCAACCCTCAAGGATGAATTGCCGGAGAATCACCATGGATGGTTGTACTGCATGTTCCCGTTCATTTGTATGTTCTCTTCTGCTTGTCCTTCTCTTGCCCGCACGAGCTGCCTCTCCCGATACGCATCCCGGTGCGTTGTGGCTTGTCGAGAATCGCGGCGCGATTGTCATCAAGACATTGACGGGAAGTGTTGGGCCGGAAATCTCCGACTTGTCCGAGATGGATGTGGTGGGAACGGATTACTCGACGGGGAATGCGTGGTTCTACGGAAATTCTCAACTGGTTTCCGTTTCACCCGCGAGTGAAATCATTGCGGCGTTTCCATTACCGGCGCTTGCGAACGGTAACGCTGACGCGCTGCTTTTCGATGATCAAGGCTCGCAGGTCTGGATTGCGACCGGCAAGACTCTCGCGCGCGTTTCTTCAGAGGGCGTTGTCCTGGGGAAACAAACGCTTGATTCGAATATTGCGGCGTTGGCTTTCGACCGCGTGCGAGAACAGGTCTGGGTGGCGATGCCGGGAAAGCTCGCCGTGTTTGATGCCGAGTCAAATCCGCTGTTCGAGATCGATTATCAGCAGCCAGGGCGGATTTGGAATATCCATTACGACAGGGGACTGGATCGCGTCTGGGTAACAAGTCATGCAGGCCTGCAATGGTATGCGCCGGACGGCACTCTTGGTGGCGCGTTCGCATCGCCGGTTTCGCCTTTTGCCGATCACGTCAGCGCGGATGGTGAAGGCTGCGTCTGGATTGCCGGCACACACGATATCGCAGCGCTCACCGCTGATGGCTCATTGCTGTTCCAGTTCCGCGTATTTTCTCCGGCGACCGGTTTCCAGGCAGGCGGGCGATCACGCGGACTGTTTGCGGACCCGTCCAGTGACAGCGCATGGACGATCAATGGCCGGTGGGCGGTGCAGGTCAGCGCTGACGGTGATGTTGTGCAAGCGGTCGAGATGGTCGTCGACGGCGCGCCGAGAAATATTCATACCGGCGCTTTGCACTACGACGTTACGCCGCCAGTCATCGAAATTATCAAACCCGCTTCGGAGACATTCACCAGCGACAACACACCCGGGATATTGGTCGCATACGATGATTTCGGCTCAGCAGTAGACACGGAAACGTTTGAATTCACGCTGGACGGAAAACCGCTTTCCGTAAGCTGTGAAGCGAATGCTCAAGATGCGGTTTGCGTACCGGTCGAACCCATCCAGGACGGCGAAGTCACGATTGCGGTCACAGTCGAGGATTTAGCGTTCAACCGTTCCGCGGCTGGCAGCACGCGTTTCACTGTTGATATCGCGCCGCCCGAACTTGTCGAGATTGTTCCCGCTAATGATTTGTTGACAAACAAATCCCGGCAAACACTTGTCGGCAGATTCAATGAGCCAGTTACCCTGAAGATCAACGCCGCCGATGTCCTGCTGACATTTTCTGAAGCATTCGAGCATCATATCGAGCTGGTAGAAGGTGAAAACGCGATCCGCTTCGTTGCTACCGATCGCGCCGGGAATGTTGGCGAGGCTTCAATCACCTACATGCTCGACACCGTTCCACCTGTCATTACCGTTACCTCGCCCGAAGACAATCTGCATACGCGCGATGAATCGGTCACAGTGGCCGGTTACGTCAACGAACCTGCGTTGGTTTCGATTGATGATGAGATCGCGGGCCTTGAAGGACTGGAATTCTCCGGTCAGCCACAATTGATCGAAGGCCTTAATCCCATCAGCGTCGAGGCCGTTGATCTTGCCACCAACGCATCCCATGAGACGGTTCACGTCACGCTGGATACCACGCCACCGTTGCCACCCGGCGCCATCACAGTCGTTGAGACCGAAGACGGCATTGAAATCATCGGTGGACCAGGCGCCGTTGATCCGTACGCGCAAGTGCAGATCCTGCCTTCAAACGCGTTGTTGTTCGATGAGGATATCCGTGGCCTGGACGCGTTGAGGGCGTTCATCCGGATCATCCAGAGTGGATACGCCGATGCCAACGGTGCGTTCTCGATAATGATCGACAACGCGGATATTCCACCGGGAGGCCTGCGCATACGTGTCATCGATCGCGCCGGCAACAACTCCGATTCCATGCCGCTCCCGGAACCGGAGCCCGACCGTCGCAATCATCCTGTTGGCCGTTTGCCGGGCGAGCTTTCCGTGGACTCTACGGGTGCTGCGAATTATCGAATACCGCTGGAGCTGCCGAAGGGTGCTGCGGGAATGCAACCGGATCTGGCCTTGTTGTATTCCAGCCGAGCCGGCAATGGTCATCTCGGTGTTGGTTGGTCGTTGTCGGGGTTGTCGGCTGTTACGCGCTGTCCGAAAACCATTGCGCAGGATGGGATCAGCCTTGGCATTCAATTCGACGATACCGACAAATTTTGCCTGGATGGGCGACGGATCATAAAAAAAGGTAGCAGTTGGTCGAACGCTATCGAATACCGTACGGAGATCGAGTCGTTCCAGAAGGTTACCTCCGAGGCGTGGTCCATCAGCACAATACCGGACCATTTCGAGGTGCGGGACAAAAGTGGATTGATACGTCAATACGGTACGACGCAGGATTCGCGCGTCAACGTGCAGGGAAGCGTCGTGCCTATGCTGTGGGCGATTTCACGAATCAGAGATCGGTTCGGTAACTATATCGCCTATACCTATGAAGAAAACTCGGATGCGAATGGCAGCGGCGAGTTCTATCCGAAAGAAATTGCCTGGTACAACAACCAGGATCAATTGATCGGCCGCGTGAAACTGGAATATGGAGCGCGTCCTGACAAGGCGGCCGGATTCATACCGGGCGGTGGCAAGACGGCGTTAACGAAGCGACTGGAGGAAATCAAGGTTTACGCGGGAGCGGAACTCGCCAGGTATTACAAGCTGCAATATGAACAAGCGCCGGCATCCGGCCTGAGCGCACTGATATCCGCACAACTCTGCGCAAGCGAAAACCAGTGCTTTCCTGAAACGCGGTTCGGATGGAAACATCCTGGCGCCTATCCCGCGCATCTTTCCGGCATCAATATTGATGACGAGTTCATGGCTGCGGATATTGACGGTGATGGCCTGCCGGACTGGGTGTACTGGGATGACGGCCAGTTCATCATCAAGTTCGGTGATCACAGCAAGGGCTACCGTGCGACAAACATTTCTGTGTTGCAGGACGGAGGATTCTGCGACTTTGCCTTCGATCCTGGTGATTTTGACCAATACGCGAAATGCGTGGACAAGTACAAGCTTGCCATTCAATTTTCGTTGGTCGGAGATTATGACGGAGACGGTTTCGACGACGTTCTTGTTCCACAGGCTGCAAACGAGCATTACTGGCTGCTCAAAAGCACCGGCGAAAATCTGCAGCTTGTGGATTCAGAAGCCATCCACAACGACATCGACAAATACCGCCACCTCGAAGACTCCAGCAATGTCGCGCTGGACATTAACGGCGATGGAAAGGCCGAAGCGCTGATCAAGAAGTTCCAGACCTTGTTCATCGAGCGATACGAAGATGGCGTTTTCGAAAGTTCAACGGACACCGGTCTCGCCGTTCACTTCTCTCATCGCCTCGTGCCACTTGAAGCCAATGGCGACGGTATTCCGGATCTGTACATCCCGGGCGACTCAATTGGCGGCGTCCTGCTCGGTACGGGCGAGAATTTTGAAATCCCCTGGAATCGCGGTCCGCGTACCGATAAACCGGTGATGATCGATGCCAATGGCGATGGCCTCACCGACATCCTGCGCAAGCAGGATGAGCAATGGGCGCTACATGTGAATACCGGTGATGGCTGGCAAGCGACCGCCTGGCGTGGCGGAAACTGGCAAGACCACGAGATGCGCGCCCTTGACTGGAATCGCGATGGCAAGCAGGACCTCATGGTCGCGGAGGCGAAGGGCAATTGGGATGGACCTTATGGCACCGTCTGGACGGTGCATCTTTCCAATGGCGATGGTTTCGGCGCCAAACAGAATTCCGGTTTCAATGACGGCGCGCATGGTGGTCGCCACTATTCTGCCCGGTTCATGGACCTGACAGGTGACGGCATTGAAGATCTGTTCTATGACGATGGCGAGAACCGGTGGAGCATGCTTCGTCCTTCCGGCATCGGTCAGTCAATACTTACCGGCGTCGTCGATGGCTACAGCATGGAGACCGCCGTCGGCTATCTGCCGTTGAGCTTGCTGGGTGATGACTACCTGGGCGACAGCGATGCAGGACTGGAACCGGAAGATCGCGATAAATGGAATATTCGCGACTTCCAGGGCCCCGTTCCCGTTGTGCGTTTCTTTGCGCAGGATACGGGCCGAGTCCTGCACAACGGCAATCACGTCAAGGTAGTGACCAGCTATCGCTACAAGGGCGGGAAAATCGATATTCATGGTCGAGGCTTTCTCGGCTTCGCGGAAGTGCACGCCAGCAATGCCAACACCGGCATCGACACCGTCAATCATCACAAGCAAAGCTTCCCGTTCACCGGGATGGTTCACAAGGCCGAGCAATGGCGGCCGGAAGCAACGTCTCCCGAGGACATCGACAACGATGCCTTGCGCGATCGTTTCTTCCCTGGCTGCCCGTCTGTGGATCCGTTTTCCATCAGTGCTATCGATTGCGATCTGGAGCCCTTCAAAGTAGCAAGCGGCATCGGTTTTGCGGAAACAACCGCTGACGGTGAACTCATCAGCCGCACGACGAATGCCCTGGAAACCCGCGAGATAGGGAACTCGCATTTCGTGTGGGCGGCGAGTACGGATTCGCGCGATTACGATCTCGGCAGTGGCAGCCTGGTTCGCCGCATTCGCACAGCTTACGAGTACGACGATCACGGCAACGCCACGCTTGTGGATGTGCGTACTGACGATGGTAGTGGCGGTGACCTGCATCGTGTGCGCACCGTCAATACGTACGATGACAATACGACGATCTGGCTGCTTGGTCGCCTCGCGAGTGCAACCGTTACGCACTCGGCCCCTGGCACCGCCAGCATCACTCGACGAGCGGAATTTTCATACGCTGCAGGAAACGGACAATTGACACGCGAAGTCCTGGAGCCGGGTAATCCGCAATTGGAGTTGGTTACCGAATATGCCCATGACGGTTTCGGCAACATACAGACCAGGACGGTGTCGAGTGGCGCTATCGGTGAGTACGCCATTCAATCGCGTACTACCGTAACCAACTACGACAGTCGTGGCGTTTATCCGGAAAGTACCCGCAACCATCTCGGGCATACCGAAAGCTATACCTGGAACGCGAAATTCAACGCGAAGACGGCATCCACCGGACCGAACGGTCTTGTGACGTCATGGTCCTACAATTCGTTCGGCCAGCTGACTGGCGAGGTAACGCCTCGATCCGCGCTTCAATCCACGACAAGCCGCAACTGGTGCGGTGGCGGCACGGCTTGTCACCACGAGAACGCGGAAACGCAGGTCCGAACCACGAGCAGCGCGGGCGGGGAACGTATTGTCGAACTCGACCGTATCGGTCGCGAAGTGTTTGCCTATGAGCGCGGCCTGGATTCCGAATACATCGCCATCGAAACCTGGTACGACATGCTTGGGCGTCCGTACCTTGTTTCCAACCCCTATCGCTTCGATGATCCTGTCGTTTGTTATGTCTTTCGCGAATACGACAATCTCAATCGCGTCATCAAGGAACACCGTCCAGCAAGCGCCAATGAATGCGATCGCCGAAGCGATCTTGATGTAGCGCTTCTTTATGATCACACGACACCGCCGCCGCGCTACACCGCCGTCACCACATACAACTACAACGGTCTCAAGACGACCGTTACTCACCCGATTGCGGATGGCGTTGTGGTTGGCCAGCCGCGCGTCGTCGAGCGCACGGAAAATGTCGCCGGTCGGCTGCTCAAGGTCGTGGAGTGGCTGGACAGTGGCACTGCGCAGACGACGTATGCGTATACGGCGACAGGAGAAACCTCAAGCGTCACACCGCCATCCGATCACGCGATTACGCTCAACTATGACAAGCGTGGACGCAAGACATCGATGCAAGACCCCGACATGGGGCACTGGCAGTATCGGCACAACGCCTTGGGAGAGCTGGTCTGGCAGCAGGATTCCAAAGATCAGGTTGTCACGCTTGAATACGATGTGCTCGGCCGGATGATTCGGCGCACGGAATCCGAAGGCATTACAAGCTGGACTTACGACACCGCACCTGGAAAAGGCATCGGAAAGCTTGCCAGCGTGGAACAGCACGACGGCTACCGTGAAGCGTATGCCTACACGGCCTTTGGTGAAGTCGACACGCAACTCAAGATCATCGACGGATTCGCCTACTTCACGCGCACCACATACGATGCATTTGGACGCGTCAGCAACGTTTTATATCCTGCCGCGCGCGATATTCCGGCTGCTGCGGCAGATGTCAACACACCTGACACCGCCGGTGCATTGCAGCTTACTCATCATTACGGCGGAAGCGGGAAACTCAAACGCGTGCAACGCGCTGATGGCGATCACAACACGATTTACTGGCAGGCGGAAAAGATCAACGCGCAAGGCCAGCTCGAACGCGCCACCCTCGGTAATGGTCTCGCCAACAGTGCGCGTTTCGATGCCGCGACGGGCATGGTGCTTGAACTCGGCGTCGGTTCCGCCGGCAACACCAACTACACCCGCCAGTTCCAGAGCTACGCCTGGGACAGCGCAGGTAATCTCCTCAGCCGCACCGATCAGCTGACCGGCGTACACGAAACTTTCCAGTACGACCGTCTTTACCGCCTCACCAAAGCCGTATTGCATGCGGGCTATCTCGACATCAGCCAGTCATTCGAATACGACGCGGCCGGTAATCTCAAGAGAAAAGGCAATCTGAGAAACTACCAATATGGCGAAGGCGCAACAGGCCAGACGCGGCCGCACGCAGTCATCGGTATTGACCGTTTCAGTGGCAGCGAGAAAACTGAAACTCTTGCCTACCTCTACGATGCCAACGGCAACGTTGAAGACGCCAATGGCAGGATTATTACCTGGAGCAGCTTCAACAAGCCTGTCCGGATCGAAAAGGGCAGCGCCTGGTCAAGCTTCGCTTACGGCCCGGGTCGTAAGCGTTATCAACACATCAAGCACTACGGAAACGGCGACGCGGAAACCACGCACTATGCCGGGCTTGTCGAGCGTATCGAGAAGACGCGCGGCATCAGCACAAGCGTTGAATACCGCCAGCACATCATCGCCGGCGGCAATGTCGTCGCCATCGTTACCGATTACACAACCAGCGGCGTGGAGAACACGCGTTACCTGCACCGCGATCACCTCGGTTCCGTCACGCTCATCACGGATAACGCAGGAAAAATCGTTGAGCAGTACCAGTTCGACGCCTGGGGGCAAGCGATAAAACCCGGCACGCTCACCCCCGACCCCTGGCGCATCACGCCACTGCTTGATGTCACCACCACGCGCGGCTTCACCGGCCATGAAATGCTGGATCACCTCGGCCTCGTTCACATG
>DASVDI010000017.1:0-5735 GCA_036381175.1 Gammaproteobacteria bacterium
GCACCCTCCGTATTACCGCGGCTGCTGGCACGGAGTTAGCCGGTGCTTCTTCTGAAGGTTACGTCAAGACACAGTGATATTAGCACTGCGCTTTTCTTCTCTTCTGAAAGTGCTTTACAACCCGCAGGCCTTCTTCACACACGCGGCATTGCTGGATCAGGGTTTCCCCCATTGTCCAATATTCCCCACTGCTGCCTCCCGTAGGAGTCCGGACCGTGTCTCAGTTCCGGTGTGGCTGATCGTCCTCTCAGACCAGCTACTGATCGTCGCCTTGGTAGGCCGTTACCCCACCAACAAGCTAATCAGACATAGGCTCATCCAATAGTGTGAAGTCCGAAGATCCTCCACTTTCCCCCGTAGGGCGTATGCGGTATTAATCCGGGTTTCCCCGGGCTATCCCCCGCTACTGGGCAGATTCCTATGCATTACTCACCCGTCCGCCACTCGCCGCCAAGGAGCAAGCTCCCCGCGCTGCCGTTCGACTTGCATGTGTTAGGCATGCCGCCAGCGTTCAATCTGAGCCAGGATCAAACTCTTCAGTTTATAACTAAAGAGAGTGTCCAGAACTCAAGAACAACTGTTTCATTCTTGGGCTCTTGATGGTCACTCTTTGATCGTTTGTTGCGACTGCAACCCCACGACCCGAGCGCCCACACAAGTCACTTGATTCAGTTTTTAAAGAGCGGCCTGGAAATTGTAGCGCCCCAGGCAGACGGACCATTTTACGCGAGGCTGGCTTCCTGTCAATCCCTGTCGGGAAATTTTCATCTCCCGTCCGGTTCGCGTGCCCCGCTGTCCATGCGAGAGGCGCGCATTATAGGGGGTCAGACGGGAACGTCAACACCTGCGTGAACGATTTTTGAACGATCGGATCCGGATGGTGATTTCGTGTTCAACCAGGAGGGAAATCCGCTTGTCGGCCCGCTCATTTCACTTGCACGCGAGCGACCCGGCGCTTGCCAACCTGAAAAACCGCCTCGGTCCCCGCCGCGACCTCCTGCCTGGGATCGGCGATCTTTTCGCCGTCCATTTTTACTGCGCCCTGCCTCACCATGCGCATCCCCTCGGAGGCAGAACTGACCAGGCCCGCCTCTTTCAACAATTGTGCAATGCCGACAGCGGCGCCATCCGCCTTCACCGTCACCTCGTCCAGGTCTTCTGGCAGCGCACCCCGCTGGAAACGCGCGACAAACCGGTCACGCGCCTTCTCCCCCTCGTGCGCGCCGTGAAAGCGATCCACGATTTCCATGCCGAGCAGGAACTTGACGTCGCGCGGATTGAGCCCTTGCGCGACTTGTCTGCGAAACTCGGCGATTTCCGGCATCGGCCGGAACGACAGCAGTTCGAAGTAGCGCCACATCAGCTCATCGGAAATCGACATGACCTTGCCGAACATTTCATCCGGCGCTTCGGTGATGCCAATGTAATTGCCCAGCGATTTCGACATTTTCTGCACGCCGTCCAGGCCTTCGAGCAGCGGCATGGTCAAAACGACCTGCGGCTTCTGGCCATAGTGCTCCTGCAACTGACGGCCGACCAGCAGGTTGAACTTCTGATCCGTCCCGCCGAGCTCCACGTCGGCCTCAAGGGCCACCGAGTCATAGCCCTGCACAAGGGGGTAGAGAAACTCGTGTATCGCGATGGGACGGTTCTCCTTGTAGCGCTTCGAAAAATCGTCGCGCTCCAGCATGCGTGCAACCGTGTGTTTCGCCGCGAGCTGGATCACGCCGGCCGCACCGATTTCGTCCATCCACTTCGAATTGAACTCGATGCGGGTTTTTTCCGGGTCGAGAATCTTGAAAATCTGTTCCTTGTAGGTCCTGGCGTTCTCGGCGATCTCCTCGCGCGTCAGTGGCGGACGGGTCGCATTCTTGCCGGTCGGGTCGCCGATCATTCCCGTGAAGTCGCCGATGAGGAAAATCACCTCATGACCGAGATCCTGGAACTGGCGCAGCTTGTTGATGAGCACCGTATGGCCGAGATGCAGGTCTGGCGCCGTCGGATCGAAGCCCGCCTTGACGCGCAGTCTCGCACCGCTTTTCAACCGTTCGACGAGTTCGTTCTCGACCAGGATTTCGTCCGCGCCGCGGCGCAGGATTTCCAGCGCGTCGCCCGGGGATGCTTGAGGGGAAACCATCACAGATGCTCCTGCTATCCTTGTATTGTTGCGTTACAAAGTAACTGTAATTGCCGGTTTTATTGGGAAAAATGCTTAGTGCAAGATTGACCGAAAACAACCCTCCGGGTACCTTTACCCCGGAATTTTCGAGGGCGGGACTACCGCAGTGCGCATGAAAGCAGATTATAAGATACCGGGCGAACATGGCCGCGGATCGCGCCGTCCCCGGCGGCATCATTATGTCATGGGTGCGGTTTGCGCCTGTGTGCTCGGCATTTTCCTGATCAGCGTTTCGTCTGATCCCGCCCGCTCGATGGAAACCGATATCGAGCGATTCGCCGGCGGCGACATTCGTGCGCTCAAGGTGCCGCCGCTTGCCGCGGTTTCTTCGGACACACCGGCTCGCGCCAGCACAAGTCGCATACTCGAACTTGTCGTGAAGGAGGGCGACTCGCTCGCAGCTCTGTTCGAACGTAACAATATCCCGGCAAGCGACCTGCACGCCATCATGCAACTCGGCGGGTCCGCAAGTCATCTTCGCGCACTTCGGCCGGGTGACCGGATCAAGGTTGCGGTAACCCGGGAAGGCGGTCTTGCTTCGCTGACGACTCGGGCGGTTGGCGAACAGCGCATTGAAATTGTCCGCAACGGCGACGGATTCCAGCTCATGGAAACCGAGTTGCCGGTACAGCGCCAGGTGAAGGTGGCAAGCGGTGTCATCCACTCGTCGCTTTACCAGGCCGGTTACGACGCCGGTCTTTCCGACGCGCTCATCATGAGTCTCGCGAAGATCTACGCGTGGGACATCGACTTCGCGCTGGACATTCGCGAAGGCGATCAGTTCCGCATCATCTATGAAGAGATCTATCGTGATGGGGAAAAGGTTCGCGACGGCGACATTCTCGCGGCCACATTTATCAATGACGGCCGTAAGCTGAACGCCGTTCGTTTCGTGGATGACGAAGGCAATGCCGCGTATTACGCCCCCGACGGAACGCCGATGCGAAAGGCCTTCCTGCGGGCGCCGTTGAACTTTTCCTATGTGAGTTCCGGTTTCAATCCGAAACGTCTGCATCCGATTTCGAAGCGGGTGAAACCACATAACGGGGTTGACTACCGTGCACCGAAGGGCACACCCGTTTACGCGTCCGGTGACGGCCGCGTCATCCGATCCGGGTACGACAAGTACAACGGCAATCATGTCTTCATCAAGCACGGCCTGAACTACGTCACGAAATACCTGCACTTCACCCGCCGTGTCGTGAAGGAAGGCGAACGCGTCGAGCAGGGCGAAATCATCGGTTATGTCGGCAGCACCGGGCTTTCGACGGCGCCGCACCTGCATTACGAATTTCTCGTCAACGGCGTACACCGCAACCCGCGCACGGTGAAACTGCCGGACGCCGAACCGCTGCCTGAAAAGTACATGGAGCGATTTGCCGCAACGAGCGAGCCTTTGCTTCACCAGCTTGAAATGCTTGACCCGCGCACACGCGTAGCAGTCGCGCCATAGGAGAGTTTCGCGTGCCGGACCATTTCATCGGACTTATGTCCGGCACCAGTCTCGACGGCATCGACGCCGCACTCGTAGACTTCTCTTCCGGCGTCGCAGTAACGCATGCGGCGACAACGCCTTTCGAGGACGACCTGCGCGACGCGCTCCAGCATCTCATCGAGCAACCCGAAAGCGCCAGCCTGGACGACATCGCCCGCGCCGACGCGCAACTCGGTCTTGCTTACGCCGCCGCAGTCCATGGCGTCCTGGCAAAAGCCCAAGTGCCGGCTGAACGGATTTCCGCTATTGGCTGCCACGGCCAGACCATTCGTCACCGCCCGGACACCACCCCCGCCTTCACCTGGCAGATTGGCGACGCCAACCGTATCGCCGCGGCCACAGGCATACCCGTTGTTGCGGATTTTCGCCGCATGGACATGGCGGTCGGGGGCCAGGGCGCGCCACTGGTACCGGCATTTCACGCGGCGATGTTTGCAAGCGACGACGAGCTGCGCGTAGTGGTGAACATCGGAGGCATTGCCAACATCACGCGGCTCGGGCCTACCGTCACCGGCTATGACACGGGGCCGGGCAACGGCCTGATGGATGCCTGGATACAGCACAGCAAAGGCGAGCGTTTCGACCGCGACGGCGCGTGGGCCGCGAGCGGCAAGGTCAACGATGAACTGCTCGCGACCTTGTCCGCGGATCCTTTCTTTCATCAGGCGCCGCCGCGCAGCACCGGTCGCGAACATTTCAACCGGCAGTGGCTGCTGCAGCATCTTTCCGGCCTGCACCTGCCGCCGGAAGACGTACAGGCAACGCTGCTGGCGTTGACCGTGGAAAGCATTGCGCGCGAACTTCATCGGGCAAGCGCGGACCGGGTCCTGCTGTGCGGCGGGGGCGCGCGCAACCGGGTGCTTCGCGAAGCGCTTGCGACGGCGCTGCATGACATTCCGGTCGACGTGACGGACGCGCTTGGCGTAAGCGCGGACTTCGTCGAAGCCGCCGCTTTTGCGTGGCTCGCACGCGAGCGCCTGGCAGGCAGGCCGGGAAACCTGCCTTCCGTTACCGGCGCGGGACGTCCTGTGCCGCTCGGCGCCGTATATCTGCCGTAGATTTCTGCACCCGAAAAAAAAAGCGCCGCGAAAGTCGCGGCGCTTTTTTGTGGTGCGGAAATTTTCAGATCGAGAATGACGAGCCGCAACCGCAGGTAGTGGACGCATTCGGATTGCGAATCACGAACTGGGCGCCTTCCAGGTCTTCCTTGTAATCGATCTCCGCACCCATCAGGTACTGGAAACTCATCGGATCGACCAGCAGCACCACGCCGCCGTTTTCGACCTGGGTATCGCCTTCGGCGACGTCCTCGTCGAAGGTGAATCCGTACTGGAAACCGGAACAGCCGCCGCCGCTGACGAACACGCGCAGCTTCAGGCTTTCGTTCGCTTCTTCCTCGATCAGCTCGCGCACCTTGCGCGCCGCCGCGTCGGTGAAAAGCAGCGGCGATGCCGGTGTAGTGTCCTGATTGGGATCGTGCGTCTGTACGCTCATTGACCTGGACCAGTGATGAATTGCCGGCTCATTTTACCAGTTTCAGCAGCTTTTCATCATCCCGCGTTCTGACGGTCCTCCCGAGCGGGCGAATCGCCGGGCGGCTCGTGTTTTGCGGCATCGCTTTTCTCGTGCCTGTCGTTCTCGTGCTTCAAGGCCAGCATCGGCTGCCCCCCCGGCTTGTGCACCAGCTTGCCATTCACCGTGGCGCCGGCTTCCATGCGGATCAGGTTGTAGTACACGTTCCCCTCGACATTGGCCTTGACGCCGAGTTCGATGCGCTCGCCGGCATAAACGTCGCCCTTGACCATGCCGTTCAGCATGATTTCCGGAACGCGTACCTCGCCCTGGACCTGGCCGCGCTCGCTGATTGACAAGCGCGAGCCGGCGTCACGCGCGTTGATGTTGCCTTCAACGAGGCCGTCGACGTGCAGGCCGCCTTCGAAATGAATGTCGCCGACGATTTTCGTGTTGTGTCCCACCAGCGTGTCCATGTGCGGCGTCTTGCGTTTGTTGCCACCCAGCATCGGGTTACCTCCGTTCAGCTGCTAGCCTCGGCCCATTCGA
>DASVDI010000018.1:0-141313 GCA_036381175.1 Gammaproteobacteria bacterium
GTTGAACGTGTCGTCGTCCGCGCCGCCGTCGAGGTTGCCGGTGACGGCCACGTCGAGGTTGAAGATGTCGTTGCCGGCACCGCCGGCGGCATTGATGGCGGCATTGGTGTCGAAGTCGAACGTATCGACACCGGTTCCGCCCGTCACGCTCTCGATGTTCGCGAACGAACCGATGTCCGTGACATCGCCGGCGTTCGCGCCGCTGATCGTCCAGCTGTTCGCGCCGTCGGTCTGCGCCAGCGTGTCGCCGGTTGTCTCGCCACCTTCGCCGCCGTCGATCGTGCCGCTCAACGTTGCGCCGGAGGCGATCGTGAACGCATCGTCGTTCGCGCTGCCGGTGACGTTCTCGATGTCGGTGAACACCTGGCCGTTCGATGTGATCTGATCGACACCGCTGATCGCAATCGCGCCGCTGCCGACGACGGTGTCACTGTCCGTGCCCGTGCCACCGCCGGTGACACTCGTCGCCGTGCCGCCCTGCGCGTTGAACGTGTCATTGTCATCGCCGCCGTCGAGGGCGCCGACAACGGCCACGTCGAGGTTGAAGATGTCATCGCCGGCGCCGCCCGCCGCATTGATCGCCGCGCCACTGTCAAAGTCGAACGTATCAACGCCGGTTCCGCCGCTCACGCTCTCGATGTTCGCGAACGAACCGATGTCCGTGACGCTACCCGCGTCCACGCCGGTGATCGTCCAGCTGTTCGCGCCGTCGGTCTGCGCCAGCGTATCGCCGCCAGTTTCCGCGCCTTCGCCGCCGTCGATCGTGCCGCTCAACGTCGCGCCCGATCCAACCGTGAATGCATCGTCGCCGCTGCCGCCCGCCAGGTTCGCGAAATCGGCGAAGTCGGAACCGTTCAAGGTGCCGATATCGGCGCCCGTGATATTCCACAGATTTGCCACATCGCCGCCGATCAGCGTGTCATCGGCACTGGTTGCGCTGCCGGACAGGTTGACGTCGCCAGTGAGCGCTCCCGTCAGCGTCAACGACTCGGCACTGTCGTTGTCATTATCAACGCGCAGATTGACCGCGAAAGCGCCGGCATTTACGCCCGCAACAGTAATGCTGCCACCGGCCAGAACATCGACGTTTGCGCCCGCTGTGATGTCGTTGTTGAAGGTGATGTCACCGGTTGACGAAGAAACGCCTCCGTTCAGTGTCGTCGCGCCGGTTACTGATAACGCATTGGCGACGCTCGCACCGGCAGACTGGACGATCACTGTGTCGCCCGACGTCAGACTGATATCACCGTTCGCCGCAACTCCAATCGCGCCGTCAAGGTAGATGTCTCCGGTGTTCGTCGTGACAAAATCAATGCTGCTTGCCGTGATGTTCGCCAGTTCGGCATTGGTGACATTCAGTTCGGCCGCTTGTTGCGTACCGACGGAAAGATCGCCGTCAAGGGAAGCGGTGATCGTCGTTCCCGCCGCGCCGCTGTTCAGCGTCGCTGTCGCGTTGATATCGACGTCGCTCGCCGTTATGGCCAGTGCGTTGCCGTTGGTGTTTACCGAACCCGTCGCGCCGGCCGCGAAAGTGCCGGCACCGTCGTTGTTGCTGTCCGCGTTGATGCCCGTAACGCCGCCGGATGTGACGGCGGCATTCACAGTGATGCCGTCCACAGCCGCAAGATCCAGTGTTGTTCCTGCCGTCGTTGCGCCGCCGACCGTGATCATGCCCGCCGCGTTGCTGATGTCGACCGCGCCGCCCGCCGATACTGCATCCAGTGTCACGCCATCGGCTTCGCTGACAAACACATCGCCCGCCGTTCCCGTCAGATCCAGGCTGGTCGCCGCGGTATTGATCGCCGCACCGCTCGCGCCGATGCCGGTCGCCGCGGCCAGTGTGATCGTCGAACCCGCCAGCTGCATGTCGGCAGATGTTTGCAGGATGCTGCCAGCGGTGGCCGTCACGTCAATCGTGCCCGTCGTGACAAGGTTTTCGAGCATGAGGTTTTCGGCGCCAAGGACAATAGCGGCCGAGCCGGAATCGATCGTTACGCCGTCGGCCATGAAGATGTCACCGGTCGCGTCAGGTGCAACCGGCGTTGCTGCCGCATCGTTCGCGGTAAATGTTATCGCGCCATTGTTGGTGCTGATGTTTGCGTTGATGAAGATGTCATCGCCCGCCTGCAGCGTCAGGCCGCCGCCGGCGGTTGCCGCGCTCGCCGTATCGATGATGGCGTCAATGGTGATGTCATCGTGCGCCTGCAGGGTGACGGTCGTGCCACCGTTCATGATCGTGGTCAGCGCGACGACGTCCAGCGTCTCCGTGTTGGTGCCGTCCTCGGTGAAAGAATAGGTATTCGAATCGCCATCGTCGGAAGGACCTTGCCCGTCGAGCTCGTTTTCCGCACCACCGACCTGCACGATGATGTCCTTCGGATCGAGCAGCAGCGTGCCGGCTTTGGCACCTGAGAGATCCGCAAAACCGTTGAAGTCGAGCTTGAAACCGGAGACTTCCGCAAAACCGCCGTTGCCGCCTCCAGCGCCCCGTGCAATGATTTCACCGTAGAAACGCGTGATTTCATCCGACCACACGATCACTTCGCCGCCGTCACCCGCATCGGTCGCACTGGCATCGATGACAACATCCGAACCGACATAAGTGCGCGCCGCGTTGTGGATATCCGGATTGGAACCCTGGTAATCACCGCCAACCAGCACGGTGCCGCCGCCTTTGGCGCCGGAAGCGTCAATGGTTGCGTCTTCGATCAGCGCAACGCGATCACCGAGCACGTGCACCGTGCCGCCTTCGCCCTCGGCGCTGCTGACGTCGATAACGCCGCTATTGAAAGTGTCGCCGCCGCTGCCGGTCAGGAACACGCGCCCGCCATCAGTCGCAATGCCCTTCGCCGCGATGACGCCGGAGTTGTTCACGACCTGCGCGAACACATTGTTTGCGGCGTTCGCGGACAACAACACGCGGCCGCTGTCGGCGCGGATCGAGCCCTCGTTGGCGACAGCGGCATCGATACCGTAAGCGTTTTCCAGCAGCTCGCCGTCGACGGCAAAATTGATCAGGCCGTCGCCATCGAAATCGATGGTCACCTGTTCGCCCGCGGCGAGATTCACGGTGCCGTAATTCGCAACGATGACGCCGGTATTGAGCACGCCGCCGCCAAACAGGCTGACGGAACCGCCGGTTGCTGCCTGCAGCAAACCGTGGTTGACGACCAGGCCACCCATCGCACCATTCGCGTTTTCGAATCGCAAGTCGCCGGCCATGAAGGCATCAGGATTGATGTCGAGGCCCGAGGCCACCAGCGCACCGACGTTCACGGAAGCCGACTGGCCGAATATCATGCCGTTCGGATTCACGAGCAGCACGCGGCCGTTGGCATTGATCGCGCCGAAAATCTCGGAAGGGTTCTGGTCGAAAATGCGGTTCAGCGCGGCCGCATCAGAGGAAGGCTGGTAGAAATTGACGACTTCGTTCGGCGCGACGTTGAAGCTGTCCCAGTTGATGACGATCCGGTGCGTGTTCTGGTGGATGTTGGTGGTGGTCCCGTCAGGACGGACGATGCGCCCTTCGCCGCCAACGATTTGCTCTCCGGTCGGTCCGGCGTAAGCGCCCTGCATGGACATGACGCCCACCATCAATGCGGCGGAGAAATTTCCCAACGACCGGAGCCGTTTCGAACGCACGACAGACCACATGGTGTCACCCTCTGCGGCACCCTTCCGCGTTCCCTTCCGGAAGAATGCTCGAAATTCAGCCGAACACGCTTTGTGTTCGACTGAACCGCTCCTCCTGAGCGGTTTTTTATCCATGCCGGCCGCGCGTTGTGGCCGGCCGTGTTTCAAAACTCGACCGTCAAATCCACCCAGAGCTGGTCGTCATCGAGAATCGCGCGCGGATCGGTGATGCTGTCCGGCTGCGCCTCGACGCCATTCGTCAGCTTCGCCCACTGCACGTTGAGGCGAAACGTACCGGGCAATCCAAGCTCGACGCCCACGCCCGCGCCGCCCGCCTCGATGCTGTCGTCGCTGTCGGCCACCAGCACGGCGTTATCGTCGAACTCGCCATACGCAAAATCGTAGAACACAGTGAAGCGCAGCACCTCGCCCCAACTGCGGTTCGCGAACGCCGGCGCATCCGCGAAACCGGGCGCGCGAATACCCCACTCCACGGACGCAAACGCGCCGGAGTCGGTCAGGAATTGCGATGAGGGGATCGCGCGCACGTTTGACGGACCGCCGATGGAAAACTGTTCAAGGTTGGTGAGCAGGTCCGTGGTGTACTGGCCATTCACGCGCGCGAGCAATGTCTGGTTCACGGTCAGGCTCTTGAGCCAGGAATAACCGAAGGTCAGCTTGGTGAAATCACTGCCCGCGGGCGCGCGGTCCAGCCCTGAACGGCTCGGCCCCGGGATCGCCGGATTGTCGCGATTCTCGATCAACTCCTCGGTGGTCGGCACGCCGAGCGCTTCGACGCCGACATCAATGCGCGCGTACGCGGAACTGATGGTCGCGCTGGCAAGGTCAATATTTTCGTAATTGGCTTCGAACCCGAGCACGGCAATCTCGTCACGATTGCTGATGCGGCCGAAGGTTTCCGTATCCGCCTGCTTGCGGGTCAGATCGACTTTCCCGCCAACCTTGAGCGCACGCGTGCGAATGAAATTGCGCTGGTAATAAAGCGAGGCGATTTCGGAAATGCCGCCTGCCTCGGTGCCCGCCGCGCCCGATGTCAGGTTCGCGACGTCAAAGGTGTTGCGCGTCAGCTCGACGCCGACGCGGTGACGCGGATCGCCGAGCGGCAGCTCGTACTTGATCGCACCAAACAATGAATTGTCCGGCTCGTACGTCTGCAAGGCGGTGAGCCGCAGGATGTCCGCGCGGCCGAACGGATTGTTCCAGGTGACTTCGCCCAGAAGGCGCTGCTCACCGGTGAACCGCGTGCCGTGATTGTCGGCGCGCGCCAGGAAGCTGAAATGGTCTTCGTCGGAAACGCGCACGAGAACGTCCGCCGTGCCGACATCCTCGCCGGGCTGGAACACGCCGACCGCGCTGAGTCCCGGGTAGTCCTGCAAGGTCAAAAGCGCGTCCTCGATCTTGTCGACGGTGATCAGCTCGCCGAGAAACGGCTGGAACGGATCCGCGAGACGCGCGTGCGAATAATTGTCATTGCCCTGGGAATTGACGCCGCCAAGGCGCCCTTCCAGCACACGAATCATGACCACGCCATCGACCACTTCCTGCGCGGGAATCACCGCGCGCGCGAGGAAGAAGCCTTTCTCGCGGTAATACCGCGTGATTTCGTCCGCGATCAGTTGCAATTGGCCAATCGTGAGGCCGCGGTTGCGATCGAGCCGTTGAAGACGCAACTGATCGATGAAACTCTGGTACGCCTCGACCTGCATGTCCGGCGAAAGATCGCGCACCACGTCCGACATGAAATCGACGATTGCCGAGCGCTCCTCCGGCGTGAACCCGTCGGGTCCGACATTTTCCTGGTTCTGCCGCTCGACACGCAGCCGGGTCAGAAGCTGGCTGAGATCCTCGAACCGCTGGCGCACGCGCTCGTTGATTTGGGCCTTGAGAATCCCCGCTTCCGGATCATCGATCACGCCGCTGATAATGAATTCCTTCACGAAGACGCGCCCGCCCTCGTCGATGCCAAGCGGCCGCTGGAACACCGGCGGGATTTCAAACGCGAGCTGGCTGGGATCAATGCGGGGCGCGGTGCCGAAACCTTCCGGCGGCAACAGGCCCTGGGACTGCGAATTGTCCGGCAGTGGCGGCAAAGGCAATGGCAGCGGCTCCTCGGCCGCGCGCGCGGAACCGGCGAACATCGTGGCCAACAGAAGCAGGAAAACAGCCTTCGCATACGCGCGCGCCGCGAATTGCGCCACCCCCGAATCCCCCGCTTTCTTCATTGCCGCCCCTCGGATTGATACCTTGTTATATGGCGTCGTCTTCCGTTACGACGCGGCCCGCGAATCTCCGTTCGCACGCCGCGCGCGGCCTAACATAATGCTCGTACCGCAACCGTGCAAGCACAAGCAGATTTCCCGGTTTCCGGGGTTTCACGCTGGCATTTCAGGTGCCCAAAGTATATTTTATGTTCAAAACGCCCGCACAACATAATACATATAAAGATGTGCGGTTGAAGAATCGCGCATGGCGGCCCTTTCGAACCGGCAACGCGAACGAGCGATGGCCCAATGAGCACGCATGATCCAGTGTCCTGGACTTCCCACGCGGTCAGCCACGTCGGAACGGTCCGCAAGATCAACGAAGACGCCTGCCTGAACAGCCCCGCGCGCGGCCTTTGGGCCGTGGCCGATGGCATGGGCGGGCATTCGGCGGGCGATGTGGCCAGCCGGATGATTGTCGAGGCGCTGGACCGTCTTCCCATGGAGGGCGATCTCGCGGCTATTGCGACCGCCGTCGAAAACGCCTTGCGCGACGTCAATCTCGAGCTGCTCCGGCTCGCACAGGATTCCGACAAGCACACCATCGGCAGCACCGCGGCAGTGCTTGTCGCGCGCGGTCGCCATGTGCTTTGCGTCTGGGCCGGCGACAGCCGCGTCTACCGGTTCCGAAAGGGGCGGCTGGAGCAGCTCACGCAGGACCACGCCATGGTCGAGGACATGGTCGAGGCAGGCCTGATCTCGCGCGAGGAAGCCGAACACCACCCCCAGGCCAACCGGATCACGCGCGCTGTCGGCGCAATGGATGAGCTGTTCGTGGACATGGACATGCACGCGGTTCAGCCGGGTGACCAGTTCCTGATCTGCAGCGACGGGCTCTTCAAGGACACGACCGTCGCGGACCTCGCACGCTTGCTGCGCCGCAAGGGGAATACGGCCAAGGCCGCGGTTGATCTTGCGCTTGAGAACGGCGCGCGCGACAACGTGACAGTCGTGACGGTAAATATCGAAAAAGGCTAAACTTTTCGTTGGCGTGCCTTGATTTCATTATCGTTCCCGAATTGAACGGGGGCAGGAGCTAAAGACAGTGTCGGATTTCAAATCCTTGCTCGCGGATCTCGCGCAGGGGAACGTCAGCATCGAGACGGTAAGAAGCTGGATCGATGACGCCCTGGCCGAGGGCACGGCCGACAGCGAGTCGCTGCTCGCACTGCTGGAATCCGCTGCGGAAATCCTGCCGCCGGATCTCGTCGACTCCCTGAAAACCACGATCACATCGGGCAACGCCGGTAGCCCGGACGCGCCGCTTGAGTTCGATTTTGATATCCGGATTCCAGAACCGGAAGAAGCGACCGTGACGGACAGCGACCGCACCGTGGCCGATCCGGACACGGCCCAGGCCGGCGCCCGCGCTGACGCCGAGATCGAATTGTCCCTGGTCCCGCTGACGGAAGAAGAAGCAGCGGAACAAGCCGCAGCGCAGGCTGCAGCCGCCGCGGAAAAAACGCAGATCGTCGACAAGGGCGACGATGAAAAAACACAGATGATGCCGCCACCCGGCGAGGAAAAGACGCAAGTCATTCCGCGTGGCGCCGAGAAGACACGCGTGATGCCGGATGCCGACGCCGAGGCCACGGTCCTGAACGACCCCGATGCAACACCCGGGGCCGGTCGCGCTTTCGATCCCTTCGCGATGTCCGATTCCACGACGCCGGCAGCGAGTGCGCCGACGGGTACCGGCTGGCCGACGAACACCGGTTTCACCGGCGGGCGCGGCAGCGGGCTTGATCCGCGCAATATCGGTCCCGGCACGATCCTGAAAGAACGTTTCGAGCTGCTTTCCGCCATCGGCGAAGGCGGCATGGGCATGGTCTACAAGGCGCGCGACCTGCTCAAGGTCGAGGCGAAAGACCGCAATCCGTACATCGCCGTGAAATTGCTGTCGGGCGACTTCCGCGAACATCCCGAAGCCTTTATCGCGCTGCAGCGCGAATCCTCCAAGGCACAGAAGCTCGCGCATCCGAACATCACCACCGTTTACGATTTCGATCGCGATGGCGCCACCGTTTACCTGACGATGGAGCTGATGGAAGGCGAGGAGCTGGCGAAGTTCATCAAGAAACTTCCCGCGGGCGGACTGCCGACCGACGAAGCGCTCGGCATCATCAAGCAACTGTGCGACGGCCTGGAATACGCGCACGCGCGCAACCTCGTGCACTCCGATTTCAAGCCCGGCAACTGTTTCTTCCTCAAGGATGGCACCGTCAAGATTCTCGACTTCGGCATCGCGCGCGCTTCCACCACGCGTTCGGACGCCCAGGGCGAAACAACCGTCTTCGATCCGGGCCAGCTCGGCGCGCTCACGCCCGCCTACGCCACGCCAGAAATGTTCGAGGGTCTTGATCCGGCAGCGGGCGATGACATCTATGCACTCGCCTGTGTCGCCTACGAGCTTCTGACCGGCAAGCATCCGTTCAACAAACTGTCGTCCGTGAAGGCGATGGAAAAAGGCCTGTCGCCCGCGCCGATCACGCACAAGCCGGGCTTCACCAAGCGCCAGCAGAAAGTCCTGTTCAAGGCGCTCGCCTTCCGCCGCGAGGACCGCACCAAGTCCGTCGTCGAATTCTGGGAAGGCATCCAGTTCAAGAAGAACAATCTCCCGTATTACCTCGCCGCCGGCGTCGCCGGCGCCTTGCTGATCAGCGCGCTCGCCTACAAGCCGATCATCGAGACGATCGAAGACAACAAGAACGCGGAAATCATCACGGCGCTGGAACAAGGCAGCCGCCAGGTGCCGGACGTGCTCGCGAATCTCGGCCAGTTCAGTGAACGCGCGCGTGGCGGCCTGCTGGAAGACGGCAAGGACATCATCATCGGCTACTACCAGCAGCGCGCCGAAGCGCTGGTTGACGAGTCCCAGGGCAATTACGACTTCCCCGCGGCGTTCCGGGAAATCGACAAGGTGCGCGAATATTATCCGGACTCGGCGCAGGTGCAGACGCTTGAAACCAACCTGACCGACCGGCGCAACACGCTCATCTCGCAGCTGAACTCGACCTTCGACGCCTACCTGACCGAAGACCGGCTGCTGCCGCTGGAAAGCGAAGACGACATCACCGACGTGCTCGACAAGCTGCGCCAGGCCGCGCCGGAAAATGCGCTGCTGGATGACGCGCGACTGTCGGCACGCTATGCGGAGCTGGCGGAAGGCGCAATCAAGGCCAACGCCTGGGATCGCGCCGCGGAGTATCTCGCCGCCGGCCTCGCCTACGCACCGAAGGACGCGCTGCTGCTCAACCTTGACGATCAGGTCAGTCGCGAACTCAAGCGCCAGGCCGATGCGAAACTGGTGGCGGACATCAAGGGTCGCCTGGATGCGCAGCGCGGCGCGTTGAATTCCATCGACGGCTACATCGCCGCCGTCGACGACATCAACCGGCTCACCGAATTGCGTCCGGATGATGCCTTGCTGGGAGAAATCCTAGGCCCGCTGCGTGAAACCGTCAGCGCGCGCATCCAGGCGCTCGCCGGCGCCGGGGATTTCGCCGCGGCCGAGGAACTGCTGTTCACTTTCGCGCGGCAATTCTCCGTCTCCGAGCTGCTTGGCCTGCGTGAAAATCTCTCCCGCGCCGAAATCAATGCCGGCTACCAGCCGGGGAACCTGAGCGACGCCCTGCAGGCGCTGAACCAGCGCCGCGTATTGATGGACGAATTGCTCGGCCAGGCCGCTTTCAACAACGAATGGAACGACGCGCTCGCAAAACAGTTCAAGGAAACCATTGCGCTGCTGCGCCCGGGCAATACCTGGTTCGAGGAAATGCAACAGCGCATCGTGAATGCCTATGTGCAGCAGGCGCAAAGCCTGATCCAGGCCGACCGTTTCGACGCGGCACGACGAATGCTCGACATCGGTGAAACCTTCCGTCCGGACCTGCCCGTGTTCGATCAGCAGCGCGTCGTACTCGCAGATGCCGAGGCGCAATTCAAGCGCGAGCAGGAAGAACGCCTGCGGCTTGCGCGCATCGACGCGCTCAAGAACACGCTCGTCACCCAGGCGAACGCCAATGAAGTCGCGAACGCGGTCCGCACGCTCGAATCGCTTCGTGATGACCTGCCGGCGAGTGATGTTTTCGTGACCACGACGGGTCCCGTGGCCATTGCCCAAGCGTATCTGCGCCTCGCGAATTCGCAGGCCGAACGTGGCAATTTCAGCAACGCCATGAGCTTCGCGCGCGAGGGCCTGCAACTCGCACCGGACATGCAGGGACTCAAGGATGCGGTTGCATTGTTCGGCAACCAGGCGCGCCGGCAGGAACTGATGGAACTCGCGAGCAGTGCCACCAGCGGCAGCGTCGGCCGGTTGCCCGCCATGCTTGAAGACGTGCAGAAACTGTTTCCGGCGGATGCCACGGCGATTGCCAACGAAACCGTTCGCAATCTTGCGGCGCGCATCGAGAATCTCGAATCGTCCGACGTGATCGGCGCCAACGAACTGCTGGATGCCGCGAAGCGGTTGTTCCCCGGCAACGAAGCGCTCGCGGAAATCACGCTCCGCCAGCCGCCACGTCCGTCGCAATACGTGCCGGCGGGCCGCGAAGCGCTGAACAACAAGCAGTTGACCGCCGCGGAAGAAATTCTCGCCACGGCACAGCGCGAGGAACCGGGCCACCAGCAGGTCGCGGCGTTCGCGAAGGAACTCGCCGACGCCAAGAGCACGGCGAATGAATATTTCGACGAGTACCGGCGATTGATGCTGCAAGGACAGAAGACACAGGCGAAGCGCTACCTCGATTACGCGCTCACGCTCTGGACTGACAGCGAACGCTACCAGCAGGAACTGGCGAGCAATTTCACCACCACGCGTGCACCGACACGCGCTGCCGACGGCAGCAAGCCCTGCACCGCGAGCCTGGCTGGTTACGGCCGCAGCGGCCGCGCGGTCTGTTACGACATGGTGGCCGACGGCGTGCGCGGTCCCGAAATGATTGTGGTGCCGGCCGGCAGCGGTTTCGCAGAACCTTTCGCCATTGGCAAATACGAAGTCTCGGTCAGCGATTACAACAATTACTGCACGGCGAGTGGGAAATGCGCGGCCATCGATGGTAATGCGGATCTGCCGGTGACGAACGTTTCATTCACTCACATGCAGGGCTACGTGCAGTGGCTGAGCCAGGTCACCGGCGCGAGTTACCGGATCCCGACGGAAGCGGAATGGATTTACGCGGCCAACGCGAACAACCCGGACGCGGTCAAGGACTTCAACTGCCGCGTTACGCAGGGCGGCCAGGTCATCAAGGGGCTGACCATGCTGGAAACCCGGTCGGGACGTTCGAATCCCTGGGGCCTGACGAACTACGCCGGCAACGTCCAGGAACTGGTTCGTGCCGGCTCCGGTGTCACCGCCCGCGGCGGCGCCTTCCGTGACAACCTGAGCAATTGCGGCATCCAGTTTGTTCGCACACACACGGGCGCCGCTGATGAAGTCACCGGCTTCCGTGTCGCCCGCAACACCGACTGAAAAAACGGACCCGTGGATGAAGGCTTCCGAACTTCGTGACCTGACCCGCAAGTACGCCGGCGGCAAGCTTGGCCGCGAGGAGTACCTGGCGGAACGCGCGCGTCTGATCGGCGGTGTCGTGGCGGGTGACATCGAGCTGCATTACCGCGAACTTGAACCCGCCGGCGCCAGGCGCGACAGTGCGCGGGCGCAGAAACACTGGCTGCTCCCCACCGGCAGCGTGCTGCTGGTCGGCCTGCTGATCATCGCCCTGCTGGCGTATTTCATCGACGGAGAAGATACCCGACGCGACACCGGCAACAAGGCTGTGGCTGCGCCTGTCGTCGAGAACCCCGGCGCCCTGCGGCTGGATGCGTTCATGAGCGCGGGCGACTGGTCCGAAACCGCATTGGCGCAACTGGAGAAGGACTGGGTCGCGCTGTCGGCATTCCACCAGGAAAACGCGCGCCGCAGTCCGTCATTCCAGCGGCTGAAATACGAAACCAGCCAGCGCATCACCGAACAGCAGGCCCTGCTCACCGCCGGGAAAATGGAGGCCTTGCTGCAGGCAACGCGCTTGCGGGAGTTTGCCGAGCAGCTGGGCATCAAGACGGATAAATGAGTGGTAAGCGCGGCTCGAAAAACGCCGCTTGAAAAACCGCTAAAAAAAAAGGGGCCGTTGCGGCCCCTTTTCCATGTTCCAGAACGAAAATCTGTTTGCCGAAACCTATTCCACGAACGTGAAACGGATCGCATCCGGCGATCCTGCATCCAGCGCCTGCCCGAGACCGATCACGCCCTTGCCCTTGATCGGAACGTTGTCGCGCCGGATGAAATTTTCCTGCCCTTCCGCGGAAGTCACGTAGGTGCCGTTGATGCTCTGATCCGTCAGGATGAAATTGCCCTTGCGGAATTCGACGCGCGCGTGCAGCCGTGAAATGAGATTGTGCTTCACGACGAGATCATTCTGATCCGCGCGACCCATCACCACGGTCGGGCGATCCTCGCTGACTTCGATGGACTGCCCCTGGTATTCCAGCACCAGCTTGCATTGCTGCACCGTCGGCGCCGAACCCCAGCTCATGGTGGCCATGCGGGTAACGTCTTCGCGCTGCCAGATCAGCTCCATGAGGTCGATGTGATCCTTCTTGCCCTTGACGGCGGCGCGATCGATCTGCCGCACGGAATCCTCCCACAACGGACCGAGCTTCGCGGCCGTCTCGGCGGTGGTCAGGATCTGTCCCGCCTTGGCTTGCCCTGCCATGCGTGCGGCGATGTTGACGGCGTCACCGAATACATCGCCCTTGTCGAGCAGCGCGGGCCCATGATGAAAGCCCACACGAATCTGGATGTCGCGTCCATCGACAATCAGCCCCTCGGTGATGCTTTCCTGCATTTCGGATGCAGCCTGGGCGGCGTCATCGACGCCATTGAAGGTGACCATGACTTCATCGCCAATGGTCTTGATGAGGGTTCCCCGGTTGCGCTCCGTCGCTTCCGTCATGAGAGCTATGCAACGGGCAATCGTGTCGCGGGCCTTTACGTCGCCGATGGTCTCGTACAGCCTGGTGCTGCCGCAGACGTCGGCAAACAGTATGGCCACCTGCTTTTCATTCGCCATGTCGCTCGTTCCCGTGGAATTCGCCGCGTGTCCCCTGCCCGCGCCGGGGATGACGGCGCGGACCAACCATGCTGGTGCGGCAAATTTTTACAATAACCATTTATAGCATGAAACCGGTCACGCTTGCCCCGCTGGAAACCCCGCCACATCAGCCACAATCAGCGCTCGGCGACGAGATAGCAGATCCAGGCCGGGTCCGCATCGCCCCGCTCGACCGGCTCGAACTCGCCGTCGCCCTCGCCGTCCTCATCCTCGCCCTGCCACCAGACGGTGACCTTGCTGAAACCGGCTTCGGTCAGGAGTTCGCGGATTTCCGGCAGCGTCCACAGGCGCCAGTGGTAGGAGAAGGCGTGCTTCAGTGCCGAACCGTCGGGAAAGCGGAAACTGATGTGGCAGACGTAATCGCCGCTGACCGGATCGTAGTCTTCCTGTTCCCAGATATAGGTGAAGCCGTCGCATTTGCGCTTCTCGGTGTATTCGTCCTGGAAGGCGTCATAGCCGCCGTAAGCGTCCATGACAAAAATGCCGTCCTTCGCGAGGCCTTCGCGCACGGCGCTGAAATACTGCAGCAACTGTTCGCGCTGTTTGAAGATCCAGTAGCTGAAGTTCATTGCGACGGTGATGTCGGCCGGTTCAGTGGACGTATCCAGCACATCGCCGAGAATCATTTTCACGCGTGATTGTTCGGCGGGCTCGAGCGCCCGCCAGTGCCGCTCGCGACCCCAGGCGAGCACATCCGCATCGAGATCGACGCCGATGGCGAGATTGTCCGCATCGCGCTTCGCCCACTCGCAAGCCGCCCACGCGCTGCCACAGAAATCCTCGCGCAATACCCGGGCCTCGCGACCTCGAAGCTCCTGGTAAACGTCGGCGACGAATTCCATTTCCGTTTCCGGATCCTGCACGGCGTCTTCGTAGAGCGCGTACTTGTCCGCGCTGTCGGCCTTGCGCGCGCCTTGCTTCTTCGGCTGCTTCTTTGCCTTGTGACGGCCCATGATGATTCCTTTGCTGCAAAAGCGGCTGATTCTAGCCGAGCGGCGCTCATGCGCCCAATTCCGCGGCAGACAACCCTGTTAATGAGAATTATTATTATTTAATATTCAGGGCTGAACTTTGCCGGAGCCTCGACCATGCATCGCCTGACCCGCTTCTCGTTTGTCCTGCTGGCCTTCGCCATATTTCCCGTTCACGCCCAATCCGACAGCAATCCGGCACGCCTTGCGCAGCTCGTCGATTACGTCGGCGTGGATTACGCCGTCGCGGTACGGGACGGCGAAGTCATCAGCGCCTTCGAATACGGCGAGATGCAGGAATTCTCGAAGCTGATCGTGGAGCAGACGCAGGAGTTGCCCGCGCAAACGCGCGAGCAGCTGCTGCCGCTGGCAACGCAATTGCAGGATGCGATCGACGCGAAAGCCGATCCCGCCGAGGTCGCGAACCTCGCCGCGGCCATGACGGAAATCATTCTGCAATCGCCCGCGCTCCAGTCGGCACCGGCAACAACGCCCGACCTCGCCGTCGCGGAAAAGCTCTACGCACAGCAGTGCGCTGCCTGCCACGGCGCGAGCGGCCAGGGCGACGGCCCGGCGAAGACGGCTGACATGGAACCGGCACCGACCGACTTCACCGATACCGAACGCGCGCACGCGCGCAGCCTCTACGGGCTTTACAACACCATCTCGCTCGGCGTTGAAGGCACGGCGATGCCGTCTTTCGAACATCTCCCCAAGGAACAGCGCTGGGCGCTCGCGTTCTACGTCGGCAGCCTTTACGCGGATGACGAAACGCTCGCAAGCGGCGCGGATGCCTTCACCGAAACGCCGGATGCCGAGCTTCCCCGCATGAGCACGCTGACCACCGCGACGCCGGCGGGCGTTGCCGAACAGCAAGGCGCGATCGCGGCGGACATTCACGCCTGGCTGCGTCGCAATCCGGCGGCACTGGAAGATCTTCAGCCGGATCCGCTTGCGGTCGCGATGACCGGCATTCGCAGCAGCGTTGATCTGTACGCGGCAGGCGAACCGGAAGCGGCGCACGACGCGGCAATCGACGCGTACCTCGAAGGTTTCGAACTCGCCGAAGCCGCATTGAGCACCACGCAATCCGATCTCGTGCTGGCGGTCGAAACCGCCATGACAAACCTGCGCCTTGCGATCCGAAACCGCCTGCCCGAAAGCGAAGTGCGCGCGGCCGCCGACGAAGCACTGGCGTTATTGCAGCAAGCACGCGACAGCCGCACGGGCGAATCGCTGTCGTCCGGCGTCGCGTTCGTGAGCGCGCTGGTCATCATGCTGCGCGAAGGCCTCGAAGCGATTCTCGTGCTCGGCGCGATTGCCGCGTTCCTCGGCAAGACCGGTCGCCGCGACGCAATGCCATGGCTGCACGGCGGCTGGATCGCGGCACTCGCCGTCGGTGTGCTGACGTGGGTGGTGTCGAATTATTTCATCGCGATCTCCGGTGCGACGCGCGAAGTCACCGAAGGCGTGACGGCGCTGGTCGCAGCGGGTGTGCTGTTCTACGTCGGCTTCTGGATGCACAGCAAACTGAACGCAAGACGCTGGCAGGAATTCATCCAGCACAGCGTGCAGAAGGCACTGGACCAGAAAGGCCTGTGGGCGATCGCGTTCATCGCCTTCATTGCCGTTTATCGCGAAGTGTTCGAAACCGTCTTGTTCTTCCAGGCGCTGTGGGCGCAGGTGACGGTGCCGGCCGCGGAAAGCGCGATGCTCGGCGGCGCGATATCGGGCGCGGTCATCATCGTCGGACTCGCATGGGCGATCTTCCGCTTCGGCGTCCGCCTGCCGTTGAAACAATTCTTCGGCGTCACCGCCACGATCATGATCGCGCTCGCTGTCATCTTCGCGGGCAAGGGCGTGGCGGCATTGCAGGAAGCAGGCTATCTGCCGATGGATCCGGTCGCGTTCTTCCCGCGCATCGAACTGCTCGGCATCTACCCGACGCTGCAATCACTGGGCGTGCAGTTCCTTGTGCTCGCGGCGGCGCTCGCGCTCATCGTTTACAATGCGCGCTCGTCGCGCACGGCCAGTGCACAAGGCTGAAGCGACGACATCAAACGCCGTCCTGGGAGAATACCGATGATGCTCCGCCTGCACGCCTTGCTGCCGGCGCTGCTGCTTGCGTTACCCGCAAGCGCCGCGCCGGAAAATGAAACACCGGAAACCGGAGCGCTGCCCGCGCCCGTCGCCGTCAGCGAACTGGTTCGCGAGAATGTCATCGCGCTGCAACGCCGTGCGGCGGAAAGCGAGCGCGCATTCGACATCGTCGCGTCATTGACCACGGAAGTCGGACCGCGTTCCGCCGGCAGCAGCGGCGATCGCGCCGCCATTGCCTGGGCGCTGACAAAACTGCGCGAGCTCGGCTTCGAAAACGTGCACGCCGAACCCGTCGAAGTGCCGCACTGGGAACGCGGCACGCTTGTCGCGGAAATTCTCGAACCCTATCCGCAGCAACTCGCGGCGCTGTCGCTCGGCGGCAGCATCGGCACGCCATCCGAAGGGATCGCAGCACCCGTCATCGCCGTCGAAAACCTGGATGAACTCGCAACGCTCAAGCGAACCGATGTGCGCGGTCACATCGTTTACATCAACGGCGAAATGGAACGGCGCCGCGACGGTTCCGGTTACGGCGAGGCGGTTGGCAAACGCACGAATGGTGCAGTGGAAGCCGCGAAGCTCGGTGCGGTCGGCGTTGTCATTCGTTCTGTCGGCACCGACAACAATCGTCACGCGCATACGGGCGCGATGCGTTATGCCGATGACGTGAAACGCATTCCAGCAATCGCACTGTCGAATCCGGACGCAGACATGCTCGACCGGCAGCTCGCCACCGGACGCGATGTCGTTTTCCGCATGCGTTCGACCGCGCGCTATTTGCCGAACGAAATGTCCGCGAACGTGATCGGTGAGATTCCGGGCAGCACCAAACCTGAAGAAATCGTTCTGCTCGCCGCGCATCTTGATTCCTGGGATGTCGGCACGGGCGCGCACGACGATGCCGCCGGTGTTGCGATCGTGACAGCAGCAGCAAAGCTGATCGGTGAACTGCGCACGCCACCGGAACGCACGATTCGTGTCGTGTTGTATGCGAACGAGGAATTCGGCCTCTCGGGCGGGCGCGCCTATCCCGTCGAACATGCGAACGAACTCGAGAATCATGTACTCGCAATGGAAGCGGACTTCGGCGCTGGTCGCGTGTGGAAATTCTCCAGTCGTGTGCCGGAAGAAAAGCTGCCGATGATCGCGACGATGTTCGAGCTCATCAAACCGCTGGGCATCGAATGGGGAAACAACGAAGCATACGGCGGTGCGGACATCGGACCATTGCGCCGACGCGGCGTGCCGGTCGTACAGCCGACACAGGACGGCACCTTGTATTTCGATGTGCATCACACCGAAAACGACACGCTGGACAAGATCGATCCCGTGCAGCTGAATCAGAACGTTGCGGTCTATGCGACGGTGGCGTACATCGCGTCGATGCTGGACGAGGATTTCGGGCGGTTGCCGGTCGAGGAATGATTGTAGGAGCGCCTTCAGGCGCGAAAGGGTTCGCGCCTGAAGGCGCTCCTACGAAGCATCATGCCGCACACGCCGGCACCGCCGTTTTCAACAACTCGATCCCCCCGCCTTTCGCAACACCTTCACTCAACGTGCGCCGCCAATGCCGCGCACCCGGCATTCCCTGGTAAAGCCCGAGCATGTGGCGTGTCATCGAACGCAGCGGTGTGCCGCGTGCGAGTTCCGCTTGCATGTACGGCAGGAATTCTTCTATGACATCTTCGCGCGTGCGCAGCGACGACGACGCCCCGAAAATTTGTTTGTCCGCTTCGGCCAGCATCCACGGATTGTGATACGCCTCGCGGCCGATCATCACGCCATCGAAAATAGCGAGATGCGCCTTCGCATCCGCCAGCGTTTTCACACCGCCGTTCACGATCACTTCCAGTTGCGGGAAATCCTGCTTCACGCGCGCCGCCGTCTCGTAACTCAACGGCGGAATCTCGCGATTCTCTTTGGGGCTCAGGCCTTTCAGCCACGCCTTGCGGGCGTGAATAGTGAACGACTCGCAACCGGCACTCGCAACGGTTGAAACGAATCGATGCAGGAACTCGTAACTGTCGTGATTGTCGATCCCGATGCGCGTCTTCACCGTCACCGGAATCTTCACGCGCGAATTCATCGCCGCGACACACTCCGCAACCAGCACCGGCTCCGCCATCAGACAGGCGCCGAAGCGGCCCGACTGCACGCGATCACTCGGACAGCCGATGTTGAGATTGACCTCGTCGTAACCGAAGTCTTCAGCAATCTTTGCCGCTTGCGCCAGCGCATCCGGCTCCGATCCGCCGAGTTGCAACGCGACTGGATGCTCCGCAGCGTCAAACGCGAGCACGCGTTCCGCATCGCCACGCACTATCGCATTGGCATGCAACATTTCCGTATACAAAAGTGTGTGCCGCGAAATGGCGCGAAGAAACCGCCGACAGTGCCTGTCAGTCCAGTCCATCATGGGAGCGACTGACAGCCTTCGATCGACGGAATTCCTTGTCACTACAGGAAATCCGTCAATTCTCCATGTAACAACAGGATTCTCTTCGTCGGCTGTTTTGTAAGGATTTCCAGACATTTTGATTTAATCACTGTTGAATATTGCTACGAGGAACTATTGTAGCAACATGGCCTCTGTCGCCAAAAGGAAACGCGGCGACGCGACATATACCTATACGGCCCAGATCAGAATTCGCATCGGCGGTCGTCCTTATTCAGCAAGCTAGCGCTGAACTAGCTACTGCGATGGCAGGATGTTGCCCTGCACCGCCTAGGCGCTCCACGGAACCGGGAGTGTCAGAAGATTGGACCCTCAACGGCGTTGAGCACATGCGTTGATCAAAATTCGAACCGTGAACTAGCTCCTGTTTCCCCAACGTTCAATTTTTCGTTGCAGCCCGGCAACCTCTTTTCATGATTACAGAATGGAGGCATTTCTGAGACGCTTCAAAGAAGACAAGCCCCTCAGAAACACACCCCCGATTTAAAAGCGGCAGCGCCTGACGCGACGCTTCTCCTTATTTCACTTGATCAAGGTACCCGTCGAGCCTTTCCTGGGCGACGACAAAACCGCTTTTCATTTCTTCCGCTTTTTTCTCGGCAGCAGCGAGGTTCGTCGCATCGCCGACCTGGATGACGCCGACCATTGCCATCATGACGTGCGGATCGCATTTGTAGATGTACACGCCCTCCTGGTTCAAGGTCACTGTTGTTGGACCGACGTACGTTCCCTGCCAGCTTTCCGCACCTTCGGGTACGACGACGGACGTGCTGTTGTGGCCGACATCCGTCGGAACAAACGTGACGGTATCGCCCGGCGCAACTTTCAGGAAGGCCGGCTCGAATACCATCATGCCGTCGCTGCCCTGGTTGAGCATCTTCACGGTGTGATCTGCGCCCAATGCAGGCATCGCGACGAGTGTTGCGGCGGCGGCGAGACCGAAAAGCATTCTTCTTGCGTTCATGACAACGTCTCCTGTGCAGCATTGATGAAATTTCGGGAAGCATTTGTATCGTCGAAACCGTGCAGTGACTGCCATCGGAATCGCAGCGAATTGCCGAACACGCACAGCGTGCTTAATCCCATTGCAACAGCAGCAACCGCCGGATGTATCCAGCCCATCACGGCGAGCGGCAACGCGGCCGCGTTGTAGGCGAGCGCCCACGCCAGGTTCTGCCGCATCGTTTTCCACGCACTGCGTGCGAGTGCGAGCGTGGCGGGAAGCGAACGCAGGCCGTCTGGCAGCAATACGGCCGCGGCCGCGCGCGCTGTCGGTTCCGCGTCACCAACCGCAACGCCAAGCCGGGCCGACGCAAGCGCAAGACCATCGTTCACGCCATCGCCGACAAACAGCGTGGGTTGCGTCGCCTCGATCGCTTGCAATACGTCGCGTTTCTGTTCCGGCGACTGCGCGAAGTTCACCTGTTTGCGAGCGAGGCCAAGCCGATCGGCGATTTGCAGGCACGCACGTTCGTTGTCTCCACTGAGCAGACGAACGTCACAATCCATTTGCTTTAGCGCAGCAACCGTCGTGTGCGCTTCGGGCCGCAGCGTTTCGCGGAATCCAATTCGTCCCGCATACTGACCGTCGATCGCAACGTGTACGCACATGCCTGCATCATCGGAATGTGCAACGGCAATGCCGTGGCTTTCCAGCCACTCGCGGCGGCCGGCGAGTGCATGATGATTCTCGAATGTCCACGTCACACCGCTGCCCGGAACAACACCGCGTTCACCATCGTCACAGTTCGCGTATTTCGCAAGCCCTTCGGCAATCGGATGACGCGTTCCCGCGGTCGTGTTGGCGGCGAGTTGTAACAGGCGCGGCACATCGAAATCACGCGCTGGTTCGACGTGGTCCACGGCAGGCCGCTTTCCCGTGAGCGTGCCGGTTTTATCAAACAGCACCGTCTTCACCTTTGCGGCATCTTCAAGCACCGCGGGATCGCGGAAAACAATTCCGGGTGCAACGCTGCGCTCAACCGCCATGACGACAACCAACGGAATGGCGAGACTGAGCGCACACGGACAGGTAACGATCAGCACGGCAAGCGCGCGCACCATCGCCTCGCTTGCACCCGCGCCTTGAATGAACGCAAGGCCCATGGCAATGACAGCCGCGACAAGCACTATCGGCAACAGCAGGCGCGCGATGCGGTCAGTGCGTCTCTGCAGGGCGCTCTTGCCGCTGAGCAATCCGCGCACCGAACGCGCGAGTGCATCGATGCGACGCTTGCCCGCTTTCACCGTCACGCGAATCGTCAACTCGCCATCCAGGTTTTCGCACCCGGCCAGTGCCTCGTCACCACTCGTCACTATGCCTGGTACGCGTTCACCGTTCAGCATGGATTGATCAAGCGAAGCAACGCCGTTGATGACGACACCGTCCACGGGCAGGCGCTCACCGGGAAGTACGCGCACGACATCGCCAACCTGGATGTCCACCGCCGGCACGACCGCAATGTCTCCACTTGGCAACAAACGTGCAACGCGTGTGGGCGCGGCGTGGAGGTAGCTGTGCACTGCGGCGGAAGCATCGCGTCTCACACGATGGTCGATGATGCGCGCGATCAACTGGAAGGTGACCAGCATGACGGCGGCATCGAAATACACATCCGCCGATCCTTGCAACAATCGCCACGTCGAGATCAGCACCGCGGCAAGAACAGCGACGGTGATGAGCGTGTCCATTCCCGGCACGCCCGCGCGCAAGCTGCGCCAGCCGGCGATGTAGAAATTCGTACCGGAGTAAAGAATGACGGGTAGCGCGAACACGCCTGACGCCGTCGCAAGCGGCCAGTGCATGCTGGCATCGACAACACCGAACGGAGAAAGATAAAGCAGGATCGCGGCCATCATGTTCCACATGCCGAACACGACGGCGATCGCGAGCCGGGTTTGCAGCGCGCGACGGAATACCTCCAGCGGAGCACCGTCAGAGGTCGCGTCCGACCCGGTTTCCGTTGCCGCGTAACCCGATTTTCCGACCGCATCCAGCAGTTGCGAAAGCGAAGTCTTCGACGCATTCCATCGCACCATCGCCGCATCGGCCGCGAAGTTCACACCCGCCTCAATGACACCGGGCTGCCGCAACAGCACCGCTTCAACCGCCGCCGCGCAACTTCCGCACATCATTCCGTTGATGACAAGGAATGCCTCGTGGGTTGATCCGTCTTGAGTAGTTGATGCGTTCATGATCAGAAGCCGAAAGCCTCGCGCAATTCATCCGCCGTCCACGCCGAATGTTCTGCATGCATCGAACGATGCTGCTCGACGTCTCCGGCTTTCACGTCGCTCGCGCCATTGCCCCACTCGGCGCGAATGAATGTGAGCACCGCTGCCATTTCTTCGGCGGAAAGTTGTTTGCCAAACGCAGGCATGACGCCGTTGTAGGCAGCACCGTTTACAGCGATTGCGCCTTGCAGGCCATCATTGACGATGGCGATCGGAATGTTTGCATCAGCCTTTACCCACTCGCTGCCGGCAAGCGGCGGAAACACGCGGGGCAGCCCTTGCCCAGAACCCTGGTGACAGGCTGCGCATTGCGCGTTGAAGATAGCACCGCCATCGATGCTCGCGACCATCGGCACCGGCGTGCGACTGTCGCCACCCGCGAGCGGCGTTCCCGCCTGCATGCCGATATAGACAGCACCCCAGGCAACGAGACCGAAGATGAACACGACCAGCAAACGCGGGACAGGAAAGTTGCCCTCCTCCGGTTCGGTGTGTTCGCGGCGTTGCGCGTGATGATCGGGTTTCATTCCTGCGCCTCCTCCGCTTCGGGCAACACGTCGGCCGGATAGGTGTGATCGAGGGCGAGCAGATACGCGACAAGATCCAGTGCTTGCTGCGTGGCGACAACGACACCATGACCTTGGCGGAATTCCGGCGGCACGTTCACGACGGTGTGTTCCGGCAACGGCTCGTCGACCACTTCGAACAGGAAGCGGTACGGCGGCATGATGCTGTCGGGAACAACCGCGCGCGGATCATAAAGATGCAGCAACTGCCAGGCGACGCTCGGCTGGCGCGCACCGATGTTGAAAAGATCCGGACCGGTACGCATCGTGCCCATCAGCTGTGGCTCGTCGTACGCGTAATCGCCGGGCACCGACGCGCGTCCCCAGCCGCGCATCCGGTCAGCATCCGAAAAACCGGGATCGCGCGGCTGCTGGCTGTGGCAATAAAGACAACCGTTCGCGATGTAACTCTGCCGGCCGCGAAGCTCTTGCGCGGTGTAAGGCTCGAGACCTTCCGGCACCGGTTCGCTGTCGAGCTGGACGTACGGCAGGAACACGAGCATCACCGTGGCGAACAGCAGGATGAGCGCCGCACCCGCCATGATGGCGACGGTCTTTTTCATGACGCCACCTCCGATGCGACAGACCTGAACAGCGTCGGCCTTTCACGGCGTTGCCCGCGACGCAGCAGCACCATCAAGAAGTGCGCCGCGAACACGATGTGTCCGGCCGTCATCATCGCGCCGCCGATGCTTCGCGCTTCGAGGTACGGAATCGTGAGACGCACGCTGTCCATGAATGGCACGCTGCCGTCGATCAGCGCGAGTCCCTGCAGCCAGCCACCGACCGACAAGGCCACGACGTAAACAAGAATGCCGCCCGATGCCAACCAGAAATGCAGGCTGATCAAACGCCGCGACGGCCACTCCCATGCCATGAGTCGCGGCATCGCGAAATAGATCGCGCCGAAAAGAATGAAACTCAGGAAACCGTACAGGCCGAGATGCGCGTGCCCGACGGTGTAATGCGTGAAATGTGTAATCACGTTGACGGAGCGCAAGGCCTCGATCGAACCCTGCAACGACGCCACCGTGTACATCAACGAGCCGATCCACACGAAGCGCAGCGTCGGTGACGTCTTCAGTTTGCCGAAACTTCCCATCATCGTGCCGTGATGATTGATGGCAACGGTAATCACCGGCACCGCCATCATCACGCTGTGCACGATCGACAGCGTCACCAGCCAGCCCGGCACGGGACCGCCGATAAGATGGTGAATGCCGACCTGGCTGTAGAACAGCGCGAGCGCCCAGAAGCCTAACAGTGACAACTGGTAGGAAATGATCGGCTTGCCGAGAATTTTCGGGATCAGGTAATACGCGATGCCGACGCCGATCGGCGTCACCCACAAGCCGAGCACGTTATGTGCGAACCACCAGTTCACCGTCGCGCCGGATGCGCCAGGAAAGATATTCGGAATGTTCGCGATCAGGAACAGCACCGGGAACCACACCAGGGCTGCCATCAGATACCAGCTCGTCACATATAAATGTTCGACGGTGCGGTTTCTCACCGTCAGCAGCAGCGGTGCGGCGGCCAGCGCACCGCCAATCACGAAGAACAGATCAAGCTGCCATGGAAACTCCAGCCACTCCTCGCCATCCGAGAAGCCGGCGCCGATTGCGGCGAGTCCGAGCACCATGCCGATGTTCCAGGTGATCGCGCCCGCCGTCGCGAACCGGCCGCCAACCAGCGGCGTCTTGAACAAGCGCGGAACCAGCCAGATCGCGATGCCCACGCCCGCCATCGATGCCCAGCCGTAGGCAACAGCATTGAGATGCATCGGGCGCACGCGGCCAAACGTCAGCACGGCGTCATCGGCAAGGAATTCCGGCAAGTGCATTTTCAGCGACGCGATCAAACCGTAGATCGAGCCGATGGCAAGCCACGCGACCGCGGATGCGAGCCAGGCAAGCACCGGCGTGCGCGACGAGGTGTCCGCGATGCGGCGCGCTTCGAATTCCGCTTCGGCGGGGGCGCCTGTCGCTTCAACCGGTGAATCCTCGTGGGCCGGGTCTTCTTCCTGGCCGACTTCGCCGGGCGCGAAAATCGTTCTCGCCGCGCGCTTGCCATGCCGGAACTGGTCCGTGGCAATCGACCAGACAAGAACGAGAAGTCCGCCCACCGAGACGATGAACGTGAGTATCAGAAGGAAAGTAATGGTGGGTGTCACTGTCTGCGCGCGCCTCCTGTTGCGTTGAACACCAGGCGATAAGCTGATTCGGCTATCGCCTGGGCGCAATCATCGGGGAAGCGGCGCCGTGGCGCATTGACTCAGGTCAAGGCGAGTGCCAACAGCGGCGAACGCGGCTCAGGAGCGGGGTGATTTCAGTTCGGCGTTAACGCGTTGCACGAACGCCGCATCCGGCGCGCCCAGCTTGCTGCTGCGCGCCACCTCGCGTCCGGTTGCGTCAAGCAGGACAAGCACGCTGGTGTGATTGAAGTTTCCATCCGGCAGCGCCTTGTACTTGATGTCGAGCACGGCTGCCAATGGACGCGTCATCTCTGGAGAGGTTCGTGCGAGCGTCCAGCGTTCGCTATCGATGGCATGCCGCCCTGCAATTTCACGAAGGTGCGCGGGCGTGTCACGCTCCGGATCCACGCTGACCATGACAACGCGCAAGTCCGCTCGCGCTTCCGGCGGCAGTTGCTTCTCGACTTGTTGAATAGTGCTGATCAGCATCGGGCAGACATGCGGGCACGATCCGTAAAACATGCTCACAATCACCGGGCCGCCCTGCAAAGATGCAAACGGAACAACGTCGCCGTGTTGCGTTTCCAGGGGAACGTTCAGCTGGTACACGGAGTCAGCCGGCAATTCGTCAGCGACCGCTATCGATGCAAGACCCGGAAACATCACAAGCGCGATAACGATTGCCGCAGTAATGTTTTGCGTAAATTTCATGGCTGTTCTCCGGCCGGTGTATAGGCGCATCGGAAGCCCGTGTTGCGCGTGGTGGAGTTGCCGTCGAGGCTCGACAGCATCGCGGTTCGCATGAGGATCGCGTAATTCTGTTTCTCTTCCAGTGTTGCAGCACCTGCGCCGCAGAACTTGAGCTGGTCTGCACCGCCCTGCTCGCGGCTGTCGCTGGAAACAAGCATTGCGTTGAAATCCTCCACCCACTCCCAGACAAGACCGTGCATGTCCTGCACGCCCCAGGCATTCGGCGGCTTGCGCCCGACATCCGGCAACGTTCCACCGCCCGCCTGGCTGTACCAGCCGAGGATCTTCTGCCGCCACGCCGGATTGTCGCGCGCATCGCGCTCGGTTGGATCGGCCGCCGCCACGTATTCCCACTCGTGCCAGGTCGGCAGGCGGCCGCCCTGCGCCTCGCAATACGCGCGCGCGGCAAACCAGCTTACGTTCACGACAGGCTGGTTCGCCTGCTCTTTCGTAACGGTCACTGCGTCCTGCCAGTGCGCGAGATAATTGCTGTCTGCAAACAGCGCGACAACGTCGCCCCGTCGCCATTCGGGATTACCGACAACAAAGGCGAGAAATTCTTCGTTCGTGACAGGTGTGCGATCCAGGCGGAACGCATCGACGGCGACCGCACTGTTGTCTTCATCAAGCGGAACCACGCTTTGAAAAGCACCGCCGTCAACACGGACCGCGTCATCGACAGTGACGGCGAAGGCCGGCGCCAGGAAGAATCCTGGCGCCAGCAGTGCAATCCATTTGCAGGAAAGTTTCATCGCCAACTCAGTGCGCCGCGCCCGCAGGACGCTCGTCCTTCGTCTCTTCGCGAATCCTTGCAACTTCATCTGCACTCACGACGCCGTTCTCGTTGCCCCAGCTGTTCATCACGTACGTCAGGATGTTCGCAACGCCGTCATTGGTTAGCTGGCTCATCGCCGGCATGACGGAGTTGTACTGCTGGCCGTTGACCGTCACCGGACCGGTCAGACCGTTCAGCACGATCGCGATGGCGCGGCGCTTGTCTTCCATCAGGTAATCGGAACCGGCCAGCGGCGGGAACACGCCCGGCAGACCTTCGCCGTTCGATTGATGACAAACCGAGCAGGTGCCGGCATAAAGCTGCTTGCCGGCGGCAATCTGCTGCTCTTTCGTTGCCGTGCCGGCGCGCATTGCGGTCGCGGTCTCGCCGACGATCGGCGCTTGCGCGGCCGACGCCTTGTCACCGAGATAGATCTCATCCACTTCCTTGCCCGTGTAGATGTCGAGGTTTTCCTCGCCCTGCACTTGCAGGATGCCGAGCGCGCCCTTGTTGAAGGCGCGGAAGATCGAATGATCCACGAGTACAAGGTCACCAGGTACTTCCACCTTGAATTCGGTGATCGCCGATCCGCCTGCAGGCACAAGCGTGGTCTGCACGTTCTCCTGGTAGTTCGTGCCGCCCTGGAAATACACCTTGTCGAAAATCTCGCCGATCACGTGAAAGCTGGAGACGAGGTTCGGGCCGCCATTGCCGACGTATAAACGCACGGTTTCGCCAACGGTTGCTTGCAATGCATTGTCGCCAAGCAGCGCGCCTTCCGAACCGTTGAACAACACGTAGGTCGCGTTCTCCTCGATTGCCTTTTGCATGTCGAATGGCTGATGGCCTTTCTCGCGGTACTTGCCGACGGTGTAGAAATCGCCCTGCATCACGTAGTACTCGCGATCAACCGGCGGAAGACCTTCCGGCGGCTCGACCAGGATCAATCCATACATGACGTTCGCAACGTGCATGCCGACCGGCGCCGTCGCGCAGTGATAAACGTACAGTCCCGGGTTCAGCGCCTTGAAGGTGAACTGCGATTGCCGTCCGGGCGCCGTGAAGCTCGACGTGGCGCCACCGCCCGAACCGGTGACGGCATGCAGGTCGATGTTGTGCGGCATTTTCGAATCGGGATGATTCTTGAGATGGAACTCGACCGTGTCGCCCTGGCGAATGCGAATGAACGAACCCGGCACGGTGCCGTCGAATGTCCAGAACGTGTACGTCACACCTTCGGAAATTTCCTTCTCGATTTCGCGCACTTCCATTTCCACGATCACCTTCGCGGGATAATCGCGATCGATCGGCGGCGGCACGTTCGGCGGACTGGTGGTGATGGCGTGGATTGGTTCTCCCTGCGGCGGACCGAAATCGCCGCCAGCAGATCCTTGCGCGCGCTGGTCCTTCTCCGCAGCAGCGGTGTTCGACGCCGCATCATCGTTGGCAGGCTCACAACCCGCGACGGCAAACAGCAATGCAATCGCGGCAGGCAGGACAAATGCTTTCATGGAAGATCTCCTGTACGGCGAATCCGTTGACCTGGGTGAATGGTATGAACAAACACTCGCAGATGCCTTGATGCGGATCAACAGGACAAACGATTACGCGAGGTGGCGCTGGGGAATTCAGCCGGCGCGATGGAACCGGATCAGAAATGCAGGAAGAACCCGAGTGGATGATGCGCGCGTGCGACGGAAATGATGAAAAGGTAAACCGCGAGCGCGGCGACAAAAAAGACCAGGCGCATCCGCCGCGTTCGGCCACGCTTGAGTGCGAACGTGCCGAGCACGATGTACACCACGAGCAGCAGGATCTTGGCCGTCAGCCAGGAAACGGCGAAGGGATTCAGGTGCAATACCGTCAGCAGCATCAACGCCGCGGTGAGCAGCACGATGTCGATGCCGTAACTGAGATAACGCAACGGCGCCGCCATCGCCCAGCGCGCGCCGAACTGCACGGCGACACCACGCAGCAGGAACAGTGCGCCGCTCGCCAGCACGGCGACGACGTGTGTCCATTTGATGTAAACATAAAATTCGATCATGCGGCTCGATCAACCCTGCTTGCCGTCGCGCCGTGGCGTGAGATAAATCCACGCCGAGCGTAACACCCAGGGCAGGAACGCGACCAACCAGCCCGCACCCGCCGCGACTTGCCACGCCAGCGCATCCGGCATGACCTCCACAACGAGGCGCGTGATGGTGACAAGCTGGATCGCGATGAACGCGAAGCCAGCGACGCGGCCGAGTTGCATGGGCCGGCCGGAGTGTCCCTGCGTCACGCGCGTCACCATCGCCACCAGCAGGCTGCCGAAGAAACCGACGAACAGCGCATGCGCCGGTGCGCGGCCGAGCACGAAATCTCCCGTCAACGCGAACCACGCGCTTTGTCCCGCATATAAAAGGAATGCGATCGGCAGCCATGCAAGGCCAAGGAACAGCACGCGCAGAATCGCGGGGCCTTGCGTGGAGCGCGGCCACCACATCCACAGCAGCCACGCGGTCAGCGCCGCCATCGGCAAATCCACCAGCCACGACCAGGCGTGCAGCGCGACCAATTCCATTCCGAGATGCGCAAGGCTGAGTGCCCAGAACAACGCCAGCGCCCACAGCGGACGCGGCGCCGAATAACCGGGAATCACCACCGATGCAAAAAAAGGCACCATGCGATGGCATACGGTGAAATACACCGGCAGCAACAGCGCGAAACCGCCGAGCTTGATGGCGGCGATTGCAAACCGGAAATCCAGGTGATGCAGGTAGATCGCGAACAGCACGAGCCCCAGCAAACCGAATGCCAGCGCAACCGCGCAACTGACCGCATGCCAGGTGCGACCGCTTTCACGAAACAGCAAACGCACCAGCCAGAACAAACCGAGTGCCCAGCCCACGATGGTCAGAACGATGCCGGCATGCAGCAGGCGCGGCATGGCGAGCAAACCGAGCAAGGTCAGAAGCTGACCGCCGAACAAACCGGCGCCAACCGGAATGTAATGCCGCCGCGTCAGCCACGGCAGGTTCATCCAGCGTGGGAATACCGTCAGCAGAAAGCCGAACATGAACGGCGGCAGCACCTGGTATTGCATCACGATCGCGTGCATCCAGCCCGCCGGCGCCGTCGGCTGCAGCATGTCGAACAGTCCGTAGCGCGCGTTCGCAAGCCACAGCGTCCACCACGCCATCGCGAGCAGCACATTCGCCGCGCCGATGAAGAACATCATGCGGTGTGGCGCCGCGCTGAACGCCTGCAAGAGCACTTTCGGGGTCAACGTGGAATCCATCAGCCGGCACCTCGTCGTTGTATGCACATCGCGCGTTTGCGAGATGTTGTCGACACCATAATAAAAGCTTCTCGCCGCGACCAACCTGATCCATGTCAAGGCGCGGGAAAAGTGTTTCGCGAAGTATGGCGAACCGCAATCACAAGGACATCCATGAACGCGAACTGCTTGAATCGAGAAGAACTGCTGGCCTGCGCACGTGGCGAGATGTTCGGCGCAGGAAACGGCCGCCTGCCGCTGCCCGGCATGTTGATGCTGGATCGCATTACGTCGATCACCGCCGATGGCGGCGCTTCCGGGAAAGGGTGTGTTGTCGCCGAGCTCGACATCAATCCCGATCTCTGGTTCTTTCAATGCCACTTCGCGGGAGATCCGGTGATGCCAGGCTGTCTCGGTCTTGACGCGCTGTGGCAGCTCGTCGGGTTCTTCCTGTGCTGGAAAGGCAATCCCGGCCGAGGCCGCGCGCTGGGCGTCGGCGAGGTGAAATTCACCGGCCAGGTTCTTCCGACTGCGAAAGTCGTCACCTACGAAATCGACATGAAACGGATTGTCGAACGCAAGCTCGTCATGGCGATTGCCGATGGCCGCGTGCGCGTCGATGGCCGCGAGATCTACACTGCAACCGATCTTCGCGTCGGCCTTTTCACGTCAACCGAATCCTTTTGAGAGAACCTTCATGCGAAGAGTCGTCATCACCGGTATGGGCATCGTCTCCTGCCTCGGCAACGACAGCGCCACCGTCAGCGAATCGCTGCGCAGCGGGCGGTCGGGAATCGGCTTCATGCCCGAATACGCGGAACTCGGGTTTCGCAGCCATGTTGCCGGCAAGCCGGTCATCGATATCGAAGGATTGATCGACCGGAAACTGCTCCGCTTCATGGGCGACGCCGCTGCATTTGCGTACCTCGCCATGGGCGACGCGATCACCGACGCGGGCCTTTCGGAAAACGATATCTCGAACGAGCGCACGGGACTGATCGCGGGTTCGGGCGGCGGCTCTTGTGAATACCAAATCGAGACCGCCGACATTCTGCGCAGCAAGGGCGCGCGCCGCGTGGGGCCATACATGGTTCCGCGCACCATGACCTCGACGGTTTCCGCCGGTCTTGCAACACCCTTCAGGATTCGTGGCGTGAACTATTCCATTTCTTCCGCCTGCGCGACCTCCGCGCATTGCATCGGCGCTGCGATGGAACAGATCCAGCTTGGCAAGCAGGATATCGTGTTCGCTGGCGGCGGCGAGGAATTGCACTGGGGCATGACCGTGATGTTCGATGCGATGGGCGCACTTTCCAGCAAGCGGAATGCGGCGCCGGAAACCGCATCGCGTCCATATGACGCGGATCGTGATGGCTTCGTGATTGCCGCCGGCGGCGGCATGCTGGTGCTGGAAGAACTCGAGCACGCGAAAGCGCGCGGCGCGAAGATTTACGCGGAACTAGTCGGCTACGGCGCGACCTCCGATGGTCACGACATGGTCGCACCTTCCGGCGAAGGTGCCGTTCGCTGCATGCGCATGGCGCTCGCGACGGTGAACGGCGACATCAATTATCTGAACACGCATGGCACGTCGACGCCGGCTGGCGATACCGCGGAACTTGCGGCGATGCGCGCAGTATTCGGTGAACGGGTTCCCGCGTTCTCCGCGACAAAATCGCTGTCGGGACATTCGCTCGGCGCGGCCGGCGTGCATGAAGCGATCTACTCCCTGCTGATGCTGCGCGACGAATTTCTTGCGGCAAGCGCGAACATCGAAGATCTCGATCCGGCCGCAGCCGGCATGCCCGTGATTACAACTCTGCAACAGAGATCCATCGAACGCGTCATGTCGAACAGTTTCGGATTCGGTGGTACAAATGCCTGTCTCGTTTTCGAACGCTACGGGGCTTGAGCAGGATTCCCACGCCCCTTCTCGAAAATACCTGCATACAGCGTTCGCACGATATCGAGCGGCACATCCAGGCTCTCGGCAAGATCCGTGCAATGTGCGAGCACGTCCGCTTCCCTGGCGGAATCGTGCAAAGGCATGCCCTGCCCGTGCTTGAACGTGCGGACATCGCGTTGCAGTTCGAATCGCCGTGACAACAGTACGATCAACTGCGTATCGATCAGCCTGAGCTTCGCGCGCATTTCCAGTAGCTGCCAGGGCGCGCCGCATTTCGTTGCGGGGTTCATGCCGTACTCCATGACCATGTGACCGGAGATGCTGAACACTGCTCGACCACTACGCCTTGATGATGGTCAAGGACGGCAAACGGCATGGGAGTTCACATTGTTGCGGTCGAAACGGAGACTTGAATGATGGATACACTCACAACAGCAGCTTGCCCCCGGTTACCGTCGCGCGCCCCGTTCCTCGCCCGGCGCCTGCCGTTTCGTATCGCGCGCTTTATCGGTGAACCGGTCATCAATCGCGTCTTCGCGGATGCACTTGCCGACGACGCCTTGCAGATGCTGGAGACACGCGAGCTTGCGCTGCACATCTGCGATCTTGATCTCTCGTTCGGCTTTCGCATCGTGAACGGCCGCATCCTCATGCGCAAGCCGGAAAAACCGATGGCAAGTATCAGCGGACCGCTCGCCGCGTTTATCTGGCTCGCCTCGCGCGAGGCCGACGCCGATACACTGTTCTTTCACCGCCATCTCACCATGGAGGGAGATACCGAACTCGCGCTTGCCGTGAAAAACACGATTGATGCAACCGATCTTTCCGCGCTGCCGGCGGCGCTGCATTCGGCGCTCGCGTTGGCGGTGCGGCTGGTTCCCGCTCAGGCGCCCGGTGTCCCGGATACAGACATGCCGGGCTCACCGAACCAGTAACCGTTCACGGTTGCGCTGGTATCGAAACTCGCCGGCCGGCCTGAGCACCATTCCACGAATGCCTGCACGGCTTCAAAGAAATCATCGCCTGCCGGTGCAAGCCGCACGCGATCCGCACCATGCTGCTGCAGATGCGCGATATCGTGCACGCAATGGATTGCATCCGACTGCACCTGGATACCATTGATGCGAAGAAATTCCTCGCCTTCACGCGTACTGACTCGCAGGCCCTGTTCGTGTTCGATGCAAACAAAACCGCAGGCATCTTTGGAGCGCTGGTGATGACGCGCGGTAAAGCAGCGAGCCGAATGTGCAAGTGGCAGCCGGCCGTAGGCAAAGACTTCCGTTTCAACACTGCCGCCGTCCAAGAGAGCGACGGCCTCATCGAGTATTGCGCGCACCTCCATTCCGGAAAGTTCCACCGCCGGAACCCATCGCCGCATTCCCCGCTTCGCAAGCAACGCGAGCGTGCGGCCGTTGTAAATATTCACGGTCGGGCCGGCGACAAACGGCAATTTCATCTCGATGGCGAGCTGTATCGTTGCAAGATCGTTGGCTTCGATCATGAATTCGCCATTACCGGCAAGTCGCTTGAGAACGGCGAGTTCCGAGCCGGCCTCGATAAGGGCTAGCGTTGAAACAACCACTTCCGGGATGAAGCGCGACAACTCGCGCGCGAGTGCCAACCAGTCACCGGACGAAAGTTCGCGCCGCTTAGAGCACACTGTCTCGCCGACGTACACGCAATCGACGGGCGCGCCAAGCAAGGCTGCATAAAAATCTTCCACCCGCTGGCGTGGCCAGAGATACGGTATGGGTGCAATTGAAATCTTCACGTCGGCACCGTCGCTATTGCCATGAACGGCTGTACGCGCCCAGCGTGGTCTGCGCGCCTTCCGAGACCATCGCGAGTACCGCCTGCCAGGATGCCTTTGCTACGAAGTGCTCTGGATCGCGAATGACGGAGTCGATCGCTTCGCGCCACACACCCGTCACTTGCGAAATGTAGGCGGGACTGCGTTGCCGGCCTTCGAGCTTTATCGCGGCGATGCCATTCCGGTAGAGCCTGCCGAGCAGGTTCAGGGTGTTGAGACTCACGGGTTCTTCGAGCGCGTGCAGCACTTTTCCTTCGACGTCGTACCGCCCCTTGCAGACTGTCGGATACCCCGCTTTCTCGCCGGTGGCGAAACGATCGATCAACTTGTCGTTGAGACGGCTTTCCATGCCGTCATTCGTTTCCTTCCAACGCACGAATGACGCTGGCGAACATATGCCGTGCGTGTTCGGTGACTGGCCGGTAACGTATGACGACAACTGGCAGCGTCCTTCCACCATGATGCACAGGCTGCCGAAGCCGAAGACTTCAAGCGGAACGGGACTATCCTCGACCAGACGCTCGACCTGCGTCATGGACAAAACGCGCGGCAACACCGCGCGGCGGATACCGAACAGATCGTGCATGAGCGTCAGGGCGCGCCAGTTCGTTGCCGATCCCTGCACGGAAAGGTGGCGATCCAGCGACGGATGGTGATTCGCGGCGTAATCGAGCACAGCCATGTCCGCCGCGATCAATGCGCTAACGCCGACATCCGCCGCCAGGTCCACGGCGCGCCGCCACTCCCGCCATCGCCCTCCTTGCGCGTAGGTATTCACGGCGAGAAACAGGCGCACGTTCCTGTCGCGCGCAAGCCGCGTCGCGGTGGCAATCTGCTCGATGGAAAAATTCAAGCCGGGAAAACTGCGCGCGTTAGTGTTGTCGCGCAAGCCGACGTAAACGGCATCGGCACCATGTTCGATGGCGGCGCGCAAGGCAGCGGGGCTGCCGGCCGGACAAACCAGTTCCATGAAAGCTCCCCCGAACGCGACAGATGGCCAAGCGTAGTTCCGCATCACAAGGCAACTCCTTGACGTTCATCAAGGCTGTCGCAATGCGAGGCATCCTAATGTGCGCGCACGTCAGGAGGCGTCCCGTGAAAAACGACATCGAACTCGACATGCGCGACCGCGAACCACCCGAACCACTGTTCGAGACCTTGTACGCCGTCGACGCGGCCGCGCCCGGCGATGTCATTCGCCTGCGCATCCACCGCGAACCGCTGATGTTGTATCCGCACCTGCAGAAACAGGATGTTCCATTCAGCGTGGAAAACTACGGCTCGCCCGATTGGGTCATCCGCATCGGTCCAATGCCCGACGGACACGGCCAGCGCTGATCCATGCGCGCGCGCCTGCATTTCGATCGCGTAGCCCCTGGCGGAATCACACTGCCCTTCCTGCTCGTCGCACCGTTCTTAGGCCTGCTGGCCGTGGGCCTGCTTCTGTACGCCGGCGACATCGTGCTCGCGTCGCGCTGGCATCCAGCATTGATCGGCGCGCTGCATATTTACACCATCGGCTTCCTGTTGTTCACCATCGCCGGTGTGTTGCTGCAGATCGGACCGGTGCTCAGCGCGCGTCCCGCCTTGCAGGACGAGCGGGTCGCGGCCCGACTGCGCTTCGTGCTCGGCACAGGCGCGGTGCTGCTGGGTTGCGGATTGTTCCATTCCATGCGTGTACTGCTGATTCCCGGTGTCACGCTGCTCGCACTTGGCTTGTCGGCATGGCTGCCGATCGCGATTCGCGGTATCGGCATCGCACGTCCCACGCGCGCGCTTTTGATTGCGCTCACCGGTCTCGGAATCGGCGCGATTCTTGGCCTTCGCCTTGCACTCGGCCACGCGTTCCCGTCGCTCGGCCTGCCGCGACACTGGACGAACATTCACGCCGGCTGGATGTTGCTCGGCGGCATCGCGCCACTGGTCATGGCAATCGGTGCGGTCGTGATTCCGATGTTCCAGCAGACACCCGTGCTGCCGCGTTTCACGAAACTCCTGCCGGCAACGGCGTTCACTGGCATGCTGATCGCCATGTTGCCGCGTGTCGCAGTTATCGGCTGGGCGCTTGCGGCATTGGCGCTTGCAGTGTTCGCGATCGTCGTATTGCGCGCGCAAACGCGGCGGCGAAACGCAGGCAGCGACCCGACGGTCGCGCTGTTTCGCCAGGCCATGCTGGCAGCGCTCGCCGGAATCATCGCGTGGAGCGCCGCATTGGTGTTCCCCGAGTGGCAGCACCGTTTGCAGTGGACCGGCGCCGTGCTGCTCATCGCCGGTTTTGCGGGCGGCAGCGTGCACGGCATGATGCTGAAGATCGTGCCGTTCCTGGTGCGCCTTCGCTTGCAACGAACGCTCTGGGAACATTCGCGGCCCGCCCTCAACCTGCCGGCATTCCAGCAACTGCTGCCACGAAAACTTTCACGCGCGATTGCGCCATTGCACGGCAGCGCCGTCGTGCTGCTGACAATCGCCGCCGTGACGCCGAATCGCTACACCTTCCTTGCCGCCATGACGCTGCTGGGCACAGCGCAACTCGCGCTTGGCATCACGGCCTGGTCAGCCGTGCTCCGCGGCGCGCAGTTCGGCGCACAAACCGTTGCGCGGCACGATATTGAGGAGAATACGACGTGAAGAAGTCCGATGATCTGCCGCTGGTTTACAGCTGCTCCGGCTGCTCGAGCGCCGCACAACTCGCCAACACACTCGCCGTTCGCCTGGATCGCGCGAAGGTCGCGGAGATGTCCTGCATTGCGGGCGTCGGTGGTGGCGTGAAATCGCTGGTGAACAAGGCAAAGCGCGCCGCGGCCAGCAACAGGAAGATCGTTGTTCTTGATGGCTGTCATCTGCAATGCGCGCGGCATTGCCTCGACAACCAGGGCGTTACACCTGATGTGCATCTGCGGTTGAACGAACTGGGTATTCGCAAGGAGTATCATGCCGACGTCGATGCGGCCGAGACCGAGCGCGTTTATAAAACCGTGCTCTCCCTGTTGCCGGAAAACTGATCCGGCGGTTGCCAGCTGCCGCGCGCATACCAGATGTCCAGCGCCGACCCCCATGCTGCGATGTCGAACCCCTGTGCCGCGAGCCATGCATCGTCATCGAGACGACCGGTGTAACGTGCACCGTCATCGCAGATCAGCGTCGCAATGCTTCCCGCTCCCGCCGCCAGTTGTCCATTGAACAAATGAATCGCGCCGATGAGATTTGTTCCCGTGGAGATGCCGACGCTTTTTCTCAGCCGAGCCGACAACCAGCGCGCCGCCGCAAATGACGCTGCATCCGGTATTACCGCCATCGCATCCACGACCGATACGGTGAACGAAGGCTCCACTGTCGGGCGACCGATGCCTTCCACGCGCGATGCGCAAAGACAACCGGCGGGATGTTGTCCGCGCGCGTGGAAATCGAAGAACGCCGAATCTTCCGGGTCGACGACCATCAATCGCGTGCGCAGATTGCGGCCGCGGAAAAATCTCCCCGCGCAGGTTGCTGTTCCTCCAGTGCCCGCGCCGGCGACAAACCAGTCTGGTTCCGGCAACGCGAGCGCCGTCAACTGCACCGCCATTTCCGCAACAAGATTGTTGGCGTGCCAATCGACAGCGGGCGCGGCATTCAGGAACTGATCAAGAAAATAACCGTCGTGCTGTTCGGCGAGCGCCGCTGCTTCGCGTTTGCAGCACTTGCCTGCGCCGATCAAGATGCATTCGCCGCCGAAATGCCGAATAAGATCCTGCTTGCCCTGCGACGTTGCCTCCGGAATCACCGCGAAGAACGGCAGGCCCAGCATGCGCGCGAACCACGCCTCGGAGATCGCCGTATTTCCCGACGAAGCATCGAACAGCGGCGTGTACTGGTTGATTGCGCCCTTGCGAATACCGTGCAGCAACAATGCCCGCGCCAGACGATGTTTCAGACTGCCTGTAGGATGCGCGGATTCATCCTTGAATATCAGCCGCTTGCTCGGCAACGCGGGAAGTGCGAGCTCAACCAGCGGCGTTTGTGGCGCGCGTTCGCGATCCGCAAGCAACAGCCCTTCCGAACGCTGGCGCCAAATGTTCGAAATTTTCATGCGAGCAGCGTGACATTCACGGCGCGTTGTCGCCTTGACCCACGTCAATCCTGACCTGGATCAAGGCAGCGCGTGCGGGAATAAACGACATTCATTGCCAGTCCATTCGGAATGTCGTCAATGACCGGCAACCACGACCTTTTTCCCCTGTTCCTCGGGCCCCTGGGCGAGAACAGCGAGCTGTTCGAAAAGCTGTTAGTTGAGTTCCTGCGTGATCACGTGTACTGGCGGCGCAACTTCCATCCGGAAGATCCGCCGGTAATCCCGGTGCTTGCGGCAACGACGCCCCACTACCGCGAGACTGCGGCAAAAATGGCCGCAGAACTGCACCAGCTGAGTGCAGCACTGAAACGTTCCGTGCCGTTTTCCAGTCCGCGCTACATGGGACACATGACGTCTGATCTCCTCATGCCGGCATTGCTCGCACAGATCATGACGCTGCCCTACAACCCGAACAATGTCGTCGATGAAGCGGCACCGGTAACACTGGACATGGAAATTTCCGTCGGCCTGCAACTCGCGCGCATGATCGGCTTCAACACCGATGAAAGCGCACAAGACTGCGCATTCGGCCACATCACTTCCGGTGGCACGGTGGCGAACTACGAAGCGCTGAACGTGCAGCGCGCGTTGCGACACTATCCACTCGCCGTCGCGGCCGCATTGCGTGAATGCCGTTCGATCGAACTCGAGACCTCACAGGGTGAGAACCTTGCCGATTGCGACGACTGGCGGCTCGCAAATTTCAGCAATCGGGAAGTTATGGAGCTTCAGCATTCTCTTCTCACCGCGGCTGTAACATTGCCCGAAGCACGTGGTCGTGACCTGCTCGCACGTGTCAATGCCGAACGGCTGGAAACGCTCGGCTGGGCGGCGTTCGCGCGCCGTCACCCCGGCTGGCGCGAACCGGTCGTGCTGGTTCCCGTCACCGCGCATTACTCCTGGCAGAAAGGCGTCAAGCTGATCGGGCTCGGCAGCGCGCAGCTTCGGGAGATTCCCGAGACCGGCATGCGCATGAATACAACCGCGCTTGCAAACACGCTTGCCGACCTGCACGCATCACGAACACCAGTGCTTGCGATCGTCGGCGTACTCGGCACCACCGAGTTCGGCACGCTGGATCCCGTGCACGACATTCTCGCCGTACGTGATCGCTGGCAGCAGAAAGGTCTGTATGCGCCAGTGCATGTCGATGCGGCCTGGGGCGGTTATCTCGCCACGCTGTTTCGCGATGAGGACGGTGCTTTCACAGCACACGAAACCGTGCAGCAGGAATTCAAGTATTTTCCCAGCACGCCGGTGCACGAAACATTTCGCGCACTTGCTCGCGTCGATTCGGTGACCATCGATCCGCACAAGCTCGGCTTCGTTCCGTTCGGTGCCGGCGCGATCGTTTTCCGCGACCAGCGCATGCTCGACATGGTTTCGCTCCGCGCGGACTACGTGTTCGATCCCGCGCACGATGCATCGTCATACCGCGACAAGTTTCGCCAGCTCGGTCGTTACATTCTCGAAGGTTCGAAATCAGGCGCAGCAGCAGCCGCGGTTCATGTCAGCCAGCGCGTGCTGCCCTTGCATCGCGACGGTCTTGGCCGTTTGATCCGCGAAACCATCCGTGCAACCGAATATTTCTACGATCGTGTTTCCGTGCTTGCCGCGACACTCGCCCCCGACGCAACATTGATCGTGCCTTTCGAGCCGGACAGCAATCTCATCTGCCTTGCCATCAACCCGGCCGATAATTCCCGTCTCGACGCTGCCAATGAATTCACGCGCGCCGTGTTCGATGTGATGAAAGTCGACGCGACGCTGCCCGTGCAAACACGTGAGTTCTTCGGCTCGTACACGAATTTGTCGCGCAAAGTTCTCGGCGATGACGTCTTTCGGCGCATTCTTGAGGAGCTCGGCCTCGCCGACGACCCGGGGCAGGATGAGTTGTTCATCCTGCGGCACACCTTGATGAACCCGTGGCTTGCAGATTCTGTCAACGGGATCAATTACGTGGACCGTTACGGTGATTTTCTAATACGGACTGTTCGCGCGGTCGCGAAACGCTTTCGCCGTCACGCCGGCTATGCCTGAAATGACGCGCCACAAAAAAACAGGATCAGACAATGGATGACAACGAACTTCGCCGACTGCCACTTTTGAGTGAACTCGATAACGAGCAACTCGCGCGGATGCGCGATACACGTCGAACGCTGCAGCTCGCTGCCGGCCAGACACTGTTTCACATGGGCGAGCCCTCGGGACATTTCTATTATCTCGACCAGGGCGCGATTAAACTTTTCCGCGTCTCGCCCACGGGGCAGGAGAAGATCGTCGAGATCATTCGCAGCGGCCAGACGTTCGCGGAAGCCGTCATGTTCTTCACGCGCCCGCTGTATCCCGTCAACGCCGAGGCGCTGGAAGCGACCACGCTCACGGCATTCGACAGCGCCACGTTCATGACCATGCTGCGGGAATCGAGCGAAGTGTGCATTCGCCTGCTCGGTACGTTGAGCATGCGCCTGCATCATCGCGTCAATGAAATCGACGCGCTCTCGCTGCAGAACTCGACACTGCGTGTCGTGCACTTTCTGCTTGGTCGTATTCCCGAGAACGATACGGATGAAAAGATCATCGAACTTGAAGCCGCGAAGAAGACCATCGCAGCAAGACTCTCGATCCAGCCGGAAACCTTCTCGCGCGTGCTACACACGTTGACCGGCGCCAGCGCGATCGCGGTGGATGGACGGCGCATCGCGATCGGCGACGAGAACGCGTTGCGGCGATTCCTGGAACAGGAGTGACGACGAGCGTCACTCCTGTCCTTGTCCGTCAGCCTTCCCGTTTCGGCCGCACCCACAGACCGGCTACAAACACCGCGAGCGCGAAAGCGCCGATCGCAAAGATTGTGTCGCCGGGAACACGCATCCAGACGAGAAGATCAACAATTGGCCGTTGCATGAATTCCGCCGAACGCGCGTACCAGTAACCCTGGTCGACAGCCGCAAACAGCTGCATGGTGCCGAGCGGCAGCAGTGTCAGCAGCGCCATCAGCGAAAGACCGATGTTCAGCGACCAGAACGTGAACTTCAGTATGCCTTCATGCCAGACGAGATCCGGTTTCATGCCGCGCAGGCAGAACAGCACGAGGCCGATTCCGAGCATGCCGTACACGCCAAACAGCGCCGTGTGTCCATGCAGCGGTGTCAGGTTCAGGCCCTGCATGTAGTAGAGCGCGAGCGGCGGGTTGATGAGAAAACCGAACAGCCCCGCGCCAACGAGGTTCCAGAACGCGACCGCGATGAAGAACATCACCGGCCATCGGTAACGTTCCATCCACGGTGTTGCGCGGCTTAGGCTCCAGTTATGGTACGCCTCGAAACCAATGTACGCGAGCGGCACGACTTCCAGTGCCGAGAAGCTCGCACCGAGCGCGACCACCGGTGTCGGTGAACCGACAAAGTACAAGTGATGCAACGTGCCGAGCACACCGCCTGTCATGAACACGATGGTCGCGAACAGTACGGCAACGGTTGCGGTCTTCACAGGCAGCAAACCGAGACGCGTAAACAGGAAGGCAATGACGGCGGTCGCGAACACCTCGAAGAAACCTTCCACCCACAAGTGCACCAGCCACCAGCGCCAGTACTCGACGATGGAAAGATGCGTGTGCTCACCCCACATCAACGCCGCACCGAAGAACAGGCCGATGGCGACCGTGGAAAGGAACAGGAGCGTGATGATGTGACGGATTTCCGACTTGCTTCTCATCACCGGCCACAGTGCGCGCCCGACCAGGAACAGCCACAGCATCAGGCCGATGAACAGGAACCACTGCCAGAAGCGGCCCATGTCCGCGTACTCCCAGCCTTGGTGACCGAACCAGAAATTGTATTTGAGACCGAGCTCCTGCATCACCGCCAGCCACTGTCCGGCAAACGAGCCGACAACAATCAGGATGAGACAGATCCAAAGAACGTTCACACCGAGCCGTTGAAACTTCGGCTCGTATCCTGACACAGCCGGACCAATGTAAAGCCCGGTGCCAAGCCATGCGAGCGCAATCCACAACACGGCGAGTTGCGTGTGCCACGTTCGCGTAATCGAATACGGCAACCACTCGGAAAGTGCGTAGCCGTAAAGCACCTGGCCTTCCACCTGGTAATGCGCGGTAATGGCGCCAAGTAATATCTGCAACAGGAACAATGCCAGCAGTACCCAGAAGTATTTCGCGACTGCGAGCATCGAGGGCGTGATCTTGATTTCGAGCATGGGATCGGTTCTCGGCAGATCATGGCCTTCCTCTCCACGCCCATGACTGACCGCGTGATACCAGCCAAGCAGTCCGATGCCGAGAAGCAGGAACGTCACGCTGAACGCCGACCACAGGAAAGTGCTGGTCGGCGGCTTGTTGCCAACCAAAGGCTCGCTCGGCCAATTATTCGTGTAAGTGATGTTGCTGTCGGGCCGCTCCGTGGTCGCGCCCCACGCCGTCCACCAGAAAAAGGCGGTCAAGGCCTCGCGCAATTCCGGGTCGGGAAGCGTGTTGTTCATCATCGCGTACGCTTCGCGCAGTTCGGCAGTGTCTTCTCCAGTGCCGAACAAACTTATGTAGTGCGCGGAAACGGTTTCGATGGCGGCGGCGCGATCGGGGCCGATCGTGATGGTCTGTGTCTCGGGATCGTAAGTGTTCTCGCGCATCATCGCCTGCAGGCGATTCTGCAGCGCGCCCTGTTGCGCCGAATCAAGCGCGGCGTAACTCTCGGCGCCTTCCTCTCGTGCCCATTGATCGAGAATCGCAACCGACTCGCGATGCAGCCAGTCCGCTGACCAGTCCGGTGCAACATAGCCGCCATGGCCCCAGATGGAACCAAGCTGCATGCCGCCGAAGGACTGCCAAGCCTGGCGGCCGAGCTCAATGTCGTCTCGCGTGAATATTGTCTCGCCTGTTGTCGTGACGACGCGTTCCGGCTTCGGCGGCGCGTTCTCGCTGATCTGTTTTCCGGACCACAGCAACGCTGCGAATGATCCAATCAGCAGTATCGCGAGCCCGATCCAGAGTTTCTTTGTGCTGTCCATCGTCTTTCCTCCCCCGTAAGGCGACTGATTCCGACCCATCTTGCAGAATTGATCGTGCAGTGCAATGGGTTCACCTCTTGATCCGAAACTTTTCTCAGATAATGCGCGAGAAGCGCGTTCGCGCGTCTAACACCTTCATTGCATAAGCATCGAAACTCATCGCCACGACACGCAACAACAACCGCCCCTTCGGCGTGACTACGAGGCGTTTCCGGTCGATTTCGATGAGTCCATCACATGCGAGCATATCGAGTCGGGAACGTACCACGTGAAAGTAGTTTTCAAAACCTACATCCCAGCGCTGTTCAATTTCAGCAAACGCGACTTCGCCCTGGCACATCACACGCTGGATGACATCGCGCCGAATCCGGTCGTCGAACGACAAGCCAACGCCGCGGGCGACCGGCAATCGTCCCTCATCAATAATCGCGTAATAATCGCGGATATCTCTCGCATTCTGGCTGTAGGTGTCGCCGACCTTGCCGATGGAGCTCATGCCCATCCCAATCATGTCGCATTCCGCACGCGTGGAATAACCCTGGAAATTGCGTTGCAGGCTGCCGTCGTGTTGCGCGATCACCAGTTCGTCTTCCGGCAATGCGAAATGATCCATCCCGATGTAGACGTAACCCGCAGCGGTGAGTTTCTCGATGGAAAGTTCGAGCAGCGCGAGCTTCGTTTCCGCGTCAGGCAACGCCGATGCATCAAGCTGGCGCTGTGCCTTGAACACCTCGGGCAGGTGCGCGTAGCTGTACACCGCAAGTCGTTCCGGTCGCGCCTGGATAACGATATCAAGCGTGCGGGCGAAACCGTCGAGCGTCTGGCAAGGCAAACCGTAGATCAGATCGAGGTTGATGGAGTTGATGTTGTTGATGCGTGCGGCGTCGATCACCGCGAGCGTTTCATCCACGCTTTGCACGCGGTTCACCGCTTCCTGCACGCGCGCATCGAAATCCTGCACGCCAAGGCTGATGCGATTGAAACCGAGTGCAGCGAGCTGCTCGATCTTGTGCGCATCGACAGTGCGCGGATCGATCTCAATGGAGAATTCGCGATCATTGCGACCCGCAAACCCGAACGCCGACTCCAGGCGCTGCATGAGTTCCGTCATCTGCTGCATGGAAAGAAACGTCGGCGTACCGCCGCCGAAATGCAGTTGCTCCACGCACCGGTCGCGATCGAAAAGCCCGCCGTGCATCTCGATTTCACGATACAGGCGATCAAGGTAAAGGCCGGCCTTCTGGGGATCGCGCGTGATGATTCGCGTGCACGCGCAGTAGAAACACGGACTGGTACAGAAAGGAATGTGAACATACAACGACAGCGAACGTGGAATGGGGTCATCGTTGCTGTCATGAACGGCCGCGCGATACTCCTTTTCACCGAAGCTTGACGAGAACTGTACAGCCGTCGGATAGGACGTATAACGAGGTCCGTTTACGTCGTAACGCCGCAGCACCGCGGCATCAAATTTTACGGTCTGATGCATGAAGCCTTCCCGCCGGAATCCCAGGTAATGGCCAGCAGACTAGAAGCGCGTCCTCGCGCCTGCATTGATTCAGGTCAACCCAAGGGAGATTCTCCCGCGACCTCACCTTCGGCGGGAAATCCCCAAATTGATCCGCATCAAGGCATTTCATCCCGCATCCGCCATGCTTTGGCAGGTCAACTTGGAGGCTGGCGATGCGTACACGAATTGCAATGGTTGCGGTGTTTTTTGCGATCGGCACGGTTGCCGCCAACGACGACGGCGCTTTCAGCGGTGACATTCGGGCCGGATACTTCAATACCTGGCAAACGGCACGGAACGGTGAGGAATCCAGGAACGACGAGTACAAGATGCGCTTTCGGCTTGCCGCCGAAAAATCCTTCGGCGATTCCCTCCACGGCAGGATTCGGCTTGCCGGAATTCAGTCCAGTGAACAACAAGGTAGCGATTTTTATCTGCGCGGCTATCCTTCAACCCGCACGGGCCTTGCCCCCGGCGATGCGACGCTCGATGAGGCATGGGTACGGTTCGCACCGCCCGGCGCCGGCTGGTCGCTGCGTGCAGGCAGAATGCAGACGAAGTTCGAATTGGCGGGTTTGACGGCGAAAAGCCTGGACCGCAACGATGGTGCGAGTCTCGATGTGAACTGGACCGACGGCTTACACCTGACCGGTGCGGGTTGGCTGGAAGGCTGGAACTCGCACGTCATCCTCCAACACAACCATGAACAACGCGCGAGCGTGACAACCCGTGGGCCGCTGGATTTTTCGGATTCCAGCAGTCGCGTCAGCTTGTATGCGGGGCTGGAAGCACAGAAGGATTACGGCCCGATCATCCAGCGCGTCATCGGTTTCACTTTCATGCCCCATGCGCTGGCATCCGGCGGAATTGCACAGGCAGAACGCGAACATTATGCCGCTCTCGACGCGAAAATCGCGGCCGGCTGGCCGCTGTCGGATTCCGGTCGGCGTTTCGTTGCCGGCATTGAAGTCGCCTACGCCTTCAATACACCTGGCTGTACGATCATCGGTACGGGTGATGCCAGCAAGTCCGATGGCCTGGCCTGGCAGATCGCAACCAGCATTCATGACATCGCACCGGATCATCACGTCGGCGTCGCGGTCGGGCGTGCCGGCGGCGGCTGGCTGCTTTCCCCGGATTTCCGCAATAACGACGCCCTTTACGAAATCCGCTACCAGTGGAAAATCTCGGATGCCTGGTCAATGGACGCGCGTTACCGGATGCGCGAGGAAGTGAGCGCTCCCGTTACGGCCTTACAGCAACGACAGGAACGGGACGTGTTCGTACGCGTCACAGGAAAATTCTGACGGTGACCGCCTGTCGGCGATGGAACGGACAGTTACGATCGAACTGACCGCACACCGGTCATGTGTTCATAGATCGTGTCAGTCAGCACGTTGCAGATGGTGTCCTCGCACAGCATGCACGGGCAAACGCTATCCAGCGCCGCCTTGCGCGCGCACTCCACATCAGGCGGGTATGCGTCATCGTGCGCTGCACAGCGCGCCAGTTGCTTCTCGATGCGTTCGAGATGAATCGCTTCCGCATAACCTTCGATAGCCATGTCGAATCCTCCTTGTGAATCCACGTATAGACTACCGCTAATGAGAATCATTCTCAACTAGATATTGCGGATTTCAGTTCCCCGATTCGCTATCTCTACTCGCGCAGCACCTTGCGCGCCAGCGCTTCCAGCCCCTCGCGATCAAGGATCGTGAGTTCGCGCCGGTCGACGTGGATCAGGCCATCGTTCTGGAAATGCCGCAGAACGCGGCTGACGGTTTCAGCGGCAAGCCGCAGGTAATTGGCGATATCGGTGCGCGCCATGGTTAGCTCGAAGCGGTTCGGCGCAAAGCCGCGCGCCGCAAAACGCCGCGAGAGCGCAATCAGGAATGCTGCGAGACGTTCGTCGGCTGAATAATCGCCCGCCAGCAAACCTGCCTTGCCGATATCCAGGGACAGCAACTTGAAAAGTTGCGATTGCAGGCCCGGCATGCGCGTGGCGAGCATCGCCATTTTCGGAAACGAGAACCTGCACACCACCACGGTGTCGAGCGCGATCGCATCGCAGGGATACTGCGCCGCGTGAATGGCGTTCAGCCCGATCACTTCACCGGGCAGATAAAACCCGAGAACCTGCTCATTGCCATCCGCGTCGGTTACGGATGTCTTCACCGTCCCCGCGCGAACGGCGGCAATAGCCGTGAATGGCTCACCCGTTCGAAAAAGCGTTTCGCCTTTGTGGAACGGACCAATGTGTTCGACGAGCACGTGCAGGTCGCGCAGATCGCTCTTGTCATAGCCTTGCGCAAGGCACGCGGCGGAAAAGGCACAGGTGCTGCAGAAATGGAATTCATCGCCGTCATTGGCAATGGGATGGACTGGCTGCTTCTGATGTACGCCGTCGGTCATGCAAGGGCACCTCGGGGATTTTCCAGACCGGCGTTTCTACGCCGCTCGCCGACTTGGCGTGCTGCGAGACGAAATTCAATTATACAAGTTGGATTAAGGCAGTTCGAACCCGTTAAAGAAAATGAAACTGCGCAGCATTGACGAGAGGCTGGAAGCTCAGCGACGCAAGAGCCGACTCATACTCGATGCCTTCGTACTTCGCGACTTCTCGCAGGGCGGAGCGCAGGGCCGCCAATCGTCAACACGCAAGACGTGACCTAAACGTCTCTGTCCTACCTCAGATCAATACCTCATCGCTTCGGCTTGAAAACTTGCTCCCGCCAGTCGGGGCCGAGGCGTTCCTCGATGTACTCGCGAATCAGCTTGCGAGCCATTTGGGAGGGCGTGACGTCCTCAAGCGCACACAGCTTCTCAAACATGGCTTTCTTCGCTGGATCGATCAACAGCGTCAGCCGAGCGGTGCGATTCTCCATCAGCTCTTCCTTCTTCACCGATATGTTAATGATATTAACATTGAAAGATAACCAGTTGACCATCTAGTATTCGCCATCGAAAAGATAACGGGGGTTGGGGTCCGTTCATGCCGCAGCACGCACACCGGTTCTCTTTGCGTTTCGCAAGTGCCTTTCGTGAAAGCGTGTTGCACGAATCGTATTCCCGTCAGCGGTTCGCTCGGGACCTCGTTGCCGGCGTCACCGTTGGCATCATCGCCATCCCCCTCGCCATGGCGCTCGCCATAGCCAGTGGCGTGCCGCCGCAGTATGGCCTTTACACTTCCATCATTGCAGGCTTCGTCATCGCTCTGGCAGGTGGCTCGCGATTCAGCATATCCGGCCCGACGGCGGCCTTCGTGGTCATCCTGTTTCCCGTCACAGCAGAGTTCGGGCTTGGCGGCCTGCTGGTCGCGACCCTGATCGCAGGTTTCATCCTGGTAGGGCTGGCGATCGCGCGCTTTGGCAGGATGATTGAATACATTCCGGAATCGGTAACGCTGGGTTTTACCTTTGGCATCGGCGTAGTCATCGCGACGCTGCAATTGAAGGATTTCTTCGGTTTGCCGGTGGGCGAGATGCCGGAATCCTACCTCGGGAAAATCGCGCTGCTCGGTGGCACTCTTGGCAGCCTCGATTGGGCCACAACCACTGTTGGCGGCGGGACATTGGCGGTCTTGCTGTTGTGGCCGCGGCTACGACTGCCCATCCCGGGTCACCTGCCAGCGGTCCTCGTGGGCGTCGCTCTGGCATTCCTGCTGGCGCAGTTTGGCCATCCCGTCGATACCATTGGCACCCGGTTCGTCTGGGAACTGCCCGACGGAACCCGAGGATCCGGCATTCCACCGGTGCTGCCACAACTCACTTGGCCATGGTTGCAACCGGGTCCAGACGGTGTTCCGCTGACGTGGTCTCTGGATACATTGCGCGCGCTGTTGCCGGCGGCCTTTTCGATCGCGATGCTTGGCGCGATCGAATCACTCCTGTGCGCCGTCGTGCTGGACGGCATGACCGGCAAACGCCATCACGCCAATTCCGAATTGCTCGGTCAAGGCATCGGCAATCTCATCGTGCCGTTCTTCGGCGGCATTACGGCAACCGCCGCCATCGCTCGCTCTGCCGTCAATTATCGTTCCGGCGCCGAGTCACCCATCGCCGGGATGATCCACGCGTTGTTCGTGCTGGCAGGGTTACTGGTGCTTGCGCCCTTGTTGTCCTGGCTGCCGATGGCGTCGATGGCCGCGCTATTGTTGCTAGTCGCCTGGAACATGAGTGAGGCGCACAAGGTGGTGGGATTGATGCGCAAGGCGCCGAAGGGCGACGTACTGGTGTTGCTGACATGCCTGACACTGACAGTATTGTTCGACATGGTCATCGCGATCAGTGTCGGCATCGTGCTGGCGTCACTGCTTTTCATGCGCGACGTTTCGCAAATGACCAAGGTCAGCGATATCACCGCAACCCGCCGACAGGGCTTATCCGGAACGCTGGATGTGATTCCTGCCGATTGGTCGGTGTTCAAAATCACCGGATCGCTGTTTTTCGCAGCGGCCGATCGCGTGTTCTCGGAATTGCTCTCGCAATCCGTCGACAAGCGCGGCGTCATCCTCTACATGGACGCAGTGCCCATACTGGACGCGGGTGGCCTTTCCGCGCTCACGAAGTTCCTCGATGGTTGCCTGAAACGGGACACTCGAGTGATCATCGCGGATCTGCAGTTCCAGCCGCTTAAAACCTTGGCGCGCGCGAGACTCATACCGATCCAGGGAAAATTCGCATTTACGTCCACCTTGCATGAGGCGATCGAAATGACACACGCTGGGCCCATGGTCCTGGAACCGTTGCCCGCGGAGTACACCGCAGGCAGCAGTTGAAGCTGTCGCAACAGATGGACCAGGACCGCGTTCATGCTCACTTAGCGGTCGCTAAAAGCGAACGGAACATCAGAGCGCGAGATCGAATTTCTGTGTGAGTCGAATGCGAAAGAATGGAAATGGACGAAAGATCGGCGATGGGAAGGAACAGGAATTGCTACAAGGCTAGAACTCACGACACAATTAGTTGAATTTAAAAGTTTTTATTGAAAATTGCGCCCATCCATCATCGGAGCAACGCTCAGGCGCCGGTCAGGTTGTCGTGCTGCTTGCGTCATGGCGCGCGATTCTAACAGCGGATGCACCGGCGTTCAGCCCTGGATGAACGCTCAAGGACGGCGGGTCGCCAACGCTGCTTCGACACGACGCACAAATTGATATTGCCCGTGTGCCGTCTAGCGCACGATCGCGAGACCGACGCGCACCTGCGTTCCGGCATGCCGGTTGTAATCGATCAGCGTCTCGCCATGACCGTGAAAGATTTCCACATAGAAGTATCCGCCGGTGCGCGCGAAGATCGGTGTCCGGAGCGGGTATGAAAACGTGAGTTCGAGACTTCCCTGCCTCGCTTCCCCGTAACGCAGCGCCGCCGTTGACACCCAGCTGTCCTCGCGCCCGTAACGCGCGTAAAGATCAACGTAGCCGCGGTAATCGGTGATGTCCTCGTTGTATTCGGATGTGGTCAGAGGCAGCCGAAACTTTGCGCCGACCAGCAATTGCCTTTCATTGACATCGAAAAGCCAGCCGGGAAAGAAGAACAGGCTGTCGATGCTGCGCGAATCTTCAAGGTCCTCACCGTTGGATTCGTGTTCGTAACCCAGGCGAAGAAAATCCGGAGCGTACGTGTCCGATCGTCCGATCTTCTGCCAGAAAAGACTGGGCCGGTAGGTCGTGTCCTTGAAGGGACTCGAATCGCCGAGCAGGTCCCAGACGGAGGTCTGGGTGTAGGCAAAGTGCATCGCATCCAGCCACGGCCATTCATCGACGAAGCCGCTGTCGCCGTCGAATATCCGGTACTGGAAACTGAACTGGAACTTGCCCGTGCTGTCGTCGTTGCCACCGACGACAAAGTAGATCGGCTCGTTCGAGGTGAGCGCGAAGTCGCGCGTCGGATCTTCGTCAATTCGCGACGGCAGCCGCAACGGGTGTTCCTGGTCGGCGGCGGCATCCGTTTCCGCATCTTCGTCATCTGCGGCGCTCGCCGCTGTTGCAAACAACAGCGACAGCGCGCAAATCGCCGGCAGGAAATTCGTGAACGTCACATTGTCATCCGCTTGCCGCTTCGCCCTCGCCTTGGGAAGAAACACTGTTCTCGCGCAAGCCGCCGCCCAGTGCACGGTAAAGGCCGACTGCGCTGGCGAGCTGTTGCTGGCGAACCTGCACCAGCGCTTGTTCTGCAGCAAAGAACTCACGCTCCGCATCCAGCACTTCGAGATAACTTGCAGCGCCTGCCTCGTAACGCTGGCGGGCCAGTGCAAGACGTTCCGCTTGCGCATCACGCAGGCGCCGTTGCGCAGACAACTGGTCGTTCAAGGTGGCGCGTGCAACGAGCGCGTCCGCGACTTCACGGAACGCGGTCTGCACGGCCTGCTCGTACTGGACGACGGCGGCGTGCTTGCGAACCTTCGCGAGCTCAAGGTTTGCGCTGTTGCGCCCGCCGCTGAAAATCGGCAGCGAGATGCGCGGGATGAACGACCACGTATCCGTGCCGGCGCCGAACAGGCCTGACAATTCACCCGAGACGCTGCCGACGGAGCCGGTCAGCGAAATGCGCGGAAAGAACGCCGCGCGCGCGGCGCCGATGTTCGCGTTCGCGCTGATCAGCCGTTGTTCCGCCGCACGGATGTCCGGCCGCTGAACCAGCAGTCTGGATGACAAGTCTGCCGGAATCCTATCGGCGAATGCCTGTGCGCCGAGCGTTGCGGTTTCCGGAAATGCATCCAGCGGCGTACCGACCAGCAGGACCAATGCGTTCCTTGCCTGCGCGTGTTCACGCTTCAACGCCGGAACCGCAACGTGCGCAGATTCCAGCAGCACTTCATGCTGGCGAAGATCGAATGTCGACGCCGCACCGGCTTCATGACGCTGCACGGCAAGTTCATAGGCGGCTTCGCGGCCTTCCAGCGTTTGCCTTGCGAGTTCGAGCTGTTCGGCAAGCGCGCGTTCCGCGAGATACGCGCGCGCAACCTCGGCGATGAGCGTGATTTTCACCGAGCGCGCCGCTTCTTCGGTCGCAAGGTATTGCGCGAGTGCGGACTCGCTCAGGCTTTCCACGCGGCCGAAGAAATCCAGCTCGAACGCGGCAATGCCGAGTCCGACCTGGTATTGCTCGGTTGTCATTTCAAAGCCGGTGGCGGAAACGGATGCCGGAACGCGCGTGCGCGTCAGGCTGCCGTCGATCGAAAGGTTCGGCAAACGTTCCGAGGACTGGATGTTGTATTGCGCACGCGCGGCGAGAATGTCGAGCGTCGCGGACGTGAGCGTGTTGTTGTTCAGCAACGCGAGTTCGATCAGTTCCTGCAACTGCGGATCGTGGAAGAACTCGCGCCAGCCGATGTCCGCCACCGCGATTCCGGATTCCGTCTCGCCCGCTGCGGCCGGATACATTTTTGCAGCCGAAGGACGAACATCGGGACGTTCGTAATCCGGCGTGAGACTGCATCCGGCAAGGAACGCGAAAGCTGCCGCGAGCACCGGTTTCATCAACTCAGTCATTGCTGTTGCCTCCTGCATCGGACGCTAGCGCGGCATCCACCGGTTCCTCGGCCTTGCGCTTGCCGAACACGCGTTGAATCACCACGAAGAACAAGGGAATGAAGAAGATGCCGAGCAGCGCGCCGACGATCATGCCGCCGAGCACGCCGGTGCCGATCGCATGCTGCGCACCGGAACCGGCGCCACTGGAGATGGCCAGCGGCAGCACGCCAACACCGAACGCGAGCGAGGTCATGATGATCGGGCGCAGGCGATCGCGCACCGCCTGCATGGTCGCTTCAACCAGCTCCATGCCGCTGTCGTAATACGACTTCGCGAACTCGACGATCATGATCGCGTTCTTGCTGGTCAGCCCCACCGTGGTGAGCATCGCCACCTGGAAATACACATCGCGTTCAAGGCCGCGAAGCGCCGTCGCGAGCACGATGCCGAGAATGCCGAGCGGCGCGACCATCAGCACCGACGTCGGAATGCTCCAGCTTTCATACAACGCTGCGAGACACAGGAACACGATGAGCAATGACAAGGTGTAGAGCATCGGTGTCTGCGCACCGGCCTTGCGCTCTTGGTACGACAACCCGGTCCATTCCATGCCGATGCCTTGCGGCAACTGCGCAACGAGACGTTCGACTTCCATCATCGCGTCACCCGAACTCACGCCCGGCGCCGCTTCGCCGTTGAGCTGCATCGCGGGCACGCCGTTGTAGCGTTCGAGTCGCGGCGAACCGTAATCCCAGTAAGTACTCGCGAATGCGGAGAACGGCACCATTTCGCCTTCGTTGTTGCGCACGGTCCAGAGATTGAAATCCTCCGGCGTCATGCGATAGGGCGCGTCGGCCTGGATGTAAACGCGCTTGACGCGGCCGCGATCGATGAAGTCATCGATGTAGCGTCCGCCCCACGCTGCCGACAAGGTGCTGTTGACGTTGGCAATCGACAATCCGAGCGCGCGCGCCTTGTGCGTGTCGATATCGATGCGGAACTGCGGCGTATCGTTCTGTCCGTTCGGGCGCACGTTCGCGAGCAACGGGCTTTTTGCCGCCATGCCAAGAAACTGGTTGCGCGCGGCCGTGAGCGCATCGTGGCCGAGGTTCGCGTTGTCCTTGAGATAGAAAACGAAACCCGCGGCCGTGCCGAGTTCCGGCATGGCCGGCGGCGCGAACGCGAACACCATCGCGTCCTTGATCTGGCTCAATGCCATCATCGCGCGGCCAGCGACTGCATTCGCATGCAGGCTTTCGTCTTCGCGTTCCGCCCAGTCCTTCAGCTTGATGAATGCAAGGCCCATATTCTGACCGCTGCCGCCGAAGCTGAAGCCCTGCACGCTGAACACGGATTCCACGGCTTCCTTTTCACCGTCGAGGAAGTGATCTTCAAGCTTGTAGATGGACTCCATCGTGCGCTCTTGCGTCGCACCGACGGGCGCCTGCACCTGCGCCATGAGCACGCCCTGGTCTTCCGGCGGCAGGAACGAACTCGGCAGATTGATGAACATCACGCCCATCACGATAGCGAGCACCGCGAACACCGCCATGAAGCGGCCGCTGCGCGCGATCATGCCGCGCACGCCTTGCCGGTACTTCGCGCTGCCGCTTTCGAACGTGCGGTTGAACCAGCCGAAGAAACCTTTCTCGCCGTGATGCTCGCCCTTGTGCAGCGGTTTCAGCATCGTTGCGCACAGCGCCGGAGTCAGCACGAGCGCGACCAGCACCGACAAGGCCATCGCGGAAACAATCGTTGCCGAGAACTGCCGGTAAATGACGCCGGTCGCACCGTCCATGAACGCCATCGGCACGAACACCGCCGCCAGCACCAGGCCGATGGCAACCAGCGCGCCGCTGATCTGCCGCATGGATTTGCGCGTGGCTTCCTTCGGCGTGGAACCGTCCTCGCTCATCACGCGTTCGACGTTTTCGACAACCACGATCGCATCGTCAACAAGCAATCCGATCGCGAGCACCATCGCGAACATGGTGAGCATGTTGATCGAGAAACCGAGCGCGGCGAGCACGCCCAGCGTGCCGAGCAACACCACCGGCACGGCGATGGTCGGAATCAGCGTCGCGCGGAAGTTCTGCAGGAAGAGATACATCACCAGGAACACCAGCACGATCGCTTCGATCAGCACCTGGATCACGTTCTCGATCGAAACCTTCACGAACGGCGTGGTCTCGAACGGCACGACAACCTTCAGGCCCTGCGGGAACGAGGGTTCGAGCTGCTCGAGCAATGCTTCAACACCCGCAGCGGTATCGAGCGCGTTCGCGCCGGTCGCCATCATCACAGCGAGTCCGCTCGCGGGCTGGCGGTTGTAGCGCGTGCGAAAGCCGTAGGTCTCGGCGCCGAGTTCCACGCGCGCGACCTCACCGAGCGTGAGCACGGAACCGTCGCGGTTGCTGCGAACCACGACGTTGCGAAATTCTTCTTCGGTCTGCAGGCGGCCTTCGGCGGTGATGGTCGCGTTGAGCTGCTGGCCGTCGATCGCGGGTGCACCGCCGAGCTGGCCGACGGAAACCTGCTGGTTCTGCGCCTGCACGGCCGCGATGATGTCGTTCGGCGTGAGCTTGTAGGCGTCGAGCTTGTAGGGATCAAGCCAGATGCGCATCGCGTACTGCGAACCGAACACCTGCAGGTTGCCGACACCAGGAACGCGGCTGATCGGATCAACGATGTTTGCCGCGACGTAATCGGAGATGTCGTCCTTGGACATGCTGCCATCCTCGGAAACGAAACCCACCACCATCAGGAAGCCGCTGCTCGACTTGCTGACGTTCACGCCCTGCCGCTGCACTTCCTGCGGCAGCAGCGGCATCGCGAGCTGCAGCTTGTTCTGCACCTGCACTTGCGCGATGTCCGGGTTGATCCCGTTTTCAAAGGTCAGCGTGATCTGCGCCCGGCCGGTGGATTCACTGGTCGCTGACATGTAGATCATGCCGTCGAGCCCCGTCATGCTCTGCTCGATGACCTGCGTTACCGACTCCTCGACAACTTTTGCCGACGCACCGGGATAGCTTGCATTGATGGTGACGGTTGGCGGTGCGATCGACGGATACATCGATACCGGCAACTGCGTGATCGACAGCGCGCCTGCAAGCATGATGATGATCGCGATCACCCAGGCGAAGATCGGGCGATCGATGAAAAACTGTGCCATGTGGATTTCTCTTTACGGTTGGCTGTCGGTGGAAGCGGCAGCGACGGCAGGTACCGATGTATTGTCATCAGCGGGGCCATCAACGGGATCGGGATCGTGTTCGCGATGGGCTTCGGTGGCAACCACGGCCGCACCCGGACGAATCTTCTGCAGGCCTGCAACAACCACCCTGTCGCCCGCCTTCAATCCACTCTCAACGAGCCATTGATCGCCGATCGTTCGGCTCACGTTCACCGCGCGCTGCTCGACGATGCCGTCACTGCCGACAACCATCGCCGTCGCGTTCCCTTTCGGATCGCGGGTGATTCCCTGCTGCGGGACGAGCAGCGCGTTCTGCCGCTCGGCGGTGCTGATCACCGCGCGCACGTACATGCCGGGAAGCAAAAGGTGATCCGGGTTTGGAACTACGACACGCAGCGCGAAGCTGCCGGTGGACGGATCAACCGCGACTTCCGAGAACGCAAGCTTGCCGGCGTGCGCGTAGCGGCTGCCGTCTTCGAGCAGGATCGTCACCGGCACGTTGTCAGTCTGCTCGATGGTGCCCGCCGCCAGCGCCTTGCGCAGTTCCAGCAGCTCGCTGGCCGACTGCGTCAGATCGACATAGATCGGATCCAGCTGCTGCACGGTTGCAAGCGGCGTGGCCTGGTTGGCCGTGACCAATGCGCCCTGCGTGATCGTGGATTTGCCGATGCGCCCGCTGATCGGCGCGGCGATCCGCGCGTAACCGAGCAGCACCTTGCTGCGATCCAGGGCAGCGCGCGCAACCGCGACGTCGGCTTCGGCCTTGCGAAGCGCGGCGATGGCGTTCTCGTTTTCCTGTGCGCTGATGGCGCCGGTCTTTGCGAGTCCGGCGGCGCGTTCGGCATCGAGGCGCGCGAACTCAAGCGTCGCTTCGGCGCGCGCCAGCACGGCCTCCGCGCTGTTCACGTCGGCCTGGTAGGTGGCGTCATCGAGCTGGTACAGCGCCTCACCGGCTTCCACCACCCCGCCTTCCGTGAACAGCAGATCTTCGACGATCCCGTTCACTTGCGGGCGCACCTCGGCGACCCGATAGGGATTCGTCCGTCCCGGCAACTCGCGCGTCAGCGCGACAGGCTCGGTTTTCAGCGTCACCACCGTCACGGGCGTCGGCTGGGGCGCCGGCGGCGCAGCCTCGCTGCCGCAAGCGGCGAGCAATGCGGATGCCAGCAGCAGGCTGCCGAACCGGAAAATATTCTTCTTGTTCACCATGAAAACCTCGTGACGATGCCGCAAAACGGCTTGCTGCAGGGATTCGGGGAAATACGGGACGCGCAGTTTATATTCATTCATGAATGAATATCAATATTTATTCACGCATGAATGTGGATTACTATGACGCGTCACTCCGGGCGAGGTTCCCGGGGGAATTTCGGCGAGACCGCAAAAACGTGGTCCGAAGAGGGCAGATCATGGCGAAACGCCGTAAAGAAGAGGCACAGGAAACGCGCGAGCGGATTCTTGACGCGGCCATTACCGTATTCCACGAACACGGCGTGGCGCGGCCGTCGCTGACGGAAGTCGCGGAACGCGCCGGCGTGACCCGGGGCGCTGTCTATGGCCACTTCCGGAACAAGGCCGACGTAGTCACCGCCCTGACCGCGCGCATCAGCCTTCCCGCCGATTCACTTTGCGAAGCGGACGCGGAATCCTGCCGCAACGATCCGCTCGGCGAATTGCGCACGCGCTGGCTCAATCTGTTTCACGAAGTCGCGCGCAACCGGCAATGGCAGCTCATCTTTGAAATCATTTTCCATCGCGTCGAACTCGTGACGGAAAGCGGCGAGATCCGCGACCGGGTGATCGAAGGGCACGGCACCGCGATCCAGCGCATCACGAAACTGCTTGAACAATCCGTCGCTGTCGGCCAACTGCCCGCGGGTCTTGACGTGCGGATGGCGGCGCCGCTGTTGCACGGCGCGCTGATCGGGGTTCTCCAGGACTGGCTGCTTCAGCCGGATGCCTATGATCTCGCAACCATCGGTGAGCGAAATATCGACGCCTTGCTCGACATGCTGCGGCTGTCACCTACTTTGCGCGGCGAGTCCGTGAAGCGAAGCTGACCGTTTGGGCGTGCGGGATCAATCGGCGGGCGCGGATGCCGTCTCGCACTCCGCCACGCTGCCGCCATCCGCGCGACAGCGCACGAATGCTGCCGTGTCCGCCAGGCTTTGCGCCCAGGGATCGCTTGGCAGTTCCGCAGCCGTTTTCGCGGGATCAGCCGGCAGCACGGCGAAGGCTTCCTCCGTCCTGCCCTGTTCAGCCAGCAGCCAGGCGAGATTGTTGCGCGCCATCACAGCATCCGGCGCGAAGCCGAGAATGCGGCGGTATTCCGCTTCGGCGGCGTCGGCGCGGCCTTGTGCGTACCAGTGATTCGCCAGCGCAAATGCAAGACCGGCGTCCTCCGGCCAGCGTGCAACGGCTGCGCGCAAGGCAGTATCGACAGCCGCAGGTTCCGCAACGCGCGCGAACGCGGTGATCGAACTCAGTACCGGCGCGGGACGAACCGACACCGGCATTTCACTCGGCGGCAACACGACGATTCCCCAGTAATCCGCGCGCCGCCACGTTTTCAGAAACGTACCGGTTTCGAGATCGTAATCTTCGTGTGTGCCGGAACGCAGCCGCACTGTGTCCTCCTGCGGATTCATGCCGACGACAACGGCGTAATGCCAGGCTGGCGCCCAACCCAGGCCGTTGTTCTGCAGCACGAGCACGGGATGACCCGCCGACAATTCATCGATCAGCGCCGCCGGTTCGGCGGGAATTTCATAGGGAATGCGGCCATGCCGCCGCGCCTGCGCCTTCAACTCCGGCTGCAAGGTTCCCTCGCGTTCCGGCAGGAACAACAACGGTTCAAGTGCATCGGGAGCTGTTTCGACGCCGCTCCAGCCAAGCACCGTCGCGAGCGCCGCCGGTCCGCACTGCAAGGCAACCTGCGGATGGAACGGCACGCCGGAAATTTCCCGCGGAAGGTCCGCGGGCAGGGATTCAGGAAAAAGCTTCGCCGGCGGTCCGGATGCCCACCCGGACAGCGCAAGCAGCAGCAGGAGAAAAAAACACCGGCGGACGGAAACCACCGGTGCGAAGGTGCGCATCATTTACTCGGCGGCATTGATGAACGGAAATACATCAGTGACGCCGGCAATGTCGAGAATCACGAACACCAGGAAAACAACCAGCAGCAGCTCGAGAACGCCCGCGCCGGCCGGCATTTCCTCCATGTGCGCCGCAAGTTCCGCCACTTCCGCATCGGAAAGGCCGGCAAGTCGCGCTTCGATGTTCGCGGGATCAACACCCATCGCGAGCATCTGTTCGCGCACGTCTTCCCGTTGCAGCATCTCGATCACCTTGTCGCGTTGCGCGTCGGCCTCGGCCTGCTGCACGTACGATTCGGTACTGATGATGCCGGCCTCGGCAACGGGCGCAAGCAGCGTCGCCGCGAGAAAACTGACCAGCGTGATGACGGAAACAGCGGTAGTGCGCATTGACGTTCTCCGGATGGGGTTTGCGCGAATGATAACCGCGCAAGACGGTACATGCATGCCTCACGGTGTCCGCAGGGCTTGTGCCTGTCAATCCGGCCAGTGCCGTAACCGCTAACCAGCGCGACGGGACGCTGTCTTGCGTTCGTGTTCCTTGAGATGACGCTTGCGCAGCCGCAGCGATTCCGGCGTGACTTCCATCAGTTCATCGTCGTTGATGAATGCAAGCGCCTGCTCCAGCGTGAAACGCTCCGGTGGCGTGAGCATGACGTTGTCGTCCTTGCCCGAGGCGCGCACGTTGGTGAGCTGCTTCGCTTTCAGCGGATTCACGGTGAGGTCGTTGTCGCGCGCATGGATGCCGACAATCTGACCTTCGTAAATCGGTTCACCCGGCCCGACCAGCATGCGGCCGCGTTCCTGGAGATTGAACAGCGCGAAACCGACCGCCTTGCCGTCGCCGTTCGAGATCAGCACGCCGTTGTGACGCGCGGGAATCGACGCCATCTTCACGGCGGCGTAATGATCGAACACGTGGTGCAGCAGGCCGGTGCCGGAAGTCATGGTCTTGAACACGGTCTGGAAACCGATCAGCCCGCGCGACGGCACCTTGTAATCGATGCGCACGCGTCCCTTGCCATCCGGCGACATGTCGGTGAGATCACCACCGCGTTCGCCCATGGCTTCCATGATCGCGCCCTGGTGACGTTCCTCGATGTCGATGGTCACAGCCTCGACCGGTTCCTGCTCGATGCCGTCGATCATTTTCGTGATGACCTGCGGGCGCGACACGGCAAGCTCGAAGCCTTCGCGGCGCATGTTTTCCATCAGGATGGAAAGGTGCAGCTCACCGCGGCCGGAGACGAGAAATTTTTCCGCATCGCCAGTGTCCTCGACGCGCAGCGCGACGTTGCTCAACAGTTCGCGTTCGAGGCGATCGCGCACCTGCCGGCTGGTCACGTACTTGCCCTCGCGACCGGCGAACGGCGAGGTATTCGTTTCGAACACCATGCTGATGGTCGGCTCGTCGACGGTGAGCGCCGGCAGCGCTTCGGGCTTCGACGGATCGCACAGGGTGTCGGAAATCAGCGGCCGTTCGATACCGGTGACAGCAACGATGTCGCCCGCGTTCGCGCTTTCGACTTCAACGCGTTCAAGACCCATGAAGCCGAACACCTGCAGGACGCGTTCGTTGCGCTTCTTGCCATTGCGATCAACGATCACGATGTTCGAATTCTTCTTCAGCGTGCCGCGCGCGATACGGCCGATGCCGATGGCGCCGACGTAGCTCGAATAATCGAGCTGCGAAATCTGCATCTGGAACGGGCCGACCGCATCCACCGGCGGCGGCGGGCAATGCTTCGCAATCGCCTCGAACAACGGCGTCATGTCGCCGTCGCGCACATCCGGCGTGTTGCCGGCGTAACCGTTCAGCGCGGAGGCATAGATCACGGGAAAGTCGAGCTGGTCGTCGGTCGCGCCGAGGTTGTCGAAAAGATCGAAGGTCTGGTTCAGCACCCAGTCGGGGCGCGCGCCGTCGCGATCCACCTTGTTGATGACCACGATCGGTTTGAGGCCGTGCTTGAAGGCCTTCTGCGTGACGAAGCGTGTCTGCGGCATGGGACCGTCAACGGCATCGACCAGCAGCAGCACCGCGTCGGCCATCGACAGCACCCGCTCGACCTCGCCGCCGAAGTCAGCGTGGCCCGGCGTGTCGATGATGTTGAAGCGGTATTCCGTATCGTCGCTTTTCCAGCGGATCGCGGTGTTCTTGGCGAGAATCGTGATGCCGCGCTCGCGCTCGATGTCGTTCGAGTCCATCACCCGCTCGGTGTGTTCGGCGCGCGCATCCATGGTTCCGGACTGCCACAGCAGCCGGTCCACGAGCGTCGTCTTGCCGTGGTCAACGTGGGCGATAATTGCGATATTGCGGAGATTGTCGATCTGCTTCGTCACTGGATTCACTTGAATATTGGGAGAATTGACCGGAGCAAATTCCGGGCAGCCGCGCATTATACTGGCGCGAACTTGCCGCCGATACGCCCAATCACCAAAAAAACACGGAAACCGCATGTTGCGCGGCAAAAGTGCCATTTTCTCTAACGCATCGCATCGATCGAAGCAGGCTGAATCTATCCCCGCCATCCAGCTGCAAAAGCCAGCCCCCTTGGAAAGGTGGCCGCAAAACGGACTTTCTTGTCGCATCACGTCGCACCAAAGCAACAACCGGGATAAAGTATGCAAGGCCAGTCGCACACATCAGAAAGCGCGACGGCGCACTCGAAGGGGATCCGTTTGCACGCCTTGTTGAACCCGCTGCTCACCTTGCTCGCCGTCCTGGCCCTGCCCGCGGTCGTGCTCGTGCTCGCGCTGTGGCTGGAGGACGCGGCGCTCGACCTTGGCGCGGAACAATTGCGTTTGCTCGCGTGGTTCCCGCTGCTGGTTTTTGCCGTTGGCATCGGAACCGCCTTGCGCTTCAACCGTGTGCGCATCCTCGCGGGACTCGCCAACCTGTTGCTCGCCTACGTCGCACTGACCTGGCTCGCGCCCAGTCTCGACGCCTTCGAGCGCGCCACCTTGCTGGCGTTTGTATTCCTTTTGTTGCCGCTCAATCACCTCGCCTGCCACGTGCTGCCGGATCACGCGACGGTCATCGGCTTACGGTTGTATTTGCTCGCAGCACTCGCGCTCGAAGTGCTGCTGTTCGTGCTCGTCGCCGGCACGGGCTGGGAAAGCGTTACGCAACTGCTGCACGCTGACGCGCTCGGTTTCGTCGCGCCGGGTGAAACCGGAATCAGCGATCTCGGGCTTGTTGCCGCCTGCATCCTGCTAGTGTTGTCGTTCGCGCGGCTTTACACGCTGACCAACACGCAACGCGCGGCATTGTTCGTGAGCGGTTACTGCCTCACGCTGTTGCTCGCAAACCACGATGCCGCCGGCACCTTGATTGCTTTCGCCGCCGCGGGCGCGCTGGTGCTCGCCATCGCAGGATTCCAGGAATCCTGGAATATTGCGTATCTCGACCAGCTCACGGAGTTGCCCGGGCGGCGCGCACTCGATGAAGCGCTGGCGCGACTGGAAGGCCGCTACACGGTCGCGATGGTCGACGTGGATCATTTCAAGAAATTCAACGACACCCACGGTCACGATGTCGGCGACCAGGTGTTGCGCATGGTGGCAGCCCAAATGCGCGATGTCGGTGGCGGCGGCAAGGCATACCGTTATGGCGGCGAGGAATTCACGATTCTTTTTCCCGGTCGCACGGTTGAAGAAGCGTTACCGGTCGTGGATGCATTGCGTGAAGCCATTGGCCAGGACACGTTTGAAATTCGCCGCCGTGATCGTCGCGCCGATGAGCAAAACGACAAGGCCGGTTCATCGCCAAAACGCGCCGCTGTCGCTTCCGGCATCCGGATTACCGTCAGCGCCGGCGTCGCCGAACAACGCGAAGACCGCGCATTGCCCGCGGCCGATATCATCAAGGCCGCCGATGAAGCGCTTTACAAGGCGAAGCGGGATGGAAGGAATTGCGTAAGAAAAGCGGTTCGACGAAAGAAGTAAAAACAAAAAGTAAATGCAAAAGAAAACCGGCGCCGCCGGTTTTTTTTGATTCACTGTTCGCTTCCTTTCAAAACCGCCGGGTCAACTGTCGCCTTGCTTCCCGTAACGGCAAGCCGACAAGATTCTCCGTCGCCTTTGCGATGAGCGTTCGCCGCGTGGCGGGATCAAGTGCTGTGTGCAATTCTTCGAGCACATCTTCGGTGGCGACCAGGATCAAGGCGTCGAAATCGCCACGCTTGCGCGCCGCGCGCAGTTCATGCGCGAGCCGGTCAATAAAGTCATCGGGATTGTGCGAGGGCATGCTGACGGCGAGCCCGAGCTTCTCCATGCCGGCAGGCAGGCGAACCTCGCGACCACTTCCGTTGCCATTTCCATTTCGATGGTCGGTACCGCGGGAAAGCGTGTTGATGTCCTGCCAGCCCGCACCGCCGACACGCGCAAAAATTCGCGCGCGCTCTGCATCGGCCAGTACTGCCCATTCGGTTCTCATGTCTTGCGGTCCCGCCCTGCGCTCGCCACTTGTAAACGCGGCTTGTGAGGCCGGAAGTCTACTCCAGAAAACTTGCGTTGCAAGACGGGCAAAACTGCATCAATAACGCGGCGTTATTGTAACAACGCCGCTTTCAATCGCCGCGCGTAACCTCTTGTTGTGCCGGAACAACCACATCGTTTGCAGGTTCCGGCACATTTTCAATAACGACGCGATGCTGCTTTTCATTCACATTCGATTTCGACTTTTCCGATGACAGCGACACCGTCACTTCGCGCGTCAACACGCGGCCGTCGGGGCCGGTCACGCGCACCAGCACCCGGACCGGCTGCGGCGCATCGCTCGCGGGGCGAACACGGAAATTGAAATCCATCGGATGTTCCGGGCGCGTGTCGTTTTGCGCTGAGCGCCGTGCGAAAGATGCGCTTGAATCGGAAACACGTCGTTCAAAACGATTACGTGAAATAACCGTTGCGAGCTCCGGTTGCAGAACCACTTCCACCGATTCCACAGGACGCGAGGAAGTGACGACGAGTCGCGCGCCGGTTTCAACGCCGGCGCGCAACGGACCGTCAACCTCTGCGTGCACCTGGATGGGATGCAATGGTTTGCCGGGCGAACGAACGATGTCGGTATATCTTTCCGCCGGCTCACCCGTGCACGCGGTAGCAATAAACAATGTGGCGATGATGCAGAGAATGCGCATTGTGAACTCCATCAATTTTGCTCGAACGTGAGGTCGAGGCAGGACGTTCCACCGCTGGCGCTGTCGTCGTCCGCGTTGTCCCAGTCCAGCACTTCGATGACGTAGATCCGGCCGCTCGACAACGATGCCGTTTCGATTTCCGTCGTACCGGTTTCCTCGCCCGACGCGACGTTCTCGCCGTTAAGCCTCACGTAAAAATCCGGATCGCTGCCAGCCGCACCCGCGAGCGTGATCAGCCATTCGCCCGACGTGCCGACCTCGAAGCGCAGGAAGCGGCGCACACCAAGGCGGTTGTATTCACTCGCGCTCGCGGGATCGACAGCATTCGTGGTACAGACATTGATTGAATGGTTATCCGTAACCGTCAACAAATTCACGTATACCGGCGAAACGTAATCTTCGTAACCTGCGCCGAACTCGGAACCGTCATCACCACCGGCACCAAGTAGCGTTCCATTGTCGCGACTGTCACCCCATTCATCATTGATTACGGCGATATCATGAGAAGCGACAACATCACGAATATCGGCAGCGGATATGCCCGGATACTGCTTGAGAAAGTGGATGAAGGAGAAAATCGTGGTCATCGCGCTCGTGTTGCGCTGGCCGCCAGTCAACACGGCGTGAATCGGTGCGAAGCCGAGCGCCGCTGCATCTTCGCTCGGCGTGCTGTCGTACAAGTCGTAAATGATTTCCTGCACGGTGGCTTCGTTCCACCAGCCCATCGCGCCCTCGAATCCATCTTCCACGTTGATGATGAAGCCGTTCGCCTGGTTGTTCCCTTGGGTATCAACGTAAACGGGGTCGTCGGTTGTAATGCCGGAAAAGGCATTGCCCCAGCCTTCGCCGAAGGCGACACGCGGATCCAGCGCGTCGCCGCCACCGTGTGCGCCACCGATGGAATCGGAACGCGCAAACGCATCTTCGTAATAATGACCCCACTCGTGAATGACGACGTGATTATCGTATTCGTCGGTGTCGATGCCAGCGTTACCAAGTATGAATATATTGCGTCCGGCCGAGCCGCCGTAGTTCGCGTAAAAGCTGGTGCCGATGCAACCATCGGAGAACGGAAAACTGCCACCGGTACACGATCGGTTTTCCGGGCTCCAGTTGAGTTTCAACGCCGGGAAGTTCACATCAGGGTCGACTTGCCGGACTTTCTGCATCGCCGTGTAAACGGAATCGAGAATCGCGAACGGCGCCGCAGCGCGCGTTGACGAATAACCGCTGCCGCCCCAGCCCGACGCAGCGCGCAGATTGACTTCCAGGCTTCCCGTGCCGCTGTCAATGCTCTCGCCTTGCGCACTCCATATCGCCTGGTTGCGCGTGTTATCGACAACACTCACGCCCATGCCTGGCATCGTCGCGCGTACGCGGATAGTGACGCTGACATTCTCGGGTACCGTGAGGCAGTACTCTCCCTGCTCCCCGGTAACCGCACTCGAGTAGGTTTCGGATCCGTTCGCAGCGATCGCGCGCACCTCGCCGCCGCGTATCGGACGGAACTCAGACGCGGCGTAATCCAGTTTCGCGCCCGTACCGGTATCGACAGCGGGAACAAATTCGTATTCGACGACGCCGCTGATCATGACACTGCCGGTGCCCATGCAATCACCCGCGACCGGGGCCGGATTGTTCGGGCCGCCATCATTGTTGTCCCCGCCACCGCCACCACATGCAGCGAGCAGCAAGGCCAACGACATCGCATAAAAAATCCGCCCGAGGCGGAAAAGGTCAAATCGCATTTCAGAAGAATCCGTTGAAAAACCGGACGTGAAAAATACCGGGAACGGAAGAACGGCGCCACTATTTCGGCTGATGCACCGCGATAACAGAAGGGGTATTCCCCTGTTCAGCGGGGAGAAACCTGCACGCCGGATTCTTCGGAACTGGAGAAACCGCGATCCCGACCGCTGTCGTGAAGTTCATCTTTCAACGTTGCGGTGAAGTCAGCGGGCTTGAGTACGAGCACATCGTTGCGAATGCTGCCGAGAATGTCTTCTGCCGTCGAGCCGATCAGTATTCGTTTCAGTCCCGTGCGGTGTGTCGTTCCAAGCACAATCAAATCCGCATTGATGTCATTGGCGAGTTCCGCAATCGCTTCCGCTGCATGGCCTTCCACCAGGTGCATGCGTTCTTCAGGAACGCCGTGCGCTTCGCCGAATGCCACGAACTGCCGGCCGTGATCATTGCGCACGTCCTTGAACATGTTCGCATCCGCGTAAGCCATTTCTGCGCCGACCGGTGCCTCGGCAGGCAGATACTGGTAGGCGTGCGCAATGTGCACTTCGGCGTTGAACTGTTTTGCCATGCCGCGTGCAGCCATGAGGATGTCGTCGTTCAGCCTGGCGGGTTTCGCATGCGTGTCGAAGGGATCGATCGCCGCAAGAATCTTTTTCGGGTAGGAGCTGGAATGCGAATCGACCAGCATCAGTGGCACGGGGCATAAGCGCATCAAATGCCAGTCCGCCGGCGTGAAGAACGCGCGCGCGAATTTACCCACCGGCTCGATGTCCTTGATGACGAGATCGGGATTGCGCTCCAGCGCCTGGCGCGCGATTTCCTCGTAGGCCGGCTTGTACCAGGCGACAACACCGTGCGCGGTAATGCCTTGTTCCTGCAACTGGACAATTTCGTTGTCCAGCCATTGGCGGCGCACCGAGAGCAGGCCTTCGACGGATTTTTCCATCAGGCCGGGATCGAGAAATCCCGACCTGGCCAGTGCGGTGTTGAAAATGGCAACGAGGAGTGTCAACGATGCGCCCGTGCGTTTCGCGAGCTCGACGCCACGCTGAAACGCGGTAGTGTGACGCATGGATGGATCGACAACGATCATTATGTCGCGAAGCGGATTGAGGTCGTCGTGCATGCCATTACTCCCGTTGCTCTACCACTGTGCATATTTGCGTGTGGCGCAACTTTCAAGACGGGAGAAGACTGGACTGCGGCGTGTTACTGCGGCAGTTCTTCTGCAGACATATCGGCGGCGCGCCAGAGATACCAGCTTGCGACGGAACGGTACGGGCGCCATGCCTCGCCTTGTTCGGCAAGACATGCAGCATCGGGTTCGCAATCGTAGATGCGCGAGAATCCGCGCAGCACACCGAGGTCGTTCAGCGGCAATACATCCGGCCGGCCGAGCGTGAAGATCAGCAGCATTTCCACGGTCCAGCGGCCGACGCCGCGTACCGCGGTCAAACGTTCGATGATTTCTTCATCGTCCATGCGGCGAAGGCGGGCAAGCGATGGCACCGTGCCATCCTCGACGCGCGCCGCGAGATCGCGAACCGCGAGCACCTTGTTGCGCGAGAGGCCCGCGCCGCGAAGCAGGGGTTCATCCACCTCGAGCAATGCCGCGGGCTTCGGATGTCCACGGCCGGGAAACAAGGCGAGCACGCGGCCGTGAATGGTCGCGGCAGCCTTGCCGGAAAGTTGCTGGTAGACGATGGAACGCAACAGGGCGGGAAACGGCGCCGCCGGCCGGCGCGGCACGAGACCAAACGGACCTGCATGCCGGATGAATTGCCGAAGGTCGGGATCGCGCCGCAGCCGGCGAAGCGCCACGGCGGGATCGTATTCGAGTCCCTTCATGTCGCTTCCCTGGCAACCTCCGGCACACGCATTTCTTCCGCGGCAATCGCGGAAATATCGACGCCGTAATCGGCAGGATTCACCACGCGCGAAATCGCCCAGTCCGGTGCGCCTCGCCCCTCGGCGAGCGTTGCCAGGTTCACAAGCTTGCGCGGCATGACGTCCCTGCCCTGATCGTCGCGCACCAGCAGGATGAGCGGCTTGAGGCGCGCTTCCGGGTTCGAGGAAACAACCACGCCGAGCGCACCGCTGGTCAGCAACACGAGGCTGCCGATCGGGTAAATGCCGACGCACTTGATGAACTCTTCCATCAGGCGCTTGCCGAAATCCGCTTCCGCACGCTTGTGCATGGCTGTCAGTGCATCCTGCGGCGTCATCGCCTTGCGATAAACACGTTCGGACGTCATCGAATCGTACATGTCGGCAATCGCGACCACGCGCACCGCTTCGCGGATGTCTTCGCCCTTCAGCCCTTCGGGATACCCACTGCCGTTCACGCGTTCGTGGTGGCGCAGCACGATGTCGAGCGCGCCTTGGGGAATTTCGCGCGTGAGCTTCAGCACGTTGAAGCCGTCGCGCGGATGCTTCTTCACGATCTCGAATTCTTCTTCGGTGAGATTGCCCGGCTTGTTGAGCACATTGTTGGGCACGCGCGCGATGCCGAGATCGTGCAGCAGCGCGCCCATGCCGACTTCCTCGAGTTCGGCATGCGGATAGCCGAGATGGCGCGCGAACGCGAGCGCGAGAATGGAAACGTTCAGGCAGTGCGATGCCGTCGCCTCGTGCTGGTTGCGCAGGTTCGTCAGCCACAACGCCGTATTCACGTTAGAGGAAATCGTCGTGATCAGTTCGCTGATCACAACCTTGGCGTCTTCGGTTTCAATGCTCTTGCCGAGGCGCATGTCGTTGAAGAAACGAATGACGCCATCGGTGGATTTGCGGAACGATTGTGTCGCGCTGCGCAGATTCTCGCGGAAGCTCTCGATGCTGCCTTGCCGGATGCGTTCGGCGGTCTGGCGATCACGCGACTTCGATGCGTCGGCGGTGACGCCGGTCTCGCTCATCAGCCGGCGCACCTCGTCGTTATCGCGCGACTTCACGTCATCGATGAAAACGTAATTGCAGTAGCTGCGCAGGGATTCCAGGTCTTCCTCGGTTTCGACAACGAAACCCTGGAAAAGGAACGGGCTTTCCAGCCACGGACGGTCCAGCGCCGCCACGTACATGCCGATCCGGACCTGCTCAACATCAACCTTGATTCGCACGACATCTCCCTCTGGTCTTAAGGTGCTGACACGGGAAAAACGATAAGGCATCCCTCTAAGGGATGTCACTATGTTCTGTCGGGAAAATTACCGAGAATATCGGCGAGAAGAAATGGCGTCCCCAAGGGGATTCGAACCCCTGTCGCCGCCGTGAAAGGGCGGTGTCCTAGGCCTCTAGACGATGGGGACGCAGAAACTGCGTCGTGGAGCTTCGCTCCGGTACCACTTTCTTTTTTGGTGGAGCTAGGCGGGATCGAACCGCCGACCTCCTGCATGCCATGCAGGCGCTCTCCCAGCTGAGCTATAGCCCCACGCGAGGAGGCGGCATTCTGCGTGAAGGGTTTGATCAAGTCAAGCCGAAATCTGAACCTTGTTCGTGAACAACATCATGCAGTTGCGCGGCGTTGCGCCGCGACTGGCGGCTCGGCATCCGGCTCATAGGCCAGCGATGGCGCCAGCCAGCGTTCCGCTTCGCCAAGTGCAACATCGCGCCTGGCGGCGTAATCCGCAACCTGATCCTTCGCGATGCGACCGATGCCGAAATAGCGCGCGTCCGGATGCGAAAAATAGAAACCGCTGACGGATGCGGCCGGCCACATCGCGAACGATTCGGTAATCGAGATTCCCGTCGCCTGCTCAACATCCAGCCATTCCCAGAGGAATGCCTTCTCCGTGTGATCCGGGCAGGCGGGATAACCGGGCGCTGGCCGGATGCCCTGGTATTTCTCCGCGATCAAGGCGTCGTTATCCAGCGCCTCCGCCGGTGCGTATCCCCAGATTTCGCGGCGCAATTTCGCGTGCAGCCATTCGGCGCCCGCTTCCGCCAGGCGATCCGTCAGCGACTGCGCGAGGATGGCGGTGTAATCGTCCTGCGCAGCGCGACATTTTTCGACAAAGGTTTCGAGGCCGAGGCCGGCGGTTACGGCGAAGCCGCCGAGCCAGTCCGAGGGGCCGTTTTCCGGTGCAATGAAATCCGCGAGACAGCGATTCGGTTTGCCGGTGGGACGTTCGGTCTGCTGACGCAGGAAATGAAACACCTGCGCAACCTTACCGCGCGATTCGTCCGTGTAAATCGCAACGTCGTCAGCACCGATCCGCGCAGCCGGGTGGATGCCGGCCACGCCGCGCGCCTGCACGATGTTTTCGCGGATGAGGCGATCCAGCAGCAGCTGCCCGTCCTCGAACAGTTTGCGCGCCGCTTCGCCCTGCTCGGCGTGCTCGAGAATGCCGGGATAACTGCCGCGCATTCCCCATGCCTGGAAGAACGGCGTCCAGTCGATGTAATCGCGCAATTTCTGCAGCGGGATATCAAACGCGCGTGTGCCGGTGTGGCGCGGCACGGGTGGTGTATAATTTTTCCAGTCCGTCATCTGTGCGTTTGCACGCGCGTCTTCCAGTGAAATGAAATTTTCCTTTTTCGTGCGGCGCGCATGCTGTTCGCGAATCGTCGTGTGTTCCTGCTTGAACTCGTGGTGACTGACATCGTGATTACCCAGCAGTTTCGAAACCGTGGAAATACAACGCGACGCGTCCTTCACGTAAGCAACCGTGCCCGAATACGCAGGATCGATTTTTACCGCGGTGTGACTGCGTGACGTGGTTGCGCCCCCGATCAGCAAGGGCGATTCAAAACCCTGTCGTTCCATCTCGCGTGCGACATGCACCATTTCATCCAGCGATGGCGTGATCAGTCCCGACAAACCGACGATATCGACATTTTCCTTTTTCGCGGTTTCGAGAATTTTCTGCGCCGGAACCATCACGCCGAGATTGATCACCGTGTAGTTGTTGCACTGGAGCACGATATCGACAATGTTCTTGCCGATGTCATGCACATCGCCTTTTACCGTGGCGAGCAGGATCTTTCCCTTGCTGCGCGTGGTCCCGGATTTCTCCGCTTCGATGTACGGCGTGAGATACGCGACGGCTTTTTTCATGACGCGCGCGGATTTCACCACCTGCGGCAGGAACATCTTTCCTGCACCGAACAGATCGCCGACGACATTCATCCCGTCCATCAACGGCCCTTCGATGACTTCGATAGGACGCGCCATCTGTTGCCGCACGGCCTCCACGTCTTCCTCGATGAACACATCGATGCCGTTCACCAGCGCGTGTTCGAGACGCTCCGTCACCGGCAGTTCACGCCAGCTCATGTCCGGACCGGACGCACGCTGTTGCGCACTGAAATCATTCGCAACTTCCAGCAGGCGTTCCGTCGCATCATCGCGCCGGTTCAGGATCACGTCCTCGACACGCTCGCGCAGCGCAGGATCAAGTTCGTCGTACACACCGAGCTGACCTGCATTCACGATACCCATGTCGAGACCGGCGCGAATGGCGTGATACAGGAACACGGCGTGCATCGCTTCGCGCACCGCGTCGTTGCCACGGAAGGAAAACGACACGTTGCTGACGCCGCCGGAAGTGCGTACGCCGGGACACGCCTGCTTGATCTCGCGCACCGCTTCGATGAAATCCTTCGCATAACCGTTGTGCACATCGATGCCCGTGGCGACGGCGAAAATGTTCGGATCGAAAATGATGTCGTCGGGCGCGAAACCCGTCTTCTCCGTGAGCAATGCAAACGCACGCCGGCAGATTTCGATACGGCGCTGCAAGCTGTCCGCCTGGCCTTGCTCATCGAACGCCATCACGATGACCGCTGCGCCATAACGATGCGCGAGTGCGGCCTGGCGCAGGAACTCCGCTTCACCTTCCTTCAGGCTGATCGAGTTCACGACCGGCTTGCCCTGCACACACTTGAGACCGGCCTCGATGATTTCCCAGCGCGAAGAATCGATCATCACCGGCACACGCGAAATGTCCGGCTCGCTCGCGATCAGGTTCAGGAATTCACGCATCGCGGCGACGCCGTCGAGCATGCCTTCGTCCATGTTCACATCGATGATCTGCGCGCCGTTGTCCACTTGCTGACGTGCGACTTCCAGCGCCGTCGCGAGATCACCTTCCATGATCAGTTTCTTGAAGCGCGCGGAACCGGTGACGTTGGTGCGCTCGCCGACATTCACGAACAAGGTATCGGGACCGATGTTCAGCGCTTCCAGGCCGGAAAGTCGCAAGCGCGAGGACGTCTCTGGAATCACGCGCGGTGAATGCTGCGAGGCAAGTTGCGCGATCTTTTCGATGTGTTCCGGCGTCGTACCGCAACAACCGCCGATGATGTTGACGATGCCATCTTCCAGCCATGAGCGCAGGTAATCGCGCATCGCCTCGGGCGATTCATCGTATTCACCGAATGCGTTTGGCAAACCGGCGTTCGGGTGCGCACTGACATGACAATCTGCAATGCGCGAAAGTTCTTCGACGTATGGCCGCAATTGTTCCGCGCCCAGCGCACAGTTCAGCCCGACGCTCAGCGGACGCACATGGCGCACGGAATTCCAGAACGCTTCCACCGTCTGACCGGAAAGCGTGCGGCCCGAAGCATCGGTGATCGTCGCGGAAATCATCACCGGCACGCGTTTGCCACGCGCAATGAAAACCTCTTCGATCGCGAACAGCGCCGCCTTGGCGTTGAGCGTGTCGAAAATGGTTTCCGCCATCAACAAATCCGCGCCGCCATCGAGCAGGCCTTCGACCGCTTCGCGATAGGCCACGACGAGCCCATCGAAATCCACCGTGCGAAAACCGGGCCGGTTCACGTCCGGCGAGAGCGACGCCGTCTGGTTCGTCGGGCCGAGCACGCCGGCAACAAAACGCGGCTTTTCGGGTGTTGAAAAAGCATCCGCGGCATCACGTGCGATGCGCGCCGCGGCGACGTTGATTTCTCGCACGAGATGTTCGCACGCGTAATCGCGTTGCGAAATCGACGTCGCGTTGAACGTGTTCGTTTCGATGATGTCAGCACCGGCGTCAAGATACGCATCGTGTACGCCACGCACCGCTTCCGGTCGCGTCAGGCAGAGAATGTCGTTGTTGCCCTTGAGATCATGCGAATGATTGCGCAGCCGTTCGCCACGAAAGTCCGCTTCGTCCAATGCAAGATTCTGCAACATGGTGCCCGTGGCGCCGTCGAGGACGAGGATGCGTTCGGCAAGCAATTTCTCGATTGGATAAGACATTATTTTCCCGGTTGATGCATTGGATAAAAGCAGACAGTCGCTTTCTCAGATTCGCGCTGAAACCTGCTGCGCGACATTCACGCTACCCGCCGAAGACGCCGGCATGATCCCCAGCATTCGGCAGATTGCGCACGTCAGTTGTGAACGGTTCAGCGTGTAGAAATGAAATTCGTTGACGTCTTCGGCGCGCAAGGCATGGCACAGTTCCACCGCGACACTGGCCGCGACGAGCTGCCGCGTTTCGGGTTCCGCATCAAGATCTGCGAACAGATGCGCCATCCATTCCGGTACGGTCGCCGCGCACATGCGGCTGAACTTCACGACCTGCTCGAAGTTTGTCACGGGCAAGATGCCGGGCACGATCGGCGCGGTGATTCCGGCTGCGGCAACCTTGTCACGGAATCGAAGAAACGTATCAACATCAAAAAAATATTGCGTGATGGCCCGCGAAGCGCCCGCGTCGAGCTTGCGTTTCAGGTTGTCGAGATCGGATTCCGAACTTTCCGCATCCGGATGCGTTTCGGGATGTGCGGCGACGCTGATTTCGAAATCCGCGATATCGCGCAGGCCGACAACCAGCTCTGCCGCGTTACGGAATCCTTGTGGATGCGGCGCAAAGCGATTGCCGTCAACAGGATCGCCGCGCAGCGCGACAATGTGTTTCACGCCGCTCGCGTGATATGCCGCAGCGATGTCGAGAATTTCCGCGCGCGATGCGCCCACGCACGTCAGGTGCGCGGCGGGTTCGAGCGAGGTTTCCTGGACGATCCGCCGAACGGTGGCGTGCGTGCGTTCACGCGTCGAACCGCCGGCGCCGTAGGTCACCGAAACGAAGCGCGGCGCGAACGGTTCCAGTGATTCGATGGAGCGCCACAAGGTCTGCTCCATGGTTTCCGTGCGGGGTGGGAAGAACTCGAATGACACTTGCGGGCGCGGCAGTGAAATGCAGCGTTCCAGCGATTCAACACGGTAAGCCATTGTGGCTCCTCGACGTTTTACAGAATTTATAGGCGCCCTGAAGTTGCATAAACGGCGCGGCGACAGGCTTGCTTGCTGAAATCCAGGCAACAAAAAAGCCCGCTCGGCTTTGCAGCTAAAGCAGGCTTCTCGCGCCCTCTTTAGCCGTATTTATAAAGCGCCCGCAAGCTGAGAATCAAATCGGCGCTGAGCAAAGTATAAGTGAGGGCGGCAGGATTGCAACCGGGAGTTCGGGGTATGAATGTTATTCGTCCGTATACGCAGTGTGATCGGAAATATGACGAATCGCGCGATCAATCCGCGCAAGGGTTTTCTCCCGGCCGAGCAGTTCCAGCGTGATGTCGATCGGCGGTGAAACACCCTTCCCTGCAACAGCAACGCGGATTGGCTGCGCGACCTTGCCGAGCTTGAGTTCCATGCTTTCGGCGATCGCATTCACCGTGTTGTGAATGTCGCCCGCTTTCCAATTCGACAGTTCCGCGAGCGCATCGCGAATCCTCGACAATGGCGCAACGGCATCCGGCACCAGGTTCTTGCGCGCCGCCTTGTCATCGTACTCGGTGAAGTCCTGGTAAAAGAACATGCTGTTCTCGGCCATTTCCTTCAGCGTTTTCGCACGCTCGGCGTTCGCCCTCACGATGTCCGCCAGCGCAGGACCGTTCGCGGTGTCCACGCCCAGCCGTTCGAAATGCCAGCCGAGTTCGGCACCAAGCCGTTGCGGATCGCTCTCTTTTATATAGTGCTGGTTCAGCCAGGCGAGTTTTTCCGGATTGATGGCGGATGCTGAATGATTCACGTCGGCAATATCAAACAGCCTGATCATTTCCTCAGTCGAGAAGATTTCCTGGTCGCCGTGCGCCCACCCGAGGCGCACGAGATAGTTCCTGACCGCCTCGGGCAGGAATCCGTCGTTGCGGTATTCCATCACGGAGACGGCGCCATGACGCTTGGACAGCTTCGCGCCATCGGGGCCGAGGATCATCGGCAGGTGCGCGTATTCAGGTGGTACCGCATTCAGCGCCTGGAAAATGTTGATCTGCCGCGGCGTGTTGTTGAGGTGATCATCGCCACGAACGACGTGCGTGATGTTCATGTCCATGTCGTCAACCACAACACAGAAATTGTAGGTCGGCGTGCCATCCGGGCGCGCGATGACAAGATCATCCAGCTCGGCATTTCGGAACGTGACCGTGCCGCGCACGTGGTCATTGACCACAACCTCGCCTTCCTGCGGATTCTTGAAGCGCACCACGGGATCAACGCCGGAACGCGGTTCGGCGCGCTCACGGCAGCGGCCGTCATAGCGCGGCTTTTCCTTGCGCTTCATCTGCTCGGTGCGCATGGCGTCGAGCTCTTCCTTCGTGCAATAGCAGTGATACGCGTCGCCCTGCTCCAGCAATTGCTCCAGCACCTCCTTGTAACGGTCGAAACGCTCCGTCTGGTAGAACGGCCCTTCGTCTGCGTCGAGTCCCAGCCAGCGCATGCCGTCGAGAATCGCCTGAACGGCTTCGGGCGTGGAGCGTTCGCGGTCGGTGTCCTCGATGCGCAGCACGAAATCACCATCGTGGTGACGTGAATACAGCCAGCAGAACAACGCTGTGCGTGCGCCGCCAATATGGAGATAACCAGTGGGGCTGGGAGCGAAACGGGTGCGAACTTTCATCGGGAACCTCGGGGATTGCGAGCCGCGAATTCTAGCAAACCGCGCGCTCACGCGTGCGGCTGGAACAACAAACTCGTCATTGATCGCCGGCAACGGTATCGTATGCCGCTATTCATCCGGAAAGAGCACGCATGACCGACTGGCTGTACATTCTGTTTGCAATCCTGCTGGTCTTCGCCAACGGGTTTTTCGTCGCGGCGGAATTCGCGATCGTCAAATTGCGCCAGACGCAAGCGAACGAACTCGCGCTGACGCACGGGTTCCGGGGTCGAGTGCTGAAGAACGTGCGCACCCATCTCGACGCTTATCTTTCCGCCTGCCAGCTCGGCATCACGCTGGCATCGTTGGGGCTCGGCTGGATCGGCGAGCCTGCCTTCGCGCGATTGCTGGAGCCGGTCTTCGTCACCTACGACATTTCGCCGGACCTTGTTCACGGCATCAGCTTCGCCTTTGCGTTCACTGTCATTTCCTTCCTGCACATCGTGCTCGGTGAGCTCGCACCGAAATCCGTCTCCATCCGCTATCCGGAGCAGAGCTCGCTGTGGACGGCCGTGCCGCTGTTCCTGTTCTACTGGCTGATGTACCCGTTCATCTGGGTCCTGAACGGCAGCGCGCTGCTGGTGCTGAAGGCCTTCGGGCTGGACGCGGCGAAGGAAGGCGAGGACGCGCACTCGGTGGAGGAAATCCGCCACGTGCTGATGGCGAGCCACCGCCATGGCGAACTCGACAAGGCCGAAGCCGACATCCTCGCCCGCGCCATCGATCTCGGCGATCTCACGGCCGGCGATCTCATGCGCCCCGCGCGCGAAATGGTCGCGCTCGATATTGCTGATGGCGTCGCCGAAAACCTCGCCACCACGCAGAAATTCCGCTACTCGCGCTATCCCGTCTACGAAGGCGACCGCGATCAGGTCATCGGCCTCGTGCACGTGAAGGACCTGTTCGCGGAACTTCGCGACAGCGGCGCGCTCAAGGCCTTGCGCCCGCTGCTGCGCCCCGTCGTGCGCGTGGAAGAAGACACCGAGGCGACCGACGTACTGGTCCGCTTCCAGGGCGGCGACTCGCATTTCGCGGTGGTTTACGACGAACTCGGCCACCTTATCGGCTTCATCACCATGGACCACGTCATGGGCGCGCTCCTCGGCGGCATCCGCGACGAATTCGAACACAGCCACCCCGACTGGGAACCGGCGCCGGACGGCAGTTATGTCGGCGCGGGCTCGCTGCCGATCTACTCGCTGGAAAAGGTGCTCGGCCAGGAAATCGAGGAAGAGGATGCGAACAGCGTCGGCGGACTGGTGATAAACGCGCTGGAGCGCATTCCGCGCAACGGCGATGCGGTGGATTTCGAGGGCTTTCGCATCGAAGTGCTGACGATGCGCGGTCCGCGCATCGCCCGGGTTCGCGTCCGCCCGACTGCCGGCGCTGACGGCGAGACCTGAAACCCGCCCCGGCGTTGACCGCCTCTGGCCGAAACCGTAGAATTCCCGCCCTCTTCGACCCAGGAAAAATTGGGTGGTTAGCTCAGCGGTAGAGCACTGCCTTCACACGGCAGGGGTCACTGGTTCAATCCCAGTACCACCCACCAGTAAAATCAAGGGCTTGCGTTCTCGACGCAAGCCCTTTTTGTTTCTCCGGATCCCGGCGGACAGCTTCTCCGGCCACTCCACCCGTTCCACTGTTTTTTAACCCACACGTTTCCTGCCCAAGGAAAAAGCCGCGGTGGACCGCGGCTCTGGAACAGGAACAACGACGACACTTTCGTCATAAGGCCGGTCAGAGAAGATACATCGTCGCGAACAAACCGGTGATCGACATGGTGATGGTGTACGGCAGAGCCAGCAGCACCATGCGTCCGTACGAAAGACGAATCAGCGGCGCCAACGCGGACGTCAGCAGGAACAGGAACGCCGCCTGGCCGTTCGGCGTGGCGACTGACGGAATGTTCGTGCCGGTGTTGACGGAAACCGCGAGCAGATCAAACTGTTCACGACCGATAATTCCGGCTTCGAATGCCGCCTTCAATTCGTTGATGTACACGGTGGCAACGAAGACGTTGTCCGAGATCATCGAGAGCACGCCGTTGGCGATGTAGAACGCCGACAACTGCGTGTGGCCGTCCATGGTCAGCACGTACTCGATGATCGGCTTGAACAGATGCTGGTCGTGGATCACCCCGACGATGGCGAAGAACACAACCAGCAGCGCGGTAAACGGCAGCGCTTCTTCGAACGCGTGGCCCAGCTGGTGTTCCTGGTTCACACCGGTGAACACAGTGCCGAGTACGATGACCGCAAGGCCGATCAATCCAACCGGCGCAAGATGGAACGCCAGCGCCAGAATCAGGAATACGGCAACGGCGGCCTGGGCGATCAGGTTCGCGTAGTCACGCGCGCCGCGCTTCCTTTCCTGCTCCGCTTCGAAATCCTCCAGTACGGTACGTACGTTGGCCGGCAACTCGTCACCGTAAGTGAACCATTTGAATTTCTCGACTAGGTAACACGTAGTCAGGCCGACAACGAGTACCGGCAGGGTTACCGGCGCAACGCGCAGGAAGAATTCCACAAAGCCCCAATTCATCACGCCGGCAATCAGCAGATTCTGCGGCTCGCCGACCATGGTCTGCACGCCACCTAGTGCGGTGCCGACGCCAGCGTGCATCATCAGGTTGCGCAGGAAGCCGCGGAACTGTTCGAGATCGACATGGTGCTGTTCGGCGATCCACTGGTCATCGGCCTGGTCATGGTCGTGATCGATCTTCCTCCCGGATGCGACGCGGTGATATACGCCGTAAAAGCCGGTCGCGACCGCGATCACGACAGCAATCACTGTCAGTGCATCGAGGAATGCGGACAAAAACGCGGCGGTGAAACAGAACAACAAGGAAAGCGTGGCCTTGGAGCGAACGTTCAGAAGTATCTTGGTGAACGCGTACAGCAACATGTCCTTGAGGAAGAAAATGCCGGCGACCATGAAGATCAGCAGCAGGATGACTTCGAAGTTCAACAGCGCCTCGTGGTAGACCGTTTCGGCTGATGTCATCCCGATCACGACCGCCTCGATGGCGAGCAGGCCGCCGGGCTGAAGTGGATAGCACTTCAGCGCCATCGCAAGCGTGAAGATGAATTCCAGCACCAGCACCCAGCCGGCGAGATACGGATCCACGAGGAAAAACAGGATCGGGTTGACGACCAGGAAGCCGACGATCGTCAGCTTGTACCACTCTGGTGAGTTGCCGAGAAAGTTCGACAGGAAAGCGTGGCTCATCGTGTTGGTCATTGCCTTCTTCCGTTGATTGTCATTCGGTGTCGGCGCCGCTGTGAGAACGGAAAGCGGCGACGCAAGGAGAGGGGATTTTACCGGCGGTGATACCGCGAGGTCACGAAAAGTCGGTCGGGAACGGTTCGGAAATTCTTTCTGGATTACCGGGGAACAATGAGACACGCGGCGAGTGCGAGGGTTCCCGTGGAAACCGGCTACTCGTCGTTCACGGCGCGTGCGTCGGATTCCGACGGACGCCACAGGCTGCGCGCGCCTGCCTTTTCAATCACGTCGAGCAATGCTTCATGCGCCGCGCGTTCGGCATCGGAAGCGGCGATCACGGCCAGCGTAATGCCCGCCCGGTCGATGCGTGCCGGCGCATGGCTTGCGCCACGTCCCTTGTTGCGCTCGCCGCCCAATGACAAGGCGGTCTGCCCGCCCGTCATGGCGAGATAGACTTCCGCGAGCAATTGCGCGTCGAGCAAGGCGCCGTGGTATTCGCGGCTGGAATTGTCGATCTCATAGCGCTTGCACAGGGCATCGAGACTGGCGCGCTGGCCGGGGTGCATCCTGCGCGCCATCTGCAGGGTGTCGAGCACTTTGCACAGCGTTTCGATGCGCTCGCCGCGCTGCAAGTGGCGTTCGAGTTCGTGGTTCAGGAACCCGACATCGAAAGGCGCATTGTGGATGACCAGTTCCGCGTCCTTCACGTAATCGAGGAATTCCTCGATCACCTCGGCAATGCGGGGCTTGTCGGCGAGGAATTCGTTGGTGATGCCGTGCACGTCAATCGCGCCAGGATCGATGTTGCGTTCCGGATTGATGTACCAGCGCTTGTCGTTGCCGGTCTGCCGCCGGCTGACGAGCTCCACACAGCCGATTTCGATGATGCGGTGGCCGTCTTTCGGATCAAGGCCGGTGGTTTCGGTATCGAGAACGATTTGTCGCATGTCGGATTCCGGTCTTCTGTCAGGCGTGGCCGAGCAGTTCATCAATGGCGAGATTGGCGAGCGCGTCGGCACGCTCGTTGCCGGGATGGCCGCTGTGTCCCTTCACCCAGTGCCAGCGAATCTCGTGCCGTTTTGCGGCCGCATCGAGACGCCGCCAGAGATCGTCGTTCTTCACCGGCTTGCGCGCGGAAGTTTTCCAGCCGTTGCGCTGCCAGTTGGCGAGCCACTCGGTGATGCCGCGGCGAAGATACTCGGAGTCCGTGTAGAACTCCACCTGGCAGGTGCGCTTCAGCGCTTCGAGCGCTGCGATCGCGGCCATGAGTTCCATGCGGTTGTTGGTGGTCAGCGCCTCGGCGCCTTTGAGCGATTTTTCGGCGCCATCGCTTGCAAGGATCGCTCCCCAGCCGCCCGGCCCCGGATTTCCGCGGCAGGCGCCGTCGGAATGAATAATTACCGGTTTCACGCGTTCTCCCGTTCTTTTTAATCGTTCTTCTTTATCAAATTCGCCGCACCGCGTCCTGCCGGCGTGGCGATGCCCGCGACCAGTCGCCGCCGGCGTTCCCACGCGGGGCGCACCGGCGTCATCGCGTACACGTGCTTGCGCGCCAAAATCGCGTAGGCGTTGCCGGGCAGCGGCAGCCAGCGCGGCCGTTCCAGCAATTCCAGGCGATCCAGCGTGGCGGCGTGACTGATTGGCGGGCGGCGGAACAGCCGCTCCGCCGCCAGCACCTGGAAGCCCAGCAGGTTCAACCAGTCGAGCAGGCGGCGCAGCGCCAGTGGTCGCCCGGATTCCGGGAAGTGGCGCGCGCGAAACACGCGCCTCGCCGACCACGCGCTCACCGGATTGAAGCCAAGAATCAGTACGTGTCCCTCGCCTACCAGCACGCGCTCGACTTCGCGCAACAGGCGCTGTGGCGAGGCGACGAATTCCAGCGTGTGCGGAAGCAGGATCGCGTCGACGGAATCGGAGGCGAGCGCGAGATTGTCGAACGGAGAGATGACGTCGCCATCGGCCTGCATGCGCAGGCACCGGCGAATGGCGCAGGCATCGAGAAATGGCTCGCATGGCCACCAGCCGCCGACTGAAATCGCGATGAACCCGAAAACCCGCTCCAGCAGGCGCGCCGCAACCTCGCCCTCCGCCGCGAGCAGCGCCGCACCCAGCGGCGAGGCGAACCAGTCGTCAGGCGGCGGCAATTCGACGTGTGAATTTCTTGCAGGCATGAGCATGACTTTACCACGCGCAAACGACGGGGCAGCGAGACTGCTACCATTGCCACATGCTCGAAGTCACTGCTGTTTCCGCGCTGCGCGACAATTACATCTGGCTGATTCACGGCCGGAAGGATTCCGCGCGCAGAAGCGGGGCCGTGATCATTGTCGATCCGGGCGAAACCGCGCCTGTCGAGACGGCGATGGCCGCGCAAAACCTCACGCCCGCCGCGATTTTCATCACGCATCATCATCCCGATCACACCGGCGGCGCGGCGGCGCTCGCTGAACGTTTTTCGATCCCGGTGTTCGGGCCCTCGCGTGAAGCGCAAGGTGTGGTGACAACGCCGCTGCGCGACGGCGATCTCGCGTCACTGCCGGAACTCGGCCTGGAGTTCCAGGCGCTGGATATTCCCGGGCACACGCTTGGGCATATCGCGCTTTACGGTCACGGCGCGGTTTTCTGTGGCGACACCTTGTTCAGCGCCGGCTGCGGACGGCTTTTCGAAGGCACGCCCGAGCAGATGCTCGCCTCGCTGGAACGCCTCGCCGCCCTGCCCGGCGACACGCAAATTTACTGCGGCCACGAATACACCGCCGCCAATCTCGCCTTCGCGGCGACGGTCGAACCGGACAATTCGGCCACTGCGAGTTACCGGGAGGAAGTCGCAGCATTGCGCGACCGCAACATGCCAAGCCTGCCGTGCCGGATGGACCGGGAACGCACCGTGAATCCGTTTCTCCGAACGTCCGAAAATGCGATCCGCTTGGCTGTTGAAGAGTGGTCGGGGAAACACCTGAATGATAAGGTTCGCGTGTTTTCGGCCTTGCGCCGCTGGAAAGACCAATTCTAAAGAGACTCCGTTTTCGCCAGCATGACGCGTCGCGGAATCTCCAGGTACACCGACTTTTAACGGGCGGGACAACTCCATGTCGATTCGTACGCTTTTCGCCGTCGTTGGCGTTCTCGCGCTGGGTGGCTGCGCGACCAATACATCGGAACCAGTCATCGACACCGCGGAAGTCGTGGTGCCGGCCGCGGCCGAAACCGCGGAAGCCGAAGCGCTTGTGTGCGCCATCGACGAAATGATCGACGCCGACGAGTTGCCTGTCGGTCCCGGCAATCTCTGGTTTCGCATCCGTGACGGTTTCGTGCTCGACAGCATCGAGAACCCGGAGATCAACGCGCAACTGGAATGGTACGCGGCGCATCAGGAGTACCTCGATCGCGTTGCGACACGCGCGACGCCCTACATGCACTTCATCGTCGAGGCGATTGAAGAGCGTGGCGTGCCGATGGAAATTGCGTTGCTGCCGATTGTCGAGAGCGCATTCGATCCCTTCGCTTATTCGCACGGTCGCGCCGCAGGCCTGTGGCAGTTCATTCCAGGCACGGGGCGGCGTTTCGATCTGAAGCAGAACTGGTGGTATGACGGGCGCCGTGATGTTGCACAAGCAACGCGCGCCGCACTCGAATACCTCGAATACCTGCACGGCATGTTCGATAACTGGCTGCTTGCGCTCGCTGCCTACAATTCCGGCGAAGGCAACGTCAGCCGCGCGATCCGCTACAACGAAGCGCGCGGTCTCCCGACGGATTTCTGGCACCTGCGCCTGCCGCGCGAAACACGCGCCTACGTGCCGAAACTGCTGGCATTGAAACTGCTGCTGGAAGAACCGGAAAAATACGGCGTGAACTGGAAGCCGATTCCGGACGAGGCGTACCTAGCCAGCGTCGATGTCGGCCGGCAGATCGATCTCGCGCTCGCAGCAAGCCTCGCCGGCATTGATGTCGAACAGGTCTATCTGCTCAACCCCGGTTTCAACCGCTGGGCCACCGATCCGAACGGCCCGCACAATTTGCTGCTGCCGATCGAAACCGTCGAGACATTCAAAACCGCGCTCGCGGAACTTGGACCGCGCGACACGGTGAGCTGGGAGCGCCACCGGATTCGCTCTGGCGAAAGCCTGCTCAGCATCGCGAACCAGTACGAGACGACCGTTGATCTCATCAAGGAGATCAACGGCATTCGCGGCAACCTGATCCGTGCCGGGGATACGCTGACCGTGCCGGTCGCGATGAAATCCCTGTCGCGTTACGCGCTCAGCGCGGAGAATCGCCTTGAAGCGAAACAGGACCGCGATCGCGACGGCCGCCGCGTGGATCATCGCGTGGCATCGGGCGAATCGTTCTGGAGCATCTCGCGCGAATACAACGTCGGCATTCGTGAACTTGCGGCGTGGAACGGCATGGCGCCAACTGATCCCCTGCGCGCCGGGCAAACGCTGGCCGTATGGACGGAAAAACCGGCTGTGCTGGTTGCGACCAGTCTCGGTCCGTCCGAACGCCTGCGCACCATCACCTACACCGTTCGGCGCGGCGACTCGCTCGCGCGCATCGCGAATCGTTTCGAAGTGCGCATCAACGACATTGCACGCTGGAACGATCTTTCAACCGAGGATTACCTGCAGCCCGGGCAGCGTCTGACGCTGCGCGTCGATATCACCAAGCAATCGACGTAAAATTCGAGAACAAACAGAACAAGGAACGAAGCCATGGGTTTTCTGAAAGGCAAGCGCGCACTCATTACGGGACTCGCGAGCAATCGCTCCATCGCCTGGGGCATCGCGCAGGCGATGAAACGCGAAGGCGCCGAACTCGCGCTGACTTACGTCGGCGACAAGCTCAAGGGCCGCGTCGAGGAATTCGCCAAGGAACTCGGCAGCGATATCGTGCTGTCGCTGGATGTCGGCAGCGACGAGGAAATCAATACATTGCCGGAGCGCCTGGGCAAGCACTGGGATTCGCTCGACATCGTGGTGCATTCCATCGGCTTCGCACCGCGCGACCAGCTTGAAGGCCGCTACATTGATGCGGTGAATCGCGAAGGTTTCACGATCGCGCATGACATCAGCTCATACAGTTTTGCCGCGCTCGCAAAAGCGACATGGCCGATGATGAAAGGTCACGGCGCGTATCTCACCTTGAGTTATCTTGGCGCCGTGCAGGCCGTGCCGAATTACAACGTGATGGGTCTTGCGAAAGCGAGCCTTGAAGCGAACGTGCGTTTCCTCGCGCAGGATCTCGGTCCGGAAGGCATTCGCGTCAATGCGATTTCAGCCGGTCCGATCAAGACGCTGGCTGCCGCCGGCATCAGCGGTTTTCGAAAAATGCTCGATCATGTCGCGAAGGTCGCACCGATGCGTCGCAACGTGACGACGGATGATGTCGGCAATGCAGCCGCCTTCCTTTGCTCCGATCTCGCCAACGGCATTACCGGCGAAATCATTTATGTCGACAACGGTTATCACAACATAGGGATGTCACTGGACGACTGATCAGTCGAACGGAAAAAGCAAAAAGCCGGGATGTTCCCCGGCTTTTTGCTTTCTGGTCTTCGGACTGGCCGATTCCCGCTGCTACTTGTACTCCAACCTGTCCTTCGCATCACCTGCCAGCAGGCCTTCCTCGCCCTGCAGCCGCGCGACGATGACTGCTGTTGCGCCATCACCGAGCACGTTCACGCTAGTGCGCAACATGTCCAGCACGCGGTCAAACACGAACAGCACGCCCATCGCTTCCAGCGGCAAGCCGACGGCTGTGAGAATCATGCCGATGGCCACCAGCGACGCCGATGGCACGCCGGCAACGCCAATCGACGTAATGAGGGCCGTCAGCACAATGACGAACTGGGTCGTGAAGGTGAGATTGAGTCCGTAGGCCTGCGCGAGAAACATCACGGCGACACATTCGTACAGCGCTGTCCCGTTCATGTTGACGGTCGCGCCCAGCGGCAGGACGAAACTCGATGTCCGGTTGGAAACGCCCGCATTCTTTTCCACGCAGTCCATGGTGATGGGCAAGGTGCCGGAGGAAGACGCGGTCGAGAATGCCGTCAACAGCGCCGGCGAAATCGCGCGGTACAGTTTCCAGGGATTGACGCGCGCGAACAGCCAGATCAGCAGCGGCATCGTGATCAGCGCATGCGTGAAAAGCGCGGCCACCACTGTGAGTGCGAAAACGCCGAGCGGGCGAACCGCGTCGAAACCCGTTTCCGCCACGACGGCCGCTACCAGTCCGAACACTCCGATGGGCGCAAAGCGCATGACGAACTCGGTGATCTTCATCATCACCTGGAATACCGAGTTCCAGAAGTTGTACAACGGTTGCGCGTGCTCGTCGCCGACGCGCGTGATGAAGAATCCGAACAGGATGGCGAAGAAGATCAGCGCCAGCATGTCCCCGTTGTTCGACGCCGTTGCAACGATGTTCTCCGGCACCATGCGAACGAACATGTCAACTAGTTCGCCCAGCCCTCCGCTGGTCGCAAGGTCCTGCTTCACTTCCTGCTTGCCGACTTCCAGGGCGAGCTGGTCACGCACCGGCTTACCGTTTTCAACGCCAGGCTCGACCACATTGACGTACGCAAGTCCGACCAGGACCGCGAGCAGGCCCGTGAACATGTAAAGACCGATCGTCTTCCCACCCAGCTTGCCGAGATCCTCGCCACGTCCGATGCCTGCAATGCCGACAAGAATGGACGAGAAGATCAGCGGCACGATGATCATCTTCAAAGCGTTGAGGAATATCTCGCCGAGGAAGCTGTAGAGCGCGTGGAACGTGAAACTACCGATACCGCCATCAGTGCCGGACCACCATCCGGCAAGCGCGGCGAGAACGATGGCGATCAGTATCTGCCAGTGCAGCGCGAGTTTTTTCATCTCCGCCTCCCCCGGTCAAGCCGGGTATTTATTCTTGTGTCGGTTCGCGCGACTGCCCGCGAACGGTGACGTCGGCACTTTCGCGCATTTCGGCGAGATAGGCGGCCGTTGCGACAGAAGCCTCGCGCTGTCCCAACGTGCGTTGCCGCGTTTCCTGTTCAGAGGCCGTAAGGCCCGCAAAATTTCCCGGCAGCACTTCGCTCAGTTGGAACACGACGAAGTCGTTGTTTTCCACCGGTGTCATGGCAAGCGTCGGGCCATCAACCGGATATTCGGCACTGAACAGCGCTTCGGCGTAAGCCGCGCTGATATCCGGCGTCTGCCGGTACGTGACGCTCTCGTCGCGGAACGTGAATTCTTCCGTCGCCGCGATGTCGGCGAGCGATTCGCCCGCTCGTGCACGTTCGAGAATTTCATTCGCTTTCGCGCGCGCCATTTCCGTTGCGCGCTCCGCACGCAACTGCTGGCGAACCTGGTCTTCCACGGCAGCGAGCGGCTTCGGTTCGGCCGGCTGGTGATCCGTCACGCGCACCACTACCACGTGCTCGTCGCTCAGCTGGATCGGATCGGAGTTGAGTCCGTCCTTGAGCACCGAGTCGCTGAACAATGCTTCGCGCACTTCCGCGTTCTGTGCAAGTCCCGGCCCCGCGTTGCGCTTCACATCCGTGATCTCCTGGATTTCCAGATCCAGTTCCTCGGCGGCCGTGCCGAGACTGCCATCATCACGGAACGCGGCGTCGGCAAGCTGGCGGACAGCTTCTTCAAACCGCTCCTGTGCCTGCTCAGCCTGGTAATCGGCAGCAAGTTCGTCGCGGATTTCTTCGAATGCCGGCAACTCCGGCGCCTTGATGTCGTCCAGGCGAATGATGTGAAAACCGAAGTCCGTCTGCACCGGACCGCTGATTTCGCCTTCCTGCATCGAGAACAGCGCTTCTTCGAATGCGCCCTCCAGCTGACCCCGCTGGATCAGTCCCAGGCTGCCGCCTTCTTCGGCGGAAACGGTATCGTCGGAAACTTCTGCTGCGACCGCCGCGAAATCTTCGCCCGACTGGATGCGTTCAAGAACCGCTTCGGCTTTGGCTCTCGCGGCTTCATCGTCGCCCGCAATGAGAATATGACTCGCCGCACGCTGCTCCTGCGATGCGTAACGGTCAGCGCGGCTCGAATACAATTCGCGCAGCGTTTCGTCCGACACCTCGATCTGCCCGGCGAACCGGTCCTTCGTCAACTCGACATACGCAGCATCAACGGTTTCCTCCGTCAGGAACCGCATCTTGTTGCTTTCGTAATAGTCAGCAACATCGTCATTGGTGATCTCGACGGCATCGGTGAACGATTCGTCGGGCACGATGACTGCGCTATGGCGGCGGCCCTGTTCTTCGATCGCCATGACAATGGCGGCTTCGCGTGGCGTTGCGAACTCGCTCGCGACAACGCCCTGCTGCAACTGTTCCAGCGCAAGATCACGGCGCAACAGCGCTTCGAATGTCGTTGGCGAACGACCGGCCGCGCTCAGCGTCTGGCGATAAAGCTCCGGTGAGAACTTGCCGTTTTCCTGGAAGGCGGGAACGCTCAGAATCCGCTCGCGCAGTTGTTCATCGCTCGCGCGGTAACCGGCGTCGCGCATTTTCTGGCGCAACAACTCTTCCATGATCAACTGGTTCAGTTGCTCGCTGCGCAGTGCCTGCTCGTTGATGAGATCAGCGGGAAGTTGATCGCCGAATGCCTGCAAGAGCTGGCGATAGCGTTGCTGGTAGGCCTGCTCAAGAGCAAAGTCCGAAATCTCCTCGCCGTTCACGGTCGCGGCGGAAGTGCTCGCGTTGGTATCGAAATACTGGCTGATACCCCAGAACGCAAAAGGTACGCAAAGGAACAGAACAATGATCCACGCTCCCACGCCCTTGATGTTTTCTCTAATACTTTGCAGCATCGTTCGAAGTCCTGCTGATGTCGGCTTGTTTTGAAAGGGTCGGGTTTACCGGCCCGGAAAAACAAAAGGGCGCTCTTTCCGGAGCGCCCTTTCGCGGTAAACAAACAAGTGGCGGAGTGGACGGGACTCGAACCCGCGACCCCCGGCGTGACAGGCCGGTATTCTAACCAGCTGAACTACCACTCCGCGTCGTTGGTGGGTGCTGCAGGGTTTGAACCTGCGACCCTCGCCTTGTAAGGGCGATGCTCTACCAGCTGAGCTAAGCACCCCCTCAAGAAGCGCGCTAGTTTACAGCGTCCTTGAGCGCTTTGCCAGCCTTGAATCCGGGCACATTGCTTGCCGCGATCTGGATTGCCTGACCGGTCTGCGGGTTGCGACCCGTGCGTGCGGCACGCGCTTTGACTTGAAACGTGCCAAATCCGACCAGTGTCACCTGGTCGCCATTCTTCAACGTGTTGGTGATCGTGCCAAGAACGGATTCAACCGCCTTCGTGGCATCTGCTTTCGACAGATCCGCACTCGCGGCAACGGCTTCGATCAATTCTGCTTTATTCATCTTTATTATCCCCCTGTAGGTGGATTTCTGTTCCCGGGACGTCCCCGGCTTCCCCGTATGGCCACCGGCCCTCGAAATTGCGGCCAGTCAAAAAATACCTGTCGCAGTAATTTCGATGAAACGATTCTGCGAAAGGATTCCAGGTTTCAAAAGCGCAAACCGGCGCCCGTCGGGGCTTTTCGCGATTCTACGTTGCGGCGTTTTATACCAAGCGAAAAAAACGCGTGTCAACAGAATCTAGTGTGGTCGCGTCGGCGGCGGCGGCGTTTTTTCATCCGTGGACGCGTCTTGCGCCTTCACGTTCTCCGCAGGTATCTCGCTTTTCGCAGTGGTTCCCGACAAATGCTGGAGTGCGACTTCAAAAACGGAATCAATCCATTTAACGGGACGAACGTCGAGTTCCTTGCGAATATCCGCCGGAATATCCTGCAGGTCCTTCTCGTTTTCTTCAGGGATGAGAACAACCTTGATGCCGCCGCGGTGCGCCGCCAGCAGTTTTTCCTTGAGACCGCCGATCGGCAGCACTTCACCGCGCAAGGTGATTTCGCCCGTCATGGCAACATCCGCGCGCACCGGAATTCCCGTCAATGCAGAAACCAGCGCCGTGCACATGCCGATGCCGGCGCTCGGTCCGTCTTTCGGCGTCGCACCCTCGGGAACGTGGATGTGTACATCGATATTCTGGTGAAAATCATCTTTGAAACCGAACGCCTTTGCGCGACTGCGCACCACGGTCATGGCGGCGTGAATCGATTCCTGCATGACGTCGCCAAGCTTGCCGGTATGAATCAGCTTGCCCTTGCCCGGCACGATGGCTGACTCGATCGTCAGCAGTTCGCCACCGACTTCCGTCCACGCCAGGCCCGTGACCTGTCCTACCTGGTCCTTTTCTTCCGCGCGTCCGTAACGGAAACGACGCACGCCGAGATATTTATCCAGGTTTTCCGGCGTCACCTTCAGCGGACCGTCGCCCGGTTCCAGCAGAAGTTGCTTGACCACCTTGCGGCATATTTTTGCCATTTCGCGTTCAAGGCTGCGCACGCCGGCTTCGCGAGTGTAGTGACGCACGACAGTCCGGACAGTGTCTTCGCCGATCTCGATCTCGGATGACTTCAGTCCGTTCGCCTTGACCTGTTTCGGAATCAGGTAACGCAAGGCGATGTTGATCTTCTCTTCTTCCGTGTAACCGGCAAGACGAATGACTTCCATGCGATCCAGCAGCGGCCCTGGAATGTTCATGGTGTTCGCCGTCGCAACGAACATCACGTCGGAAAGGTCGTAATCCACTTCCAGGTAATGATCGGAAAAGGTGCCGTTCTGTTCCGGGTCCAGCACTTCGAGCATGGCGGACGAGGGATCACCGCGGAAATCCATCGACATCTTGTCGATTTCATCAAGCAGGAAGAGCGGATTCTTCACGCCGACCTTGCTCATGTTCTGGATGATCTTGCCCGGCATGGAGCCGATGTACGTGCGGCGATGACCGCGAATTTCCGCTTCGTCGCGCACGCCGCCCAGCGACATGCGCACGAACTTCCGATTGGTCGCATGCGCGATGCTCTGGCCCAGCGAGGTCTTGCCAACGCCCGGCGGACCGACGAGACAGAGAATCGGGCCTTTCAGCTTGCGCACGCGCTGCTGCACGGCAAGGTATTCGACAATGCGTTCCTTGATTCGCTCAAGGCCATAGTGATCCGCTTCGAGCACTTCCTCGGCTTTTTTCAGGTCATGCCGGATGCGCGTGCGTTTTTTCCACGGCACGTTCACCAATGTTTCGATGTAATTGCGCACGACCGTCGCTTCGGCAGACATCGGCGACATCAGCTTGAGCTTGTTGAGTTCCGAGCTGGCCTTGTCGGCAGCCTCTTTCGGCATGCCGGCGTTCTTGATCTTGTCTTCGAGATCCTCGATTTCGTTCGGCGTGTCTTCCAGCTCGCCCAGTTCCTTCTGAATGGCCTTCATCTGTTCGTTGAGGTAGTACTCGCGCTGGCTCTTCTCCATCTGCTGCTTAACGCGGCCGCGAATGCGCTTCTCGATCTGCATGAGATCGATTTCACCTTCGATCAACGCCATCACGTGTTCGAGGCGTTCGCGCACGGATTCGAGTTCCAGCAGTTTCTGCTTTTCCTCGATCTTCAAGGTCATGTGCGCCGCAATCGTGTCGGCAAGGCGGCTCGGTGAATCGATGCCGGCCAGGCTGGTGAGAATTTCCGGCGGCACTTTCTTGTTGAGCTTCACGTACTGATCGAACAGCGACATCACCGAGCGCATCAGCACATCGACTTCGCGTTCGTCGTAACCGGTGTCCTCGTTGATCATCTCGACATCGGCGACAAAGTGATCGCCGGATTTCAGCTTCGAAATGCGCGCGCGCTGTCCGCCCTCGACCAGCACCTTCACAGTACCGTCCGGCAGCTTCAACAACTGCAGCACGGTCGCCAGCACACCGACACGATGAAGGTCTTCGGCCGCGGGTTCATCAACTTCGGCACGTTTCTGCGCGACCAGCACAATCTGCTTGCCGCCCTTCATCGCCTCGTCCAGCGCAAGGATCGATTTCTCCCGGCCTACGAACAGGGGAATGACCATGTGCGGGTAAACGACAACGTCGCGCAGCGGCAGCAGCGCGACGGTCTGGGGCTTGTCGGAAATCATTTCTCGGCTTTGATCTTCACTCGCCACGGGTCTTCCTCACGAAACTTTCCCGCGAACGCGGGTACAAGGCGCATGAAACGCCGGGAATGCCGCCGTTGAACCGGCGGCAGGCGTTTTACGGTCAGTCGTCGGCGGCCGCCACCCGGGCGGTGTCGTCGTTGCTGTACATGATGTAGGGGCGTGTGTCGCCGTTGATGACGCCTTCGTCAACAACAACCTTTTCCACGCTCTGCATGGACGGCATGTCGTACATCGTATCCAGCAGCACATGCTCGATTATGGTGCGCAAGCCGCGTGCTCCGGTCTTGCGATCCATGGCCTTGCGCGCGATGGCACGCAATCCGTCGTCACGAATGTCGAGATCGACGCCTTCCATGTCGAACAGCTTCCGGTACTGCTTGATGACCGCGTTCCTGGGCTCGACGAGAATCTTGACCAGCGCTTCCTCGTCCAGTTCTTCGAGCGTCGCGACCACCGGCAGGCGGCCAACGAACTCGGGAATGAGACCGAACTTGATCAAATCTTCAGGCTCGCAATCAACGAGGATCTCGCCAACGTTGCGGCTCGCATCGCGCGATTTCACATCCGCAACGAAACCGATGCCGCCTTTCACGGACCGGTCGCGAATGATCTTCTCGAGACCCGCGAACGCGCCGCCGCAGATGAAAAGAATGTTGCGGGTATCGACCTGCAGGAACTCCTGCTGCGGATGCTTGCGACCGCCCTGCGGCGGCACCGAGGCGACCGTGCCCTCGATGAGTTTCAGCAGCGCCTGTTGCACGCCTTCGCCGGACACGTCGCGCGTGATCGACGGGTTGTCGGACTTGCGCGAGATCTTGTCGATCTCGTCGATGTAGACAATGCCGGTCTGCGCCTTGTCGACGTCGTAATCGCACTTCTGCAACAGCTTCTGGATGATGTTCTCGACGTCTTCACCGACATAGCCCGCTTCGGTGAGCGTGGTCGCATCCGCAATCGTGAACGGCACATTGAGCAGGCGCGCGAGCGTTTCCGCCAGCAGCGTCTTGCCGGAACCGGTGGGACCGATCAGCAGGATGTTCGACTTGGAAAGCTCGACCTCGTCCTTGTCTTTCGACGCGCGCGTCTCGAGGCGCTTGTAGTGGTTGTACACCGCCACCGACAGCACTTTCTTTGCGCGTTCCTGGCCGATCACGTACTGATCGAGCACGGATTTGATTTCCTGCGGCTTCGGCAGCTTGCTGTGCGCGTGGTCGGCCTGCTCCGCCATCTCCTCGCGGATGATGTCGTTGCAGAGCTCGACGCATTCGTCGCACACGAACACGGACGGGCCGGCGATGAGCTTGCGCACTTCGTGCTGGCTCTTTCCACAGAAGGAGCAGTACAGCAGCTTGCCGCCGTCCTCGTTTCCGCCGCGTGTTTCGTCAGTCATTTGTCACCTTGAATTCGACCTGAGCGGGCGGGCTCAGGGCATGTATAACACGTTGCCTTGAAGGCGCAAAACCCGGGCAATTTGGTCAATTTTGCACCAGATCGCCCCCGCTTCACGCCTTGCCGGGCCCCTGGCGCTGCCGGAGGACCGAATCGATCAGGCCGTACTCGATGGATTCATCACCACCCATGAACTTGTCCCTGTCCGTATCCTTTTCAATCTGTTCGATCGGCTGGCCGGTGTGCTTGGCGAGAATTTCATTGAGCCGCGCCTTGGTCGCCAGCACTTCGCGGGCATGAATGTCGATATCCGAGGCCTGGCCCTGGAAGCCGGCAAGCGGCTGGTGGATCATCACGCGCGAGTGCGGCAGTGCATAACGCTTGCCTTTCTCGCCTGCTGCCAGCAGCACCGCGCCCATGCTCGCGGCCTGCCCCACGCAGATGGTGCTGACGTTGGGCTTGATGAACTGCATGGTGTCGTAAACCGCGAGACCCGCCGTCACCGAGCCGCCAGGTGAGTTGATATATAAATGAATGTCCTTGTCCGGATTCTCGGATTCAAGGAACAGGAGCTGCGCCACGATAAGGTTCGCCATGTGATCCTCGACCGTGCCCACGCAGAACACCACGCGATCCTTCAGCAGGCGCGAAAAGATGTCATAGGAACGCTCGCCGCGCGCAGTCTGCTCAACGACGATGGGCACCAGGTTCATGGCGCGTGCATCGAGGGCGCCGAAATTTCCGTGGCTCATGGTTTTACCTCTTTGACAATAATCTTTTTCAGGATCGCGGGAATCACTGGCCCGAATTCTGGGCCGGGTTCATGATCTCGTCGAAGCTGGCCGCCTTTTCCTTGATGGTAGCCTTTTCGAGCAGCAAATCGACAGCCTGCTCTTCCAGCGCCATCGCTTCCACTTGCCGCATGACTTGCGGGTTCTGCTGGTAGCTGCGAATGGCTTCGGCCGGATCAGGATAATTCGCCGCCGCGTCTTCAAGCAGCGCGCTTACCTTTTCCTTCGACGCCTTGAGTTCCCGGCTCTTGATGAACTCGCCCAGCAACAGGCCGAGCGCCACGCGCTTGCGGGCCGGTTCCTCGAACAGGTCACGCGGCAACTGGTGCGGATCGGCCTTGTCGCCCATGCCCATCCGCTTGGCCATGTCGTGCTGCATGGTGTGGATTTCCTCGTCGACCAGCGCGTTCGGCAGGTCGATCTTGTTCGCCTCGACCAGCGCGTCCAGCAACCGTTCCTTGCCCTGCTTGCGCAGCGCGGCTTCCAGCTCGCGCTGCATGTGCGCACGCACATCCTCGCGCAACTTCTCGATACCGCCCTCGGCAACACCGAACTGCTTGCAGAATTCTTCGTCCAGTTCCGGCAAGCGGAGTTCCTGGACCTCATGAACCTTCACAGTGAATTTCACTTTCTGGCCCTTGAGATCGTCGGCGTGATAATCCTTCGGGAATTTCACATCGAAGGTCTTCTCGTCGCCTGCGGCAACGCCGGTCAGATTCTTTTCGAAATCCTCGACCATGCGGCCCTCGCCCAGCTCCACGGGCATCTTCTCGCCCTTGTTGCCGGGGAAATCCTCACCCTTGAGCTTGCCCTCGAAGTCGATCATGACGCGATCGCCAAGCTTCGCTGCGCGTTCGGCGGTTTCCCAATCGCCGCGCTGCTTGCGCATCTTCTCGATCATCGCCTCGACATCGCGGTCGGCAACTTCCGCCGTGGCACGTTCGATCTTCAGCCCTTCGGTTTTCTTCAGCGTCACCTCCGGATAGACCTCGAAGGTTGCCGTGTAGCGCAAACCCTCACCCGGCTCCATGCTGACCGGGTCGATCGCGGGCGTTCCCGCAGGACGCAATTTTTCCTGCTGCAAGGCTTCGCCGTAAGTCTGGCGCAGGAGGTCCTGCAGCACATCCTCGCGCGCTTGCGGGCCGTATTGCTGGCGAATCACGCTGAATGGCACCTTGCCAGGGCGAAAACCCTTGACCTTGGCAGTGCGCCCGAGGCGGCGCAGCCGGCCATCGACTTCGTTCTCGACCCGCTCGGCGGGAACATGCACCGTCATCTTGCGTTCCAGGCCCTTGGTGGCCTCGACGGAAACCTGCATTGCATCAACTCCTGAATTATTAATAATGCGCGGCGACACTGCCATGGAATGAAGCACTTATGGTGCGAAAGGAGAGACTCGAACTCTCACCCCTTGCGGGACCGGGACCTAAACCCGGCGCGTCTACCAATTCCGCCACTTTCGCTTCAAACCTGGCATGGACCAACGCCGCCGAAAACCGGACATTATACGGGAATTTCTCACGCCAGCCGTCAGGTGTGGCGTCTCGATTGTTGCGGGACGGGAGCATTTCGGGGTCGGAGAACCCGAAAAGAAACCCTTGATTTACAAGCACTTGAAAACAAAACGCCCGACGCAGACGATCTGCAAGCCGGGCGGAGTGTGGTGGGCCGTGTAGGACTCGAACCTACAACCAATTGATTAAGAGTCAACTGCTCTACCAATTGAGCTAACGGCCCTTGAACCGTCACCGGCAGGGACCGGTGAAAAATGGGGTGGACGATGGGGCTCGAACCCACGACAACCGGAATCACAATCCGGGGCTCTACCAACTGAGCTACGCCCACCACTGAAATCGTTGCGCGATTCTCGCGCATGGGGCAATGGTGCGCCCGGCAGGAATCGAACCTGCAACCCCCGGCTTAGAAGGCCGGTGCTCTATCCGATTGAGCTACGGGCGCAGTTCATCGCCGGGTCTCTTCCTGAGAAGGTATTGGTCGGGGCAGAGGGATTCGAACCCCCGACCCTCTGGTCCCAAACCAGATGCGCTACCAGACTGCGCTATGCCCCGCACACTTCGCGGCGGCCCGAAGCCCCGCGCAAGGCGGGGAATAATACGGACGCCCACAAACCGCGTCAACGCATTTTAGCAGACAAACATGCACGCTTCCCCCAAGCACGCGCCGCGCGAATTCTTGAGACACCCCTGAGCGCGTGCGACAATCCGCGCCTCCCCGCACCGCAACGGAACCGTCTTCCATGAGCGCGAAACGCATCGATGGCAAATTGCTGGCGAAATCCATTCGCAATGACGTTCGCCAGGCCGTCGAAGCCCGCCGCAACGATGGCAAGCGCGTTCCCGGCCTCGCCGTTGTGCTCGTCGGCAGTGATGCCGCATCGCAGGTCTACGTGACGCACAAGCGCAACGACTGCGAGGAAGTCGGCATTCGCTCCTTTGCCTATGACCTTCCGGCATCGACAGGCCAGGCCGAACTTCTCGCGCTCATCGACCGGCTGAACGACGATGCGGCGGTCGACGGCATCCTGGTGCAACTGCCGTTGCCGAAGCAGATCGACAGCGTCGCGGTCATCGAACGCATCCGCACCGACAAGGACGTGGACGGATTTCATCCCTACAACGTCGGCCGCCTGGCGCAACGCATTCCGAAGTTGCGTCCGTGCACGCCGCTCGGCGTGATTCGCCTGCTGGAATCCATCGGCGAAACCTTCAAGGGCCGCAATGCGGTCGTCGTCGGCGCGTCCAACATCGTCGGTCGGCCGATGGCGCTGGAATTGCTGCTCGCGGGATCGACGGTGACCATCTGTCACCGCTTCACGTCCGATCTCGCCGATCACATTGCTCGCGCCGATATTGTTGTTGTCGGCGTCGGCAAGCCCGGGCTGGTGAAAGGCGAATGGATCAAGCCGAATGCTACCGTGATCGATGTCGGCATCAACCGCAATGCGGATGGCCGGCTGGTCGGTGACGTGGAATTCGATGCGGCGTGTGAACGTGCTGCGTGGATCACGCCCGTTCCCGGCGGTGTCGGACCGATGACACGCGCGATGCTGCTGATGAACACGATGGATGCGGCGCGCGAACACGACGCCGCGGACTGATTACTGTCGGCGCCAGGTTGTCCCGCCGGCGCCATCCTCAAGCACGATTCCTTCCGCCTGCAACTGATCGCGAATCCGATCGGCTTCCGCAAAATCCTTCGAGTTGCGTGCCGTGTTGCGCGCCTCGATCAGTTTCTCGATGTGCGCATCGTCATCCGACGCATCGCCACGCAACCAGGTTTCAGGATCCTGCTGCAGGATCCCGAGCACCCCACCCAGCCGGCGCAACTCACCACGCAACCCGGTCTTGTGGTTTTCGTCTTCGCTTGAATTGATGGCGGTTGCCAGTTCGTACAACACCGCCATCGCCTGCGGCGTATTGAAATCATCATCCATGACTTCAAAAAACCGCTGCGTGAATTCGGTTTCGCGGCTTTCGCGAATTCCACCGCGCAATGCCAGGTAAAGACGTTCGACGCTTGCCTTCGCCTTGTCGAGATTCTCGTTCGAATAATTGAGCGGGCTGCGGTAATGGCTCGACAACAGGAATACGCGCAGCACTTCGGCGCGGTAATGTTTCAGCACATCGCGAATGGTGAAGAAATTGCCGAGCGACTTCGACATTTTTTCTTCATCGATATTCACGAAGCCGTTATGCATCCAGACCTTCACGAATTTCGTGTCGTGCGCGCCGCAGGTCTGCGCAATCTCGTTCTCATGATGCGGAAACTTGAGATCCATGCCGCCGCCATGAATATCGAAGGTATCGCCGAGGCATTTCCTGGACATCGCGGAGCACTCGATGTGCCAGCCTGGACGGCCTTTTCCCCAAGGCGAATCCCAGCTCGGCTCACCCGGCTTCGCCGCCTTCCAGAGCACGAAATCAAGCGGATCCTGCTTGGCTTCATCAACTTCCACGCGTGCGCCCGCACGCAGATCTTCCAGTCGTTTGCCGGAGAGCCGCCCGTAATCCGAAAATTCCGAGACGTCGTAATACACGTCGCCGTTCGCAGCCGGATACGCCTTGTTGTTCGCGATCAATCTCTCGATCATCGCGATCATTTCCGGCATGTAGCCGGTCGCGCGCGGTTCACGATCCGGCCGCAGGATTCCGAGCGCGTCGAAATCCTCGTGCATCGCGTCGATGAAACGTTGCGTGAGCGAATCGATCGCTTCGTTGTTTTCTGCAGCCCGCCGGATGATCTTGTCATCGACATCCGTGATGTTGCGCACGTACTCCACGTCATAACCGCGCGCACGCAGGTAACGAACAACAAGATCAAACACCACGTAACAACGCGCATGACCGACGTGACAGAAGTCATAAACGGTCACACCGCAGACGTACATGCGCACCTTGCCCGCCTCCAGCGGCCGGAACACTTCTTTACGGCGCGTCAACGAATTATGGATTTTCAGTTCGCTCATGACTTGTCCGCGATCTCTGCTGCGTGCGCCAGGCGTGCGCGAATTTTTTCCTTGCCGAGCAACTGCCAGAGGCGCGCCATTTCCGGTCCGTGAGTTTCACCGCTGAATGCCGCACGCAGCGGCATGAACAATGCCTTGCCCTTCTGACCAGTTTTTCCGCCAACGGCTTTTGAAAATTCGCTGAACGTCTCAGCATCGTCGAGCAAGGCAGCGGCGTCTCGAAAAAATGACCCGCCAGCTTCGGCAATCACCGCAATGACGTCGGCATCGTTGCCAATGTCATTTCCCAGCAGGCGTTCCGCCATGCGTTCGGCATCCACGGGCAAGGCGACGTTGTCGCGCACAGCCAAGGTGAACGCACGGCGCGCATCGGCATCAAGCGCCGTGAAAAGCGGTCCCGCGTGCACCAGCAGCCACGCTTCGAAGTCATCGTCGGTGAGACGCAGCATCGCTTCTTTCTGCCAGTGCCGCAGCTGGCCGGGATCGTATTTCGCGGGTGCGCGGCCGAAACGGTTCACGTCGAAGTCCGCCGCGAGTTCTTCCAGGCTGCGGAATTTTTCTTCCGCATAGCCGTGACCGAGACGCGCGAGATAATTCGCAAGCGCAAGCGGCAGGTAGCCGTGATCGCGCAGATCGGCGAGTCCGAGACTACCGAGGCGTTTCGACAGCGGCCCGCCATCGCTGTCGAGTACCAGTGGAAAATGTCCGTAACGCGGCGACGGCAGGTTCAACGCGCGCGACAGCAATATCTGCCGCGGCGTGTTCGCGAGATGATCTTCACCGCGCAAGGCGTGCGTCACGCCCATCAAGGCGTCGTCAACGGCATTCGAGAAAAAGAACGAAGGCGTGCCGTCGGTGCGGCGAATAACGAAATCTCCGATGTCGCCGGTAGCGAAACGCTGTTCACCGCGCACGATGTCATCGAAGCTGACCGTCTCATTGCTCGGTACGCGAAACCGCAAGGTCGCCTTCTTGCCCGCGGCAAACCGGCTTTCCACCTCATCGCGGGAAAGATTTGCGCAGGTGCCGGCATAACGCGGCGGCTTGCCTGCGGCGAGCAACGTCTTGCGCGCCAGCTTCAATGACTCCTGCGAGCAGAAGCAGGGATACGCAAGATTCGCGTCTTCGAGCTGCCGGTAATATTCGTCGTAAATTACCTGGCGCTCGGACTGCCGGTACGGCGCGTGCGGACCGCCGGTGTCGGGCCCCTGTCGCCAGTCCAGCCCCAGCCAGCGCAATTCCTCGAATATTCCCTGCTCGAAATCGGCGCGTGAACGTTCGCGGTCGGTATCTTCCAGCCGCAGGATCATCTCGCCGCCTGTGCGGCGCGCGAGCAGGCCGTTGAACAACGCGGTGCGCGCGTTGCCGATGTGCAGGCGGCCCGTAGGAGACGGCGCGAAACGGGTGATAGTGGAGTTGGCGGTCATGGCGCGCAATCTTACCAGACCCGGCTTGCGCGATTGCGAAGAGGTTTGCGCCACCGCCGTCAGCCGATATCATGCGCGAACGAATCGGCACGATGCCTCTTTAATAAGGAGTGGTCATGAAAAGAATTCTTGCTCTCGCGCTGCTGGCGTTCGCACCCGCCACCGCGCTTGCTGGCGACGCGCCTGCTGCGGACACGGCGGCCGCGACGGAACCGGTCTTCGTGAAACTCGCAACCAGTGATGGCGATATCTTTCTCGAACTCGATCGAGAAAAGGCGCCGGTGACCGTGGCGAACTTCGTGCAGTACGTGAAAGACGGGCATTTTGACGGCACGATCTTCCATCGCGTCATTCCCGGTTTCGTCGCCCAGGGCGGCGGCTACACCGTGGATTTCACGGAGAAGCCGACGCGCGAGCCGATCCAGAATGAATCGAAGAACGGCCTTCACAACCTGCGCGGAACGATTGCGATGGCGCGCACGCCGGATCCGCATTCGGCAACGTCACAGTGGTACATCAACCTGGTCGACAATCCCAAGCTCAACGGCAGTGATTTCAAATGGGGTTATGCGGTGTTCGGAAAGGTCGTTCGCGGCATGGATGTAGTCGACGAGATCGCGCTGGTTCCGACCGGCCCCGCGGGACCGTTCGAAAGCGACGTGCCGTTCCGTCCCGTCGTCGTAAAACAGGCCCTGATCATCGATGCACTGCCGCCCGAAGACGCGCCTGCCAATAATCCTGCAAATGACAAGGGCAAGGCGGCGGAGTGAGACGCGTCCTGTTCATTTCCGACCTGCACCTCGATGCCGCGAGGCCCGGGGCGACGGAACTGTTCCTCACGTTTCTTCGCGAGACCGCGAGCGACGCGGATGCACTTTACATTCTTGGTGACCTGTTCGAAGCCTGGATCGGCGATGACGATACTGACCCGCATCACGCGCGCGTGCAGGATGGCTTGCGCGCGCTGACAGATGGCGGCGTCGCGGGTTATTTCATGCACGGCAACCGCGATTTTCTCATCGGCAAACAATTTTCGGAACGAACCGGTTTCACGCTGCTCGGCGATCCCGCGGTCATTGACCTGTTCGGCCAGCGCACCCTGCTGATGCATGGCGACACGCTGTGTACTGACGACGTGAATTACCAGAAAGTACGAACGATGTTTCGTGATCCCGCCTGGCAGCAGGAATTCCTGGCGAAGTCGATCGACGCGCGACAGCACTTCGCGAATTCGGCGCGCGCCGAAAGCAAGGCAGCCCAAGCCGGTCTCGCCATGGACATCATGGACGTGAACCGTGATGCCGTGGACGCCGCATTTCTCGAACACGATCTTGCGCGGCTGATTCACGGTCACACGCATCGTCCCGGCGTGCAGACGTATTTGCTCGAAGGCAAACCGCGGCAGCGCATTGTTCTCGGTGACTGGTACGAGCAAGGCAGCGTGCTGACAGCGACGGCGCACGGATTGAGCCTGACGACGCTGACGTAGGAGCGCCTTCAGGCGCGAAACTGTTCGCGCCTGAAGGCGCTCCTACAATGGTGGTCCGCTGTGAAAACGCAGCTCGGTATCTGGCGTCGAATTCAATTCCGCTTCCACTTCCCGGAAAAATTCCACCCGCCCCGAAATGTCCCCGTCGGCGAATTCCTCCGCGAGTTCCAGGTAATGCCGGAAATGCCGTGACTCCGATTCACACAAGCCGAGATAGAACGCGGCGATCTCGCGATCATCCAGCGCCGGCGCGAGCGCCTGGAAGCGTTCACAGGAACGCGCTTCGATGAACGCACCGATGACAAGAATATCCACCAGCTTCGCAGGCTCATGCGTTCGCGCCTGCTTGCGCAAGCCATCCGCGTAACGCGATGGGCTCAGATGCCGATAAGCAACACCACGCTTTTCCATGAGCTTCAACACCTGCTCGAAATGCCGCAACTCCTCGCGCGCCAAGCGCGACATCCGATGCACGAGTCGCGAATGTTCCGGGTAACGAAACAACAACTGCAACGCGGATGACGCGGCCTTCTTTTCGCAATGCGCGTGGTCCACGAGTATCAGCGGCAGGTTCGCGCAAGCCGCACCCACCCACGCCTCCGGCGTCGGCGCCGCAAGAAACTGAGAAATGCTTTCGGAATTTTTCATGGGCTGCTTATCTTCAAGGCAAGAACGATGTCCGCGACATTCGTCCCTGTCGGGCCGGTATGAATCACGTCGCCCGCTGCGGTGAGCGCGGCATTGGCGTTTGCGGTCGCGATACATTCGTACGGTTCAAGTCCTGCAGCACGAACGCGTTCGATCGTTTCGCCGTCAACGAGCGCACCGGCATCCCCGGTGTTGCCGTCGATTCCGTCCGTTCCAAATGCGAGCACGTGAATATTTTCGACTCCGGCGATTTCCTGCGCGGCGGCAAGCGCAAGCTGCTGGTTACGTCTGCCGCGCCCCGGTTTTTTTGGAAGCCGTACGGAGGTTTCGCCGCCGAAAAGGTATAAACCTGGCCTGCCCTCGCGCAAATGTTTTCCGATACGGATGCCGGCCTCCTCCGCATCGCCCGAGAGTGCTTCGCGCATCACGCATGAAACATTTTCCTTGCTCGCACGTTGCTCAATCGCATCCAGTGCGTCATCGTTGCGCGCAACGATGCGAAGTTCAGCGATCGCTTCCGGCGATTCTTGCAATGGCCGCGGCAGATTCGCATGCAATATTTGTAGCCAATCGGGCAGAACAACGTTCGGCCATTGCCGTGATTCCGGTGACAAGGGCCCGGAAGCAACACTCTCAACGCGATCGCCGGGAACATCGGAAATCACGAGTCCGGCAACGCCGCGCTTGCCGGCAAGTCGCAGCAAGCCGCCCTGCTTCAGCCGCGAGAATCGCGCGCGGATTGCATTGACGGCGTGAATGTCGAAACCGCTGGCCAGCAGCCAGCGATTCATGCCTTGCAAGTTCGCAAGCGTCATTCCGGGGACGGGAAGTTCGGCGAGCGCGGAACCGCCGCCGGACAACAACACGAGCAGATGCAGCTCCGGTTCGAGTTCGCGCAGCCAGGATTCGATGGCGTCGCCCGCTTGCAAACTGTTCGCGTCCGGCAGCGGGTGATCGCCGGCCTGAAATTGCCAGCCGACGGGAAAGGTTTCATCAGGAATTTGCGGCGCGATGATCAGGGCGCGCTCGATTCGCTCGTTCAACGCGTCACGCGCACCCAGCGACATGCCGGTTGCTGCCTTGCCGAGCGCAAGCACTGCAACGCGCTCTGTTGGAAATTCACACAGCGCGGCGGCAACGCAGTGCGACGGATCGACGGCGGCGAGTGCCGCGTCCATCCAGCACAGCAGTTGCTTGCGGGGATTATTCACGTCGCGCACGTGCGTGCGCGTCAGGAGGCCTTGAGCTTTTGCTGCCCGGCGCGTTCGGTCTTGGCATCGTCCGAGCGTTGTGCACGCAGGCGTTCAAGGTATTCCGGCGTCACGGAGCCCGTGACGTATTCACCGGAGAAGCATGAGGTATCAAAAAGGTGCGGTTCGCGATCGCGGAAGCGCACGGCATCTTCAAGATCGTGCAAATCCTGGTAGATCAGCCAGTCCGCGCCGATGAGTTCCTGCACTTCTTCTACCGTTCTTCCGGCGGCGACCAGTTCTTCCGGTACCGGCATGTCGATGCCGTACACATTCGGATAACAGACAGGCGGCGCTGCGGAGGCGAAATAGACCTTCTTCGCGCCGGCCTCGCGCGCCATCTGGATGATTTGCTGTGAAGTCGTGCCGCGCACGATGGAATCATCAACCAGCAACACGACCTTGTTGCGGAATTCGAGATCGATCGCATTCAACTTGCGTTTCACCGAGCGCTTGCGCTGGCTTTGTCCCGGCATGATGAATGTACGGCCGATGTAACGGTTCTTGATGAAGCCTTCGCGGAATTTCACACCGAGCATGTTCGCCATCTGCAGCGCGCTGGTGCGGCTGGTGTCGGGAATCGGGATCACCACGTCGATGTCATGATCCGGCCGCTCACGCATGATCTTCTCGGCGAGTTTCTCTCCCATGCGAAGGCGCGCCTTGTACACGGAGATGCCGTCGATGATGGAATCCGGCCGCGCGAAATACACGTACTCGAAAATGCACGGCGAATACTGCGGTTTGTCGTGGCACTGCTGCGTGTGCAGTGTGCCGTCGAGTTCGACCAGCACCGCCTCACCCGGCGCGACATCACGCAGGAACTCGAAATCCAGCGCGGCCAGCGCGACGCTCTCGGATGCGAGCATGTACTCAGGCCCGCGCGGTGTTTCGCGCTTGCCGAGCACCAGCGGGCGAATTCCCCAGGGATCGCGGAAACCGACAATGCCGTAGCCGTTGAGAAACGACACGCAGGCATAGCCGCCGATGCAACGCTCATGCACTTCGCGCACGGACTTGAACACGACCTCGGGATTCAGCTTGTGATCGCCATGCTGATGCAGGCCATGAGCAAAAACATTCAGGATGATTTCGGAATCCGAATCGGTGTTCAGGTGCCGGCGGTCGGTGTGAAACAACATTTCCTTGAGTTCACCGGCGTTGACGAGATTGCCGTTGTGAACGATCGAAATACCGAATGGCGAATTCGTGTAGAACGGCTGCGCTTCATCCGCGCCGGATGAACCCGCCGTCGGGTAACGTACGTGGCCGATACCGACATTCCCGGTCAAAAGATCCATCTGTTCCTGCTTGAAGACGTCGGCTACGAGACCGTTGTTCTTGTGGGTATGCACACGGCCGTTGTCCCAGGTCAGGATGCCCGCGGCATCCTGGCCGCGATGCTGCAGGACCGTCAGCGCGTCGTAGATCGACTGGCTGACGGGCGATTGACTGACGATGCCGACAATTCCACACATGCGTTTCGATTACCGTTTCAGCGAATGGATTCGGGGAAGAATCCCATCAACCACATGGCGACGGGCTCGAAATATTCAATGAAAAGCGCGTGCTCCCACCAGGGATCGCGGTTCAGCTTGAGCAGCAGGCCGACAAGCACCAATGCTGCGACCAGCACGCCGCCACGCAGCAGGCCGAATACCGTTCCAACCGCGCGATCCGTGCCGGTAAGGCCGGTGCGTTCCAGCGCAATGGCGGCAAAGTGGTTCACCAGCGCACCGATGACGAGCACGATGAAAAACAGCAGTGCGAAACCGGCGAGCACCTGCAGCGACGGCGTATCAATCCAGCGCTCGAACCAAGCGGCAGCGTTATCGGAAAACGCCCAGGCCAGCCAGAAGGCGAATATCCACGTCGCGAGCGACAGCGCCTCGCGCACGAAGCCGCGCCACAGGCCGACCAAGGTGGACAGCAGGATCACACCGATGAAAATCCAATCGACCCAGGCCATGAAACCGTTCCCCCGCGTTCGCCCTCGCTCGCCCTCGATCGAGGACGGCAAGGGCGCGCATTTTAACAGATCGAGGATTGTCACGCCGAAGCGCGATAGTGAACTAGAGGTTGCGCGCTGGACGCGCCGGCTGGCCCGTCTTTGCGCGGATTTCATCCGCTTCTGTCTGCGCTGCATCACGCGATGCAAAACCGCCGACGCGCACGCGATGATGCACGACGCTGCCATCGTCGAAACGGCTGACGTAGGCGGGGAAACCGAGGTCGCGCAGTTCGGCGGCAAGCGTCTCGGCATTACTGTCGTTGCTGAATGAACCAACCTGCACGGTCCACGGCTGGATGCCGCCGGATTCGGATTGCTCGGCCGGCTCCACCGGAACAGGCGCCTTCGCGACTGGCTCGCTTGCGGCTTCCACCGGTGCTGGCGAGGCGGATTCGACGCCGGTTTCGGTTTCAGCTTCAACGAGATCGATGGAAACCGGTTCCTCGTTCGACACGACGGGATGGACTTCCGCTTCCGGATCAAGATCAATGCGGACGGTCTGGCGATCGTCGTCGCTACCAAGCTCGGGCAGCGCGACGCTTTGAGTCACTTTCGTCGTCGAGTCCGGACCGTCCAGCACCACGGGAATGAAAATGACCGCGGCGAGTACCAGCACCACCGCACCGACAAGTCTTTCTTTCAGCAGAATGTCCATTGTCATCATCCGTTCCGCCCTGGTGATTCGGCCCCGCGTGCGTCGAAGTATAAAAGGAACTCCGCCGCGGTGTGAAAGGAACCGAGCACCAGCACGCGCCCGCCCGCTTCGCATTGCTCGATCGCGGCGACCGCGGCGCTCGCGACACTTTCATGATTGTTCGCGACAAACTCCAGGCCCGCATACTGCAGGCGATCCGCCAGCGAGTCAGCGCCCTGGCCGCGCGGCCCTTCGAGGCCCGCCAGATGCCAGCTATTAACCAGTGGTGCGAGTTCGCGCACGAAACCCGGCGCGTCCTTGTCGGCAAGCATGGCGAGCACCGCGATGGTCGGTTTCGGATGCGCCAGCAGGTATTCCGCAATGTGCGCTGCCGCATCCGGGTTGTGACCGACATCAATGATGATTTCGCGGTCGCCTTCGGTGACGAGCGATTGCAGGCGGCCAGCTAGGCGCGTCGCGGCGAGGCCTTCGCGAATGGCGTCTGCCGGAATCGATGGCTCAAGTGCAAGTACCGCGGCAATCGCTGATGATGCATTCGCGAACTGGTGCGCGCCCGCGAGTGGCAGCGGCGGCAACGCGTCGATCATCCGATCACCCGCGCGCCATGACCAGCTTGCGTTCTCGCGTTTGCAATGAAAGTCGCGACTGAAAATCTGCAGTGGCGAGCCGATGCGTTCGGCTTCCTGGACAATCGCCTTCGGCACATCGCCCGATCCAAAAATCGCCGGACGGCCGGCGCGGAAAATACCCGCTTTTTCGCGCGCGATGCCTTCGATCTCACTTCCCAGCCAGTCCACGTGATCCAGCCCGACGGACACAACCACCGCAGCATCGGCATCGACCGCATTCACCGCGTCGAGCCGCCCACCAAGGCCGACTTCAAGCACCGCGATCTGCACATCACGACGACGAAAGATTTCCAGCGCGGCCAAGGTGCCGAACTCGAAATACGTCAACGGCTCGTCTCTACGCGCACGATCCACCGCATCGAACGCCGCACACAATTCCGCATCGTCCGCATCGACGCCGTCAACGGCGATGCGTTCGTTGTAATCCAGGAGGTGCGGCGAAAGATAACGGCCGGTGCGAAACCCGGCGGACTGCAGGATGGAGGCGGCATAGCTTGCAACGGAACCCTTGCCGTTCGTGCCGCCAATGGTGAGCACGCGAAACGGCGGTTTCGCGAGATCCATTACCTTGAGTACGCGGCGAACGCGATCAAGGCCGAGTTCAATACCGCGCGGGTTGAGCGTTTCCTGCCAGGCGAGCCATGCTTCCAGCGTGCTAAAGCGCATGAAAGACGGAGAAACTCAATGCGTTGTCGGGCGGCGCATGAGCATGGAAAGAACATTGGCGAGCGTATCGCGCATGTCGCGACGATCGACAATCATGTCGATGGCGCCGTGCTCCAGCAAAAATTCAGAGCGCTGGAAACCCTCCGGCAGCGTTTCCCGAACGGTCTGCTGGATGACGCGCGGACCGGCGAAGCCGATGAGCGCTTTCGGTTCGGCGATGTTGATATCGCCAAGCATGGCGAGCGATGCGGACACGCCGCCGGTGGTCGGATCAGTGAGCACGGAGATGAACGGCAGGCCTTCCTCGGAAAGCTTCGCGAGCACGGCGCTGGTTTTCGCCATCTGCATCAGTGAGAACAGTGCTTCCTGCATGCGCGCGCCGCCGGACGCGGAAAAATTCACCAGCGGGCAACGGCTTTCCAGCGCGACATTCGCGGCGCGAACGAAACGCTCGCCGACCACCGAACCCATCGAGCCGCCCATGAACTTGAATTCGAACGCCGAGGCGACGAGCGGCATGTCCTTCAGCTTGCCTTTCATCGCGATCAGCGCGTCCTTCTCGCCGGTGGCTTTCTGCGAGATGGCAATACGATCGCGATATTTCTTGCTGTCGCGGAACTTCAGCGCATCGACGGGCCCCACGCGCGCGCCGATCTCCTCGGCGGACTGAGGATCGAAAAGCATTTCCAGCCGCTGACGGGCTCCGATGCGCATATGCTGACCGCACTTTGGACAGACGTGAAGATTGCGTTCGACTTCCGCGCGGTATAGCACAGCATTGCAGGCGTTGCATTTCGTCCACACGCCTTCCGGCACGCTGCGACGCTGCTCGTTGTTGGTATTGATGCGCGAGGGGACGAGTTTTCTGAACCAGTTCATTATCTTGCCTGCTCTGCCTTTACGCGGCGATGTCGTTATCCAGTGCCTTGCGAATTTCCGCCAATGCCGTGCGAATCGCGGGACCAGCGGCGCTGCCATGCGCGGCAATGTGCCGCACCAGCGCGCTGCCGACAATGACGGCGTCCGCGGTTTGCGCCATCAGAACGGCGGTTTCTGCATCGTTGATGCCGAAACCGATACCGACGGAACGGTCAGTGAATTCACGAATCCGGGCGACCTGTCCGGCCATTCCCGCCCGATCATTGTTGCCCGCGCCAGTGACGCCTTTAAGCGATACATAGTACACGAAACCCGTAACCGACCGGCAGATGCGCTCAAGCCGCGCGGCACTCGTGGTGGGCGCCACAAGGCAGACCAGCTCGAGATTCCGCGCCTGCAGCACGACTCCAAGCTCGCCGGCTTCTTCGGTCGGCAGGTCAACGACGAGCAGGCCATCGGCACCGGAATTTGCCGCCTGCGTCGCATATTTCGTGTAACCGGTCGCTTCCAGCGGATTCAGATAACCCATCAGCACGACAGGCGTCTGCGTATCGCGTTCACGAAATTCCCGCACGATATCGAACACGTCACGCAGGCGCGTGTTGGCTTTGAGCGCGCGCTCGCAGGCGGCCTGGATGACAGGTCCGTCTGCGACCGGATCGGTGAACGGCACGCCGAGTTCGATGACGTCCGCGCCGCCCTCGACCATCGCATGCATGAATTCCACCGTTGCGGTTCTCGAAGGATCACCGGCGACGAGATACGCAATCAATGCAGTTCGCTTTTCTGCGCGCAAGGCATCGAGTCTCGCTGCAAGCCGGCTCACAGTTCGACCCCTTCGAATTCCGCGACCGTGTGCACGTCCTTGTCGCCGCGACCGGAGAGATTCACGATCACGATGCTGCCCTTCGCAAGCCGCGTACGCAGTTTTTCCACGTACGCGAGCGCGTGGCTGGATTCCAGCGCCGGAAGAATGCCTTCCGTCCGGCACAGCATGTGAAAGGCATCCAGCGCTTCGCGATCCGTCACGCCGTCGTATTCCGCGCGGCCGGTTTCCTTCAGCCAGGCATGCTCGGGACCAACGCCGGGATAATCCAGGCCCGCGGAAACGGAATGCGTTTCGATAATCTGCCCGTCGTCATCCTGCATGAGATACGTTCGATTGCCGTGCAACACGCCAACTTTTCCGGCTGTCAGCGGCGCGGAATGACGGCCGGTTTCAAGCCCGTCGCCAGCGGCTTCGACGCCGAACATTTTTACATCGTCATCGAGAAACGGATGAAACAACCCGATGGCGTTCGAGCCACCGCCGACGCAGGCGACAAGTGCGTCCGGCAGGCGATTCTCTTTTTCAAGAATCTGTTGCCGCGCTTCGCGGCCGATAATCGACTGGAAATCGCGCACCATGACCGGATACGGATGCGGTCCGGCGACCGTGCCGATGATGTAAAACGTGTTGTCGAGATTCGACACCCAGTCGCGCATCGCTTCGTTCAGCGCATCTTTCAAGGTGCGTGAACCCGACGTCACGGGCACAACGGTTGCGCCGAGCAAACGCATGCGGAAAACATTCAGCGCCTGGCGGCGCATGTCTTCCTCGCCCATGTAAACCATGCATTCGAGACCAAGCCGTGCGCACACCGTGGCGGTTGCAACGCCGTGCTGGCCGGCGCCGGTTTCCGCGATGATGCGCGTCTTGCCCATGCGCTTCGCGATCAACGCCTGGCCAACGGTGTTGTTGATCTTGTGCGCGCCAGTGTGATTGAGATCTTCGCGCTTGAGATACACGCGCAAGCCGACACGCTTCGACCAGCGCTCGGCGAAATACAAGGGCGACGGCCGGCCGACGAAGTCGGCAAGATCGTGATCGAACTCGCACAGGAATTCCGGATCGGCGCGGAATGTTTCGTACGCCTTGCGCAATTCCTCCACCGGCTCCATCAAGGTTTCCGCGATGAAGCGTCCGCCGAAGCGGCCGAAATAGCCGTTTGCGTCCGGAAGATTTTTTTCAGCTTGTTGCCGCGTCGGCACGTCGCACCTCGTTGATGAATCTTTCAATCTTCACGGGATCCTTGACGCCAGCTTGCGCCTCGACGCCACTGGAAACATCCACGCCGAACGGCTGCACGAGACGCACCGCGTCGAAAACATTTTCCGGAGCCAGGCCACCAGCCAGCATTACTTTATTGCTCGTTGACGGTAGCGTGCTCCAGTTCGCGGTCTTTCCCGTGCCGCCCGCCTCGCCATGCGCGTGACTGTCGAACAGCAGCCATGCTGCATCGTCATATTCTTCGACGAACATTTTCACGTCGTCCGCCGTTGCGTTCGCCAGCCCCAGCGTCTTGATGTACGGCAGGCCGAAGCTTCGACAGAATTTCGCCGGCTCCCGGCCATGAAACTGCAACACATCCAGTGCCACGTCGCGCAACACCGCCTCGACCGCATCGCGCGCGGGGTCAAGAAACAGGCCGACGCGCAGAGTTTCACGTGGAAGCGCCGCGACAATTTCCCCCGCGCACGCAGCGTCAATGCAACGCGGACTGGATGCCACGAACACCATGCCGATGGCATCAGCGCCGAATCGCGCGGCGGTGTTCGCATCGTCGGGGCGCGTGACGCCGCAGATCTTGATTCGCGTGGACATGAGGCGCAATAAATCGCGGAAACCGGGACGCCGAGATTACCAGACTTCCCGGCGCCTCCGGTTCACCGCTCGTTCTCGGGCAGCCATATCTGGCGACCCGGAATTGCGAAACGCTCCGGATATCGCGGTCCGATGAAATACAAACCCTGCGGAGGCGCGGTCACACCGCCCAGTGCACGATCCCGATGATCCAGCACCTCGCGCGTCCAGTCCTCCGCCTGCTCGTGCTTTCCAATGGCGATCAGCACGCCCGCGATGTTGCGCACCATGTGATGCAGGAATGCGTTCGCGGTGATTTCCAGCGTCACCCATTCCGCGTCGCGCGCCACGGAAATTTTTCCGATGGTGCGAATGGGTGACTTTGCCTGGCAGGCCAGCGCACGGTACGAACTGAAATCGTGTTCACCACGCAGGTATTGCGCTGCGCGATGCATGGCGTCCGCATCCAATGGCTCGTGAATCCACGTTGCGCGCGTTGCGTACACCGCAGATCGTACCCAGCGGTTCAGAATCACGTAACGGTAACTTCGTGCGACAGCGCCGAAGCGCGCGTGAAAATCTTCCGGCACTTCGCGCGTCCAGCAGACATTCACGCTTGCGGGCAGATTGCTGTTCGCGCCAAGCACCCAGCTTCGCTGCCGGCGATGCACATCGGTATCGAAATGCACGACCTGTCCGAGCCCGTGCACGCCCGCGTCCGTGCGCCCCGCGCAGACGACTTTCACATTGTGATCGGCAACTTTCGAAAACGCCTGCTCGACAGCATCCTGCACGCTGGGCGCGTGCGGCTGCGTCTGCCAGCCTGAAAACGCACTGCCGTCGTATTCTATGCCCGCCGCGATGCGCATCGTCAAAATTCTCCCGCGAGGAAAATCAACGCGAAACCGGTGGCGAGCAAACCCGCGGGCAACAACCATTGCCAGTGAGGCGTTGGTGCGAGCGCGGGCAAGGGTTCTGGCTCAAGCGCGCGCTCGGCATCCCGCTCGACATTCTGAAAAAGACTTGCAGCGCGGATCGCGAAACCGCCATCGCCGTTTTTCAGCGCAACGCGTGCGCGCTGTTCGACTGCGGGCAATTCAGCCAGCAGCAGGCCGACGCGATCCGCGAACCGCATGGCAAGACGCGTTTCCACGGGCCAGGAAAGCATTCGCCGCAGCGCGCTGGTCACATGGCGGGGCGGCACGTCGCCGAGAAATGCCGAAGCCGCGAAGACGAGCACCAGCAACACGCCGGCGCGATGTGCGGCCAATTGAATACCGGCGGCGGTCGGCGAGAGCGGACCGAGTGCCGGCAGCAACGGAGCACCGGGCGAGAACCAGAGATACAGGATCACGAGCGACAACAGCAGCCAGCGGATGCGCTTCACGCTGTAGCGCATGACGCGGCCGGTTTCCGGCCGCGCGATTCCCCACGCGAGCAGTAACGCGCCGAGCGCGAGCAGCGGCTCGCGCGGCAGCCAGGGCGTCAACGCCGCCAGCACCAGCAGGCAGAGAATGCGGATGATCGGATGCATGCTTGTCCCATGCCGCAGCAAAGACAACGGCCCCGCTTGGGGGCCGTGCCAGGTTCATGCAAGATGAAACGGACCCACGTCAGGCAAGCTGATCGAGCAGTTCGCGCGCTTCCCGCTGCTGGTCGTCGTCGCCGTCCGCGATGACTTCTTCGAGAATGCCGCGTGCGCCGTCCGGATCGCCCATGTCGATGTAAGCGCGGGCAAGGTCCAGCTTGGTGCCGGCCTCGCCGATGTCTTCTTCGTCGTCGCCCGTGCCTTCCGATTCCTCGGTGAGCGCGCTCGCGTCTTCGTCGAAGCTGTAATCGTCGAGATTCAGTTCGCTGTCGGCGTTGTTGCCGACGGCATCACCGGCATCCTGCTCGGGAATGTTCGTATCGACGAAAGCGGACAATTCTTCAAGCGCCTTGTCGAACTCCGTCTGCGTCTGTTCGTCATCGCTACCCGAGATATCCGGCTGTTTGTCGCCGTCGCCCGTCAACGCGTCTTCGGTTTCACTGGACGCCTCGTCCAGTTCGCCGAGGTCGAAATCGAAATCGCCGCTGGTGTCTTCGGTCGAGGCAGGAACGTCTTCTTTCGTTTCCGCCGGGGTTTCGTCCTCGTCCAGCCCGCCGATATCGAGATCGAAATCCAGGCCGTCGGAATCGTCGTCGGATGCGGGTTTTGCGGCAGGAGCTTTCGGCTCGTCTTCACCCGTGTCGAGCGCGATGTCGAAATCGAGGCTGTCATCCGTCGCCGCCGGCTCGGGCAACGCGTCGCCGTCCGTCGCAGCAACTTCGTCCGCGGCCGCGCCGAAATCGAGATCAACCGACGAGGTCGATCCAGCACCGGCGAACAGCGGATCGTTCGGTGCAATCTGGCGGCCCATGATGGCGACGTTGTCCCAGTCGGCATCGCCCGGTCCGGCCAGTTCCTTCAACTGTCGCGCGGCATCCAGGAAGCCATCGGTGTTGTTTCCGGCAAAATAGATTTCGGCGAGCTTGGCGTGGTACTCCTTGCGCGAAGGATCGCGCTCGATCGCCTTCTGCACGACTTCCGCGGCCTGGTCGTAGAGGCCATAAGCCATGTGGAAATCCGCTTCGGACAACGGGTCGTTGTCGTCAAGCGACACCGCGCGACCGCCGACCATGGTTTCCACGAAATCGTTGCCAGGCTCACCGCTGCCGGTGCTTTCATCGCTGGACAGCATCTGCGTCTCGTCGAGAAGCGAGGCGTCCTCTTCATCTTCGGAAAGTTTCGTCGTACCGGTGTCTTCCTGCTCCATATCCTGCCCGAACACCGTTGAGATATCGTCGTCCGCGCCGCGTCCGGTGACAACCGTCACGTCTTCCTCATCGCCGTCCATGGTGGTGACATCGTCATCCTGCTCATCGTCCCATGAGGCCATGGCAGCCGCGGCCTTGGCCTGGGTCGCTTCACGGCGTTTGCGGACCACGAGGAAACCGGCCAACAGGAGCACCAGGATCACCGCTCCAATGCCCATGCCCAGCGGACTGAAAGCCAGCGCCTTGAGTTTTTCCACCAGCCCCGGCTCCGCCGGTTGCGGAACGGGCACCCGCGCCTGTGCTTCCGTCTGTGTTTCTTCTGCCGCCGGAGTCTCTTCAGCCGGCAGCGTTTCAACGGTCGGATCCGTCGGGGCGAGTTCCGGCTCGACTACGACAACTTCGGCGTCCTCGCCGGGCAACGGCAGCGGCGGCGGTTCAACGCCCGTGGTTTCTTCCGGCAGGGTTTCTTCGGCGGGAAGCGGCGTTTCCTGCTCCTGCAGGGCCTGCATCGATTCGTCTTCGAGATCCAGCAGACGATCCTGGGTGTCGTCTTCCACGCCGAGATCGATGGCGTTTTCTTCGGTGTCTTCCACGGCGGGATCGACGGATTCCTCGGCACCCATGCCAAGATCGTCAGCTTCGCCACCCGCACCGACGCCGGTTCCAATTTCAGGCGCGAGATCTTCCTCCGGGGCGACCAGTGTCAGTTCCGGTTCGCTTTCGACTTCCGGTTCCGGTATGTCGACCGCTTCCGTTGGCGCGGCGCTGCTCGAGCCCCTGCGCCAATCGTCGTTCTGGCGCTTCACTTCATTGAATGCGTCGCGACGGGCCATCGATGTGATGTCGTTGTATTCGGGAATGCGCAGGATGTAGCCGGCCTTGAGGCGATTGATATTGCCCTGGAAGGCTTCGGGGTTCGCGCGGTAGAGCGCGAGCATCATCTGGTTGATGGTGACGGAATCGTCCGGGCGCAGGCGGCGCGCGATGCCCCACAACGTTTCGTTCCGCTGGATCGGACCGTAAGTACCGCCGAGGTCGGACTCGGCCGGCTCCGGTTCGACAAAGGCTGGAGCATCGGCTTCGAGCGGCGGAATGCTGATGACGTCGCCCGAAACTTCTTCGGTTTCCCGGGGTGCTGCAGGCTCGATCACGGGTTCGGCAGCCGGCCGCTGTTCGGCAAAGGGCTCCGGTTCGCGCTCGGCGGGAGCGGGCTCAACGGCTGGTGCCTGGGGTTGCGGTGCGGGTTCCGCCTCCTGGCGAGCGAAGGCCGGCGGATCGATGAGCAGCGTGTATTCGCGCATCAGCCGGCCGCGCGACCAGTCGGCCACGACGAACAGCGTCAGGAACGGTTCACGGATGGGTTCTGTCGAGGTGACCTTGATGTAGGCCGTGCCGTTCGGCCGGCGCACGACGTCAAAGCGCACGGAATTGAGCAGCGGTGTACGGTCCAGGCCGTAGCGTTCATATATCGCGTCGTCCGCGAGCGTGATTTCCAGGGATTCGATTTCGTCTGCGGCGGCGGAGACCAGCTCGATCTCGGCGTCGAGAGGCTGGTTGAGCCAGGAATTCAGGCGAATTTCGCCCAACCCCATGGCCAACGCACTGAAAGATATTGCTGCCAGCACGCAGGCCAGCGCCAGGCCCAAATAACGTCGCATTTCGTATTCCCTCGGCTCTCGGTTATAGCTATTGCTTGGCTATTGCTTGGGCTTCGGGAGTCCCGTCCCCCCGCGAACTGCGGCCAATTGTTGAGATTTGGCTTTATAAGAATGGGCTAACTATAGCTTATATATACTCTTTGACCAATATTTCCGCAATCTGGACCGAATTCAGGGCCGCCCCCTTTCGGACGTTGTCCGCCACCACCCAGAGGTCGAGTCCGCGCTCATGGGAGATGTCTTCGCGAATGCGCCCGACCCAGACCGGGTCCTTGTCGGCCGCCTCCGTGACGGCTGTCGGATACCCGCCATCCTTGCGCTCATCCATGAGTTTCACGCCCGGCGCCTTCTTCAGGAGCTTGCGTGCGTCTTCCGCCGAGAGCTTGTCTCGCGTCTCGATGTGGATGGCTTCGGAATGTCCGTAGAAAACGGGGACGCGCACGGCGGTCGGGTTCACCTTGATCGACGGGTCCATGATCTTGTGCGTCTCCCACACCATCTTCATTTCTTCGCGCGTGTAGCCGTTGTCCTGGAAGGTGTCGATGTGCGGAATGGCGTTGAACGCGATCTGCTTCGTCATCACCGCGGACTTGATCGGCTTGCCATTCAGCAGACTTGCCGTCTGTCCCGCCAGCTCCTCGACGGCCGACTTGCCCGCGCCCGAAACGGCCTGGTAGGTCGCAACGTTGATGCGCTCGATATGCGCGGCGTCATGCAAGGGTTTCAGCGCCACCAGCATCTGGATGGTCGAACAGTTCGGGTTGGCGATGATATTGCGCTTCCTGTAATCCGCGACCGCCTGCGGGTTCACTTCGGGAACCACCAACGGGATGTCGTCCTCGCGGCGAAACTGCGAAGTGTTGTCGATCACCACGCAACCGGCCGCCGCGGCCTTCGGCGCGAACTCTTCCGAGACGCTGCCACCGGCGGAGAACAAGGCGATCTGCGCTTTCGAGAAATCGAACTCGGCCAGATCGCGCACGACAACCTGCTTGCCCTTGAAAAGGATTTTGCTGCCGGCGGAACGTGAACTCGCCAGCGGAAAGATTTCCGCCACCGGGAAGTTGCGCTCGGCAAGAATGTTCAACATCGTTTCACCGACGGCGCCCGTCGCGCCGACGACGGCTACGTTGTACTGCTTCATTGAAAACTCTCTGAATCGGGGAAGTGGAATCCGCGCTTGCGGAAGCGAACAAGTCTAACAAGAAATGAAAACGGCATCAGCCGATGCCGCAGCGCGAGAATCAGCGGCTGTTCTGCGCGCGCTGCCGCAAATAATGATCCATCAACACCAGCGCGAGCATGGCTTCACAGACAGGCACGCCACGAATGCCGACGCAGGGATCGTGCCGGCCGGTTGTGACCACTTCGACGGTATTGCCGTGAATATCAATGCTGCGTCCCGGAATGCGAATGCTTGATGTCGGCTTGAAGGCAACCTCGACGCGAATGTCCTGGCCGCTGCTGATGCCGCCGAGCGTGCCGCCGGAATGATTGCTCAGGAATCCTTCGGGTGTAATTTCGTCACGGTGCTCCGAACCTTTCTGACGCACAACGTCAAATCCGTCGCCGATGCCGACGGCTTTCACGGCGTTGATGTTCATCATCGCTTTCGCAATGTCCGCATCGAGGCGGTCGAACACCGGCTCACCGAGCCCCACGGGAACATTGCGCGCCTCGACGTACACCCGCGCGCCGCAGGAATCGCCTTCGCGAAGCAGCTTTTCAATGCGTGCTTCAAGTTCGGAAACTTTTCCAGGCGCCGGGCAGAAAAAAGGATTGCCGTTGACGGCGTTCCAGTCTTCGATGGGCAATTCGATGTCGTGCATGGCGACGAGGCAGCCGCGGATTTCGAGTTGCAGTTTTTCGTTGAGGTATTTTCGTGCGATGGCGCCGGCTGCAACGCGCATCGCCGTTTCACGCGCGGACGAACGCCCGCCGCCGCGATAATCGCGAATGCCGTATTTCTTCTGCCAAGTGTAATCGGCGTGACCAGGACGGAATTTTTCCGCGATGCCGGAATAATCGCGCGAACGCGCGTCCGTGTTTTCAATCAATAACGCAATCGGCGCGCCCGTCGTCATTCCCTCGAACACGCCGGAAAGGATTTTCACGCGATCTTCTTCCCGTCGTTGTGACGTGAAACGCGACGTGCCGGCGCGGCGGCGTTCGAGATCGCGCTGGATATCCTGCTCGGACAATTCCATTCCCGGCGGACAGCCATCAACGATGCCAACGAGTGCGGGACCATGACTTTCGCCTGCGGTGGTGGCGCGAAAAATTTCGCCGAAGGAATTGCCCGGCATCAAGCCGCTCCCCGGAATGCCGCAGCATGCGTTTCCAGTTCCGCACGGCTCAGCAGGAACACGCCTTCACCGCCGCGCTCGAAATCCAGCCACGTGAATTCGACATCGGGAAACATGGCTGCCAGCGCGACCGCGCTGTTACCGACTTCGACGACAAGAATGCCGTTTTCGGTCAGCCACCCTGCAGCTTCTGCAAGAATGCGTCGCGCGATATCAAGCCCATCCGCGCCTGCGGCAAGGCCGAGTTCCGGTTCGTGGCGAAACTCATTTGGCAGCGCTGCCATGTCGTCGGCATCAACGTAAGGCGGATTGCTGACGATGATGTCGTAACGTCGTTCCGGCAGCGGTGCGAACAGATCGCCTTCGTGCAATTCAAGCTGGTTTTCCACGCCGTGCAGCTCGATGTTCTCGCGCGCGAGCGCGAGCGCGTCCGCAGACAGATCGACGGCATCGATGTGCGCTTCCCCAAATGCATGCGCGCAGGCAATCGCGATGCAGCCGCCGCCAGTGCAAAGATCGAGAACTGCTGAAACATCGTCCGCTGTCACCCAGGGTTCGAAGCGCGCCTCGATCAACTCCGCAATGGGCGAACGCGGCACCAGGGCACGTTCGTCGGTCTTGAATTTCAGACCCGCGAACCACGCCTCGCCGGTGAGGTAGGCAGCAGGCACGCGTTCGTCAACGCGCCGCGCGAGAAGGCGATAGATGTCGGCTTTCTCGGGGGAAGTCAGGCGGGCATCCAGCAACCGGTCAGGACAGCCGTGCGGCAGATGCAATGCGTGCAACACCAGCGCGACGGCTTCGTCCAACGGATTATCCGTGCCATGACCGTAATGCAGGTCCGCTTCCGCGAACCGGCTTGCACCCCAGCGAATGAAATCCGTGGCGCTGTGCAAATACTCCGCGATGTCTTCAAACCGCTGTTCCACGGAAACTCCGTCTTTCCTCAAGGGGGAAGCGATGATAACCGAACACTGACTGTGGGATAATGCGCATCATGAATCGCAATACTCTACTCATTATTATTACTGCCGGTTTGGCGGCGCTGGCGGGCGGAGTCATCGGCGCCCGGCTGCTCGCACCGGACGCACCGCCTGAACTCACCGTGGGTACGCTGTTGAGCGAGCCGCGTCCGCTGCCTGAATTCCGAATGACCCGCCACGACAACGCCCCGTTCACACGCGAGGATTTCCGCGGCGACTGGAGCCTGGTGTTTTTCGGCTTCACGCACTGCCCGGATGTCTGCCCGAACACGCTGTTCCTGCTCGACCGCGTCGTGAAGCAGATTGAAGAAAGCGGCACGCCGCCACCGGAGGTCGTTTTCGTGTCCGTCGATACCGTGCGCGACACACCCGAGCAGATGGCGAAGTACGTCGAGTACTTTAATCCCGCATTCATCGGCCTGACCGGCGATGCCACGAACGTGCAGAAACTCACGCAGGCGATGAGCGTCGCGTACGAGTTTCGTCCCGTAGATGACAACAGCGGTGAGGAATACACCGTGATTCACAGTTCCGCCGTGCTGCTGGTCGATCCCGAGGCGCGGTTGCGCGCCATCTTCACACCGCCATTGAAAGCGGACGCGATCGCGAACGATCTCGCCAAGCTGATTGCTGATTGAGGATTACGGATGCCATTCTTCAACCTCATTGCGTTGACCCTGCTGTTTCAAGCCGCACCCACCGTCGAAACCGAACCGCCGCTGCGCGTCGAGAACGCCTGGGTGCGTGAAGCGCCGCCAGGCGTTGACGTGCTCGCCGCCTACGCGGTGTTCTGCAATGACGCCGATGCGGCTGTCACCTTGACGAATGTCATCAGCGAGAATTTCGACGCCGTGCAGATGCACGCAACGGTGGAAGCTGACGGCGGCGTGACGATGAAGCATCTGAACAGCGTCGTCGTCGAGCCAACCGAGTGCATCGCTTTCGAGCCCGGCGGCCGGCATTTCATGCTGATGGATCCGGTGCGCAACTTTCGTGCGGGCGATGAAATCGCGTTCACTCTCTTCCTCGCGAACGGCAAGGAAATGGAAATCGTCATGCCAGTGCGCCGCGCCGATGAAATGATCGAACACCACCACGAACATCATTGAACGGGACATCTGAAGAAATGGAAATCGAAAAAGCGGTCAAGATCTGGCCGCAGTACATCCTGCCGCATCACCTGCTGTCACGCTGCATGCACGCTCTGACCCGCATCAACGGAGGCGCGCTTAGTCACGCGGCCATGCGCGCGTTCGTTCGCGGCTTCAATGTGAACATGCAGGAAGCCGTGCAGGAAGACGTGAAACAGTATCCAAACTTCAACGCCTTTTTTACGCGCGCACTGAAGCCGCAAGCCCGGCCGGTGGATTTTTCGGACGACGCAATCGTCTCGCCGGTCGACGGTACCGTGAACCAGGCCGGCGAAATTCGTGATGGAAGAATTTTCCAGGCAAAAGGCCACGATTACTCCGCAGAAGAACTGCTCGGCGATGCCGCGCTCGCCGAGCCATTCATGAACGGCGAATTCGCAACGCTGTATCTCTCGCCGCGCGATTACCACCGCTTTCACATGCCTTGCGACGGAACGTTAACGGAAATGCTGCATGTTCCTGGTCGTCTCTTCAGCGTGAACGGACTCACAGCGCGCAACATTCCGCGACTGTTCGCGCGTAATGAAAGAGTGATTTGCCTGTTCGACACGCCGCTTGGAAAAATGGCGCTCGTCGCCGTCGGCGCGATTTTTGTCGGCAGCATCGAAACGATCTGGGCGGGCGAGATCACGCCACCGGCAGGCAAGCGCGTTCGTCGCTGGCGTTATGGACGCGGTGAATCCGCCGGTGAAATCACATTGAAGAAAGGCGAAGAGTTCGGGCGTTTCAACATGGGCTCGACGATTGTCATGCTCACCGAACCCAATGCGGTGGACTGGGGCGATTACCTGTTGCCGGAAAGGGAAATGCGCATGGGCGCGCGTATCGGGACAAGGAAAAGATAGCGAAGAATTTCGCCTTTAATCCTGTCCATCGCTCTTGAAGCTTTCCACGAAAATCCCGGCGAGCTTCTCGATCCCAACCTGATCCTCTGCATCGAAACGCGCCTTGATGGGCGCATCGATGTCGAGCACGCCAATGATTTCACCGTTCACTTCCAGCGGCACGACGATTTCGGAACGCGAGTCGCCGTCACAGGGAATGTGTCCCGCAAAGGCATCGACATCTTCAACGCGCTGCGTCTTTCGTTCGGCGAACGCGGTTCCGCAAACACCCTTGCCGATCGCGATGCGCACGCAGGCAGGCTTGCCCTGGAAAGGCCCGACGACAAGTTCGTCGCCGTCGAGAAAATAGAATCCGACCCAGTTCACGTCCGCCAAGCTGTGATACAGCAGCGCGGAAAAATTCGCAGCATTCGCGATGAGATTGCGCTCACCGTGCAGCAAGCCGCGAGCCTGCATCGCCAGTTCGTCAAAGAACAACGCCTTGTCAGTCGCATCCAGAGTCTTCATTTCAAACATCGCGAATTCCTCACACCCTGTCGAAACCGAAACCGAGCACCTCGGCAATATCATCGCGCCCTGCCGCGAGCATGACAACGCGATCGAAACCGAGTGCTACGCCCGCGCAATCGGGCAGCCCATGTTCGAGCGCTGCCAGCAGGTTTTCATCCAGCGGCATTTGCGGCAAGCCCATCGCGAGCCGCCGCACGTTCTCATGTTCGAAGCGCCGCCGCTGCTCGTTCGCATCGCTCAACTCGTGGAACCCGTTCGCGAGCTCCACGCCGTTCACGAACGCCTCGAAGCGCCGCGCGCAACGCGGATCGTTCTCGTCCAGTTTCGCGAGCGCGGCCTGTGATGCGGGAAATGCATGCACGAAACTGACGCGACCCCGCCCGAGTTGCGGATACACGATGTGGCTTGCGATGGCATCCAGCAGCGCATCCCGCTCCAGGGTCGCGTCGTTCAATCCGAAATCATCAGCGATATCGCGAAGTACCGCATCGCTTGCCTCGAATGGATCGATGCCGGCGTGTTTCCTGAACGCTTCCGCGTAGCTGATGCTCTCGTGATCGTCCGCGAGACCCGGAATCAGCAAGCGCAACAACGCGCCGACTTCATCCATCAACGCGTGATGATCGAAGCCGAGCCGGTACCACTCGATCATCGTGAACTCGGGATTGTGCTGGCGCCCGCGTTCGGCGCCGCGAAACACTTTGCACGCCTGCCAGATGTCGCCGCTGCCCGCCGCGAGCAGGCGCTTCATGAAGAATTCCGGCGAGGTGTGCAGATAAAAAGTGTCGCGAAGTCCCGGCAAGCGAACTTCGCCGCTGGCGAGGTTCGGCTCGGTGATCGCCGCGCGGCTCAACAGCGGCGTTTCCACTTCCAGCACGCCGCGCTCGGCAAAGAAGTTCCGTACGCGCTGCATCAACGCCGCGCGCAGGCGCAACATTTCAATCGAAGCGGAAGGTTGCCAGCTGGAATCAGGCACGAGCACAAACTCCAAGCGATCAGGAGCGAGAGATTTTTTCGCAAGACAAGGCGCAAGGTGCGGCGAGCAGCGGAGTTACCGCTTGTGTAATGAGCAGCGAGCCGCGACTTGCAACGATGTATTGCGGAAAAAGATCCGCTCCCCCGCTACTCTTTTACGCGGGAAACATATTCACCATTGCGCGTATCCACGCGGAGAATCTCGCCTTCATTCACGAACAACGGCACTTTCACCACCGCGCCGGTTTCGAGCTTCGCCGGCTTCGTGCCGCCGCCCGAGGTATCGCCACGCAGGCCGGGATCAGTCTCGATGACCTTGAGGTTCACGTGGTTCGGCGGGGTGACGTCGAGCGGCACGCCATTCCACAGCGTGATGACGCACATGTCCTGCTCTTTCAGCCACTTGGCGTTTTCGCCGACGGCATTGGCATCGGCGGCATGCTGTTCGAAGGTATCCGGCACCATGAAATGCCACATTTCGCCGTCGTTGTAGAGGTACTGCATGTCCGTGTCGACGACATCCGCAGCTTCGAAGTTCTCGCCGGACTTGAACGTCTTCTCCAGCACGCGGCCGGTCTTGAGATTGCGCACGCGGGTGCGGTTGAACGCCTGGCCCTTGCCCGGCTTCACAAATTCGTTTTCCACGATGGTGTAGGGATCGTTGTCGATCATGATCTTCAGACCGGCGCGGAATTCACTGGTGTTGTAGCTCGCCATTGGATTGACTCTCGATTACGGGCAGAATACTGGCCGCGCTGTTGTCCTGCAGCCTGTCTGGCAGCGGCGCGGCGAAAGGCGCGTATGATACCTGCAAATCCCGCCCGAAATCAGCAGACCAGCTTGCCGAGTGCCCCATGCAGCAACCCGACTGGAAAGCCGCACAAGCCGCGGCCGTGACCGACCCCGCGCGCCTGCTCGACATGCTGGCGCTGGGCGACGTATTGCTGCCGGCTGCGCGCGCGGCGGCAAAACAGTTTCCGTTGCGGGTGCCGCACGGCTTCATTGCGCGCATGCGCCGCGGCGATCCGGGCGATCCCCTGCTGCGCCAGGTGCTGCCGCTGGACGCGGAACTGGAAACGCATGCGGGCTATGGCCACGATCCGGTCGGCGAGCATGATGCGCACATTGCACCCGGACTGCTGCAGAAATATGCCGGGCGCGTGCTGCTGACGACGACCGGCGCCTGCGGCGTGCATTGCCGTTACTGTTTCCGGCGCCACTTCCCCTACTCGGAACAGAATCCTCGCCGCGACTGGAGCGCGGTCGTTGCGCGCATTGCCGACGACGATTCGATCCACGAGGTCATTCTCAGCGGCGGCGATCCGTTCACGCTGGATACGCCGCGCCTGCGGGAAATCTCCGCGGCGCTGTCCGGCATCACGCACGTGCGCCGCCTGCGCATTCACACTCGCCAGCCCGTCGTGCTGCCGGAGCGCGTCGATGCCGAACTGCTGGACTGGCTCGCCGGCGTTTCCCTGGATGTCGCTATCGTCATCCATGCCAATCACGCCAACGAGATCGATGCGAGTGTCCGGTCTGCGATGACCGCGCTGAAAGACGCGGGTGCGACCTTGCTGAATCAGTCCGTATTGTTGCGTGGCGTGAACGACAGCGCGATCGCGCTCGCCGAGTTGAGCGAGGCCTTGTTCGCCGCCGGCGTGCTGCCCTATTACCTGCACCTGCTCGATCCCGTCGCGGGTGCCGCGCACTTCAATGTTCCCGAATCACGTGCACGCGAAATCATGAACGAACTGCACGCGCGTGTTTCAGGTTATCTCGTCCCGAAACTGGTTCGCGAAGTTCCCGACCGCGCCGGGAAAACCCTGATAAATCTGTAACTTGTTGAACCGTATTCTGGAAAATGCGCCGCGCTTCGGTTAAAAAGTGGGTTCGCGTTCCGCGGTTTCTGACGACATGGAGTTCCCTTGGTAGAACGTAATTTCCTGCCGCTGTTGATCATCTCGCAGTCGCAGAACAATGCCGAGAAAATCAACGGCATCCTTCGCGGCGCGGGACACGCTGTGCGTTCCGCATGGGCCGCGAACCTGGACGACGCCGAAAGCGCGATCCAGAACCAGAAACCCGCACTGATCCTTTGTTTCCTGAAAGTCCCCGAAGCGCCGATCAATGACGTCATCGGCTTGCAGCAGCGCCTGTGTCCCGACTGCGCACTGATCGCCGTTGCCAGCAAGATGGACGAAACCGCCGCCGCCGCCGTGATCGAACGCGGCGGGCGCGATCTCGTCAGCATGGAGAACGAACGGCACCTCGCCGCCGTCGTGTCGCGCGAAGCGAATTACATCGAAACGGCGCGCGCGCTGGAATCAACGCAGGCGCTGGTGAGCGAATACCAGTCACGCTTCCAGGAATTTCTCGCCGAATCGGGCGATGCGATTGCCTACGTTCAGGACGGCATTCTCACGCAAGCGAATCCATCGTTCGCGGAGATGTTCGGTTTCGAATCGCCCGATGAAATGGAAGGCTACCCGGTGATGGACCTGTTCGCGGGCGCCGACCAGGGCAAGCTCAAGGAAGCCCTCGTTGCCGTCAACAAGGGCAAGAGCGTGGGCGCGCTCGAACTCAAGGGGATGAAAGACGACAAGCCCTTCGAGACAAAACTTGAATTCGACCAGACCGAACTCGACGGCGAACCCTGTATCGAGGTCGCGATTCGCGGTGAAAGCGACAACAGCGAACTGCAGGCAAAAATGCAGGCCGAGATGAAAGCGGAGATGGAGGAAATCGGCCGGCGCGATCCGCTGACCGGGCTCTTTCACCGGCATTACTTCATCGATGTCGTCGCGCATGCCATCAAGCAGCCGTCCAAGGCCGGAATGGCCGCGTTGCTCATCATCAAGCCGGACAAGTTCTCCGACATCGAGGAAAAAGTCGGGCCGCTGGCATCGGACAACGTGCTCAAGCTCCTGGGCGCGCAATTGCGCGACATCGCGGAAGAAAAGGATCATGTCGCGCGTTTCGGCGGCAACCTGTTCACTGCACTGATCGTGCGCAAGGACATTCGCGATGTCGAGAAATTCGCGGAGAAACTGCGCACCGCGATCGCCAGCCGCGTCTTCGAAGCCGGCGGCCAGTCAACCAGCATGACAGTCAGTATCGGTATTGCCGATTTCACCAATGAAGCCCGCAACGCCGGCGCCCTGATTGCGCTCGCGCAACAGGCGGTGAAGGAAGCACGCCAGAAAGGCGGCAATCGCCATGTAACCTACAAGCCCGCGGAAATCGATGCGGAAGGCCGCATGCTGGACGCGGGCTGGATCAAGCAGATCACTGCTGCCATCAAGGACAACCGTTTCGTGCTCGTCTTCCAGCCGATCGCGAGCCTGGAAGGCGACGTCAGCGAAATGTTCGACATCCTCGTACGCATGAAGGACGAGAACGGCAATGAGATCATGCCGGCAGAATTCATGCCCGCGGCCGAACGCAACAATCTCATGGGCGGGATCGACCGCTGGATCGTGAACTGCGCGATGATCCGGTTGAAAGAACGCTTTGCCGAAGGCAAGAAAGCACGTTTCTTCATTCGCATCGCCGAGCAGACGCTGGCGGATGCACAGTTCATCGCGTGGCTGGAAGGCCAGTTCAAGCAGCACAAGGCGCCGAAGGGCGGCATCGTCCTGCAGATTTCCGAGGCGACCGCGGAGAAGCGTCTCAAGGAAGCCAAGGCGGTGGGCGATCTCGCCAACGCGCACGGCCAGGGCATCGCGCTGGAACATTTCGGCATCGGCCGCAATCCGATGCAGATGTTCGATCACATCAAGATGAACTTCGTGAAGATCGACGGCTCGTTCATGTCCGTTATTGCCTCCGATCAGAAGAAGCGCGAGATGGTTGCGGAGTACATCGAGAAAGCGAAGGAAATGAAAATCGAGACCGTCGCCGAACGCGTGGAGAATGCCAACACCATGGCCGTGCTCTGGCAACTGGGCGTGAACTACATCCAGGGCAATTACGTGCAGGAGCCGGAAGTGGTGATGGCGGAAGATGCGCGCTTGCCTGCATGACAAAAGCGGAAGAATGGACAGGATTAACAGGATTTTTCAGAATTGACAGGATTATTCTGATATTGAAAAGAAAGGGCCGCGCAGCGGCCCTTTTCAGTTTTTGCTTTAATCCTGTAAATCCTGTCTTCAAATCCTGTTAATCCTGTCCATTGCTCTTGCTCTTGCTCTTGCTCTTGCTCTTGCTCTTGCTCTTGCTCTTGCTCTTGCTCTTGCTCTTGCTCTTGCTCTTGCTCTTTCAAGTCATTCGCTGCAAAGCGGCGATGCGTTCGCTCAACGGCGGATGGCTCATGAACAGCCGCCGCAATCCTTTCGACATCGAACCCTTGATGCCGAATGCGGCGAGCTGATCCGGCAGCGCGCCTTCCTGCGATTGCTGCAAGCGTTGCAGGGCAGAAATCATCTTCTGACGGCCCGCCAGTTGCGCACCACCGTGATCGGCGCGGAACTCGCGGTAACGCGAAAACCACATCACAATGGTGCTTGCGAGGATGCCGAAAACAATTTCGGCAATGATGGTGGTAATGAAATATCCCATGCCGATGCCGCCACCCTCGCGGTTGCCGCGCAGCGCACTGTCAACGACATAACCAACAATGCGCGCGGCAAAGATCACGAAGGTGTTCACCACGCCCTGGATCAGCGCGAGCGTCACCATGTCGCCGTTCGCGATGTGGCTCACCTCGTGCCCGAGCACGGCTTCCACTTCATCGCGATTCATGCTTTGCAAAAGGCCGGTGCTCACGGCAACCAGCGATTTGTTCTTGTTCATTCCCGTCGCGAACGCATTCGGCTGTGGCGACGGGAAGATCGCGACTTCCGGCATGCCGATGCCGGCCTGTTGCGCCTGTCGCTGAACGGTTGCAACCAGCCAGGTTTCGACCTCGTTGCGTGGCTGCTCGATGACTTCGGCCCCCGTCGAGCGCTTCGCCATCCACTTGGAAATCGCCAGTGAAATGAAGGCGCCACCCATGCCGAAAATCGCGGAGAAGATCAGCAGCGCCTGGTAGTTGATGCCTTGCTGTGTGAACCAGCCGTCGATTCCCAGCAGCTTCGTGACGATGCCAAGCACCACGATCACCGCAAGGTTGGTGCCGAGGAACAGGACAATGCGTTTCATTGAAAGTCTCCGATGATGCGACGCCGTGTGAATGGGGGTGGATGTGACATTTTCAAGAGTTCGCAAGACGTGAGACGGAAGAGGCGGGACGACGGTTGTCACGCGCCCAACTTCGTCTCACGTCTTCCGTCTTACGATTTATTCAAGAACGCTTCCGGCAAGATCCGGTTCACCTTCCGGTAACCCTGCGGCAACTTGTGCCCGCGCTGGCCGCGTTCGCCTTCGTAATGATCGAGGTCGCGATACTTGAGCGTCATGTGCCGCTGGCCGCTGAAGATCACGACGCCGTCCTCGTCCGGCATGCTGGCGATCGCGATCATGGATTCCTCGCCCGATTTGAACTTCGGTCCCGGAATATTGAGGATCTTGTTGCCCTTGCCTTTCGCAAGCTGCGGCAATTCCTCGATCGGGAAGCACAGCAGATGACCTTCGCTGGATGCCGCGACGATCCAGTCTGTTTTTTCCGATGACACCGGAACCAGCGCGAGTGCCTTCCCGCCCTTCGGCACGGACAGCACCGCCTTGCCTTTCTTGTTGCGCGTGTGCAGTTCCTTCAGTTGCGTGAAGAAACCGTAACCGGCGTTGGACGCGACCAGCACAAAGTCATCCGGATCGCCCATCGCAACGCCGACGAAACTCGCGCCATCCGGTGCGGTGAGCTTGCCGGAGAGCGGATCACCCTGCCCGCGCGCACTCGGCAACTGGTGCGCGGGAATGCAATAGCTGCGTCCGGTCGAATCGAGGAACACGGCAAGCTGGTTCGACTTGCCGCGCGCTGCCGCGAGAAATTCGTCGCCCTGGCGATACTGGAGCTGGAAGGGATCGATATCGTGACCCTTCGCCGCACGAGCCCAGCCGCGCTTCGACAATACAACTGTCACCGGTTCGCTCGGCACGAGCTGCGTTTCATCCAGCGCTTGCGCGGCTTCACGGGAAACAATCGGCGATCGTCTGTCGTCGCCGTATTTTTTTGCGTCATCGGATATTTCACGGCGGATCATTGCCTTCAGCAATTTCTTCGAACCCAGCACTTTCTCGATCGCCGCGCGTTCCTTCTCAAGCTGATCCTGCTCGCCGCGGATTTTCATTTCCTCAAGCTTCGCAAGATGTCGCAGCTTCAGTTCCAGGATCGCCTCGGCCTGTGTATCCGAAATACCGAAGCGCTTCATCAGCACCGGCTTCGGCTTGTCTTCTGCGCGGATGATGGCGATCACTTCGTCGATGTTCAGGAAGGCGACCATCAGGCCTTCGAGAATGTGCAAGCGCTTGGTGACCTTGTCGAGACGGAATTCAAGGCGCTTCGTTACCGTGCGGCTGCGGAACTCCAGCCATTCGACCAGCACCTCCCGCAGGCCCTTGACCTGCGGGCGGCCATCGAGACCGATGACGTTCAGGTTCACGCGATAGCTGCGCTCGAGATCGGTAGTCGCGAACAGATGATTCATCAGCTGTTCGAGATCAATGCGATTGGAACGCGGTTCGATGACAAGCCGTGTCGGATTCTCGTGATCGGATTCGTCACGCAAATCCTCGACCATCGGCAGTTTCTTGTTGCGCATCTGTTGCGCGATCTGTTCAAGAATCTTGTTGCCCGAGACCTGGAAGGGCAGCGCGGTGATGATCACGTTGCCGCTGTCTTTTTCCTTCTCCCATTTCGCGCGCACGCGGATGGAACCGTTGCCGGTTTCATACATCTGCATGATTTCCGCACGCGGCGTGATGATTTCCGCATCGGTCGGGTAATCCGGGCCCTTCACGTGCTCGCACAGCGCTTTCAGATCGGCTTTCGGTTCTTCCAGCAAACGCACGCAGGCGGCGGCGACTTCGCGAAGATTGTGCGGCGGAATATCCGTTGCCATGCCGACCGCAATACCGGTCGTGCCATTCAGCAGCACGTTCGGCAAGCGCGCCGGCAGCACGATGGGCTCATCCAGCGTGCCGTCGAAGTTCGGCTGCCAATCCACGGTGCCCAGGCTGACTTCGCTCAGCAGTACTTCAGCGTAAGGCGCGAGTTTCGATTCCGTGTAACGCATCGCCGCGAAGGATTTAGGATCGTCGGGCGAACCCCAGTTTCCCTGGCCATCCACAATTGGATAACGATAGGAAAACGGCTGCGCCATCAGCACCATCGCCTCGTAACAGGCCGAGTCGCCGTGCGGATGGAACTTGCCGATCACGTCACCAACCGTGCGCGCGGATTTCTTGTACTTCGATCCGGCATTCAGGCCGAGCTCGGACATCGCGTAGATGATCCGTCGCTGAACGGGTTTCAGACCGTCGCCGATGTTCGGCAGCGCGCGATCGAGAATCACGTACATCGAGTAATCGAGATACGCCTTCTCGGTGAACTGTCCGAGCGGCATGCGCTCGAAGTTTTCAAAAATGTCGGGAGTGTTTCCGCCCATGAGATTTTCCTGCCTTTTGTAGGAGCGCCTTCAGGCGCGAATTCATGATCTTTCGCGCCTGAAGGCGCTCCTACATGAATTCAAACAACGTCAGCCAGATTGCCTTTCCTCTCCAGCCAGCTCTTGCGATCCGGTGAGCGCTTCTTCGCGAGCAGCATGTCCATCAACGCGTCGACCTTGTCTGCGGCTTCGATGGTCAACTGGACAAGGCGGCGCGTGTCGGGCGCCATGGTGGTTTCGCGCAATTGCAGCGGGCTCATTTCACCCAGGCCCTTGAAGCGCGTGACGGAAATCCTGCCGCGAATCTTTTCCGCCTCGATGCGATCGAGCACGCCTTTTCGTTCCGCGTCGTCCAGCGCATAGAAAACATGCTGGCCGACATCGATGCGATACAAGGGAGGCATGGCGACAAACACGTGACCGTTTTCAACCAGCGGACGGAAATGCCGCAGGAACAGCGCGCACAATAATGTCGCGATGTGCAGTCCGTCGGAATCCGCGTCGGCAAGAATGCAGATCTTGTGATAACGCAAACCCTTGAGATCGTTCGATCCCGGCTCGATGCCGACGGCAACGGAAATGTCGTGCACTTCCTGCGAGCCCAGCACTTCGCTCGGATCGACCTCCCAGGAATTCAGGATCTTGCCGCGCAGCGGCATGATCGCCTGGAACTCGCGATCGCGTGCCTGTTTCGCCGAACCGCCGGCGGAATCGCCTTCCACCAGGAACAGTTCGCCGCGTTCCGGCTCCTGGCTGGAACAATCCGCCAGCTTGCCGGGTAGTGCGGGCCCGCTGACGACTTTCTTGCGAACGATCTTCTTGCCCGCGCGACTGCGCGCCTGCGCGTTGTTGATCGCAAGCAAGGCAATCTGCTCGCCCGCTTCCGGATGCTGGTTCAACCACAGTGCGAACGCATCCTTCACAACACCGGAAACAAACGCCGCGCATTCACGCGACGACAAACGTTCTTTTGTCTGTCCGGAAAACTGCGGGTCTTCCATTTTCACGCTGAGCACGTAACTGATCTTGTCCCACACATCTTCCGGCGCGATCCGGATTCCGCGCGGCACGAGATTGCGGAAATCACTGAACTCGCGCACCGCTTCCGTCAAACCGGTGCGCAAGCCATTGACATGCGTGCCGCCCTGCTCCGTCGGGATCAGGTTGACGTAACTTTCCTGCACGAGATCGCCGCCATCCGGTAGCCACAGCACGGCCCAGTCAACCGCTTCGCTCGAGCCGGCCATCGAGCCGGTGAACGGCTGCGCGGGCAGCGTTTCCTGGCCCTGCAATTCGTCGTTCAGATAATCGACAAGGCCGTCTTCGTATTGCCACTCGAAAGTTTCGTCCTTGTCCTTGCCCTTCTCGACACGCAACGTGATGTAAAGGCCAGGACACAGCACGGCCTTCGCGCGCAATACGTGCTGCAAGCGCGGCAAGGAAAAACTGACGGAGTCGAAATATTTCGCATCCGGCCAGAAGCGCAGCGTCGTGCCCGTGTTGCGCTGACCGACAGTGCCAATCTGTTTCAACGGCGCAACACGCTTGCCGGCCTTGAACGACATGGAATATTCCTTGCCGCCGCGGCGCACCTGTATGTCGAGTTGTTTCGACAGCGCATTGACAACGGAAACACCAACGCCGTGCAGCCCGCCGGAGAACTGGTAATTCTTGTTGGAAAATTTTCCGCCGGCGTGAAGTCGCGTGAGGATCACTTCAACGCCCGGTACTTTTTCCTTCGGATGAATATCGATGGGCATGCCGCGCCCGTCGTCCTTCACTTCCAGCGAACCATCCTTGTTGAGAATCACGTCGATGCGCTTGGCGTGACCCGCAATCGCCTCATCGACCGAGTTGTCGACGACTTCCTGCGCAAGATGGTTGGGACGCGTGGTGTCGGTGTACATGCCCGGACGTTTCTTGACCGGATCGAGACCCGAAAGCACTTCGATGGAGGCGGCGTCGTACTTGTTGCTCATGGTGTTCCTGATGCTGAAAACCGGCGCCTGCGAATGATGCGGGCGCGACAATGCTGCGGCATTCTAGCGTTTATGAGCGGTGCAGAGGGAGACTTGACCTGCGGAAAATTTGTCAATCCAGGTCGCGGATGAGCGCATGGCGCACAGTATCAGGCACTGGCGCCGCTTCGTGGCGGTAGTTTCCGTGATCGACACCCATGGACAGCGATGCGCCTTTCTTCAGATCGGCGATCATCGCGGGATCAAGTTCGAAACGCAGGAAATGCACCGCAGATGTTTTTTCGTCGGTGTCACGTTCCAGGTCTTCATCGGCAATGGCATACACGCGGTCGTGGTCTGTCACTTGCACCCAGGTCCGGTTCTCGACGCCGACGAGACGCGTGAGCATATTGCGCCGCTCGTTCTCGTCGGTGAACTCGATCATCTGCGTCGCCTTCCAGTTCGCGCCGTCGGGAACCAGCGGATTGTAAGCGTCGAGTTCTTCCTGGATGCCGGTGGCCTCGAAAATGCGCTCGGTGCGCAGCATTTCCTGCACCTGGTACTGGATGGTCAGGCGGTCCTCGAAAAAAAGGCGCATGTTCGGGCCGATACTCACGATACGCGCTGCCTTGTGTGCCATCACCTCGCGACGGAATTCCACGCGTCGCGCGGAATACACTTCCAGGCTCATCAGGTCGTCGCGCGCCAACGGCTTCATCAGTCTTCCTTTTCCTCGATCGCGACGATGGGCTTGTCGGTGAACAGGTATTGGCGCAACTCTTCATCGAACTTCGGAATCCTGCGACGAATCCATTCCAGCACCATGGCGGCGTGCTCGATTTCCTCGTCACGGTTGTGCGCGAGAATCGCGGCGAGTTCGCTATCCTTGCAGGTATCGACGCGCTGCTGGTACCAGTCGATGGCTTCAAGTTCCTCCATCAGCGACGTGATTGCACGGTGCAGATCGCGCGATTCGGCGGAAAGTTCGTTGACGGGTTCGTGATAACCCTCGTTAGCCATGATGTCTCCTCAAATTCCGTAAGCAAAACGTAACAGCGCCATAGGATGTTCCGGCGATCGTTCATCATTCAATCCGTTCTCGATCTGGTGACCTGCCATCGGACAGTCACTGGAATAATGATCGGCTTCGGCTTCGCGAACACGATTGATAACAGGTTTCGCGATCTTCATCGAGATCTCGTGAAATTCCTTTTTCACGGCGTAGGTTCCATCGTGTCCCGAACAACGCTCGATGGTGACGACCTCAGTACCCGGCACAAGTTGCAGGATATCGCGTGTCTTGTAACCGATGTTCTGCACGCGCAGATGACAGGGCACCTGCCAGGCAACCTTGCCGAGCCGGTTCGGAAATTCCGTTTTCAGCAGGCCCGCGTGACGCCGCGCGACAAGATATTCGAAAGGATCGAACATCGCATCGCGTACCTTTGCAACGTCCGCGTCGTCGGGAAACATCAACGGCAGTTCCTGCTTGAACATCAGCACGCAGGACGGCACGGGTGCGATGATGTCCCAGCCTTCATCCACGAGTTTCGCGAGCATCGGAACGTTATGCTCCTTCGCCTTCGCCACCGCATCGAGATCGCCGAGTTCCAGCTTCGGCATTCCGCAACATTTTTCTGCGCCGGCCATGCGAACGGCGATGCCGTTGTGTTCGAATACCGCGACGAGATCCTCGCCGAGATCCGGTTTGTTGAAATTTCCATAACAGGTTCCGAACAATGCAACGCGCCCGCGCGTTTCGCCCGCAGGCGCTGCATCAGGGAGCGTCTCGTGATGCTTCATGCGCTTTCGCAAGGTCTTCGCGTGGTATTTCGGAACGGCGGCGTCGCGATGCACGCCCAGCGTTTTCTCCAGCAGCGCGCGTGCCGGTTTGTTCCGATTCGCGGCGTTCACGGCTTCGACAACAATCGGAATGCCGGCGAACTTTCCGACAGCGTCAGTCGAACTCAGCACCTTGTCACGGAATCTCGTTCTGCCCTCGCGGTGCTTGACCGCCTTCGCGCGCAACATGAGATGCGGAAAATCCACGTTCCATTCATGCGGCGGCACGTAAGGACACTTCGTCATGTAGCACATGTCGCACAGATAGCACTGATCGACAACGTTCCAGAACACTTCGCGTGGCACGCCGTCGAGCTCCATCGTGTCGGATTCGTCGATGGCATCGAACAGCGTCGGGAAGGCGTTGCAGAGGCTGAAGCAGCGCCGGCAGCCGTGGCAGACATCGAAAACGCGTTCCAGCTCCTGGAACAGGCTGCCTTCATCGTGAAAGTCGTCGCTGCGCCAGTCCAGCGGATGGCGGGTCGGCGCGTCAAGGCTGCCTTCGCGTCGGCCTGGCGAAGTATCGGAATCAGCGCTCATGAAATTCCCCCGTTGCGTTCAGCGCAACGCGTCCCCTTTGGGAAAGGGGGAAAATCCCCCGCTTGCGCTGCGCGCAAGCCGCCCCCTTTTCCAAAGAGGGCAACTCTCCGTTGCACTTGGCTGCGAGAAAACGCTTATGCGATTTCAACTGTCGAGGGAATCGAGCGCCTTCTGGAACCTGTTCGCGTGCGAGCGCTCGGCCTTCGCCAGCGTCTCGAACCAGTCGGCGATTTCATCAAAGCCTTCGTCGCGCGCGGCCTTCGCCATGCCGGGATACATATCCGTGTACTCGTGCGTCTCGCCCGCGATCGCGGCCTTGAGGTTCGCGCCGGTTTCGCCGATCGGCAGGCCCGTCGCCGGATCGCCGACGGCTTCGAGATATTCCAGGTGGCCGTGCGCGTGGCCGGTTTCGCCTTCCGCCGTGGAGCGGAACACGGTGGCTACGTCGTTGTAGCCTTCGACATCCGCCTTCGCGGCGAAGTACAGGTAGCGGCGATTAGCCTGCGATTCGCCGGCGAATGCGGCTTTCAGATTTTCCTCGGTCTTGCTGCCTTTCAGTGTCATGGCGGGATTCCTCCTCGATGGTGAACCGTCACAAGAGAGTTTAGAATTGTTCTAAATAAAAGGTAGCAGCCGTCTTTTGCTTGTCAAACCGGCGCTCGCATTGGCCATCGCGCGTCGAGCGCCTAGAATGGCGGCTCCGCGACAGGAGAGAAACGTGCCGAAAACGACACGCAAACCGAAGGCATCGGCAGAATCGACCGAGAACACCACGGTTGCCGGCTTTGAAAACTCGCTGGGCGAACTCGAGGAACTGGTGGAGCGCCTGGAAAGTGGCGAACAGAGCCTGGAAGACGCCCTGAAGGATTTCGAGCGCGGCATCGTTCTCACCCGCCAGTGCCAGCACGCCCTGAAACATGCCGAACTTCGCGTGCAGCAGTTGTTGCAGCGCGATGGCGAAGAAAGCCTGGAAGATTTCGAGGCCGGTCGCGACGAGGCCTGAACGTTCCGGGCGATTACCTGAGCGATTCACTCAGGTATAATGCACCGCCCGCCGCCGGGCATTCACTTCTCGAAATGGCGGCCAAGACCGGAGATTCCCGCAGATGACTGCAAGCAGCAAGGCCGGCGCACGCACCGCAACAACTGGCACCATCGCCGATGTCCAGGGCAGCGCGGACACGCGCCGCATTCCGATCAACAAGGTCGGCATCAAGGACATCCGCCACCCCGTGCGCGTCAAGGATCGCAGCGGCGGCGACCAGCACACGATCGCCACGTTCAACATGTACGTGGACCTGCCGCACAATTTCAAAGGCACGCACATGTCGCGTTTCGTTGAAATCCTGGAAGACAACGAGCGCGAGATCACCGTCGATTCCTTCAAGACGATGCTGCGGGAAATGACCGACAAGCTCGAAGCCGAGAAAGGCCACATCGAGATGAACTTCCCGTATTTCGTCTCGAAGAAAGCGCCGGTCTCGGGCGTCGAAAGCCTGATGGATTACAACGTCGCGCTGATCGGTGAACGCATCAACGGCCGCACGCAACTGGAGATCAAGGTCGTCGTGCCGGTCACCAGCCTGTGCCCGTGTTCAAAGAAGATTTCAGACTACGGCGCGCACAACCAGCGTTCGCACGTCACGGTACGCGCACGCGTCAACGGCTTCGTATGGATCGAGGAAATGATCGACGTGGTTGAGTCGGAAGCGTCCTGCGAACTTTACGGCCTGCTGAAGCGACCCGATGAAAAGTACGTGACCGAGCGCGCCTACGACAATCCGAAATTCGTCGAAGACATGGTGCGCGATATTGCTGTGCGCCTGAACGCGGACGATCGTGTCGCTGCCTATTCCGTGGAATCGGAAAACTTCGAATCGATCCACAACCATTCGGCGTACGCGCTGGTTGAAAAAGACAAAGAGCAAAAGGGCAATAGACAGGATTAACAGGATTTTTCAAGATTTACAGGATCAAGAGCAAATGAATAAAAAGGGTCGCAGCGCGACCCTTTTTTTATTCAATCCGAACCGTCTTGCGAAAGGAGGTAAGGAAGGAAAAAAACATTTTCAATATTTCTGCTTTTAAATCCTGTTCATCATCCTGAAAAATCCTGTTAATCCTGTCTATTGCTCTTGCCTTCGCAGGCACTGATTCCGTAACGATCCGCCCCGTGATCGTGATCCAGCAGCACTCTCACCTCGGGTAGCGCGGAAAGTTCACGCAGCAGCTCAACGTCATCCGGGATGTGATAGATGAACACCGGTATGTCGCCGAGCAGTTGCCGCGTCATCGGTCCGTAGATCGGCTCTCCCCGGTACGCATAATTCATTCCCAGCACACTGAAATCGCCAAAATAGAAGATGGCCTTGTAGAGATTGACGACAATCGGCGTCATGAAGTGGCCGTCCGACAGCGGCTGGATATCGAAAATGGTGCGAAAGCCCGCGTCGTGGAAATGCGCGAGGTGAAACGGCGTCGCGCCTTCCACGTAAATGCTTTCTTTCTCCATCCCGAGACTGTCAACGATCTCGACCAGCCGCGAAGTTGCATCGACGATCGCCCCGTCGTCGAGGTGCCGCATGTGCTTGAAATCCAGCCAGTAGAAATGCCCGCCGCCGATCGAGCGGAACAGTTTTTCGAGTGACAGGAGTTCGCCGTTCTTCTGGTCGTAGGGAAAATTGTGCGAGACCACGTAGCGCGCAAGCGTTGGATCGTAGAACACATCCACTTCGGCGCCACGCGCACCGCGCTCGAATGCAAGCGCAATGCTCGCAATACTGTTGCCTGCGGTGTGATCGTCAACCGGTGCATCAAGCACAAGTCCGCGCGTCGCCCAGACCTTGTGGCAGTCTTTGTAAATGCCGTCATAGCCGCGACCTTCCAGCCCGGAATCCAGCAACGCGATTGCCACTTGCCAGGAAACAACAAGCAGCACAACCGTGGAAACCGCGGCGAGCGGCAGGCGAAATCGTCGCGGCCGAACACTCGGCCACCTGGCGTACAGCCATGCGAAACAGGAAAGAATGAAAAGCGGCAGGAGCAGTAGCACGATAAGCACGTCGAGCAATATCAACGTCGCATCGGCACTTACCTGGATGAGCAGGACAAGCGCAAGCAACGCAACAGCGAGCGCAACGAAAATCGCGACGGGTTTCGTGAGGCTTTTCATTCCGCGTTTTTTATTTCCGCTGACGTTACTGATGGCGCCGGCGCGACGGAATCTGATACCGCCACTTTTTCGGGGTCAACAGACGTCTCCGGCAGTCGATACCACTTGTGCTTGTAGGCAAGTCGCGGCCATTCGACGTGGGACAACGCGATTTCAAGCAGGCCTTCATCCAGCGGCGCCGGAATCAGCGCTTCGTTTTCATAGCGGAACTGCTGCGGTTCGCGGTTTTCCTGGAAGATGATGACGTTGTCGCTCTGCCCATCAATCTCACGATAAGCGATATTGTTTCCGTACTGCATGACGGCGTGCGGCGGAATGTTCTCGATATTATCGCCGAGAAGATTGATTCCGGTCGCCGGGTGCACAACATCCTGTCCCAACCCGAGCAGCGGCAGCAGGGTCGGAATCAGATCGACCTGGCTCGCGAGACGTGTAACGGTTTGCGGCTCGATATCCGCGCCCAGGATCAGCGCCGGAACGCGGTAATGACGGATCGGCACGAGTTGCGCGCCGAGCACGCGCGAGTCGTGATCGGCAACGATCAGGAACACCGTGTTTCCCCAGTATTCCGATTGCTTCGCGAGCTCAATAAAACTGCCCAGCGCGTGGTCCGCGTACTTGATCGCGTTCTCGCGGGTCTGCGCCGGTTCGTTGTAAGGCTCGATCGCGCCCGCCGGATACTCGAAGGGCGTGTGGTTCGATGACGTGAACACCAGGCTGAAGAAGGGTTTGTCCGCCGGCAGGCTGTCGAAATACGCATCCGCCTTGCGGAAAAGATCCTCGTCCGACACGCCCCATGAACCTTCGAACTGCGGGTTCTCGTAATTCGCCCGGTCGATCACGGTTTCAAAACCATTATTGACGAAGAAGCGCCGCATGTTGTCGAACTGCGCGGAGCCGCCATAGATGAACGATGTACTGTAACCGTGGCGCTGCAGGAGATCGGCAATGGTGAAAAATCCGCGCTGCGTTCCGCCGAGCTTCACAACACTTTCCGTCGTCGTCGGCAGGAAGCCGGTAATCACCGCTTCGATACCACGCACTGAACGCGTTCCTGTCGCGTGCATTTGCGTGAACCAGATTCCCTCGCTGCTGTAGCGATCAAGATTCGGCGTCAGCGGCAGCCCGCCCAGGCTGCCGACGAAGCGCGCGCCCAGGCTTTCTTCGAGAACGATCACGAGGTTCGCGGGTCCGTCCGCTGATACTGGTGACCATTGACGGCGCAAGGTCGGCAGCGTCTCGCCGATGAACGCATCCGATTGCGCACCCATCATGCCGCGCATGTTCGCGATCACGGCGTCCATCGGAATGTCGCCGAACTTGACGCCCTGCGGCTCGTAGCGCATTTCATACGCGCCATACAGCACCGAGTACGCGGAACTCAGCGGCAGCATATTGACCAGCGGATCATTGGAAATCGCGATGTTGCTGGGATTCGCCGGGCGGTGCGCGAAGCTGGAGCGAATTGCGACGGCGCAAACCAGCATCAGCAGCGGCACGACCACGAGCGCGGGCAACAGGCCGTTGCGTTGCATGTCGCGGCTCGCGCAGCGGTACGCGCGAAATACAAACCATGTCAGCAGCGGAATCGTTAGGGCGGCAATGAAGATCGGCAGCTTGTAGCCACTCCACAGCATCGCCATGACTTCGTTCGGATAGATCAGGTATTTGACGAACAGGATGTTCGGCCGCAAGCCGTATTCATCAATGAACCAGGGCGTGGCGAGTTCCATGAAGAAAATGAAAATTGTGCACAGCGCAAGCCAGGACGGCAACAGCCAGGACCAGGTGCGGCGCGACCACGCAAACGCGCAGAACACCGGCGTCAGCACCAGCGGGAAAAACAGCAGCATTCCCTGCACGATCAAATCGTAGCGAAACCCCTGCACGAGAACGTAGATCCAGCCGGATGCGGCGGTAACGCGATCACCGAACCACAGCCCTAGCGCCACGCGCGAAAGCAGCGTGATGCCGAGCGATACGGCAAGGTAAATGGCAAAGGGTTTCAGATTCTTTGTGATCGGGCGGAACGCCGCGAGAAGCATGTTGGCGTGCATCATCGTCAAGCTTATGTAATGAAATTGATGCGCAGTATACGTAATGCGCAATCACTGGCAATGAATGTTCGGCTTCGTAATGTCCGGGAACATGCAGAGTTTCGCAGACAGCAGGCGCTCGTTGATCTTCGCCGGCCGTTGGATGGATGGATGCGCGGGAGAACAGGCGCTGCTTTCGTCGCGGCATCGGTCGCGCAGGGACTCATCAATCCGCGACGTTCATTACCGGTCTTCCTTTACAACCCGTTCACTCGTCCGCGTCAGGCGTTCGATCAAGGTGCGCAGGAACACCTTATGAAACCGCAACTGGCAGGCCATGGAAGCCTGTTCGATCAGCGTGGAGTTCACGCGCATCACAGCGACCCCTTTCTCGGAGGTGACCGTCGCCGTTCTTTCGGTCTTGTTGAGATAACCCATTTCACCGAAGCAGTCGCCTTCCTGGAGTTTTCCCAGCGACTTGCCGCCCTTGGTCACGATGACTTCACCGGACACGATGATGAAAAAGCTTTCGTCGATCTCGCCTTCGACAATGATCGAATCGCCCGTGTCGTAGGTCTCCCACTTGCTCGCGTTCAGCACCTCCCAGACTTCGGGGTAGCTGAACGCGCTGAAAAAACTCAGGCGGCGAACCATGTTGAAGCGTTCCTGTTCCGCCACTTCACGTGCCATGCGGCCGAGATCGTTGAACGCGGTCGTCAGCGCGACCGACAATTCCAGTGCGGATTTGTAACGCCGCGCCGGTTCCTTGTTCATGGCCTTGTCGACAATCTGCTCGAGCATTTCGGTGACGTCCGCGCGCAGCCGGTGCACGGGAATCGGCGTTGCGTAGAGCACCTGGTGCACCAGCGCGGAAAGATTCTCACCGTAGAACGGCCGCTTGCCCGCGAGCAGTTCGTACATCAGCACGCCCAGTGCGTAGATGTCCGTCTGGTTGGTGACCTCTTCCTCGCGCATCTGTTCGGGCGCCATGTAACTCGGGCTGCCAACCATGCCGGACATCGGTGTGAGTTCGGCGACAGGATTATGCGCGATGCCGAAATCCACGATGCGCACATCGCCATCGGCGGTCATTAGAATATTGCTTGGCTTGATGTCGCGATGAACGACGCCTTTGCGATGCGCGTAATCCAGCGCCTTCGCGCACTTGAAAACGATCTCGACGATCTTTCGAACCGGCAGCAGGTTCTGCGACTGGCAGAACGCGGACAACGGTTTTCCGCCGCGCACGTATTCCATGACGATGTAGCACTTGCCGTCTTCTTCGCCGGCATCGTAGATCGGCAGCACGTTCGGATGCTGCAACATGCCGGCGAGATGCGCCTCGTTGAAGAACAGGCGCTTGCGGACGCGTTGCTGGTCTTCGGAAAGGCCCGCATCGCTCGCAAAAAGTTTCAGGGCGACATCGCGCTGGTGATAGGGATCGTGGCAAAGATACACCGTGCCCGAACCACCCTTGCCGAGTTCACGCGTGATGATGTACTTGCCGAGCTTCTCGATCTTCATAAGAAAAACATCCAGGCGAAATACGCCAGTTGCAGAGTTGCCGCGGCGAATACTCCGGCGACGAGATCGTCGATCATGATGCCCGCGCCGCCACCGAGGCGGCGGTCAAGGAATCCGATCGGCCACGGTTTCGCGATATCGAAAAAACGGAACGCGACAAACGCCGCCAGCATCCACCACCACCCGGCTGGCAGCAACAGCATCGCAAGGTAAAAGCCCGCGACCTCGTCAATAACGATCCCGCCATGATCGTGCACGCCGAGCTTGCGCGCGCTCGCTCCGCCCGCCCAGATGCCGGCGAGAATCAGCAAAAGACAGATACCCGCGCGCAACGGCAATGGCAGATTCCACGTTGCCCATACCAGCGGAATCGTCACAAGCGTGCCGACAGTGCCGGGCGCAAACGGCGAAAGGCCGGTGCCGAAACCGAAGGCGAGCAGGTGCGCCGGATCGGAGAAGATTTCTCGTGCTGCGGGTTTCATGATTCGGCATCCATCCGGAAATGCTCCCAGCCATGGCGTTTCGGCTCGTAGCGCTTGCCATCGGCATCAACGATAGCGAGTTCCGGTTCGGCAACGATCTCGCCGATGACCGTGATCTCGCAACCATTGTCGTCTGCTTGCAGCACCTGCAGTTGCGCCGGTGGCAGGCAGAAACACAATTCGTAATCGTCACCGCCCGCCAGCACGAAATCCTTCGCGTCTTTCGAGTATTCATCAAGCGCAGCCGACACCGGCAGGCGATCAAGCTCGATGCGCGCGCCCACGCCACTCGCCTTCAGCACATGCTGAAGATCCGCGAGCAGGCCGTCGGAAATATCGATCGCCGCCGTCGCGCGGCCACGCAGGTTGGCACCAAGTTGCAGCCGCGGCATGGGACGGCGGAAACGTTGCACGAGCGGATGATCAAGTCCTGCACCTTGCATCAATAATTCGAGGCCCGCAGCCGCATCGCCCGGCGTGCCGCTCACACAGACAAGATCGCCCGGCTGCGCGCGGCTGCGTGTGATCGCCTCGTCGGCCGGAACTTCCCCGATGACAGTCACAGTGATCGACAACGGTCCTTGCGTCGTGTCACCACCAGCCAGTACGGTTTTCGACATCTCCGCGAGCTCGAAAAAACCGCGCGAGAAATCGCGCAGCCATTTGGTGTCAGCGTTCGCCAGGGTGAGATTCAGGAATGCAAACCGTGGCGTCGCGCCCATCGCGGCGATGTCGGAAAGATTCACCGCCAGCGCGCGCCAGCCGATGTCTTCTGCTGCAAGTGATGCGGGAAAATGCCGGCCCGCGACAATCGTGTCGGTGGCGACAACCTGGTCAAAACCTTCGCGTGGCCGCAGCACCGCGCCGTCGTCGCCGATGCCAAGCACAAGACCATCGGCCTTCGTGTCGCGCGAAAAGAACTCTTCAATGATCCGGAATTCGCCAGGCATCAGCGGCGCCGCGCCGACATCTCGACCTTGCGCAATTCGCTGGCGGTACGATCGAGGATCGCGTTGACGTAACGGTGGCCTTCCGCCGCGCCGAAACGCTTGGCGAGTTCCACGCCTTCGTTGATGACCACGCGGTAGGGAATGTCGGGCCGTTCGGTGAGTTCGTAGCAACCTATTAAAAGAATGGCGCGCTCGACCGGATCGATTTGCTCCATCGGTCGGTCGAAGTTCGGCGCGAGCACGGCGAAAAATTCGTCCTCGCGCTCGACGCAGTGTTCCAGCAGTTCATCGAAATACTCCGGATCGACGCGGCCAAATTCGGGGTTCTCGTGGAACTGCGCACGCAGCAATTTCCAGTGATCGTCGCTGATCTGGTGCTGGTAGAGTGCCTGCATCGCGAGCCGGCGCGCATTGCTGCGGCGGCGGTTGGCGTTGCCGCTGCCCTTGCCATTGCGTGGGTCGGGAGATTCGTTCACGGCAGGTTGCGCATCAGGTTCGCCATTTCGATCGCGGTTGCCGCCGCATCCGCGCCCTTGTTGCCGGCCTTGGTGCCGGCGCGTTCGATCGCCTGCTCGACGGTATCCGTGGTCAGCACGCCGAAGGCAACCGGCACGCCGGTTTCGCTGGCAGCCGAACCACAGGCGCGCGCGCATTCACCGGCAACAAAATCGAAATGCGGCGTTGCGCCGCGAATCACTGCGCCAAGCGCAATCACGGCCGCGTACTTGCCGGATTTGCAAAGGCGGTTTACGACGGGACCCATTTCAAAGGCACCGGGCACTCGCACCAAATGCACGCGGCCGGCATCCACGCCATGGCGGCGCAGCGTGTCCAGCGCACCATTGACGAGGCTTTCCGTGATGAAGCCGTTGAAGCGCGCCGCGACAATCGCGAACTGCCCTTCCGCGCCGATCATCGTGCCTTCGAAGGTCCTGATCTCCGCCATTTCCGATTCCTAAGTTCTTGTTTCAGCGAGGGTATTGTGGGCCGCGTATTGTAGGCTTTCCAGAAGGCGAATGTCAGTCGCAATCCACGTAATCAACCACCTCGAGACCGAATCCCGAAATGCCGTGCATGCGCTTCGGCGCCGACAACACCCGCATCTTGCGCACGCCGAGATCGCTCAGGATCTGCGCGCCGACGCCGTAAGTCCGAAGCACTGTCGCGCCATCGACCGCATCTTCGCTCCGCGGCAGGTCGCCCTGGCGGAAACGCTCTGCAACATCGGCGGGCTTTTCTTCCGGCCGCAGGATCACGAGCACGCCGCCCTCTTCCGCCACGCGCCGCATCGCATTTCGAAGCGGCCAGCCGAGCGTGTTCCAGCCGAGGTTCATGACATCCGACAAGGTGTTCTGCAGATGCACGCGCACCAGGGTCGGTTTTTCAGGATCGACATCACCGCGCACGAGCGCGAAGTGCACTGTACGGTGCACGTAATCCTCGAAGCACACGACGCGGAACTCGCCGAACTCCGTGTCAACGCGCTGCTCGCCGATGCGCTCGACCGACTGCTCCTTCTCCAGGCGATAACGAATGAGATCGGCAATCGTGCCGATCTTGAGGCCGTGCGTGTCCGCGAACTTTTCCAGGTCCGGCAGGCG
>DASVDI010000019.1:0-72097 GCA_036381175.1 Gammaproteobacteria bacterium
GTGCATGTCGAGGATGCAGGCTTCCTCGTTAAACCGTCTGCAAAACGTTAGTTGCGAACGACGACAACTACGCTCTCGCGGCCTAAACCCCGCGTGCGGTTGACCAGCTCGGGCCTGAACGGCTGAATCAACTGTAACTTAGCCAGGATAAGCGCAAGTAGTGTTCCGATGCCTGCGACGAAAACCCAAGGAACTCGCCAGTCGTCTTCCCTGCCCGTCGGGTAGCGCCTGGTCAAACTCAAAGACGCGGATATGCATGTAGAGCCAAGAGCGGATCATCAGCGGACGCGGGTTCAAATCCCGCCACCTCCACCATCTGAAAACAAAAAGGGCTGCCGTTCGGCAGCCCTTTTTTCTTGCGCATTCCAAACACGTGCAGAGGTTTGTCGCGCAATCGAACATGACGCGTGATTGCACCTCAACCCGACACCGGATGGGAGTCGCCGCGGCATGACATGACACTGGCCGGCAATGATTTCCGGGAGATGCACATGAGCCAGTTCAAGATACTTGTCGTTGTTGGCAGCCTCAGAAAGGAGTCGTTCAATCGAAAGCTCGCGAAAGGCATCGAAAAGCTCGCGCCCGACAACCTTTCCTTTGCGCACGCAAAGATCGACGACCTGCCGCTTTATGACCAGGATGACGATGACAACCCGGCGGACTCCGTCAAGCGACTGAAACAGGCGATCCGGGATTCCGACGGCGTCATGTTCGTGACGCCGGAATACAACCGCTCTGTTCCCGGCGTGCTGAAAAACGCCATCGACCATGCCTCGCGACCCTACGGTCAAAGCGCCTGGGCAGGAAAACCCGCCGGCATCATCGGTGCGTCCATCGGCTCCATCGGCACCGCCATCGCGCAACAACACCTGCGCAACTCACTCGCCTACCTCGACATGCCGACGCTCGGGCAGCCCGAAGCGTTCATCCACGTCACCGACGGCCTGTTCGAAAAAGACGGCAGCATCGGTCCCGCAAGCCGCGATTTTTTGCAGGACTGGATCAACCGGTTCGCCGAGTGGGTGAAACGGCATAACGCGTGACGCCGAAACGACGGACAGGACCTACGAATCCCATGCGGTAGCGCCTTTGGAGACGCACTGCGATTCAAGCCTCATTTCCCGAACAGGATTTCCTTCGCTTCAACCGACATCACATGCTGCTTGTCCTTGAGCACACTCATGCCACGCTTCACGGCATCGCGCGCGACGACGCGTTGCAGCCACTCGTGCACTTTCGGGTAGTCCTTGATGTCAATACCAATATTCGCAAAGGTCATCGTCCAGGCGAACATTGAAATATCCGCAATGGAATAATTGCGGCCCGCGAAATACGGTGCTTGTGAAAGATGCTTGTCCATCACCCCGTAAAGACGATTCGCTTCTTTCGTGTAACGATCAATGGCGTAAGGAACTTTCGTGTCCGCGAAGACGCTGAAGTGATACGCCTGGCCGAGCATCGGCCCGATGCTGCCAACCTGGAAGAACAGCCATTGCAGTGTTGTGTAGCGCGTGGCGGGATCCGTTGAAAGAAACTTGCCGGTTTTCTCCGCGAGATAAACAAGAATCGCGCCGGATTCGAACAGCGCAATTTCCTTGTCCCCAGGACCTTGCATGTCGACGAGTGCAGGAATCTTGTTGTTCGGAGAAATGCGCAAGAAACCTGGCTCGTGCTGATCGCCCTTCGTGATGTCGATCGGATGCAACTCGTACGGCAAGCCGGTTTCTTCGAGCATGATGAAAGGTTTCTGGCCGTTCGGTGTCGGCCAGGAGTAAAGATGAAGGCTAGCGTACTCCGGCATGTCGATTCCCGTAGTGTGAGAAATATTCGCGTCCAGCATAAGTCCATGCGGAACGTTTTTGAAATCCCCAGCACTTGCGCGTGGCTCTTATGTTCAACCAGCAATCCGGAATCGCGCTCGGAGAGCGCTCCTGCATGCACATTCATACATCCTGTAAATCCCGAAAAATCCTGTTAATCCTGTCCATTGCTCTTCAATAAAAAAGGCCGGAACACGTCCGGCCTTTTTTCCAAAGGAGAACCTCTGTTCAGGTTTCGCGCAGGCAACGCCGCGCGAACCATGTCACGAGGAAACCGAACGCAACCAGCCCGACGAGTTGCGCGATCCAGTGCGCGCCAAGCCACTCCATGCCGAAGCCTTCCGGCTTGCGATCCATGATGAATGCCGCACCCGCGATGCCGACGCCGAGCAGGCCTTCGCCGCCGACGAATCCGGAACCGAGCAGCACGCCGCGATCACGGCGCGCGGTGGCTTCTTCATCATTCTTCGCGCGACGTTCCAGCCACAGTTTCAACAAGCCGCCAAGGAACAGCGGCGTCATGGTGGAAACCGGCAGGTATACGCCAACTGCGAATGGCAGCGACGGAATGCGGAACAACTCGCACAACACGGCAATACCGACACCGATGCCAACAAGTCCCCACGGCAGCGACTGATCGAGCACGCCGTCGATGACGAGTTTCATCAGCGTTGCTTGCGGCGCTGGCAGTTCCTGGCTGCCGAAACCGAAAGTTTCGGCGAGCAACAACACGGAAAGACACACGAAGGTTGCGGAGGTGAGTACGCCAACCAGTTCGCCGATCTGCTGGCGGCGCGGCGTTGCGCCAAGGAGATAACCGGTTTTCAGATCCTGCGACGTATCGCCGGCAATCGATGCCGCAATCGCGACCACGCAACCGACGGTCAACGCCGCCGCCTTGCCCGCCATGTCCGTCCAGCCCATCACGAGGAACACGCCCGCCGTGCCGAGCAAGGCCGCGATCGTCATGCCACTGGTCGGGTTCGACGTGACGCCAACAAGACCGACAATGCGCGAGGCAACAGTGACGAAGAAAAACGCAAAGACAATCACGCAGACCGCGGCTACAGCACGCTGACCGAAACTTTCGAGTGCACCGAACGGTGTTTCGACAATGGCGAGCATCAGGCCGACCGCAAGCACGCCGATGCCGACAACTTTCAACGGCAGGTCGATATCCGTGCGTTTCGTGACCGGCGCATTGTCACCGGCTTCAACACGATCCTTCAGCTCCGCAGCACCGATGCGAAAGGATTGCAGCATTACCGGAATGCTTTTCACGAGCGTGATGATACCCGCCGCCGCAACGACGCCCGCGCCGATGTAGCGCACGTAGCGTGTCCACAACTGCGATGGTGACATTTCGCTGATGAGCAGCTGCGTTTCCGGAAACAGCGGCATCATTCTGCCTTCACCCCAGTACGCGATCGCGGGAATGATGATGAGCGACGACAGCAGTCCGCCGCCGACCATTACCGCGGCAATGCGCGGCCCGAGAATGTAGCCGACGCCGAACAACGCCGCCGACAGGTCCATGCCAACCTGCCCTTTCTTCAGGAACGGAATATTGAAATGCACATCCGCGGGAATGACTTTCGCCCATGAAGTGAGCGCCTTGAATGCAGCACCGCCCGCGAGCCCCCAGAAAATATTCTTCGCGTGTGCGCCGCCGACTTCACTCGCGACCAGCACATGCGCGCACGCCGTGCCTTCGGGATACGGCAAGTTGCCGTGCTCACGCTCGATGAGGAATCGCCTGAGCGGAATCATGAACAACACGCCGATCAGTCCGCCCGCCATCGCGAGCAGCGTCATCTGCAGCAGCGACGGCGCAAGCCCCCAGAGAAACAAGGCCGGCAAAGTGAAGATCACACCACTGGCGACAGAGCTCGATGCCGAGCCAACCGTTTGCGAGATATTCGCTTCGAGAATGTTCGAGCCGACGCCGGCACGACGCAGCGCCTGGAACGCGGCAACCGTCATGACCGCAATCGGGATCGAGGTGCTGATGGTCAGCCCCGCGCGCAGGCCAAGGTAGGCATTCGCCGCGCCGAACACGATGCCGAACAGGATGCCGAAAAACAGTGACTTGATGGTGAACTCGGCGAATGATTCGCTCGCCGGCACGTAAGGTTGATAGGTTTCGCCCGGTTTCAGCGCGCGATGCGCGCTGTCCGGCAGGCCGCGTCGTTCGTTCACGTTGGTTCTCCCCGGAGGTTTTTATTACGGCCAAACGGGCCGGATTGAAAACAGCGGCAGAGGTTAACCCGGTTTTCTTTTGGAATGAAAGAAGACGAGCAATGGATCGTTCGTGCAGCAGGTGTAGCCCGGATAGAGCACAGCGAAATCCGGGAAACCGAAGCCGTCAAACCTGGATTTCGCTGCGCTCTATCCAGGCTGCGAAGATGCTGTCAATCCTGTCCGTTCTTCCACTTTGCTTGCAAAAAAAACGGCCACCGCATGCGGTGGCCGTTTTCCGATCGATACAATTCGATCAGTAACGCATTACTCAGTGACAGCAGCCGCGGCATTCACCGCGCCGTTGCCATGCACGTCATCATTCTTCTTCCAGCCGTAATCGGTGGCTGTACGTTCCAGCTCCGCAACCACATCATCCGGATCCATCTCGCCGCCATTCCTGGCGATGATCAGCGCGGCGATGCCCGCAACGTGCGGCGCCGCCATCGACGTTCCCGCCGACCAGCCCCAGCCGTTGCTGATGGTGGACATCACCATGTCGAGCACCCAGCAGTACTGGATCACGCCGCCGATGAGACAGATGTCATTGCCCGGAAGGATGAAGTCGCCACCCGGCGCGCTGAAGTCGATGCCGGTCTTGCCGTAATTGGAATACGAGGCGAGATTGTTGAACGGCGTGTTGAACGGATCCATCGCCCAGCCGATAGGCGCTGTCGCGGAAATCGACACAACGTTTTTAAGTTCTGCCGGAACCTTCACGTCGCTCTTGTTGTGATCGAGATCTGTCGCTTCATTGCCAGCGGAGGCGATCAATGTCACGCCTGCGTTGTGCGCGTAATCGGCCGCACGCTGCAGCATCTGCAGCAAATGCGCGCAATCGCGGGCCGGGAAATGTTCGGTTTCGCCGGTCGGATTGCCCGCTTCATCCAGCACCGGGAATGTGCAATTGCGCGGAATCGTCGCGCCCAGCGACATGTTGATCACGTCCGCGCCGACATTCGCCGCATGCACCATGCCGGCTGCAATGCCGCCAAAAGCGCCGCTGCCAGTAACCTCGGAAAGCACCTTCACTGCGACGATCTCGGCCTCCGGTGCAATGCCGATCGTGCCCAGGCCGTTGTCCGCGGCAGCAATCGTTCCGGCGGTATGCGTGCCGTGGTTGAAATAGAAGCCAGGCTGAATGTTCCAGTCCTCACCCGGCACGAACGATTCGCTCAATGCCACGTTGAGGTTTGGCGCAAGGTCCGGATGCTCCGCATCGATGCCGGAATCCAGCACCGCAACACGCACGCCGGCACCGAAATAGCCTGCGTTCCAGGCGCCGGCGGCGTCAACCGCCTGGTGGCCCCATTGGAGATCGAAATAGAAGTCGTCATCGCCGCTGACCGGCGGATTGGCGTACGCCTCTTCCATGGAGATTGTCACCGGCATTTGCGGCGAAACCATTCGCACGGCGACATTCGCCGCGATTCCCTGGATACCGTTGATATTGGCGCCGTTGCTGCGGAAATCCGGATCACTCGACTCGACAATGGCGACGCCGATTTCAGGTACGAGCGTGGTGACATGACCACCCGCCGCTTCCACCTGCGCCGTGATGTCGGCAGGCAGGCCATTCTTGGAAATGATGATGAACGAATCGGCCATTGCCGGGGCGGCGAGCAGGCCGGCCGCGGAACAGGCCGCTATGAGAAGGTTGCGTGTCGCACTCATGGTAAATCCCCCTGTAATTTCAGAGACCGGGAACCGGTAATTTCCGCCATCCCCCGATGGCAGATTTACGGAGTGTACTCATCGAGCGGGGGAAATCCAGTCCGTTAAAGCCACGTACGAAAAGCCACGGGCTCAAGTGTTTCCTGTATGAGTTGTTCACCTTGCAACAGGAACAGTTTTGCACCGCGGGAAAACCGGAAGACACGATAGATGTGGAATCGGCTGGGATGCTGGCGCGCGCGTTCGATCTCGCGGTGCGTCAAGGTAAACGGAAAACGCGCACCGTAATTGGTCGTCTTGACGCAGATGAACCGTTCGCTGCCATCCTCATCCAGTGAACGAATGTCGTAGCCGAAACTTTCGCCGTAGGTCTGCGACTGCCACGACACCTTGTCGATCGAATCCTTCATGCCCGCCTCGCGCAAGCGCGCACGCTCGAAGGCGAGCACGAAGCGCTCTCCCGCCATGCCGAGGTTGTGGTTCCGCGCTTCGCGCACGCGGTAGTCGATCTCGTTGACGCCGGTCGGATGCCAGGCCGGCCGTGCCGCAGGCCGGAAAGCAGACCGCTCCGGCGTTGCGACCCAGTGGGCTTTCGCGTCGTCCAGCTCGACAGGAATGCTGGCCGCGGGAGGAACTTCGTCGATCCAGAGCGCTTCGATCAGTTCCGGATTGCCTTCGATGAACACCTGCACGGCGGTTTCCAGGTCATCGCTGAAGCCTTTTTCGGGCGGAAAGCTGTCCGCGAACGGCAGGCCCGTTTCCGCCAGGACCGCGCTGACGTGGCGGTGTTCGCGATCAATACGATCGGCATCGTTCTCGCCAAGCTCCTTGAGAATGCGATTGCGATGATCCGCCTTGCTGTAGAGCTCGCCCTGCAACTCGGCATCCAGCAGGATGAAATAGTTCTGGACCAGGATTTCGAAGCGGCGCTCCGGCGTGAGCGGCTGAGGCCGTGACGCAGCCGCAACGGCATCGCCAGCGACGCGCTTGCGGCGTTCCTCCGCCTCGCGTTGCCGGATTTTCTCGAGCCGCGCCTCGCGTTCGCGCTTGAGCGCGTCCTGCTCGTCCGGCTTCGCTGTCGCGGCGGGTTCTGGCGCAGGAGGCTGTTGCGGTTTTTCGGCGGGTGCTTCGCGTGTTGGGGATTTCGGCACGGATGGCGTGGCTGATGGCGCGGCCGGTTTCGACAGCGTCTTTTCCGCGGACTTGCCAGTCGCCGCATTCCACGCCTGCTCCAGTGCGGCGGCGACAGCGTCGGGGATTTTTACACCCGATTCGCGGATGTCCCAGACGAACTTGCCGAACGCGCCGCCCTTGAGATCGACGCGCGGCAGCACCACGCGATTCACGGCATTTTCGATGGCGGTGAAACGCACATCGACAACCAGCGTATTGCGTCCGCGGTTCGCGTCCTGCACATCCACATTGGCCGCCTCGTAGGAACCGCGCACGATTTCACCGCGCGCGAAAATGCCGCGCGGCTCACGGCCCTGGCGAATGAACCACGCAACATCGCCATTGAAAATCCGGCGATTACTGCCGCAGCTCCACTGGCGCACCACCGGCGCGCCGCGCCCGAGCTGCTCGGCCTGCTCGCCGATACTGCGCCAGTCCCACTTCGTCGGATCCCAGCTGAAAAGATAAACCGCCATGGCGCAACACTTCCTTTTCAAACAAGCTTTCAGGTTAGGACATTCGCGCCGCCCGCGAATACCAATGACATCACGTTTCGCGGCGCGAATGCAGCATTCCGCCACTGGCCCGGCAACTGACCTTATACTTCCGCCATGCATCGATACCGGCCAATCCTTCGAATTGTCGCCCTGTTGCTGCTTGCCGCCAGCCTGCTTGCCTGCTCGCGCGGCGTGGACTGGTCGAGCCGCGAGCGCGAGAACGCCGCGAACATCCAGGCCTCGCTGCAGGCGACCAGCAACGCGGCGAGCGTTGCCAACAGCATGACCGGAAACGATCCCGCCGCGCGGGAAAAACTGCTGCAGGCGCTACGCGCCGCACACCTTCATGCCGTGCGCGTCGAGGACAGCGTGCTCGACAAATTGCACCAGCGGATGTACGGAAAGTTTCGTCTCGACTACCAGCGCGCGCTGGCGAGAATGATTCGCGCGTATGAAAACGGCGATCCTGATGCAGCACAGGAAGCGGCGCTGGAGATCCGCGATTTCATGGACTGGTACCGCCGTGAGAAGCACACCTTCCGCTGGTGGAGAGGCGGTCCGGGCAACGGCAGCGTCAATTGACGCGACCACGGCGGGCGGCTAGTCTTTTCGCGGTTCACCGGCAGGAATTATGACAATGACAATGCGAATCACATTCGACCTCAGCGACCGCGACATCCAGCATTTCAAGCGCATTTCAAAGAACGCCAAGGCCTTGGCCAAGGGCGCAAGCGAAAACGACATCATCGCCGCAACCGAAAAACTGCTCGCCCAGGTTCATTCGAAAACACCGGATTTCATCGGCGAACGGCTGGAGCGGTTGCGCAGTCTGCTCGCGATGTTGCGCGATACCGAATGGGGCCTGGCGGGAGCGGAGCGCGATCGCGTGCTGGCGGCGCTCGCTTATTTCTGTGATCCGGAAGACGTCATTCCCGATGCGACTCCGGGCTTCGGATTCCTCGATGACGCCATCATGGTCGAGCTGATCACGACGGAGCTGAAACACGAAATCGAAGCGTACGATGATTTCTGCAAGTACCGCGACAGCAAGCGCGGCAGCGTGTCCGCGTCCCGCGAAGACTGGCTGAAAAACCGGCGGCGGGAGCTTTTCGAGCGCATGCGCCGGCGCAATCGCCGCGACCGCGCCGACAACCGCGTTCGCATCCGCCTGTTCTGATCAGGGCCGCGCCGCCTTGCGGCGCGGCCACTTCCGTTCCGCGTTCTTTCTCACGGAGTCTCCATGTCCGAAGCCACGCCCGTTCACGAGCCGTCGATGCTCGATGCGCTTATTCCCATCATCGCGCTCGTCATCATGCTCGCCGCGTCGGTGTTCCTGTACGGCGCGGATTCCTCGTACGGCGCGAACCAGATCGCGCTGCTGCTCGGCGCGGGCATCGGCGTCATCGTCGGAATCAAGAACGGGATCACGTGGAAGGAAATGGAGGCCGCGATCACGCACGGCATTTCCGTTTCGCTCGGCGCGGTGCTGATCCTGCTGGCGGTCGGTTCGCTGATCGCCACCTGGATACTTTCCGGCACGGTGCCGACTCTTATCTATTACGGTCTCGCCGTGCTGCACCCCGCGATCTTCTACCCGGCCGCCTGCTTCATCTGCGCGCTGGTCGGCTTGAGCATCGGCAGTTCCTGGACCGTGGCCGGCACGCTCGGCATTGCGCTGATTGGCGTGGCCGGCGCGATGGGACTTTCTCCCGCGGTCACCGCCGGCGCGATCATCTCCGGCGCCTATTTCGGTGACAAGATGTCGCCGCTTTCGGACACCACCAATCTCGCGCCGGCTGTCGCGGGCAGCGAATTGTTCGAACACATCCGTCACATGACGTGGACGACACTGCCGAGTCTCGGCATCGCGATCGTCGGATTCGGGATCGTCGGCTTCATCCAGCACGGCCAGGGCGATGCGGACTTCGGCGGCATGACGCAGGTGCTGGCGGAGAATTTCGACATTGGCTGGTACCTGCTTGGACCGCTCGCACTCGTGATGTTCATGGCGTGGAAAAAAATGCCGGCGTTTCCGACGATGATGATCGGCGCACTGGCGGGCGGCGTCTTCGCGGTGATCTTCCAGCCTGAAAAGGTGGTCGAACTCGCGAACAATGTCGAACTCTCGCACGGCATGGCGCTGGTTTCCGGCGTGTGGATTTCGCTGTTCGATGGCTATACGTCAACAACAGGCAACGTGTCCGTGGATGCATTGCTCAGCCGTGGCGGCATGGAAAGCATGCTGAATACGGTCTGGCTGATTCTCTGCGCGATGACCTACGGCGCCGTGCTGGAGCGCGCCGGCATCCTGGAGAAACTGCTTACGGCAGCGCTGCGCCTCGCGCACAGCACCGGTTCGCTCATTGTCACGACGCTCGCGACCTGCATCGGTGCAAACATCATCGCGGCGGATCAATACATCGCGATCGTGCTGCCGGGCCGCCTTTACCGGCTGGAATTCCAGCGCCGCGGACTCGCGCCCGTGAATCTTTCGCGCGCACTTGAAGATGCCGGCACCATCACCTCGCCGCTGATTCCCTGGAACACCTGCGGCGCGTACATGGCGGGCACGCTTGGCGTCCCGACACTGGTTTACCTGCCCTTCTGCTTTTTCAATCTCATCAATCCGCTTATCGCGGCCGTCTACGCGCTCGCGGGGTTCAAGATCAAGCCGCTGAACGACGGTCACACCGAGGCTGTTGCAACGTCCTGATGACGCCACAGTCCGAAGACAATCAAACGCAGGAATTGATCGAAGCCGCCTACCGGCAGACGCTGGCGACATTCGAGCAGGAAGTCGCGCGCGGTGAACGCGATCCGCTTGCCGAGATCACGATCTACCGGCGGCGGCGGCGCGACTACGAAAGCCTGTTGCGGATCGGACAACTGCCCGACGAGGCACGCGAACTCGCGCAACGGCTGCTGGAAACACACGGTCTTGCGCCTGCGTCGCGACAGGAATTCGAAACGGAGGTCGCGCGACTGCTGGTTCGTCTTTATGCGGCTTTCATTGATTGCGCGGAAAGAAAAGGAAGTGATTCCACTCAGGGCAACAAGTAATAAATTGCTGCGGCGCCGGCAATCAGCAAGACGGCCTGCGCCCACCAGCGCCACCACTTCATCAACAAGTGACCGGCGAACGAAAGAACAGACAACGCCGTCAAGACAGCAAAGATTCCGGCGTACACCGACAACGGTCCAAGCTCGCGTTGCAGGCTCGGATTCTCGGGCGAAAGGACCAGGAAAATCACCAGCGTCACGGCGATTCCGATGAAAATCGATCCGCATGACCCCATGATGATTCCATTGAGCACTGTTATCGGTCGCATGTCCCGGCCTTCTCCCAATTTGAATAATTGTCAAAAGTATCGCTCAAGCAAGCCCGTTGCCCGAACTCCCGTTCCCCGGTATGTTCAAATGCACCGTAACCCACAAGGCCTTGTCGCAGGGCAATACGACTGCCAGGCCACCACGAGACGAATTATGCGCATCCGACCGGTTCTGAAAAAAATCTTCATCCTGCTGCTTGCCATTCCGGCCAGTGCGCTGGCGTCGGAGCATGTGCCGACCGAAGTGCAGCCGCTGGAACCGCTGCCGCAGCAGGGACTGATCGAACAGCTGGTCGCAACTTACGCGACGCGAATGCATTATGCCAACCGCGAAATCGACGACTCGCTCTCGCGCGATATTTTCGCGCGCTACCTCGACACGCTTGATCCCAGCAAGATCTATCTCACGCAAAAAGACATCGCCGCATTCGACAAATACCGCACACAGATCGACGACGCGCTGAAAAGCGGCAATGTCGATATTGCCTACGAGATTTATCGCGTGTTGCGCGAGCGCGTGCTGGAACGCATCGCGCAAGCCGAAAAACTGCTCGCGGAAAAACCCGACTTCAGCGTCGACGAATCATTTGTCTTCGATCGCAGCGAAGCAGACTGGGCTGAAGATCCGGCAGCGCTCGACGAGTACTGGCGCAAGCGCGTCAAGAACGAAGCGCTCGGACTCATCCTCGCCGACAAGACCTGGGAGGAAGCGCAGAAAACGTTGACGGACCGCTACGACAATTTCCGCCGCCGCGTGCTGCAGGTGAACAGCCAGGACGTGTTCGACATGTTCATCAACGCCTACGCGCAAACCCTCGATCCGCACACGGTCTATTTCTCGCCGCGCGATTCCGAGGAATTCGAAATCCGCATGAGTCTTACCTATGAGGGCATCGGCGCGTCGCTGCAGATGGACAACGAATACGTGAGCATCGCACGCGTGCTGCCGGGCGGTTCCGCGTATGCCTCCGACGCACTGAAACCGAAGGATCGCATTACCGCCGTCGGCCAGGGCGCGGAAGGCGAAATGGTCGACGTTGTCGGCTGGCGGCTGGACGAGGTCGTCGATCTCATCCGCGGCCCGAAGGATTCCATCGTCCGCCTGAGCATCCTGCCGGCAGGTGCTGCACCCGGCAGCGCGGAAAAAACGATTCAGCTCGTGCGCAGTGAAATCAAGCTCGAAGAACAGGCCGCGCAATCGGAAATCATCGAGATCGGCAGCGGACCGGATGCGATGAAGATGGGCGTAATCGAACTGCCCGCCTTCTATCTCGATTACCGCGCAAGAATGATGGGCGAGGAAAACTATCGCAGCACCACGCGCGATGTTCGCGAACTGATCGCCGAACTCAAGACAAAGAACATCGACGGCCTCGTGATTGACCTGCGCGACAACGGCGGTGGCTCGCTGCAGGAAGCCACCGATCTCACCGGCCTGTTCATCGATGAAGGTCCGGTGGTGCAGATTCGCTCCTCGCACGGTCACCTTGAAGTCGCCAGGGACCAGGATCCGGGCGTGGCGTGGGACGGACCGCTGGTGGTGCTGGTGAACCGTTTCAGCGCGTCGGCCTCCGAAATTTTTGCTGGCGCGATCCAGGATTACGGTCGTGGTCTCGTGGTCGGCACCACCACTTACGGCAAGGGCACGGTGCAGAACCTGTTCGATCTCAGTCGCGGCATTGGCAATGAGATGAAACTCGGCCAGTTGAAGATGACCATCGGCAAGTTCTACCGCGTCACCGGCAGCAGCACGCAGAACCGCGGCGTCGAGCCCGACATCGTCCTGCCCTCGCCCATCGATCCCGAGGAATTCGGCGAAAGCGCGCAAGTGGCCGCCCTGCCCTGGGACGAGATCAAGCCAGCCGGCGAGATCGAGGAAGTGCAGGTGCGCGCACTCGACCTGCTGGGGAAACTGAAGGCGGAAGTCGACAAGCGCCAGGCGCATGACGAACTGTTCCAGATCTATCTCGACGACGTCGATGACGCGCGCGAACAGCGCAACCGGAGTTCGATATCGCTCAATCTTGCGGAACGTCGCGCCGAACGCGAAGCCGAAAACAGCGAAACGCTGGCGCGCATCAACCAGCGTCGCGAGGCGCTTGGCCAGGAACCGGTGGAATCGCTGGAAGCGGCCGCCGAGGCGGAAGAGGAATACGACCTCCTGCTGCATGAGGCCGCGCGAATCCTCGCCGACTACCTCGCCGAGCTGACACCTCGCGAGTCGAAAGAGCGGTTGGCGGCGAATTCAGCCAGTTGAACGAAACGGCTTACTTGAAACGAAAACCCGGCTATTCGCCGGGTTTTTCATGAAAAAGCATGGACAGGATTAACAGGATTTTTCAAAGCGGATTTACAGGATTATTTAACGTGCTTTTATAATCCTGTTAATCCTGTTAATCCTGAAAAATCCTGTTAATCCTGTTCATTGCCCTTTCTTCGCCCCTCCGGAACAAACTTCGGCACTCGTGGTCAACTCTTCTCACTGACCGGCGCTTTACGGTGGCCTTGATGGCTTCCCGGCTTGAGCCGGTTTTTTTTATGGCCGCTCATGGCGGCCGGGAAGAACCAGGAAAAAAGATTCAGGCCAATTGATTTCCCCATTTTTGCTGTTATACTTCACTACAGCACTAACATGATAAATGGGCTGCAAGCGCTATCGTCTATTGCGCCGTACCATGCGATGCTGAAAAGAAGTTATTGTTTTCAAAGAATTTTTCGAGCACCGGGAACCCGGTGCTCGTGCCACCCGAGGAAGGACGTAATGGCAAGAAATCCCCTGTTTTCCGCTCCCGCCGTCATGATGGCGGCTGTTCTGGCACTGAGTCTCGCCGCGTGCAGCAAAGGTGAAGCCCAGGCTGTCGCGGAAGAGAAGCCGGAAGAACAAGCCGCGGTGCCCGTCGAAGTCGCGGCGGCCTACCACGGTCCAGTCAGCGCCTTCTACACCGGCACCACCACCCTTGAAGCCGAGCGTGATGCGGAAGTGGTCGCCAAGGTCGGCGGCGTGGTCCGGGATTTGTTCGTCGAGGCCGGCCAGCGCGTCGCGGCGGGCCAGATCATGGCGAAGCTCGACGACGACCGCCTCAGCCTGGAAGTCGCTCGCGCCGAGGCGAATGTCGCCAAGCTGGAGCAGGAATACCGCCGCAACAAGCAGTTGCACGAGGCGCAACTGGTCAGCGCGGAAGCCTACCAGCGGCTTGCCTTCGAGCTGGATGTGATGCGCGCGGAACTGGGGCTTGCGAAACTCCAGCTTGCCTACACCGAAATCCGCGCGCCCTTCGATGGCATCGTCGCCTCGCGCTACATCAAGGTCGGCAACATGATCGAGCAGAACGCGCCGGTGTTCCGTGTCACCACGTTCGAGCCGCTGATCGCGCGCCTGCATGTTCCCGAACGCGAACTGAACAAGCTTGAAGTCGGACAAACCGCCGCGCTGCGCGTCGATGCCCTGCCCGGGCTGGCGTTCGAAGGCGTGGTTGATCGCGTGAGCCCGGTCGTGGATGCCAACACCGGCACCTTCGCCGTGTTCGTCGCACTGGAAGATACCGGCGGCAAGTTGAAACCCGGCATGTTCGGCCGTCTCGACATTGTCTACGACGTGCATAGCGAAGCGGTGCTCGTGCCGCGCGCCGCCGTCGTCGTCGAGGACGCCAAGAGCGCGGTGTTCGTGATCCGCGACGGTCATGCGCAGCGCCAGGCGGTGACAACCGGCTACGCGAACAATGGTTCCGTTGAAATTATCGAAGGCATCCAGCCCGGTGACCAGGTCGTCACCGTCGGCCAGAACAGCCTCAAGGACGGCGCACCGGTCGCGATCATCAATGCCGAAGTGAAGCCGGAAGTCCTGGCGCAATCGAAAGAAACCGTTGTTGCCGAAACGCCGGCAACGACCGCGCGTTAACCAAGGAGAACTCTCATGAACAAACTCCTGAATTTTCCGGTGGCACTCTGCTTGCTGTCCGCACCCGCACTGGTCATGGCGCACGACCCGGACAGCAGCAACACGCCGAACTGCGATGCACTTGATCGCCGTTACGGAGACCACCTCGAAATCGACAACAACATTGATTTCGAGGAGGGCGAACTGATCTTCCGTGAAAACGGTGACGTGATCATGATCATCACGGAAGACGATGAATTGTTCATCAAGGGCGAGCGCGTCGAACTCGACGCACGCGGGCAGGAACTCGTCGGCCAGTACTACGACACGGTTGATGACGTTGTCGACGATGCGATGGACATCGCCGGCGAAGCGGCGGACCTCGGCATCTCCGCGGCGATCCAGGCGCTCGCGCTGATATTCAGCGATGAAAAAGAGCGCGAGGAATTCGAAGCGCGCATCGAGGAAGAAGCGCAGGAAATCGAAGCGATGGCGGACAGCATGTGTGCGCACTTGCGCGTGATTGAGGACATCGAGATCGAATTGCAGCGCATCGTGCCCGAGTTCGAGCCGAGGCTGTTTGCGCAGGAACGTAGCGGCGCGCTCTAACAAGAAACCAGCAGAAGAAACCGTGATGCGGCCACAAGCCGCGCATCAACATCGACACCCGCGACAGGAATCCACCCTCCATGAATCTCGTTGAATTCGCCACCCGCCGCCGCGTCACTATTGCCATGCTGACAGTGGCGGTGCTGGTTTTCGGCCTGGTTTCTCAATCGCGGTTGAATGTGAACCTGTTGCCGGAACTCTCCTACCCGACCATCACCGTTCGCACCGAACTGCCGGGCGCGGCACCGCAGGAAATCGAGAACCTGGTGTCCCGGCCCATCGAGGAAGCCGTCGGCATCATCAAGGGCGTGCGCACGGTGCGTTCGGTATCGCGAACGGGACAGTCCGATGTGACGCTGGAATTCGCGTGGGGCACCGACATGGACATGGCCGGCGTCGATATTCGCGATAGGTTGGACGTGCTGGACCTGCCGCTGGAAGCGGAAAGCCCGATCCTGTTGCGCTTCGATCCGTCATCGGAGCCAGTGCTGCGTTATGGCTTTGCGCTCGACGAAAGCAAGCTGGCGCAGGAGTTGACAGCCGAGGAACGGCTCAAGCAACTGCGCCGTTACGCCGACGAGCAACTGCAGAAGGAACTGGAATCCATCGATGGCGTTGCGGCCGTGAAGATCAGCGGTGGTCTTGAAGACGAAATCCACGTGCTCGTCGACCAGCAGCGTCTCGCGCAATTGCAGATTCCCATCGAGCAGGTCGCACTGCGGCTGCGCAGCGAGAACGTGAATCTTTCCGGCGGCCGGCTTGAGGAAGGAAACCAGGAATACCTCGTCCGCACCATCAACGAATTCCAGTCCATCGACGAAATGCGCGGCGCGATCATCGCCGAGCGCGATGGCCGCAGCATTTATCTGCGCGACATTGCCACTGTCACGCAAGGCTACAAGGAACGCGAAGCGATCACGCGTATCAACGGCGAGGAAGCCGTCGAAGTGGCCATTTACAAGGAAGGCGATTCAAATACCGTGCGCGTCGCCGAAGCTGTGGAACGCCGCGTTGCCGCGGTGAAGGAAAAACTTCCGGAAGAATATTCGCTGACCAAGGTTTACGACCAGTCGATCTTCATCTCGCAGGCAATCGATGAAGTGGTCAACTCCGCGATCCAGGGCGGCATCCTCGCCGCGCTGGTGATTTTCTTCTTCCTGCGTAATTTCTGGTCAACGATCGTCATCTCGCTGGCCATTCCGGTTTCCGTCATCGCGACGTTCATCCTGATGTATTTCTACGGCGTGTCGCTCAACATCATGTCGCTCGGCGGCATCGCGCTCGCCGTCGGCATGCTGGTCGACAACGCCATCGTTGTGCTCGAGAACATCTCGCGACATGCCGGTCTCGGCAAGAACCCAATGGCCGCTGCGCGTGATGGAACGGGCGAAGTGGGCATGGCGATCACCGCATCAACGCTGACGACAATCGCCGTGTTCTTTCCGCTGGTGTTCGTGCAGGGCGTCGCCGGGCAGTTATTCAGCGACCAGTCATTGACCGTGACATTCGCGCTGATCTTCTCGTTGATTGTCGCGCTCACGCTGATTCCGATGCTGTCCGCGATGCAACTTCGCAAGCGCGGTGACATGCCGGATGGCGCGCATCCTGTTCTCGGCTTCTGGCAGGCGCATCGCGACGAGAAGCACTGGAGCCGCTGGCTCAAGCTGCCAATGCGCCTGGTGGGCATGCTGATCGCCTTCGTCGTTTATTGTTTGTCGCGGCTGTCGGTTCTGCTCGGTCGTGCGGCGGGATTCATCGGCACGCACGTCTTCCGCTATCCGCTGGCGGGATTCGATGCGGCATACAGTCGCGTTGATACGGCGTATCCGCGCGTGCTGCGCTGGGCACTCGGACGCCGCGTTGCGGTCATGCTGGTCATCACCGCGGGCTTCCTCGGCAGCCTGCTGCTGATCCCGATGCTCGGCGTCGAACTCATTCCGCAGTTGTCGCAGGGCGAGTATTACGTCGATGTAAAACTGCCGCCGGGCGCGCCGCTGAATGAAACCGACGGCGTGCTGAAGCAACTCGACGATGCCGTGCAGGAACAGTCCGAGATCGACAACACCTACTCCGTTGCCGGAACCGGCAACCGTCTCGATGCGAACCCCGTCGATGCCGGCGAAAACTCGGGGAAGTTGAACATTGCGCTGGCCGCGGGTGCCGGCCGTGCTGCGGAAGCCGCAAGCATGGACGCATTGCGCAACACCCTGCAGAAAATTCCCGGCGTGGAATACAAGTTCGGGCGTCCCGCACTGTTCTCCTTCGAAACGCCGCTGGAAGTCGAAATCGTCGGCTACAACCTCGATGAACTGAAATCCGTCAGCGACACGCTGGTGCAGCGCATGGCGGCAAGCGACCGTTTCGCGGACGTGAAATCGACCATGCAATCCGGCCATCCGGAGATCCAGATTCTTTTTGATCGCGAGAAAGCGGCACAACTCGGCCTGCACGTGAGTGACATTGCCAATCGCGTGGTGGACAAGGTGCGTGGCGAACTCGCAACGCGCTATTCATGGCGCGATCGCAAGATTGATGTACTCGTGCGCGTCAGCGAAGACCAGCGCAATTCGGTCGCGAACATCGAGAATCTCATCGTGAATCCTGAAAGCACGCGACCGGTTCCGCTGAGCGCAGTCGCGACCGTCGTAACCGGAACCGGGCCAGCGGAAATTCGTCGCATCGCGCAGGAGCGCGTCGCTGTTGTCAGTGCGAACGTGAATTACGGCGATCTCGGCAGCGCAGTGGACGCCGTCAACGCGATCCTGCACGGCATCACGATTCCCGAGGGTGTCACACCGCGCGTCACCGGCCAAAGCGAGGACATGAAACTCGCGTTCACGTCCATGCAGTTCGCATTGGTGCTGGCGGTGTTCCTGGTTTACCTGGTGATGGCCTCGCAGTTCGAATCGCTGGTGCATCCGTTCGTGATCCTGTTCTCCATTCCGCTGAGCCTGACCGGTGCGGTGCTGGCGCTGTTTGTCACCGGAACAACGATCAGTGTCGTGGTGTTCATCGGACTCATCATGCTGGCGGGCATCGCCGTGAACAACGCCATCGTGCTGGTTGATCGCATCAATCAATTGCGCGCCGACGGCGTGGAAAAATTCGAGGCGATTGTCGAGGCCGGACACACGCGCCTGCGCCCCATCCTGATGACGACGCTCACCACGGTGCTCGGCCTGCTGCCGATGGCGATTGGCCTGGGTGAAGGCGCGGAGATTCGCACGCCCATGGCGATCACCGTCATCGGCGGTCTCGCGTTCTCCACCGTTCTCACGCTGATCGTGATTCCCATCATGTATGCCTTCCTCGACCGCCGGAAAGTGGTTCCCGCGATCGAAGGTCCGGGCACAACCGAGTCCGCCTGACATGTGGGAAATCACCAGGATCGCATTGCGCCGCCCGATTACGACGGTCATGGCGTTCATCAGCCTCGCGCTGGTCGGCATGATCTCCGCGCACCTGCTGCCGCTGGAATTCCTGCCGGAGGAATCCTTTCCGGGACTTTTCATCCAGGTGCCTTACCAGGGCTCATCGCCGGAAGAAGTGGAGCGCCTCATCACGCGTCCCATCGAAGAAGTCATCGCGACCATGGGCAGCATCGAGCGGCTCGAATCGACATCATCAAGCAACTCCGCAGGCGTCTTCGTGTTCTTCGGCTGGGGTTCGGACATCGGCGTGAAAAGCGTCGAAGTGCGCGACAAGATCAACGCAATACGCAACGATCTTCCTGATGACCTGTTGCGCATCAACATCTTCAAGTTTGTCACGACGGACCAGCCGATCCTGCGGCTGCGCATTTCCTCGACGCAGAATCTTGAAAATGCCTACGACCTGCTTGAACGCAACCTGAAACGGCCGCTGGAACGCATCGAAGGTGTTTCGCGCGTGGACCTCGGCGGCGTGCAGCCGCCGGAGATCCGCATCGACCTCATCAGTGATCGCGTCTCCGCGCACAACATCGACCTGCAGCAACTCGCACAACAATTGCAGGCCGACAATTTTTCCGTGACAGCGGGCATGATTACCAGCCACGAAAAACGCTTTCTCGTGCATCCGCTGGGGCAGTACCAGACACTTGAAGACATACGCGATGTGATTGTCGCTCCGGGCGTGCGTCTTTCCGACATCGCCAACGTGCATCTCACGCAAGCCGAACGCGAATTCAGCCGGCACCTCGATGGCGAATATGCCATAGCGCTGGAAGTCTATCGCGCGTCCGACGCCAACATGGTGGCAGTGGCGAATCGCGTGATGGAAGAAATCGGACGCATCTCGCGCCTGCCGCAGATGGAAGGCATCGCGATCTTCGTCATGGACAACCAGGCGGACGGCGTGACCTCGTCGCTGAACGACGTGCTGAATTCCGGCCTCGTTGGCGCGGGACTTTCCATGCTGGTGCTGTTCTTCTTCCTGCGCCATTTGCCGATCACCCTGATGGTCACGCTTGCCGTGCCCTTCTCGCTTTCGCTTGCGCTCGCGGCGCTGTACTTCATGGGTTTGAGCCTCAACATTCTCACGATGATGGGGCTGATGCTCGCCATCGGCATGCTGGTCGACAACGCCGTGGTCGTTTCCGAAAGCATATTCAGCTACAAGCAGAAGTATCCGGATGACCCGATGCGCGCGACACTGGAAGGCACGCGCTCCGTTGCGACCGCGGTCTTCGCCGGCACGCTGACCACCATCATTGTTTTCCTGCCGATCATTTTCGGCGAGGCAAGCGGCATCACGATCTGGCTGAAGCACGTTGCCGTGACCATCATCTTCTCGCTGATCGGTTCGCTCGCACTCGCACTGACCATGATTCCGATGATCGCGGCGCGGATCAGCGCAACGCCGACCGATGAAGCCGGTTCTTTCATTGCACGTTTCCGCGACGGCTACGGACGAATGCTGGCATGGACACTGCGGCACCGCTGGGGTTCCGTTGCGTTGATCGGATTGCTTATCGTGGTTTCCGTTCCGGCGTTCACGGGCGTGAAGATGGACATGTTTCCGCAGGACGACAGCCGCGAGCTTTACCTCGACTACAATCTCGACGGCGTTTACCCGCTGGAAACGGTGGAAGAAAATGTTGCGCGCATCGAAAATTTCCTGCTGGAAAACAAGGAAGAATATGAAATCCGTTCTGTCTACAGCTGGATGGGCAAGGACAACGCATCCACCGCCATCCTGCTGACGGAAGGCGACGCGGCGACGCGTTCGGCCAATGCGATTCGCGACGAGTTGCTCAAGACACTGCCGAAGATTGCGATCGGCGATCCCGGTTTCGACCGTAACCGGCAGGGATCGTCAGCCGGCGGCATCGGCATCGAGCTTCGCGGTGAATCCACAGAAACGCTGATGCTGCTGGCAGATGAAGTGAAACGCGTGTTGCGCGCCGTGCCCGGCGTCATGGAAACAAAAATCGAAAACGGCGACGGCGGCCAGGAAATCCAGGTAATCGTCGATCGCATCCGCGCGCAGCAGCTTGGGCTGTCAACGCAGGACATCGCGACGACAATCTCGACGGCGATGCGCGGCATCAACCTGAAGCAGTTCCGCGGTTCGCATGGCGAGATCGACATTCGCCTTGCGTTCAGCGAGGACGATCACCAGTCACTGCAGGAACTCTACGCATTGCCTGTGCACAATGATGCCGGCGAGGAAGTGCTGCTGTCGTCGGTCGCCAGCCTGCGGGTAGTGGAAGGTCCGACGGAAATTCAACGCACCGACCGCGCAACTACCGTCAACGTGCAGGTCGGCCTGAACAAGGACGTCAGCATGGATGAAATCCAGCCACGCCTGCGCGCATCGCTGGAAAACCTTTCGTTTCCTGAAGGGTATTCCTGGAGCCTTGGCCGCTCTTTCGAGGAAGCGGAAGAAAACGAAAGCCAGATGGGCACGAACTTCCTGCTCGCACTGCTGTTGATCTTCATCGTCATGGCGTCTTTGTTCGAGAAGATCCTGCAACCGCTCGCCATTCTCACTGGCATTCTTTTCTCGGTCATCGGCGTGTTCTGGCTTTTCTGGCTGACCGGAACGGTGTTCTCGATGATGGCCTGGATCGGCATCCTCATTCTCATGGGCGTGGTCGTGAACAACGGCATCGTCATGCTCGATCACGTCAACAATCTGCGCATCGCAGGAATGGGTCGTCATGACGCCATCCTGCAAGGTGCGAAGGATCGCCTGCGGCCGATCCTGATGACGGTAAGCACGACCGTGCTCGGCCTGTTGCCGCTCGCCATCGGACAAACGCAACTCGGCGGCGACGGTCCGCCCTACTACCCGATGGCACGCGCGATCATCGGCGGACTGCTGTTCTCGACCGTCGTGAGTCTCGCGATGCTGCCGCTGATCTATTCGCTGTTCGACGATCTCGGCATCTGGGGCAACCGCGTGTGGGCGTATGCAAGGGGATTGCCGAGGGAGAGGACGGACGCGGCGTGAGCGATGAAGGGAAAGGCAGGAAGAGCAACCAGGAAAAGAGAATCCCTCCCCGACCCTCCCTTTGATAAAGGGAGGGAGTTCTCCGTTTCGCATTCGCTGGATGCCGAACTAACAGGTCTTGCGGCAGACCTGAACGAAGACAGCCCCCTTTTTCAAAAGGGGGCCGGTGCGCGAAGCGCAGCGAGAGGATTTTCGCCCTTTCTCAAAAAGGAGCCGCCGAGCGAAACACGGGGGGATTTTACGAAGATTCCTTCAACAACAACTCATCGACATTCCAGTAACCCTGCTCCAGCACGTTTACCAGCAGATCACCGCGCACCGCATCGATGGACATGCTGGTCGAACCGAGGCTGAGAACGATGCGGCTCAATGACTGCGCATCGGGGATGGTGTCAGTGTTACCGGTGAACTGAACATATTGGCGCAAGTGATCGCCGCGCCGCTTCAGGCGCTCGGCACGTTTCGGATCGGACTTCAGCCGGGCGACGGCATCCGCAATGGGTTTCTCCATCGACAGGCATTCCTGCGGCGTGCCGTACTTGCTCGCACCCGGATGCTTGTCGCGCGTGGCGCGCGCGAGCGGCGCGAGATCGTTTTCGCTGAACTGAACGTAAAGGTATTGCGTGAGCGCAAGCAGCTGAATATTGATTTCGCGTTTCGCGGCAACGCTCAGGCCCTTGAAGGGTGGAGGCTCTCGATCACGGACGCGTTCCAGTTCCGCCAGGCATTCATCGCGTTGCGCGACAATCGGCGCCACCTGTTCTTCGGCCGCGATGACGTCAAGGCCGAGCTGCTTGCGACGGAAGTAATGCCAGAACTTGTTCGCCCGCCGCAACTGCTCCTGCACCTCTTTCAGGTTTTCCGCCATCTCCTGGTAGATCGAATCGTACTGCGCAAACTTCTGCTCGAGCTGGCGCTGCTGTTCAACCGCGCTCGCCTTGAAGTTATCGATCAATTTCTGTTTTTCAAGTTGCTCGAATTTCGCGACCAGTTCATCGCGGCGCGCTTCCAGCAATTTGCGGCACAGCTTCCACAGCGAATCGAGACGGTAATAAATGATGGCGTTCTGGCCGCGCTCGGGATTCGCCAGCATCGCTTCCAGGCCGTCGAGCCGTTCCTTGTAGTACGCGTGCCGTTGCATGAGATCAGCATGCTCGTTCCGAAGCGCCTCGAGTTCGTCGAGCGTCTTGCCGAATTCGCGCTTGATCTGGTTGCGTTTTTCGAACAGCAACAGCAATTGCTGTTGCTGCTCATTCACCACTTCATCGCGCTGCGTGGAATCCGCGCGCCTGAATTTCGACAGCAACCCACCCTTGTTGCGTTCCGATGCCCCGGGCATTTTCTTCTCCCCAAAAATGCTTCTTGGTGTTTTTTCTAAAAATCGAACGAGTGACCGCGTTCCAGGCAGTACTCCAGCCATTTGTTCAACAGGATGTTGCGTTGCCAGCGGCGCGCGAGCTCGTCGTGCGCATTTGTGGCGAAGCGTCCCAGCAAACGGTGCCGGTGATGAATCCGGCGGCAGGACAGCACTTCCGCCAATTGTGCATCGTAGTAAACGCGCACGATGAGATCGGGATCCGCGTCCGTCTCGCCCGCCGCATCAAAAAAATACGTGAGACGAAACGTCGTGGTGTACGGCGAGCGCTCCTGCACTTCCAGATGCAGGTCGAGATCGCCGGGGACCGCCGAAACCATTTCGTTCGGCATGTCGCGAAGACGCTCGCGACCGAACAACTGCACGAGCCTGCGCCAGTTGCTTTCATAAACGGCCATCAGGCCGCGAAAGCTGCCCGGTCTTACGACGTGAACGCCCTGTTTGTCGATGTCGATAATCATCGTTCGAGAATAGCACAGCGGCCTGTAATCAATGAGGCGAGCCCTCGTCAGAAGAAGCGCCGCTTGATGCCCGTTTCATGAATGATCGTGGTCGCGATTTCCTCGATCGAACAATTCGTTGTATCGATATGCGGAATATTCATTTTCCGGTAAAGGTCTTCCGCCTGGCGCAGTTCCAGATTCACTTGTGCGGATGAGGCATAGCGGCTGTCGGGCCGGCGCTCGTTGCGAATCTGCTGCAAACGGCCAGCGTCGATGGTCAGGCCATACAATTTGTGGCGATGCGGCAGCAGGGGTTGGGGGAAACGCCCGGTTTCAAGATCTTCTTCAGTCAGCGGATAATTCGCCGCGAACAGTCCGTAGTGCAGCGCGAGATACAGGCACGTTGGCGTCTTGCCGGAACGCGACACGCCGATCAGCACCACGTCCGCGCGCTCGTAATTGCGCGTGGTCACGCCGTCGTCATTCGCGAGCGCGAAATTCATCGCGTCGATGCGCGTGGTGTACGTGCCCATGTCGTGCATGCCGTGCGCGCGCCCGGCGGTGTGCGAGGATTTCAAACCGAGATCGCGTTCCAGTGGGCCGATGAAGGCATCGAAGAAATCGAGGAAAAGACAATTCGCACCTTCGACAATCTTGCGCGCATCGTCGGTAATGAGCGTGCTGAAAATCACCGGACGTTCGCCCTCTTCCTCCGCCGTGCGGTTGACGCGCTCGACAAAGGCTTTCGCCTTCTCGACGGTGCTGATGAAGGGCACGGTCACCTGGCGGAAGCGCACTCCGTCGAACTGCGTCAGCAGGCTGTGACCCAGCGTTTCGGCGGTGATGCCAGTGCGGTCCGACACGAAAAACACGGTGCGGGATTTTTCCATCCGTTGCCCCTCCTCGGGCTGCATCATGAAAGATCGCGACCATGACGAGGCCGCCCGGGCAACATAGCAGGCCGCGCCGCTGCAATGAAGCCGCGAGGACACCGGGAATCACGGTCACTCCTCGGGTACAATGCGGCGCGATGTTTTCACTGCAGATCCGGCGCCGGTGCGGCGCTCCTTCAAGGGGGAAAAACGTTGGACAACTACGTAATCCGGTTCGAAGAGCTTGGCATGAACGATGTCGAGCGCGTCGGCGGCAAGAACGCCTCGCTGGGCGAAATGATCGCCAACCTCGCCAATGCCGGCGTGAAAGTGCCCGGCGGCTTCGCCACCACCGCCCAGGCCTACCGCGATTTCCTCAAGCATGAGGGCCTGGCAGACCGGATCAACGGCGCGCTGGATGCGCTCGACGTGGACGACATCCGCAAGCTCGCCGCCACCGGCAAGCAGATCCGCGAGTGGATCATGGCGACGCCCTTCCCCGCGAAGCTTCGTGAAGACGTCGCACACGCCTACGAGATACTTGTGAAAGAGTCCGGGCAGGAAGCCTCCTTCGCCGTACGGTCGTCTGCAACCGCGGAAGATCTGCCGGACGCCTCCTTCGCAGGCCAGCAGGAAACGTTCCTGAATATCAAAGGCTTGGACAATATTATTGAAGCGATGCACGAAGTATTTGCCTCGCTGTTCAACGACCGCGCCATCGCCTACCGCGTTCACCAGGGCTTCGATCACAGCCTGGTCGCGCTTTCGGCCGGCGTGCAGCGCATGGTGCGCTCGGACATCGGCGCCTCGGGCGTGATGTTCACGCTGGACACCGAATCCGGCTTCCGCGACGCGGTGTTCATCACCTCCGCCTACGGTCTCGGCGAGACCGTCGTGCAGGGTGCGGTGAATCCGGACGAATTCTACGTCTACAAACCCTCACTTGCGGCAGATCGGGAAGCTATCCTGCGCCGCAGTCTCGGCGGCAAGGCCATCCAGATGGTGTATTCCGGCGAGGCGGGCCACAGCCGCTCGACGAAGACCATCGAAGTTGCCGAAGCGGACCGCGTTCGTTTCTCCCTGAATGACGCCGAAATCCACGCGCTGGCGAAACAGGCGGTCATCATCGAGCAGCATTACGGCCGCCCGATGGACATCGAATGGGGCAAGGACGGCAACGACGGCGAGCTGTACGTACTGCAGGCGCGCCCGGAAACCGTGCAAAGCCGTGCCGGCCAGGTGATCGAACGCTACAACCTCAAAGGCAAAGGTGACGTGCTCGCCGAAGGCCGCGCCATTGGCCAACGCATCGGCGCGGGTACCGCGAAGGTGCTGAGCACGATCGCGGACATGCACCGCGTCGAGCCCGGTGACGTGCTGGTCACCGACATGACCGATCCCGACTGGGAGCCGATCATGAAACGCGCTTCCGCCATCGTCACCAATCGCGGCGGGCGCACCTGTCATGCCGCGATCATCGCGCGCGAACTCGGCATTCCGGCCGTGGTCGGTTGCGGCGATGCGACCGAGCGGGTGAAGGACGGCGTGGATGTCACCATCTCCTGCGCCGAGGGCGACACCGGTTACATCTACAACGGCAAGCTCGATTTCGAGAAAAAGGAAATCGCGCTCGACAACATGCCCGACATTCCGCTCAAGGTGATGATGAACGTCGCGAATCCCGATCGCGCGTTCAGCTTCGCGGCCCTGCCCCATCGCGGCATCGGTCTCGCGCGCCTGGAGTTCATCATCAATGTGATGATCGGCGTGCATCCGAAGGCGCTGCTGAATTTCGATCGCATGGCGCCGGAAATCCAGAAGGAAATCCGCCGGCACATGGCGGGTTATGCCGATCCGGTTTCGTTCTACGTCGACAAGCTTGCCGAAGGCATTGCGACGCTTGCGGCGGCTTTTGCGCCGGAGCCGGTGATCGTACGCATGTCGGATTTCAAGACGAACGAATACGCGAACCTGCTCGGTGGCAAGGAGTTCGAACCGCACGAGGAAAACCCGATGATCGGCTGGCGCGGCGCTTCGCGTTACGTGTCGGAAAATTTCCGCGACTGCTTCGAACTGGAATGCCGCGCGCTGAAGAAAGTTCGCGACGATATGGGCCTTGCGAACGTGCAGGTCATGATTCCGTTCGTGCGCACCGTTGATGAAGGCCGGCAGGTCGTCGAGTTGCTGGAAGCCAACGGCCTCAAGCGCGGCGAAAACGGTTTGAAACTCATCATGATGTGCGAGCTGCCATCGAACGCGCTGCTCGCCGATGAATTCCTGGAATACTTCGATGGGTTCTCCATCGGGTCGAACGATCTGACGCAGCTCACGCTCGGCCTCGATCGCGATTCCGGTCTGATCGCGCAACTCTTCGACGAGCGCAACGATGCCGTGAAGAAATTGTTGTCGATGGCGATCCAGGCCTGCCGCAAGCACGGCAAGTACATCGGCATCTGCGGCCAGGGCCCGTCGGATCATCCCGATCTCGCGGAGTGGCTGCTGCAGCAAGGCATCGAATCGGTGTCGTTGAATCCGGATACGGTCGTCGAAACCTGGTTGTATCTGGCGGGCCAGAAAGTCTGACAGTGCGTAGCCCGGATGAAGCGTAGCGGAATCCGGGGCGACAGCCCTGCATGAATCCGCGCACGATCCCGGATTCCGGCTTGCTCCGCGACGCCTGCATCCGGGCTACGCAAGCCTGATCCATCTTTCACAAAAAAACCGCTCCGCGTTTCCGCGGAGCGGTTCCGGTAACTCCCTTCACCCCGCCGGCGCGTCCTTGCGCCGGCTCCTCATCCATTACCGGTATGCTGATGCGAACGAATCAGTAGCGCCGGCCGATCAGTCTTTCATCCATCAGGCCGCGCACAAGGTCGCCCCGAACAGGACCGGTGTTCATGGATGGCTTGGCGACACCCGTGCTCGTTGAAACCGGCGTCAGCCAGCGGTTGAACCCGTGCCGGTAGGTCACGTCGCCGCGGAAACCGCCTGTTGTATTCGCTCCGTCATACGCCCATTCCTGGTCCACTTCGAGCATGAACACGCGACCGCTTTCATCTTCGGAGAGCACGCGCCAGGAACTGGAATAGACATGAAAACAATCGCCGACGACTGTGCCGTCGCAACTAACGACGGGACCGTTGGCATCAACCCAGGAAATGACTTCAAACATTCCTGCGGCGTGCTCCACCAGCTCCTCGACAAACGGACCGGAATAGATAACACCGGCTTCGTCACGATACTGTGCGGCAGCCGTGGCATGTGACGAATCCAGCACATACTCCAGGCCGACAAGATCCGTGTACTTCCACGTTCCATCCACGGCAGATCCTGTCACGCTTGCGGCGAATGAGGAATCGACCTCCGCTGCAAACGTGGGAACAGCGTAAGTTTCGCCGCCGGCGGTGTTCAGCACGAACATGGCGTCAATGGCCATATCGCCTTCGTCCCGCAGGCCGTAAACATCGAGTTTGTCGCCATTCGCGAATACGATGTTTACAACGCCGGTCTCGGCATCGATCGCCCAGTCAAACGTACCGCCGGATTCCCGCGAGCCGGTGTGATCCGCATTGAAGGTCAGCAGCCCGGTCTCGTACTCGGCGCCGAAATCCACAGGGTTTGGCGTGGACAAGGGCACGCTCCACGTACCGACGACATCCGCATCCACATACGTGTCCAGCGCACCGGGCGCCATGCCAAGACGGTTGTAGGTACTGTCCCAATCCAGTGTTTCGCCGAAACTGAGATATTCGATCGTGCCGATATGGCGAACGGTGATGGAATCCACCTCGGCGCCATCCGAGATCAGCCGGAGCTGCATGTCCGTGGTGCTCAGGTAGCAGCTGTCGTCAGTATCGGTCGCTTCGTGATAGCAGCTGACCCGGGTGACCAGCGGCTCGGTAATGTCAATCGCAAGCTCACCGTTCTCGCCGATGCTCCAGTTCATCGGCGATGACTGGGACGAGCCATTGCCGTAAACGTGGCCGGTTCCGTCTTCCTTCATTTCAAGGTAGAAGCCGCGGTTGGCGTACATGTAATGGCCGACGCGGTTGATGAAATAAAGGTTCGGCACCTCACCCGCCTCGAACGACGGCAGCAGGTCCGGGTCGTTGAGAATCGCGTTCAGCGTGTCAGCAAACAGGTTCGCATCCTTTTCGGCGGCGGCGTCGATCACCGCATCGATGGAGGCGTCCTTCTGAACCAGGTCATACGTTGATTCCACGCCTTCCGGCAGCGGAATATCCGCATCGATGACCAGCTTGATGACCGTGGCCAGTTCCAGCATCGCGTCGGTATCGACGGATTTCTCCAGCTCGGTGAGCGCTTCGTCATCCGCCGGCGGCTCGCCGCCGTTGGCCTCGATCATCAGCACCGCTTTTGCCGTCGAGATGTTGGTGACATCGACCGCGCCGCTTTCCGAGGAATCCAGCACGCCGTCATCGCCCGCCGCCGCGGCAAGCGCGCCGAAGGTGCCGGCAATGCTGACCAGCTCCGCTTCTTCCTGGCCTTCACCGCCGTTGACGACGATGGTGATCATCGCATCCGGATCCAGGCTGGCGATTTCCAGCTCGAACACGCCTTCTTCATTGGTCGTGGCCGTGTAGGTCTCTTCGCCGATGGTGACCGTCACGGTCGCGTTCGCCAGCGGGCCGTCGTAAGCCTTCGCGCTGAGTGTGAGCAATTCCGGTTCCGGACCGTCGTCCGCGGGATCGGGATCGCCGCCGCCGGTGGCAGCACCGCCGCCGCTTCCGCCACAGGCGGCGAGCGCGATCATCGTCAGAAGCGACAGCAAAAGCGCCGCCGGTTTCACCGTTTTCCTTTCATAAACGTTCATGAGACAACCCCCTGCTTTGCAATATTGGGACTCCGCGATTTGTCATAAGGAGTCCCATGTCGCCCGAGTTTCCACAAGACGGGAGGGCTGGCGCATCCCCAAAATTGGGTAAGGAAGGACTTTCCTGTCGCCGCAGGGCTCGGCATACTCTCGTGAACCAGCAAATGTTCAATGCCGGAACAGGTTCGGGGGGAACCGCATGATTCGCGATGACGAGCACTGGCTGGCATTGACCGAAGCGTTTTATTCCGCGGCACTTGATGAACAAAGCTGGTATTCGGCGCTCGAAGGACTGGCCGCCGCCACCGGTTCCCGGTCTGGCCAGCTCATCGGCCTCGGCGCGGATGCCCTCTCTTTCAACATCCTCACCGCCATCGACCCCGCCATGCTCCAGGATCCCGCGGCCGCGGATGCCGGCGATCCCGGCATCAATCCCCGCGTCGCGGCGGGCATTGCCGCACCCGCCCTCACGACCCTGACGGAGGCCGACTTTGCGTTCCCGGAGGAATACACGAGCGCGCCGCGTCACCGGGAATTCGAGAATTTCATGCGCCGCATCGACCGCCCTTACATCTGTCTCTCGGCGCTGGAGCGGCAGCCCGATCGCGTGATTGGCCTGGCCGTCAATCGCTCGAAAAGCGAAGGCCGCATCACCCATTCCCAGCGCGAAATCTTCACCTCGCTGGCACCCCATGCCCGCGCCGCCGTACGCATGCAACTCGCGCTGGAAGGACAAGGCGCGAAGCTGCTCGCGGACGCGATGGACGCGTTGTCCATTCCCGCCTTCATCTGCGATCACACGGGATGCGTGCAGGCATTCACCCCGGCGGCGGAACGGATTGCCAGCGAGGAACGCGGCGTGCAACTTCGCCAGGGGCGCCTGGTCGCCGCGCACGCGGAAGACAGCCGAACGCTGGGCGCCGCCATTGCCGCCGCGTCGCGCGTCCGAATGACGCCGGCCCCGCCAGCGATGCAAACCGTCATCGTGCGCGATCGCCACCTGAAGACACCGTCGCTGGTTCTTGATGTCATGACGTTGCCGAAAAGCACCCACGCATTTCACTTCACGCCCGGGGTTCTCGTGATTGGGCGCGGCGAACAGCACGGCACCGAGCGCAAGGCGGCGATTCTCCAGGCCGCCTATGCACTGACGCCAGCGGAAACTGCGGTGGCGCTGCAAATTGCCTGCGGGAAAACCATTGATGTCATTGCCGCCGGTCGCGGCGTTTCCGCCGGCACGGTCCGCAGCCAGATCAAGGCGATCCTTGCGAAGCTCGGCGTTCACCGGCAGATCGAACTCGTCGCGCGCCTCAACACCTTGTAAGGACGCCAGCCGTCCTTCCTTCCCCTCGCGTGGGTAGTTGCCAATGGGCGAATTGCCCGTCTTTTCCTGTGGCGGGAACGCGTGCTGGAATGGACGACGTTCGCAGTCCGCCAGGAGGCATCATGAAGACCCAGATTTTCCTGTCCCGCCGTGGCGCCTTGATCGTGACGATGGCACTGGCGCTTGCCGCCTGCGCCTCGACACCGCCGCCGGTCGCATCCCTGGAATCCGCACGCCAGGCCGTCGCGCAGGCGGAACGTGCACGCGCCGCGGACACCGCCGCACTCGAACTCAGCGAAGCGCGCGACAAGCTCGCCGCGGCGAACAACGCCGTGAAAAACGAAAACATGCTGATCGCGCAACGCCTCGCCGACGAAGCACGCGTGCTCGCCGAGCTTGCCTTTGCGCGTGCCGAGCGCGCGGACGCGCAACGCGTGAACGCGGAAATCGTCGAAGGCACGGCAATCCTGCGGGAAGAAATACTGCGCCAGGCGGGAGGTCCGCGATGAACACGCATGACAGGAAACTGCGCCATGGAATGATCATGGCTTTCGTGCTTTTACTGGGCGCCTGTGCGACATCACCCGAGCAGCCGAGTGAAGCCGAACGCGCACGCGCGGCGCTGGATGAATTGCAGTCCGATCCCGCGCTCGCAAGTCGCGCGCCGCTTGCCATCCGTGAAGCGGAACTCGCCGTGACCGCAGCGGAAGATGCCGAACGCGGTACGGAACTCGCCGCGCATCTTGCGTTCATTGCGGATCGGAAAGTCGATATCGCGCGCGCGCAGGCCGAAACTCGGCTGTATGTCGATCGGCGCGAAGCCCTGCGCGAGGAACGCGACCGCCTGCGGCTCATGGCGCGCACGCAGGAAGCCGAAGCCGCGCGGCGCGACGCTCGTCTCGCATCACTGCAGGCGCAGGCAACGCGCGAGGAAGCTGCGCAACTGCGTCGCGAGATTGATGAGCTGAATGCGAAACCGACAGACCAGGGCCTCGTGCTGACACTCGGCGACGTGCTGTTCGAAACCGGCGAGGCGACCATCAAGGCCGGCGCCCACAATGATCTCGACAGCCTGGCGGATTTTCTTGAGCGCTACGCGGAACGCGACGTACGCATCGTCGGTCATACCGACAGCGTCGGCGCCGCCGCATTCAACGAGCAGTTGTCGGAACGGCGCGCCGAGGCCGTGAAGTCCTATCTTGTTTCGGAAGGCATCCGCGCAAACCGGATCACGACAACAGGACGCGGCGAGACCACACCGATCGCGAGCAACGACACCGCCGGCGGCCGGCAGCTCAATCGCCGTGTTGAGATCGTCATTGAAAATCCGAGCGTTGCTGGGCGGTAAGGAAGAAAGAGCAATGGATGTCGTCTTGGAACGGCGGATTACGGCTACGCGTAATCCGCAATCGCAGCGGGTGTAGGGCGGATTAGCGCAGCGTAGTCCGCCATTTCCGATGGCTTTCGCATTCACCGGGATTCTACTTGTCCCCGTAAAACCGCCACCCCTTCCCCAGAATCAAGCGCATGTTCCGCCGCCGCGTGAAATACGCCCACGCCCACTGCAGCATCACGAACACGCGGTTGTGAAATCCGGTCAGGTAATAAATATGAATGAACACCCACGCGAGCCATGCGGGATACCCGCCGAGGCGAAGCCGTCCAATTTCGGCGATCGCCTTGTTGTGACCGATCGTCGCCATCGAACCCTTGTCGTGATAGCGAAAATGTTTGCGTGAAGCAGCGCCGCGCAGCTCTCTGCGCAACAACTTTCCGATGAAAACGCCTTCCTGCAAGGCCACGCCGCCAACGCCGGGCAACGGCTCACCATCCTCATTCGCGACGTGCGCGAGATCGCCGGCGACAAAAATCTCCGGATGCCCCGGCACACTCAGGTCCGGTTCGACCACCACGCGACCGCCGCGATCACAAGCCACACCCAACTGACGCCCCAGCGAAGACGGCGCCACGCCCGCCGCCCACAACACCGTGCTCGCGGCGATCCGTTCATCGCCTGCGCGGACGCCATCGGCGTCAATCTCCGTGACCATCGTATTCAAGCGGACTTCCACGCCCAGCGCTTCGAGATCGCGCATCGCGCGCGCAATCAGATCGGGATGAAAGCCCGCGAGAATCCGGTTACCGCCTTCGAGCAGGATCACGCGCGTGGCGCGCGGATCGATCTTGCGAAACTCCCGGCGCAATGAATGACGCGCCATCTCGCCGATCGCGCCGGCGAGTTCCACGCCCGTCGGCCCGCCACCGACAATCACGAACGTGAGCGGTTGCGACAAGGCTTCCGGTGATGCGGCGCGTTCCGCCTTCTCGAACGCAAGCAGCACGCGGCGACGAATTTCCGTCGCCTGCTCCAGCGTTTTCAGGCCGGGCGCGAACGCCTCCCACTCGTCGTGTCCGAAATACATGTGCCGCGAGCCCGTCGCGAGCACCAGGTAATCGTATTCCAGCAAACCTGCCGTGGTGTGCAAACACCTCGCGTCAGGATCGACACGCGTAACCTCGCCCATCACCACTTCCACATTCTTCCGCCGGCGAAAAAACGCGCGGATGGGCGTGGCGATATCGGAAGGATTCAGCTCCGCCATTGAAACCTGGTAAAGCAGCGGCTGGAAAAGATGATGATTGGTGCGATCGATGATTGTCAGGCGAACCTTGCGCTCGCGGGCCAGCACCTTCGCCGCATTCAACCCCGCAAAACCGGCACCGGCGATGACGACGTGGAGAACGGAATCGTGCTTCGATTTCATGGCAGACAAGGATGACGGATGCGCTTTCGCTCGTCCACTCGTTGGATTGTCCTTCGAGTGTCGCCGACAACCGGACCCTTCACCCGTTCTTCACTTCGACAACGCTCAGGATGACGCCCCTGGCGCCGGCGTTTCGAAGCTTGTGCCACTTCTCGTTGAGCGCGAGTTCCGCTGCCTGGCGCGTTTTGAATTGCAACGCCTTTGCCAACGATGACCACTGCCCGCGCTTTCCGAGATAAACGGATTTATCTCGCATGAGATGAACGAGATGCTGCGGAAATCCGCTCGCGAACCGCGCGCGGATGACGTAATTCACCTGCGTCCCCTTTCGTTTCACGCTGCCCACCAGGAACTGGCCCCTCTTGATTCGAACAACCTGATGCAGGACGTACCAGCGGGGATTTGGCCAGTACTTCGAACTGCGGTAATTCCATGTTATGTACGATAGCGTACGTACGACAACGGAGGATGCAACAATATGCAGATTCAGGATATGGGGTAAACGGTGTAGGGCGAGTGACAATACTGCGTGGCGAGCCACCGCTGGTCCGCACTCCGCTCGCGGATTCCGGGAACAAAAAAAAAGCCGCGATTGCTCGCGGCCTTACACAATTTTTGGTGGAGCGGAGGAGGATCGAACTCCCGACCTTCGCATTGCGAACGCGACGCTCTCCCAGCTGAGCTACCGCCCCACGCTTCCCGGGGTACCCGGAAAGGCGCGCATTGTAGCACCGGTCTTTTGGCCTCGCTACAACCCGGCGGGCTTGATCCCTGCGCCGAGCGCGGTACTCTGCCGCGGTGCACAGGAGGAAAAGATGCGCGCGACAATCCGTGAAGCCACACCCACCGACCTCGATACCGTGGTCCGTTTCAATCTCGCGCTGGCTGCCGAGAGCGAAGGCCGCGAGCTTGATGAATACTTGCTGACAGGCGGCGTCGCCGCCCTGCTCGCCGACGACGAGAAAGGCAGTTATTTCCTGGCCGAGATGGACGGCAAGGTGATCGCGCAGACGATGATCACTTACGAATGGTCGGACTGGCGCAACGGGAATTTCTGGTGGATCCAGAGCGTGTTTGTTGCCGCGGAGCACCGCGGGAGCGGCGTGTTCAGCCAGCTGTACCGGCATATTCACCGGCTCGCGCTGGATACACCGTCGGTCTGCGGGCTGCGCTTGTACGTTGACCAGGAAAACCAGCAGGCGGCGGATATCTACCGGGCGCTGGGGATGCAGGATGCGCGCTACGACATGCTGGAAGTTGATTTCCGGCTGAGTGGGACGCATTGAGGATTCGCGGTTGGATGTGTGGGGATCGCGGTTGGAAACCGCTCCTACGGGACTTCGATCATCATCACGGAGAAAGATCATGTTGAAACCCGGAACCCAATCACCTGATTTCACGCTGCTGGACCAGGACGGCAACGCCGTCAGGCTTTCAGACCTGCTCGCGCAAGGTCCGGTGCTTTTGTATTTCTACCCCGCCGATTTCACGCCGGGCTGCACGAAGGAGGCCTGCGGCCTGCGCGACCGTTTCCCCACGATCGAGGCAAAAGGCATGACGATCGCGGGTGTGAGTCCGCAGTCGCCGGATTCGCACCGGCGCTTTCGAGAGGAACACGGGCTGCCCTTCACGCTGCTTTCCGATGAAGACAAGACGGTGATCCGCGAATACGACTGCGACGGGCCGCTCGGCATCGGTGTACGCCGCGCCACCTACCTGATTGATCCCAAAGACACCGGGGGCATCATTCGCGACGCGGTACTTGCGGACTTCCGCATCGGTCGTCACATGGATTTCATCGAACGCGCCACCTCGACAGGATAAAGGGCTTCTCGTGACGGGAATCACCTTGTGGACAACGCGATACTCGAACTCGGCGACACCGTCGTCACACCCTGGAAGCTCATCGGCTATTTCGGCATCCTGCTGTTCGGCGGCCGTTGGCTGGTGCAACTGATCGCCTCGCGCGTGGCCGGGCGGCCCGTGGTGCCGCCGCTTTTCTGGTACATGAGCATGTCGGGCAATTTGCTGCTGCTCAGCTATTTCGCCTTCGGCATCAACGATTCCGTCGGCATGATCGCCAATCTTTTCCCTGCGCTGATCGCCGCCTACAACCTCTCGCTGGAAGCGCGCAGCCGCCGCACGCGCGACGCGCTGCTCGCCGTGCAGACCCGGCCCGGTTTCAAGCCAGAACAGTGACGGTCACACGGCGCTGATGCGCGCCGTGGCGATGTTCGTAGAGATAGATGCCCTGCCAGGTTCCGAGCGCCAGCCGTCCGGCGGTGACCGGAACCGATAACGCGCTTTCCGTCAGCACCGTGCGCACGTGGGCCGGCATGTCGTCCGGCCCTTCGTCGTCATGGCGGAACATCGGGTCGCCGTCCGGCGCGAGGCGTGCAAGGAAGGTTTCGAGATCGCGCCGTACTTGCGGATCGGCGTTTTCAGTCAGAAGCAGCGAGGCACTGGTGTGGTGGATGAAAAGATTGCACAAGCCGGTCTCGACTCCCGAATCGCGGACAACGTCCTGGATGGCTCCGGTTATCTCCACGGTGCCGCGGCCGGGGGTTTCGAAGGCGAGCGTGCGCTGAAAAGCCATTCTGGTTACCTCTATAGATAAGGTGTCGCGGCGGCCACTGTAGGCGCGAGCGCCGGATGACGGCAAGACGATGCTGCACTGCTATTTATATTTGCCTGATATATCTTCTCGATATATCATCCCGCAGCATTTTTCAGCCCGGCTGTTCCCAAATCCATGGATATCAAGACACTCTGCCTCGGCGTGCTCACCCAGGGTGAGGCGTCGGGCTATGACATCAAGAAGCATTTCGAGTGCGTGTTCCGCCATTTTTACGTGGCGGGCTTCGGATCGATCTATCCGGCGCTGACCGAGCTTGCCCGTGACGGCCTCGTCACCTGTCGCGAGGAATCGCAATCCAACCGGCCGGACCGCAAGGTTTACGCGCTCACGCCGACCGGCCGGGAAACGTTTCTGAAATCGCTCGTCGCAACACCGCCGCGCCACCGCATCCGCTCGGAATTCTACGTGCTGCTGCATTTCGCACACCTGCTCCCCGTCGACCGGCTGGGCGAGGTGCTGAACGAACGGCTGGTGGACGTGAATCGCACGCTGCAGGAATTGCAGCGGGTCTCGGAATCCTCAAGCAGCGTCGGCCGCGCGCTGTCGCCCGCGCAACGTTTCGAAGTGGAGCTCGCGCTGGCCACGCTGAAAGCGCATCGCGATTACATTGCCGCGCATCGCGATGAACTGATCGATGGTGTCAGCGGAGCGCGCGGCTGATGGATTCGCATTTGAATTTGCAACCCATGGGCTGCATTACAAGGAAGGCGCGGCGCCACGTGAAATTACCGGCCACTGCAAAGATGTCGCACCGCGGAACCCTCGCAGTAATGCGCTGTCTATGCCTCGCACGGCGCGGCCCCCGTCCAGCCCGCCACCGTACCGGGCCACACCGTATCCTGTCTGATTGGAGTCTTTCATGAAAAAAAGAATGATCATTGCGATCGCCGTGCTGGTGGTCGTGTTCGGCGGCATCTTCGGATGGAAAGCCTTCATCGGCTACATGACGGGCCAGTATTTCGCCAACTACCAGCCGCCACCGGTCACCGTGTCCGCGACCGAAGCGGAGCTCGAATCCTGGCAGCCGCGCATCGAGGCGGTCGGCAGCCTGAGCGCCGTGCAAGGCGTGGATGTTGCCGCGGAAGTGTCCGGCGTGGTGGAAGAAATTTTCTTCAAATCCGGTGAGCACGCAGAAAAAGGCGAACTGCTGGTGCAGCTTGATGACACCGCCGAACAGGCGGAGCTGCCGGGCCTGCGCGCACGCGCGAAGCAGGCGAAACAGAATCTCGAGCGCACGCGCCAGATCGTCGGTGAAGGTCTCGCGGCGGAAGAAGCGCTGGATGCGGCACAAAGCGAATACGACCAGGCGAACTCAACGCTGCGCGCGCGCGAGGTCACTATCGAGAAGAAGGCCATCCGCGCCCCGTTCGCGGGCCAGCTCGGCATCCGCCAGGTGGATGTCGGCGCTTACGTGCAGGCCGGCGATCCGATCGTGACGCTGCAGTCGCTCGATCCGCTGTACATCAATTTCACCCTGCCGCAGCAGCGCCTCGGCAGCATCGAACCCGGCCAGGTGCTGGAAATCTCCACCGACGCGTTTTCGGGCAAGGCGTTCACCGGCAAGGTCACGGCGATCTCGCCGAAGGTTGATCCCTCGACGCGCAACTTCTCCGTGCAGGGCCAGATCGACAATCCCGAGGGCAGGCTTCGTCCGGGAATGTTCGTCGAGGTCGAAGTGCTCGCCGGCAATCCGAATGAGTTCGTGACCGTGCCGCGTACCGCCATCTCGTATTCGCTGTACGGCGATGCCGTGTTCGTTGTCACCGAGAAAGACGACAAGCTGATCGCGGAACAGCGCTTCATCGAAACCGGCCCCGTGCGCGAAGGCGATGTCGCCATCCTCTCCGGACTCGAACCCGGTGAATCCGTCGTCACCGCCGGCCAGCTCAAGCTGCAGGACGGCGCGACACTGTTGATCGACAACGACGTCCAGGTGCAGGAATAAGCCGATGCGATTTACCGACATTTTCATTCGGCGCCCTGTCCTTGCGACAGTGGTCAGCCTCGTCATTCTCCTGCTGGGCTTTCGCTCCATGCAGGAGCTCGACCTGCGCCAGTTTCCGGAAGTGGAAACCACGCAGATCACCATCAGCACGTTCTATCCCGGCGCGGACGCCGAACTGGTGCAGGGCTTCATCACGACGCCGATCCAGCAGGCGATTTCCAGCGCCGACGGCATCGACTACATCACCTCGTCCAGTCGCCAGGGCATGAGCACCATCACCGCGCACTTGCAGCTCAACTTCGACCGCAATGCCGCGTTGACGGAAATCATGGCGAAGGTGAACGAAGTGCGAAACATTCTGCCGCCCGCGGCGGAATCGCCCGTGATCCAGTCGTCCGACATTCGCGGCGCCGCACTCGCCTACATCAGCTTCTACAGCGACACGATGGATGGCGAACAGGTGACCGATTACCTGGTGCGCGTGGTGCAGCCGAAGTTGCAGACACTGGAAGGTGTCTCGCAGGCGCAGGTGCTCGGCGCGCGCACGTTTGCGATGCGCATCTGGCTGGATCCGCTCAAGCTTGCGGCGTTCAACGTGACCGCCGCCGAAGTTGCGATGGCGCTGCAGCAGAACAACTTCCTCGCCGCCGTCGGTTCGACCAAGGGCAACAACATCGCGCTGGAAATCAATGCCGACACCGACCTCAGTGACCCGGAAGGTTTCGGCAGCATCGTGATTCGCAGCGATGAAAACGGCATCGTGCGCATTCGCGACGTCGCCGATGTGGAACTCGGCTCGGAAAGCTACGACAGCTCCGTGCTGTTTTCGGGGCAGCGCGCGGTGTTCATGGCGATCTCGGGCAATCCGGATGCGAATCCGCTGGACGTGATTGCGCGTGTGCGCGAAACCATGCCCCAGATTCGCGAAGCGCTGCCGCCAGGACTGCACACGGAAATGGTCTACGACGCGACGGAATACATTTCGGATTCCATCGACGAGGTGGTCAACACCATCGTCGAAGCGGGCCTGATCGTTATCGTGGTGATCTTCCTGTTCCTCGGCGCCTTGCGCGCCGTCGCGATTCCGGTCATCACCATTCCGCTGTCGCTGGTCGGCGTGATGTTCTTCATGCTCGCGATGGGCTATTCGCTGAATCTGCTCACGCTGCTCGCGATGGTGCTCGCGATCGGTCTCGTCGTCGATGACGCGATTGTCGTGGTCGAGAACGTTCATCGTCACATCGAGGAAGGCCTGTCGCCGAAACAGGCAGCACTGCAAGGCGCACGCGAAATCGCGGTGCCGGTCATCACCATGACGCTGACGCTGGCTGCGGTGTATGCGCCCATCGGTTTTCTCACCGGCCTGACCGGCAACCTGTTCCGCGAATTCGCTTTCACGCTCGCGGGCGCAGTTGTTGTTTCCGGCGTCATCGCGCTCACGCTGTCGCCGATGTTGTGCGCGAAATTTCTGAAACCGGCGGGTTCCGAAGGGCGTCTCGCGCAGTACCTTGATCACAAGTTCGAAACGCTGCGGCATTTCTACCTGCGCAAGCTGCACGGCGCGTTGAATACGCGCCCGGTGATTGTCGTCATTGCCATTGTCGTGCTGATCAGCTGCGGGTTCCTGTACACCTCCGCGCAGCAGGAACTCTCGCCGACGGAAGACCAGGGCTTCGTGTTCGTCTCGGCAACGGGTCCGCGTCACGCGACGCACGAATACATGGAAGAATACGCCGAGGAAATCGACGGCATCTTCAAGAGCCTGCCCGAGATGGAAGCCTACTTCATGATCAACGGCATGGGTTCGGTGAACAATCTGATCGCCGGCCTGATTCTCAAGCCGTGGAGTGACCGCGAACGCAGCCAGGCCGAAGTGCAGCAGGCCCTGCAGCAAAAACTCGCGGGCGTGGCCGGCCTGCAGGCGGTTGCCATCACCTTCCCGTCACTGCCGGGTGCGAGCGGTTTGCCGGTGCAGTTCGTGGTCAGCTCCACCGACGAGTTCGCGAACATCTACGAGGTGACGCAATCGTTGATGCAGGCCGCGCAGCAGAGTGGCCTGTTCGCCTACATCGACATGGATCTCAAGTACAACAACCCGCAACTCGAGATGCATATCGATCGCGAGAAGGCCGCCGAGCTCGGCATCGACATGAGCGACATCGGTTCCTCGCTGGCGACGCTGCTCGGTGGTGGTTACGTCAACCGCTTCAGCCTGGAAGGCCGCAGCTACAAGGTCATTCCGCAGGTGCGCGATGAGTTCCGTCGCGTCGCCGATCAGCTCAACCAGTACTACATCCGCACGAGTACAGGAGAAGCCGTACCGCTTTCGACGGTCGTGAGTTTTTCGCAGCGCACGCAGCCGAGCCAGTTGACCCAGTTCCAGCAACTCAACGCTGCGACCATCCAGGGCGTGCCGCGTCCGGGTGTGTCGCTGGGCCAGGCGCTGGGCTTTCTCGAGCAGAAGGCGGCGGAGATTTTCCCGGATGGCTATTACGTGAACTACGCCGGCGAGTCGCGCCAGTTCAAGGAAGAAGGCTCGGCGTTGCTGCTGACGTTTTTCTTCGCCTTGCTGGTGATCTATCTCGTGCTCGCGGCGCAGTTCGAAAGCTTCCGCGATCCGTTCATCATCCTGGTGTCGGTGCCGATGTCATTGTGCGGCGCGTTGATTCCGCTCACATTGGGTGCTGCGACGATCAACATCTACACGCAGGTTGGCTTGGTGACACTGATCGGACTGATCTCGAAACACGGCATTCTCATGGTCGAGTTCGCGAACAAGCTGCAGGAAGAAAAAGGCCTGAGCGTGCGTCAGGCGATCGAGGAAGCCGCATCCATTCGCCTGCGGCCGATCCTGATGACAACAGCGGCCATCGTGCTGGCCGTGTTTCCACTTATTTTTGCGAGTGGTGCCGGCGCGGAAAGCCGCTACAGCATCGGTCTTGTGATCGCGACAGGCATGACTATCGGTACGGCGTTTACCCTATTCGTCGTGCCCGCAATGTACACGTTCTTCGCGCGCGATCATCACCGGGAAACAGCGGGTCAGGAAAGTGCGGGCCGTGAAAGCACGACGGAACAATAAATCGCGTTTATCGAATGGAGAAAAATTTTTCGCTTTGAATCTTCGCTCATGACCGTTATACAGCGCGGCATGAGCGAAGCCTTTTTCGCTCTGTCATTACCAACGCCACCATTCAAGCGAGGTGCTGGCAACGATGGGTGTTTCAAAAGGCGCAGATTTCGACGACTTCAAGGATGACGACTTCGAAGGCGACCATGAAGCCGACCAGTTCGGTTATATCGAGGAAGCCGCCGAGCGGCGCCGGACGATGAAGGCTCACAAGAGCAAGAAGACGTCATGGCGTTCGGTGGAGGACTATCTTGAAAACAAGAAGCTGAAACGGCAGTTGTCCGACGGCTTCGACGACGAATGATTCGTCGGCCGCGTTTCTGCAAGTGAACAAAAATCCGGCCTGTGGCCGGATTTTTTTATTCCGCTGTTTTCAGGAACGCTTCGATCATCTCGCGACGTTCGCCACGATCAGACCAGGCAGCGTGAATCTCGCGCGCGAACGCGGGCGCGTCTGCAACGGAATGCAGGAATGTTTCGCGTTGCACGATGTCTTCCGGCAGATAAGCCGCGCCGTCGTTCTCGCGCAGCCAGCCGATCGCCGTATGCATGGCATCCATGCGCAGTGAGGATATCCTGCCTTCCATGAACGCGGCCTGCGCCAACCCGAATACGCTACCCCATTCCAGTTCAATGTAGTTTCCCTGGAGGACATCGGGAAATTTCATTTCCGGCCTTGTCGCGGCCAGCACGAGGCGCAGCTCGCCGATGTGACGGTGTTCGATCGCCGTCGCACGCGGCGCATCGAACTGCAACACGAGATCCAGCGCGCCTTCCACAAGTCGCGGCATGAGCTGGTCCACTTCGCGGGATTCGCAGCGTACGCGTCCCGCATTGTCGGCACGATAACGCGCAAGCCAGCGCAAGCCGCGCGCTTCCCACAACGGTGGCACGCCGCCGACGCGCAACGGCGATCCGCCAGCCGCACTTTCCGTCATGTCCCGCTGCGCGCGTTCCCATTGCTTCAACAACGATTCCGCATGTCGCAGAAAGCGTTCGCCGTCGGCCGTTGGCTGCACCTGCTTGCGTTCACGCACCAGCAACTGGCAACCCAGCGTGGTTTCGAGCTGGCGAATGCGTGCGCTGACCGCCGATTGCGTGATGTACAGACGATCCGCCGCCTTGCCGAAATGCCGGCAGCGATAAACCTCGACGAAAGTGCGCAGCAGTTCGATGTCCATGGGATCCCGGCTCGTTGGGTTGTGGCGGCACGCGTTCCGATTTTTACTTCATTTCTTCATCAACACCGCAAACGCGGCCACCATTCCCGCTTCATCGGTAAGTGAGACGAAACCTTCGCCTGCGCCAAGTTCCTCGCACTTGCGCGCGCCATTCGCGGAGAAGATCGGCACCGGCTTGCCGGAAGGCTCTTGCACGAAACCGACATCGCGAATCCAGATGCCCTGGCGAAATCCCGTGCCCATCGCCTTCACGATGGCTTCCTTGGCGGCGAAATGCATGGCGAGAAAACGAACCTTGCGCTTCGTACGCTCGAACTGTTCGCGCTCCTCGGGCATGAGCAGGCGGTCGACGAAGTGATCGCCGAATCGCGCCCAGGTCTTTTCGATCCGGGCGATTTCACAAAGGTCGGTGCCGATTCCAAAAATCATCAGCGGCGCGCGTCCTGCATTGCACGCAATATTTCGCCGATGGCTTCATCAAGCCCGATGAAAAGCGCGCGTGAAACAATGGAGTGGCCGATGTTGAGTTCGGTGACTTGTGAAAGCCTGGCGACGGGGCCGACGTTATGCGTGTTGAGTCCGTGTCCCGCGTGCACGATGAGTCCGAGTTTCTCGGCTTGTTCCGCTGCCGTTTTCAACCGCAGAAGCTCATCAGCGATGCCGTCACCCTTCGCGTTTGAATACGCGCCGGTATGCAACTCGATGACCGGCGCGCCGCTGTCGTACGCCGCCTGCACCTGTTCGGGATCTGGATCGATAAACAGCGACACGCGATAGCCGTTGTTTCGCAACTGGCCGGCGGCATCGCGTATCCGCGCCGCATTGCCCGCGACATTCAATCCGCCTTCCGTTGTGAGTTCCTCGCGGCGCTCCGGAACCAGGCAACAATGCGGTGCGCGCAACTCGGCGGCGATGGCGAGCATTTCATCCGTCACAGCCATTTCGAGATTGACCGGCACGCGCACGCTCGCCAGCACATCGCGCACATCCTGGTCCTGGATGTGGCGGCGGTCTTCACGCAAGTGCATCGTGATTCCTGTTGCACCGGCAACGACCGCGAGTTCCGCCGCATCGATAACGGACGGGAAACGGCCGCCGCGCGCCTGGCGCAGCGTTGCCACGTGATCGATGTTGACGCCGAGATCGATTGCCTTGCTCATCTTCGTTCACCTGTTTCCTGCAACCGAGTGGTAGGTTGGGGTGAGCATCGCGAACCCCAACATTCCGATCCGTTGGGGTTCGGCTATCGCCTCACCCCAACCTGCGTGCTTCGTTCACCGCTTCTTGCGAGAAATCATTTCGCGCAGTACATCGCGGCTTTTCAACGGCTTGCCGCCAAGATGCCGGTCCAGTGCGTGGCGCAGGATACGTTGCGCATCGCGCGCAACCTGAGGGTCGCTGAAATCGCCACCAGCCATGGCAAGCAGGTTATTTCCCGATACCAGGCTCGCGTGTTCCGCGCCGGCTGCTGCGCGTTCCGGTCCACTGTCCGCGTGAAAAAGATAGTGCGCTGATGCATCGACAGCTTCGCCCGTGCGCGGATCGGCCACGAGATTCAGACCATACCCCAGCGCCTCCAGCAAGCCCAGTTCGAAGCGCCGCAAGGCCGGTGCCACCGCATTTTCCGTCAACTCGACAAGCGCCGCCGCATAAAGCGCGAAGATTTCAGGATGCGGATCGTGGGTGGCAATAAGCCGCAGACATAATTCGTTCAGGTAGAAGCCTGCGAGCAGCGCGTCACCGGCGAGAGGCCTGCTCGCGCCACCGGATTCAAGCCCGGTAACAGTAGCGAGCTCGCGCCCGCTCCACGACAGCAGCAGCGGCTGGAATGGCCGCAGCAATCCGCGTTGCCGATTATTTGCACGACGCACGCCGCGCGCAACGGCGGCGATGCGTCCATGATCGCGAACCAGGAACTCGACAATGCGGCTTGAATCACGGTAGTCGAACTGGTGCAGCACATACGCGGGTTCGAGTTCGACCCGCAGGCGTCGCGTCATCGTTCGTCGATCCCGAGTTCGCGCAACTGGCGCGGATCGTCCGCCCACGCCTCACGCAGCTTCACCCACAACTCCAGGAAAACCTTGCGTCCGAACTGCGACTCCAGCGATTCGCGCGCCGCGCGCCCGACCTGCTTGAGCATGTCGCCACCCTTGCCGATGACGATGGATTTCTGACCCTCGCGCTCCACCCAGATTGTCGCGCCAATGCGCAGCAGTCCATTCCCTCGCCCTTCGACTTTCGGCGGCTCGCTGACAAACTGATCGACGGTGACCGTCAGGGAATAGGGCAATTCCTCGTGCAGGCGTTCCATGAGTTTTTCGCGAACGGTTTCCGCAACCATGAACTGGTGGCTTCGGTCCGTGTGCTGCTCTTCGGGAAAGAACGGCGGCGATTCGGGCAGCCGCGTGCGCAGTTCATCAAGCAAAGGCGCGAGGTTTCTTTCCTTCAACGCCGAGAGCGGCACGACGGCCGCGAAATTCATGCGTGCGGCGGTCGCTTCGAGAAACGGCAACAGTTCCGCCTTGTCCTTCACCTGGTCGACTTTGTTCACGGCGAGCACGACGTTGTCACGGTTGCGCAACTGGCGCAGCACGTTGTCGTCCTCCTCCGTCCAGCGCATGGCCTCGATGACAAACACGATGATATCGACGTCATCGAGAATGGATTGCGCGGAGCGGTTGAGCGCCTTGTTGAGTGCGCGTTTCGCCTTGAGATGAATACCCGGCGTATCGACGAACACGAACTGAAAACCGGGCTCGTGACGCACGCCCATGATGCGGTGGCGCGTGGTCTGCGGCTTGTGCGTGACAATGCTGACCTTGCGGCCGATGAGTGCGTTCAGCAGCGTGGACTTGCCGACGTTGGGCCGGCCGGTCAAGCCGATCATTCCCGCATGGATTTCATCAGGCAACATCAGTCAGCTCCGCGAGTATTTTTTCCGCCGCCGCCTGCTCCGCGGCGCGCCGGCTCGCGCCGGATGCACGGGTTTCCAGCGCGAGCGCCGGCACCTTGCAGGCAACCTGGAACAGTTGTTTGTGCGCCGGCCCTGAAACGTCAACCGTCGAATATTCCGGCAATCCAACGCCGCGTTCCTGCAGCAATTCCTGCAGGCGCGTCTTCGGATCCTTGAGCGAGGCAGGATCCGGGAGGTTCGCGAACGCATCGGCAAGAACGCGGTGAATGCAGGTTTCAACAGCTGTGAAACCGCCGTCGATATAAACGGCGCCGATGATTGCTTCCAGCGCATCGGCCAGCACGGAGCGTCGCCGGAAACCGCCGGATTTCAATTCGCCGGGGCCGAGGTGCATGGCAATACCGAGATCGAGGGACTGCGCGGCGACGGCGAGTGCATCGCGGTTCACCAGGCTCGCGCGCAAGCGACTGAGATCGCCTTCCGTAAGGCCTGCATGCTTCCTGAAAAGAAAATCGGCGACCACCATGCCGAGTACGGCGTCGCCGAGAAATTCCAGCCGCTCATTGTTGTCGCCCGGAACGCTGCGGTGCGTGAGCGCGCAGTTCAGCAGGTTCCGGTCGCGGAACCGGTACTCCAGCCGGCGTTCAAGACGTTCCGCTTCGTCCATCGGACTCCTCAAAGTGAAACGGAGTGATCGAATTCAAGCAGGAACCACACGTTGCCCATGAACTTGGTGCGCGCCTCGTACTCGACGGACAACACGGCGTCGCCCTTCTCGCGCGTGACCTTGAAGTCACGAGCGTTGACGGTATCAATGTTGTTCACGTCAAGGCGTTTCTGGATCGTCGAACGCAGCGCGACGGGCGAGGCGTTCGCATCACCTTCTTCCGCCACAGCATTCATGATTCTCACGATCGACTGGTACTCCAGGTAAACCGGCGCGAGCTTCATGGCCATGATCGCGAAGAAACCGATCACGGCAAGCAGGAGCACATAGCCCATGAATGTCATGCCAAGCTGTCGTTTCTGCTGCAACATCACACGTCCCTCCAACGGATTTTCTGGTTATCTGTCGCTATTTGATGACGGTGCCGATCCGTTCCCATTCCGGCCATTGTCCGAAATGCCAGTTCATCCAGATGAAAAACGCCTTGCCCACCAGGTTTTCCTCCGGCACGAAACCCCACACACGGCTGTCGTTCGAATTATCGCGGTTGTCGCCCATCATGAAGTAATGTCCCGGCGGAACGGTGAACCGGAGTTCGCGCGGATCGTACCGCTGCGGCATCCTCAGAATGTGATGCCATTCGCCATTGAGATGCTCCGCAAAAACATTCGCCGTCATGCCGTTTTCCGTGACGTGATCGCCGACGGGACGCAACTCAAGCACCTCGCCATTCACATACACGCGTTTTTGATAATAGGCGATCTCGTCGCCCGGTACACCAATCACCCGCTTGATGTAGTCCTGGCGCGGGTCCACGGGATAGCGAAAAACCATGACGTCGCCGCGTTCAGGCTTACCGATATCGACGATCTTCGTGCCAATGATCGGCAGGCGAATACCGTAAGCGAACTTGTTGACCAGGATGAAATCGCCCTGCTCCAGCGTCGGCTCCATCGACGACGATGGAATCCGGAACGGCTCCGCAACAAACGAACGCAGCAGGAAAATGACAAGGAACACGGGAAACAGCGAGCGCGCGTACTCGACAGCGATCGGCTCCTTCTCGACACCGGCCGCACGCCGCCGCGGTGCCCAGAACACGATGTCCAGCAGCCAGATCGTGCCCATCAGCGCGATCATCGCCAGGAAAAACAGGGAAAAATCCATCCTCATCTCATGCTCCTATTTCTTGCCGACATGCAGCACGGCAAGGAAGGCTTCCTGCGGAATTTCCACGCGGCCCACCTGCTTCATGCGTTTCTTGCCGGCTTTCTGCTTTTCCAGCAGCTTGCGTTTGCGGCTGATGTCGCCGCCATAACATTTCGCCGTGACGTTCTTGCGCATCGCCTTCACGCTGGTGCGCGCGACAATCTGGCTGCCGATCGCCGCCTGCACTGCCACTTCGAACATCTGCCGCGGAATGAGTTCCTTCATTTTTTCCGTGAGGTCGCGGCCGCGCGGAAAGGCATGATCCTTGTGCACGATGGAACTGAGCGCGTCAACCTTCTCGCCGTTGATGAGCAGATCGAGCTTGATGAGCGGCGCCGCCTGGAAATGCGAAAATTCATAATCGAATGACGCAAATCCGCGGCTGCACGATTTCAGGCGATCGAAGAAATCGAGAACCACTTCGCTCATCGGCAATTGATACGTGAGCTGCACTTGCGAGCCCGTGTAATGCATGCGCGTCTGTGTGCCGCGTTTTTCAACGCAAAGATTGATGACGTTGCCGATGAATTCCTGCGGCACGAGAATGTTCGCGGTGATGATCGGCTCGCGGATTTCCTCGATCTTGTTCGTCGCCGGCAGGTTGGCGGGGTTGTCGACCATCACAATACTGCCGTCGGTGATCTCGACTTCGTAAATCACCGTCGGCGCCGTGGTGATCAGGTCGATTTCATATTCGCGCTCCAGCCGTTCCTGCACGATCTCCATGTGCAGCATGCCGAGAAACCCGCAGCGGAAACCGAAGCCGAGTGCGTTCGAGGATTCCGGTTCGAAATGCAGCGCCGAGTCATTCAGCTTCAGCTTGCGCAGTGCTTCGCGCAGGTCTTCGTAATCATCGGCATTGATCGGGAAGAGGCCAGCGAACACGCGCGGCTGCACCTGCTTGAAACCGGGCAGTGCTTTCTCGCAGGGACGATCCGGATGCGTAAGCGTATCGCCGACCGGTGCGCCATCGATGTCCTTGATACCCGCGATCACGAAGCCGACTTCACCGGCTTTGAGGTCGCCGCGCGGCGTCATCTTCGGCGTGAAGCGTCCGACCTTGGTCACGGGATGATCGCGGCCGGTGGACATGACGCGGATTTTTTCGCCGGGCTTGAGGCGGCCGTTGATGATGCGCACCAGCGACACGACGCCGACGTAATTGTCGAACCAGGAATCGACAATCGATGCCTGCAGAGGCGCGTCGGGATCGCCAACCGGCGGCGGAATGCGCTGCACGATTCTCTCAAGCGCCTCGCGCACGTTCTCGCCGGTCTTCGCGCTCATGCGCACCGCGTCTTTCGCCTCGATGCCGATGATGTCCTCGATCTGCGCGATCACGCGATCAGGTTCCGCGGCGGGCAGGTCGATCTTGTTCAGCACCGGCACGACTTCGAGATCAAGATCGATGGCCGTGTAGCAATTCGCGACGCTCTGCGCTTCCACGCCTTGCGCGGCATCGACAACCAGCAGCGCGCCTTCGCAGGCCGCCAGCGATCGCGAGACTTCATACGAAAAATCAACGTGGCCCGGCGTGTCGATGAGATTCAACAGGTAGGTCTTGCCGTTATCGGCGAGATATTCCAGCGAGACGCTTTGCGCCTTGATGGTGATGCCGCGCTCGCGCTCGAGATCCATCGAGTCGAGCACTTGCGCTGCCATTTCGCGGTCGGCAAGGCCGCCGCAGATCTGGATGAACCGGTCGGCGAGCGTCGATTTGCCGTGATCGATATGAGCGATGATCGAAAAATTGCGGATGTGATCCATAAATCCTTGGTCGTCGGAGGCGAGGTTTTGCGCGAGCAAAGCGGGGAATTATACCGGCCGCGAGAGGCGAACGCTCAAGGAACCTTCAGTGCATCGGCCACCGCGTCCGCATCCAGCCGGCCTTCCGAGATCACCTCGCCGTCGAGCACCAGAACGGGAATCCTGATGCCGAATGTCTCGCGCAACCCGGCGTCGGTATCGATGTTCACGACCTCGACGGCGAGGCCTGCCGCCTGCAACAGCGGCTGCAACTCGGCGTGCATGTCCTCGCAAAGATGGCAGCCGGGACGGCTGTAAAGCACAAGACCCGCCATTGTCACCCCGCCATCGTCATTGGGCGACGCGCAGCGGGACGAAAACCGTCGTGCCACCGCGCTGCACGAGCACGGCGACGTGCCGGTCGTGCGGCAGGGCATCAACGGCCGCGCGGAAATCCTTCTCGTCACGAATCGGTTCGCGGTCGATGCTGAGAATGACATCGCCAATCCGCAAACCGGCCTGGCGCGCGGGACCTGGCGCGACTTCCTCCACGATAACGCCGCCCTCTTCGACCGCGAGCGTCTCGCGTTCCGAGAAGCGCAGTTCGCGCACCGCGAGGCCGAGCCGGCCATCGCCACCGTCCTGGCTTTCGAGCGCGACCGGCAGGGTTTCGACGGGAACCTCGCCCAGCGTCACCTTCAACTCGCGCGGCTCGCCGTCGCGCATCACCGACAGGGCAACCTCGCTGCCAGCGGGCACACCGCCGACCATCGGCGGCAACTCGTCCGCGGCATAAACGGCCTCGTCGTTGAATGCGAGGATGATGTCGCCGACTTCGAGACCGGCCTTATCGGCCGGACTGCCGTCGAAAACGTTGCGCACCAGCGCGCCTTCCGGACGGCTCATTTCAAAGGATTCGGCCAGATCGCGGGTCACATCCTGGATATCGACGCCCAGCCAGCCGCGGCTGACGCGGCCGTTCGTGCGCAACTGCGCCGCCACGTCCATGGCGAGATTGATGGGAATCGCGAAGGAAACGCCCATGAAGCCGCCGGTGCGGCTGTAGATCTGAGAATTGATGCCGATGACCTCGCCGTTCATGTTGAACAGCGGCCCGCCGGAATTGCCGGGATTGATGGCGACGTCGGTCTGGATGTAAGGCACATAACGCTCGCTGCCGACGCTGCGGCCTTTCGCGCTGACGATGCCGGAAGTCACCGAGTAATCGAAACCGAAGGGAGAGCCAATGGCCATCACCCATTCGCCGACCTTGAGCTTGTGCGCATCGCCGATGTGCGCGACCGGCAGATCGGTCGCGTCGATTTTCAGCAGCGCGAGATCGCTGGCGGGGTCCGCGCCAATCAGCCGGGCGTTCAACTGTCGCCGGTCGGCGAGCCGCACCACGATTTCCTCGGCGCCGCGAATGACATGGTAATTGGTGAGAATCTCGCCGTCGGCGGAAATGATCACGCCGGAACCCAGCGAACTGGAATCGAACAGTTCAGGCGCAGGCGGCGTCTCGGCCGGATCCGAAAAACGTTCGAACAAATCGTCGAAGGGATGGCTTTCCGGCAGCGACGCGCCGGGATCCGTCGCGGTCACTTCCAGCCGCTGCGTGCTGCTGATGTTCACCACCGTCGGGCTGACCTGTTCGGCCAGCGTGACGAAATCCGGCAGGGTCTGGAGCGGCACGGGCTCGGCCGCGTGCGATGCCGGTGCGGCGAAAAACAAAAGAATTGTGGAAAGCAGCAAAAGACGCATGTGTGGACGCAGCAGGATTGGGAAAACAGCGGCTATTGTCAGGGTTCCAGTCGCGTCGGACAAGGCTCGTGCGCGGCCAGTTGCCGCAGGACCACGGCTTGCAGCTCGCCGCTGCCGGCCAATCGCGCGCCGCGCCACCGAGCGATCCACAGGCCGCTTGCAAGCCCCGTGATCGCGCCGGCCAATGCGCCGGCATCGCCGCCGAACATCATCCCGCCGCCGATCGCGCCGATCAGCAGGCCCGCGAGCGGCAGGCCGTAGAGCAGGAACGAAGCACTCTGCACTGCCGTTACGGACAGCCCGAGCAGCAACTGGTCACCGGCCGCGAGACCGGCCATCGATGCCGGCAAGCTTACCGGCAATTCCTGCAGGCGCCCGCGCAACAGTTTCGCGAACAGGCCCGCGCCGCAGCCCTCACCCGCCGCACAGCGCGCACAACCCGCCTGGCTTTCGCATTGCACCCAGGCGGTTGCGCCCACGACACGCAGCACGCGGGCGCGTTCCTGGATCAGGTCATCGCGGGGTTCCGGAGAATTCATGAAGGAAGGATAGCGCAAGCGGTGTGGCGGTAATGCAAGCCGCGGATTCGATATCCGTTCTTACTGTTCGCGCTCAGCCAGGCTCGCCGCTTCGCCGATCGCCGTCACCGTGGCTTCGGGCACTTCACCGACGACCGTGATGTGATGGTCATCCAGGCGAACGCCGAAAGCGTTCACCGCACCAAGCGTGGAAAGTCCCGCCAGCGACGGCTTGCCTTCCAGCAGCGGTTCGGCAAACACGGACACCGAAGCAAGCCCGTCGGAAATCACGAGGTGCCAGGATGGCTGCTCGGCTTCCTTGCGCGTCTCGGCGCTGACAATTTCATATCCCGGCGGCAGCGTGTCGAATTTGACCGGCGTGCTCATTTCCGCAACGGCCTTTTCCTCGCCGCCGTTCACATGCCAGGTGAAATCCTCGCCGGACACCGACGGTGCAAGCTGCTCGTCATCGATGCTCACGCCGATCTCGATCTCGGTGAACATCATTTTCTCGATCGGCTCGCCGGATTCGTTGACCAGCTCGGAACGCAACGGCAAGGCCGTCTGTTCATCCAGCCAGAGGTGATAGCCATAGCGGAATTCGTCGCGCGGCTTGATCGCGATCAGTTGCGCGCTGCGCCCGGCAATGCGCCCGGTACCCAGCAACTCGAATTCGTAATGATCGCTGTTGCGCACGGCATTCAGCGGAATGCCCTGCGCCAGTGTGCCGCCTTCATGACGTTTTTCGACGAACACGACCTTGTCGTCGGGCAGGATGCATTTGACTTCATCATCGTTGCGCAGCACTTCGCGTGCGCTGCCGTTCAGCGACACCAGGCGTTCGCGCGTGCCGTCGGGGCCGACGCGATGAAAAACAAGCATGGTTTCAGCCTGGTCGCCGTGGATGTAAACAAAGGTGCCCTGGTAATCGATGGTCTCGAGCGCGGTTTCCATCTGCTCAAGCCAGGTACCCGGATTGTCGCCAAAGTTGGCGTGCGCCGGCATTGCGGCCAGCGGCAGGAAAAGCAGGAAAATCCAGCGGAAATTGAACATCAGTTGCGCGGGTCCCGGTCGTTCCCGTCATCCGTTTCGACGGGACGCGTGTCGTGCGCGGCGATCTGGACATACGGCATGACACCGCGAATGCGCGGGCTGCGCGTGTGCTCGCTGTGATTGAGAAGGTAGCCGCGCAACTGGTTCTGCAGGGCTTCGGAACGCACACCGGAGAAATCCACGGCTTCGGCACGCATTCTCGGAACTGCGACAGGAATGCTGTCGCCCTGCGGCACGACTTCGCCCAGCGAGGAATCCTGTTGTGGCATCTGCAAGGTGAATACCGCAAGCATGGCGACCGACGCTGCCACGGCAAAGCCCGCAACAGGCCGCAGCGCGCGCTGGATTGCCGCGCCGCTGATCGTGGTTTTTGCAGGCACGGTGTCTTCCGCGATTGCGGCTGCAACGCCCGCGGCGAAATCATGATGATGCACGCGCGCAAGTCCGCCGCGCATGGCTTCGCCAGCCAGGTGATAGCGCTCCCAGGCGTCGCGCAACTCCGCGTCGCGCTCCATGCGCGCGAGCAGCAGTTCGGCTTCATGCGTGCTCAATTCGCCGTCTGCGAGCGCCGAAACCTGTTCAAGGAGCTTGTCATTCATTGTTTCATTCCCGATCCAGCAAGGGCTGCAACCGATTCGTTATGGCTTCACGTGCCCGGAATATTCGTGATCTCACGGTGCCGACAGGACAATCCATGGCCGCGGCGATTTCCTCGTAACTCATGCCTTCGAGTTCGCGCAGCACAATGGCCGTGCGCAATTCTTCGGGCAGCTCCTGGATGGCGTCTTCCACCGTCACCTGGATTTCATCCGTGAGCAGGAGACTCTCGGGTGTCGCAACATCCTTGAGCCTCGCATTCATGTCGTACTGCTCAGGGTCCTGCAAGTCCATCTGCCGGTCAACCGGGCGTCGCCCTTCAGCGACAAGGTGATTCTTCGCCGTGTTGATCGCAATTCGGTACAACCATGTATAGAACGCACTGTCGCCCCGAAACTTCGGCAAGGCGCGGTACGCCTTGATGAAGGTTTCCTGTGCGATGTCCAGCGCTTCGGCCGGTTCGTACACATATCGTGAAATCAGTTTCACGATCTTGTGCTGGTACTTTCGCACCAGCGTGTCGAATGCCGCCTTGTCGCCGCGCTGGACGCGTTCAACCAGCAGTTGGTCCGCCGTCTTCGCCATGGACTACCGTTCGACCCGGCGAAAGAAACGACAGGAACCGTCCCGGCCGTTGCTGGGTGGATAGACAGGAATTCGAGAAAAAGGTTCGCAGGTATGCTTCATTCAGATATATTTTCCGGCCTTCGCGACCGCTGAAGCGAAATGACAAGCGGTCGATTGTAGCAGCGCATTCAGACTGGTGCCATGCAACATCCTGATTCGGGCAATCCGCCTTTCGATGTTCTCGTTCTCGGCTCCGGCGCCGCCGGTCTGAGCCTGGCATTACGCCTGCCCGGCTCGCTGCGTGTCGCCGTGGTTTCGAAAGGATCGCTTGATGCCGGCAGCACGCATTGGGCGCAAGGCGGCGTTTCCGCCGTGCTTGAAGAAACCGATTCCATCGACGCACACGTTGAAGACACGCTCGCCGCCGGCGCGGGATTGTGCAATCCGGATGTCGTGCGAAACATCGCATCACGCGGACCGGCGGTAATCCAGTGGCTGGTGGAGCAAGGCGTCGCGTTCACGCGCCATGGCGACAGCGAAAAATTTCATCTCACGCGCGAAGGCGGCCACAGTCATCGCCGCGTGATTCACGCCGATGATGCCACCGGCCGCGCCATCCAGCACACGCTTGAAGCGCGCTTGCGCGATGCGCCGAACATCACGGTGCTGGAAAATTTCATTGCAGTTGATCTTGTGACGGCGAGCAAGTTCGGTGCGAATGACGATCGCGTGCTCGGTGCCTACCTGCTCGATATCGCGAGCCAGCAAGTCATCGCGCAAGCGGCGAATACCGTGGTGCTTGCCACCGGCGGCGCGAGCCGCGCGTATCTTTACACCTCGAATCCGGATGGCGTGACCGGCGACGGCATTGCGATGGCGTGGCGCGCTGGCTGTCGCATCGCGAACATGGAATTCATGCAGTTCCATCCAACCTGCTTGTATCACCCGAAAGCGAAAACGCTGCTGCTGACCGAAGCCCTGCGCGGTGAAGGCGCGAAGCTGCTGTTGCCGGATGGCGAGCGTTTCATGCCACGCTTCGATCCGCGCGCGGAACTCGCGCCGCGCGATATCGTCGCGCGCGCGATCGATCATGAAATGAAACGTCTCGGCATCGATCACGTGCTGCTCGACATTTCGCACAAGCCTGCCGCATTCATCCGCGAATACTTTCCGAACGTCTACGCAAGCTGCCTCGAATACGGATTCGATCTCGCGCGTAAACCCGTGCCGGTCGTTCCCGCTGCGCATTACACCTGCGGTGGCGTGATTGCCGATGTTGCCGGGCGCACGGACTTGCCGGGCCTGTACGCCATTGGCGAAGTCGCGCACACCGGCCTGCACGGCGCTAACCGCATGGCATCGAATTCGCTGCTGGAATGCCTGGTGCAGGCCGAAGGCGCAGCGAACGACATTGCGACGCGGTGCGCGGAATCGCCCGCGGCTACCGAAATTCCTGCATGGGACGAAAGCCGCGTGACGAATTCCGACGAGGAAGTCGTCGTTTCGCACAACTGGGATGAACTGCGGCGCTTCATGTGGGATTACGTCGGCATCGTGCGCACCGACAAGCGCCTGCAACGCGCGCTGAACCGCGTGGAACTTCTGAAAGCGGAAATCGCGGAGTACTACGGCAACTTTCGTGTGACGGCCGATCTCATCGAATTGCGCAACCTGGTGACGGTCGCGGAGCTGATCGTGCGCTCCGCGCAACACCGCAAGGAATCGAGGGGCCTGCATTACACGCTGGATTACCCGGAACGCGATGAACGCCAGCCTCCACGTGACACTGTGTTGACGCCAAACTAAACGTAGGTTGGGGTGAGGTATTCCGAACCCCAACATCGCAAACTGTTGGGGTTCGCTGTGCTCACCCCAACCTACGCGCTTCGTTTCACGGTTTTTCAAACAACTCCGCATCCGGCGTCAGCCGCAAACGCACCGCAAGCCTTCGAAACGCATTCGCGTCGCAATTGTCAGCCAACAGCGCAACCCGGAATTTTCGCCGGCAGCAAGCGCACTGCCAGCGCAGCGCGAGCATGCGGCTACCGATAAAAATCCCGGGGAGCAGGCGTGCTTCGTCGTGCTCGCGTCCTTTCCTGTCAACCAGCATCCAGCGTCCGTCGGATTGCCAGGCAATACGGCGCAGTTCACCGCGCGCCCAGTGAAACTGCGCGAACGTCGCAGGCAACATCGCTGCATTGAGAAGTAGCGTGAGAACGACAGGGATATTTACGAACCACGGCGCGAGCGCCGCGGCGGATATCAAAAGAAAGGAATAAAGATAAAGACGCCGGCTTGCGCGAATATCAAACGCGCAGCGCGGATACGAGTTTCCGGATGACATGTTGCATGTCCTCGTCCTGAGGTTGATCGTGTTCCATCACGTAATCCCACAACACGGGATCCTGGCATTCGAGCAACTCGCGAAACGCACGCTGCTCCGTTTCCGTTGCCGCCGCGTAATCGCGTTCGAGATAACGCTCAAGCAGCACGTCGAGTTCTTTCATGCCGCGGCGGCAAAGCCAGCGAAGGCGCGCGTTGTCGTTCATGGATACTGATCTTCATGTAGGTTGGGGTGAGATATTTCCGAACCCCAACGTCCTGCGATGTTGGGGTTCGCGTTGCTCACCCCAACCTACGCACTGGTCACGTGAAGGTCAGACCTTTCGCTTGACCAGGTCCTGTTTCGTCTCCGCAATCGCCTTCGCCGGATTCAAACCCTTCGGGCAGGTATTCGTGCAATTCATGATCGTATGGCAGCGATACAGCTTGTACGGATCTTCGAGATCGTCGAGACGCTCACCGGTCCCTTCGTCGCGCGAATCATTCAGCCAGCGGCGCGCCTGCAGCAACACGGCGGGGCCAAGATAGCGTTCACTGTTCCACCAGTAGCTCGGGCAGGACGTCGAACAGCAGGCGCAGAGAATGCACTCGTAAAGCCCGTCCAGCTTTTCGCGATCTTCCGGCGATTGCAGGCGCTCGTGATCGGGCGGCGCCGGCGTTGTCGTTTTCATCCACGGTTCGATGGATGCGTATTGCGCGTAGAAATTCGTGAGGTCCGGCACGAGGTCTTTCACGACCGGCTGGTGCGGCAGAGGATAGAGTTTCACATCACCTTTGACGTCATCGATCGCGCGCGTGCACGCCAGCGTATTCACGCCGTCAATGTTCATCGCGCAGGAACCGCAGATACCTTCACGGCAGGAACGGCGGAAGGTCAGCGTCGCATCGACTTCGTTCTTGATCTTGATGATCGCGTCGAGAACCATCGGGCCGCATTTGTCGAGATCGACCTCGTAAGTGTCCATGCGCGGGTTTTCGCCCGTATCCGGATCATAGCGATAGACCTTGAACGTCTTGACGTTCTTCGCGTCTTTCTCCGCCTTGTAAACCTTTCCCTTGCTGTTGATCTTCGAATTCTTCGGAAGCGTGAACTCTGCCATTTCTCTCTTCCTCTTCACGACGCCATGGCGCCACTACCGCAATACAGGAGCGCGCTCAGCGCGCGATTCATCAATATACGCGCTGCTTCGGAGGTATAACTTCGATTTCGTCCGTCAGCGTCTTCATGTGCACCGGCCGGTATTCGAAACGCACGCTGCCCTGTTCATCGATCCATGCGAGCGTGTGCTTCATCCACTTCTCGTCATCGCGATCCGGGAAATCCTCGCGTGCATGCGCGCCGCGCGATTCCTTGCGATTGATTGCACCGGCGAGCGTCACGGTCGCGAGATCCAGCAGGTTTTCCAGTTCCAGTGTTTCCACGAGATCGGAGTTCCAGATCATGCTCGCGTCGGTCACCTGCACGTTCTCGAAAGATTTGTAGATGTCGTTCAGAACGTTCAGACCTTCTTCCATCACCTCGCCCGTGCGGAACACCGCGGCATGCGCCTGCATGGTCTTCTGCATTTCAAGACGAATCGCGGCAGTCGGGCGGCCGCCTTCACGCTTCGCGCCGCTGCGGAATTTGTCCAGGCGCTTGAACGTTGCCTCGCCAGCATTTTCCGGCAACGCTTTCTGGCGCGCGCCGGGCTTGAGGATTTCACCGCAACGCTGGGCAGCCGCACGACCGAACACGACGAGATCGAGCAGCGAATTCGAGCCAAGACGATTCGCGCCGTGTACTGACACGCACGCCGCCTCACCGACCGCCATCAAACCCGGCACGACAGAATCCGGGTCGCCGTCACGCGAGGTGACGACTTCACCCGTGTGCAGCGACGGCACGCCGCCCATGTTGTAGTGAACGGTCGGAATGACCGGAATCGGTTCTTTCGCCACATCGACGCCCGCAAAAATCTTCGCGGTCTCGGCAATGCCCGGCAAGCGCTTCTCGATCACCTCGGGGCCGAGATGCATGAGATTGAGATAGATGTGATCCTTCTCGGGACCGACGCCGCGACCTTCACGAATTTCTATGGTCATTGAGCGCGAGACAACATCGCGCGATGCCAGATCCTTCGCGTTCGGTGCGTAACGTTCCATGAAACGTTCGCCGTCGCTGTTCGTGAGGTAACCGCCCTCGCCGCGCACGCCTTCCGTGATCAGGCAACCCGCGCCGTAAATTCCGGTCGGATGGAACTGCACGAACTCCATGTCCTGCAGCGGAAGTCCCGCGCGCAAGACCATCGCGTTGCCATCGCCCGTGCAGGTATGCGCGGACGTGCAGGAAAAATACGCGCGGCCATAACCGCCCGTCGCAAGAATCACCGCCTGCGCGCGGAAACGATGAATCGTGCCATCGGCGAGATTCCACGCAATCACGCCACGGCACGCACCGTCTTCCATGATGAGATCGAGCGCGAAATATTCGATAAAGAATTCCGCGTGATGTTTCAGTGCCTGCTGGTACAGCGTGTGCAGCATGGCGTGACCGGTGCGATCCGCCGCAGCACACGTGCGTTGCGCGGTGCCCTTGCCGAAGTGCGTCGTCATGCCGCCGAAAGGACGCTGGTAGATGCGGCCTTCTTCCGTGCGCGAAAACGGCATGCCGTAATGTTCGAGTTCGATCACCGCCTGCGGCGCTTCCTTGCACATGTACTCGATCGCGTCCTGGTCGCCGAGCCAGTCGGAACCTTTCACGGTGTCGTACATATGCCAGCGCCAGTCGTCTTCGCCCATGTTGCCGAGCGATGCGGAAATGCCGCCCTGGGCTGCAACCGTGTGCGAGCGCGTCGGGAATACTTTCGTCACGCACGCCGTCTTGAAACCGAGTTCGACCAGGCCGACGGTCGCGCGCAATCCCGCGCCGCCCGCACCGACCACGACCACATCGTAGGTGTGATCGACGATCTTGTAGTTGTCCATGGCATTCGTCATTGAATCAGTCCCCGAACGCGACGCGCAGCACGCTGATGACAGCGACCACGGCCAGCAACACATGAATGAAATTATTGAGAATGAGCGCCGTGAATTTCAGCCACTCGGTGTGAACGTAATCTTCGAACACGACCTGCACGCCGAGCTTGGAATGATAAAAAAGCGTGCCGGCCATCAGCGCGAGCAGCACGGCATTGAACGGATGGCGCATCCATTCCGTCACATCGGCGTGATTCGCGCCGATCAGCATCAGCACGGAAACCGCGAACCAGACACCGAGCGGCGCAAGCGCAATCGCCGTCAGGCGCTGCATCCAGAAATGCTCGGTGCCGCTTTTCGCGGAGCCAAGACCTTCCACTCTTTTCAATGGTGTTCGCATCACGCCGTCCCTCCCATGGCACTCCACGCGAACCACCAGGTTCCGGCGGTCGCGACGACCACGAACACCAGCACGGTCCAGCCGGATGCGTAGAACTGCGGAATCTCGAAGCCGACGCCTGCATCCCACAACAAATGCCGGATGCCGTTGGCGAGGTGATAGAAGAACACGACCGACCAGCCGAACAGGAACGCAATACCGACAGGATGCGTGATGATGCCCGCCGTCCATTCGTAGGTTTCGCCGCCGATGGCGACGGATGCAAGCCACCACGCCAGCACGATCGAGCCGACCGACAGCGCGATGCCGGAGGCGCGATGCAGGATGGACAGCGTCATGGTGATCTGCCAGCGATACACCGACAGATGCGGCGACAACGGCAGATCGAACCGGGGGCGTTCGGTCTGGTAACCTCCGGCCGCGGGTTTGTTCGACGTGGTCATGGTGCTTCCTTTGGTTCAGATCCTGTCGCGGGACAGGATGCGCGGGAATTATCAGCCCGAAGATCAGAAGTCGATGCAGCGCCCGTTCTTCTCCCAGTCGCCGTAACGCGTGGGATCGAGGCCATCGCGACGGCCACCGTACTCTTTCGGTCGCTCGTCGGTCGTTTTTTCCACGCGAGATTCCTTCGGCTGCCAGAGTTTCGGCTCGCCGGGGCGCGAATCGGACTGTCTTTCTGAATCGTCGGACATGCGGGTGGAATTCACTGAACGCTGCGGATGAGGCCGACAAGTTTAAGAAATACGCGCCGCTCCCGCAATGCGCCGGAGCGTTTCGCCGCCCAATCGCCGTGCTTTTTCCCGGCTGCGCGCTGGCTTACCATTGTGCGCCCGCCATTCCTTTCAGCATGGAAAACCGCCGCTTATGACAGCAATCGCGCAGGATTCCCGCCACTGGCTACCGGAAAACGCCGCCATTGCAAGCATGGATTCTCACCGCATCGTGAAAGTAGCAGGACCGGATGCGCTCGAATTCCTGCAAGGACAATTCTCGAACGACATCGCAGCACTCAATGAAAATCCGGGCCAGTTGTCGAGCTACAACAATCCGAAAGGCCGCGTGCTGGCGTTTCTTCGTGTGCTGAAACACCGCGACGAGTATTGGCTGGTCGTGGATGCAGGAATCGTCGATGCATTCCTGCAACGCCTTCGCATGTTCGTGCTGCGCTCGAAACTCACCGTCGAGACGGCCGATGAACTCCGCGGTGTCGTCGTTGCAGGCGCCGATGCGGCTCGCGAGCTTGCCGACAGGAATCTTCCTGCGCCCGGCGCTGGTGAATCTGTCGTGAAAGACGATTGCGTTTTCCTCGGCCTGCCCGGTCCCGCGCCACGTGTGGAAATCTACGGCCCGAAAGACGCGCTCCCGCCACTGGATCTTGCGACCGCAACGCAGGACGACCTCGCCCGCTGGGATGTTCTGTTCAAGCTGCCGCGCATCACCGACGCGAATCGCGATGCACACGTCGCGCAGCATCTCGATCTCGACGAACTCGGCGCGATCAATTTCAAGAAGGGTTGCTACACTGGCCAGGAAATCATCGCGCGCATGAAATATCTCGGGAAAGTGAAGAAACGCACGTCGGTGTTTCTTGGCGATGGCGCGAATGTTGGCGATGCACTACGAACGGAAGATGGCAGAAGTGTTGGTGAAGTCGTGAACGTCGCTGTTGCGAACGAACAGCAACTGGTTCTTGCCGTTGTGAATCTCGATGACCGCGACAAGATATTGGCTGTCAACGAGCACCCGCTCGAACGCCTGTCGTAGGGCGAAGAATCAAAAGCAAAGGCAATAGACAGGATTAACAGGATTTTTAAAGCGGATTTACAGGATTACTGACTTGCCTTTTTATCCTGTTAATTCTGAAAAATCCTGTTAATCCTGTCTATTGTTCTTGTTCACGAAGACTGCATCGGCCTGAGGCCGCTGCTTTCCAATCGGTTTAGCCACGCCTGCACATTCGGAAATTCACCAAGATCAAAACCACCATCCGCCGCGCAGTGCGTGTAGGCATGCAAGGCGATATCGGCAATCGTGGACGCATTCGCTACGAAGAAATCATGCGATGAAAGATGCTTGTCCATCATGGCGAGCGCTTGCCTGCCGCGCTCGACCAACGCAGGCAGTTCCGCGCGACGCGGATGATCTTCGGCCAGGAACAATTCGATGAAGCGCGCCACGGCGATGTACGGTTCGTGACTGTACTGCTCGAAGAACAACCATTGCATCGCTTGCGCTTTCTCGAAACGATCTACAGGAAGATACCGCGTGCCTTCGGCGAGATAACAAAGAATCGCGTTCGATTCCGGCAGGATTTTTCCATCCGGCAATTCCAGCACCGGCACTTTTCCATTCGAGTTCAGCGCAAGAAACTCCGGCGTGCGCGTACCGCCGTGTGCGCTGTCGATCTCGATCCATTCATAAGGCTGGTTCGTCAACTCGAGAATCTGCCGGACCTTGTGGCAGTTCCCGGAAACACTCATGCCGTGCACGCGATACATGGCGGCCATTCTCCGAAGAAAAAAGAAAAAGAATAGACAGGATTAACAGGATTTTTAAAAGCGGATTTACAGGATTAATTGATTTTCTTTAATCCTGTTAATTCTGAAAAATCCTGTTAATCCTGTCCATGCTGTTGCTCCTATTCAACTTCCGGGCGCATCGCGGGGAAGAGAAGCACATCACGAATCGACGGCGCATCGGTGAAGAGCATGACCAGCCGGTCAATACCGATGCCCTCGCCCGCCGTCGGCGGCATGCCGTATTCCAGTGCGCGAATGTAATCGGCGTCGAAGTACATGGCCTCGACGTCGCCAGCGTCCTTCGCCGCAACCTGCTCGCGGAAACGTTCGGCCTGGTCTTCGGCGTCGTTCAGCTCCGAAAATCCGTTCGCGATTTCGCGACCGCCGACGAAAAGCTCGAAACGGTCGGTCACGCTCGGGTCTTCGTCATTGCGGCGCGAGAGCGGCGAAACTTCGGTCGGGTAATGCGTGATGAAGGTCGGATCCTTGAGCTGGTCCTCGACGGTCTTCTCGAAAATCTCGATCAGCAATTTGCCGGCGCCGTAATTCTTCTGCACGGGAATTTTCAGTTGCGCACAAAGCTCCGCGAGATAATCGCGATCATCAAATCGCGCGGCATCGAAATCCGGGTTATACGCGGCGACCGCTTCCTTCACGGTCATGCGCGTGAAGGGCTTTGCGAAATCAAATTCCTCGCCCTGGTACTTCACAATCGCTGATTCACAAACGGATTCGGCGATCCCACGCATCATGCGTTCGGTGAAATCGAGCAGGTCGCGGTAATCCGCATACGCCCAGTAGAACTCCAGCATGGTGAACTCGGGATTGTGCCGCGTCGAAACACCTTCATTGCGGAAATTTCGATTGATTTCATAAACCCGCTCGAAACCGCCGACGACAAGACGCTTGAGATAAAGCTCCGGCGCGATGCGCAGATAAAGCTCGACGTCGAGCGCGTTGTGATGCGTAACGAACGGCCGCGCGATGGCACCGCCGGGAATCGGCTGCATCATCGGCGTTTCGACTTCCATGAAGCCGTGACCGTTCATGAAATCGCGAATGAACTGAACGATACGCGTGCGCATGCGAAATGTTTCGCGCGCCTGTTCGTTCATGATGAGATCAACGTAACGCTGCCGGTAGCGCAGCTCCATGTCAGTCATGCCGTGATACTTGTCCGGCAGCGGGCGCAGTGATTTCGTCAGCAGGCGAAAATTATCGGCCTTCACGGAAAGCTCACCGGTCTTCGTGACGAACAACACACCTTCCGCCGCGACGATGTCGCCGATGTCCCAGCCCTTGAACGCCTGGTAAACACCTTCCGGCAATTCATCGCGCTGCAGGAACACCTGGATGCGCCCGGATTCGTCCTGCACCTGGATGAAACTCGCCTTGCCCATGACGCGCTTCGCCATCATGCGCCCGGCGATATGCACGCGAACGTTCTCCGCCTCGAGTTTCTCGCTACCCGCCTCGCCATACATGCCATGCAGATCGGCGGCGAGCGCATCGCGGCGAAAATCGTTCGGAAATACCGAGCCTGCTTCGCGCAACGCGCGCAGCTTTTCGCGGCGTTCGGTAATCAGGCGGTTTTCTTCGTTGTCGCTCATTCAACTCATCCTAAAGAATGGACAGGATTAACAGGATTTTTCAGAATTAACAGGATTAAAAAGCAATTAAAAAATAATCCTGTGAATTCGCTTTTAAAAATCCTGTTAATCCTGTCCATTGCCTTTGCTTTTGTTTTTACAGGAACGGCGGGCAAAGCCCGCCCTACGCATTCTGTCCGTCGACCTTTTTACAAACCCTGCTTCAGCGATTCCTCGATGAAAGGATTCAGATCGCCATCCAGCACGGCCTGCGGATTTCCCGTTTCATGGTTCGTTCTCAGATCCTTGATGCGCGATTGATCCAGCACGTAGGAACGGATCTGGCTGCCCCAGCCGATATCGGACTTACTGTCTTCCACCTTCTGCTGCTCGGCGCGGCGTTTCTGCATTTCCATTTCGTACAGTTTCGCCTTCAACTGTTTCATCGCGGTCGCGCGGTTCTTGTGCTGCGAGCGGTCGCTCTGGCAGGCAACGACAATGCCGGATGGTTCGTGCGTGATACGAATCGCGGATTCCGTGCGGTTGACGTGCTGACCGCCAGCGCCGGATGCGCGATACGTATCAACGCGCAGATCGGCGGGATTGATGTCGATCTCGAAATCATCATCGATCTCCGGGGACACGAACACGGATGCGAATGACGTGTGCCGGCGATTGCCGGAGTCGAACGGCGATTTGCGCACCAGGCGATGCACGCCGGTTTCCGTGCGCAGCCAGCCGAAGGCGTAATCGCCGGCAAAGCGCACGGTCGCGCTCTTGATGCCCGCAACTTCACCGGCCGACGCTTCGATGATCTCGGTCGCGAAGCCATTCTTCTCGCCCCAGCGAAGATACATTCGCAAAAGCATCTCCGACCAGTCCTGCGCCTCGGTGCCGCCCGAGCCCGCCTGGATATCGACGAACGCATTCGATTTATCCATCTCGCCCGCGAACATGCGCGTGAACTCGAGCTTCTCGACATCCGCTTCCAGCGCATCAAGATCGCGCTCGATTTCGCGCAGTGTGTTCTCGTCGTTTTCTTCCGCCGCCATGTCCAGCAGTTCGTCGGCGTCGCCGAGACTGCTGTGCAGCTTGTCGAGCGTGTGCACCGCTTCGGCCAGCCGCGCGCGTTCGCGGCCCAGTTCCTGGGCGCGTTCCGGATTGTTCCAGACGTCGGGGACTTCGAGTTCGCGTTCTACTTCTTCGAGGCGGTCTTTCTTTTCAGCGTAGTCAAAGATACCCCCTGAGAGCCTCGCTGCGGCCCTGGAGATCCTTGATGCGGCTTCTGATCGGGTTGATTTCCATTGATCGGTGTTCCATTGGCATTCGGTGAAAGCGCGGTATCTTAACGCATCAGGCGCCCCGTTCGCAGGGGCTTCACGCGCTCAAGAGGTGCTCGATCACCAGTTGTGCGGACTGCCTGCCCTGCCATTCGTTGACATCGAGACGGAAGACCGCGCGCACCTGTGGCGCTTCGGGAAACTCCGCGGCATTGAAGGCGATTCCGTCCAGCACGCTCGCGGCGCCGACTGGCGCAAGACGCAGCTTCAAGTGCTTCTCGCCGACGATCCGCCGGTCACGCACATCGAACACACCGTCGAACAGCGGCTCGGGAAAGCCCTGCCCCCACGGGCCGGCGTCGCGCAGCGCGATCGCGGCGTCCAGGCAAAGAAATTCCGGCGCGAGTTCGCCATCAGAAAGAATCACGCCGCGCAATTCGTCCGGAGAAATCCAGCGCGCGATTTCCTCGTTCAGCGCAATAGAAAACTCCGCCAGGCGATCAGCGGCTAGGCTCAATCCCGCCGCCATCGCATGGCCACCAAACTTCTCGACCAAACCCGGATGCCGCGTTGCAACGGCATCCAGCGCATCGCGAATATGTACGCCGGCAACGCTGCGCGCGGAGCCTTTCAGCAATCCTGTTTCATCATCCATCGCAAAAGCGATCACGGGACGGTGCGTTCGATCCTTGATGCGCGAGGCCACGATGCCGACAACGCCCTGGTGCCAGTGCGCCTCGTGCAGGCAAAGCGCCAGCGGGAGGTCCGCGTCGAGCGCCAGTTTTTCTACCGCGAGAATCGCTTCTTCCTTCATCTCCTGCTCGATGCCGCGACGGTCGCGGTTCAGTTCATCGAGTTTTGCCGCAAGCTGCCGTGCGCTTGCCGGATCATCCGCGAGCAGGCATTCGATGCCGATCGACATGTTCTCCAGCCTTCCTGCCGCGTTCAATCGCGGCCCTACCGCGAAACCGAGATCGCTTGCCGCGAGTTGTGCCGGTGAACGCTTCGCGATTTCCAGCAGCGCCGATATTCCCGGGCGGCATTTTCCCGCGCGAATACGCTGCAGACCCTGGTGAATCAGAACGCGGTTGTTGTGATCCAGCGGCACGACATCGGCGACGGTGCCAAGCGCAACGAGATCGAGCAGTTCGGCAAGATTCGGTTCCGGTTTCGCAAGCGCGCCGTGTTTGCGGAGTACTTTTCGCAAGGCGAGCAGCACATAGAACATCACGCCAACGCCAGCGAGCGCCTTGCTCGGAAATGCATCGCCGGGCAGATTCGGATTCACGATGACATCGGCTTCGGGAAGTTGCGCGCCCGGCAAGTGATGGTCGGTGACCAGCACATTGATACCGTGCGCGCGCGCCGCGGCAACGCCCGCGTGGCTTGCGATGCCGTTATCGACGGTGACGATCAAATCCGGTTTGCGCGTCAACGCGAGTTCGACAATTTCCGGCGTGAGTCCGTAACCAAAACGAAAGCGATCCGGCACGAGAAAATCCACCTGTTGCGCGCCGAGCGCGCGCAGGCCGAGCAAGGCAACGGCCGTGCTTGTCGCGCCGTCGGCGTCAAAATCACCGATGACGAGAATACGTTTGTCGAAATGCGCCGCGAGCAATTCGGCGGCGGCGTCGATGTTGCCGAGCGCATCGGGCGGAATGAGCGCATCAAGTCCGTAATGCAATTCCTGGGAAGAACGAATCGCGCGCTGCGCGAACACCGTCCGCAACAAGGGATGCAGCGATTCCGGCAGCTCGCATTCCGCGATGCGTTCGCGCTGGCGAATCTCCATGCTCACTCCTCGATGATCTTTAACGATGGCGCGCGCCGGAATGCGCGCCGCAACCAATTGTCTTTCCCGCCGCGCAAATGCAGCGCGACGCCGTCACCGGCGTAAAGCACCGCTTGTGCATCGCGATTCGCAGCGAGCCAGTCAAGCGCGGGTTGCAGAACGTTGCTCGAAACATTTTCAACGGCCGACTGCCAGGCGTTGATGTCATCCGCGTCCAGCGCGTCAATGCAATCCGTCACTTCAATGATGTGATGCCCCGACGATGGAAGCATTCTTTCAAACACGTCGTACTCGCGTGTTTCTCCAAGCAGCAATCCCAGCCCACGCATCGAAAGTGTTTTCGCAAACACGACGAGATTTTTGCGTTTCGCCGCTTGCGGAATTTCACCTTCACCCCAGGGCCAGATGCCGTTGAGTGACGGCAATCCGCGCGCCGTCCGTTCCTTGTTGAGTGCGTGGCCGTGCAAAAACATCTGCAATTCATTCATCCAGCCGTGCATGCGCGGTGCATCCGCGCCACGCGGCAGATGATCGCGCACGGCGCCGCCTTGTGCTTCGTGTAGCGGCGTGGTTTGTACGTCGAGATTCCGTGGCGCTTGCAGGAACATCCGGCCGTCGCAAAAATGCATTGCGGGTTCATCGCCGAAAAATTCGGAAATGTCCTGCGCGAGACGTTCGCGCTCATCATCAGAAACCCGCAGCGCGGGACCGGAAAACAAGACGAGATCGCTCATGCCGGCTTGCAGATGCACCGGCGTTGCGAAAAGCACCGGCGATTTCGCCGTCTCGCCCGTTGCACCCAGCCACGCAAGCGCGGCGAGCGGCGCGGATTCCACATCCAGCAGGGTTTCGATGAAGCCGAACCGGCCCGTGCGAACCGGCTGCGCGTCTGAACGCGCGCACCATTCATGCAGCGCCGGTGCGTCCGGCAACGGCAGATTGGCGGCCAGCCGCGCGGGCGCGGCGAGCAGGCCGGGAACGTACAAATCCAGTTTCACGTCGAAGAATTACTGCGGTAAAGATGTCGGCGGATGGTAGCAGACCGCGAAAACCCAGGCTTCCGTCAGGCCGGCACCAGGACTGCGGAATAAAAAAATCCGGCCCGGACTCCAGGAGGAACCCGGGCCGGACCGGCCGAGGGGGCAGACCAAATCAATTGGAGGTTGATCGTTCGTCCTGCTCCACCTCGCCCTCCTCCGGCAGGAACCACTCGATGAGTTCCTGCAAGAGATCGCTTTCCGCAGCGCCGTCGGCGGTGTCGCCAGGCGGCTGCGAATCAAACGGATCGCCGCGACCGGACCCGATTTCATGGGCCATCGCAGAAGGCGCCGCGATGACACCTGCCGCAATCAGAATCAAACACGTTGTCTTATTTTTCTTCATAAAACTTCCCCTGTTGTTGTTTTAATCAGTGTCGTCATTTTCGTTTCCGGGCGTTATCCCCAGAAGGAATGGCGCCTCCCGATACGAGTACGCGCCGACCCCCAATCTGATGCCCGCATCGCCGGACGCGGCACGATATTTCTTCAACCCTTCCAGGCATCGCGCGTTGAATGCCTGTATTTCGTCATGGAGATATTTCTGCGCTTCATCGATTTTGTTGATGTCAATATCATTGAAGAAGCCTTCTCGGAAGCGCGGACGAGGCTGCACCGCGGGATCAAACGTCTGCTGGAAGGAATGCATGAAATCACTGCCGATCTGCGTCAGCAGTGCGATGTCTTCCACGGTGTTGAATGCGGCCGTTACGACCTGATGCAGGAAACGAAGCTTCTTGTTTCTTCTCGCGCCTTCGCTTTCACCGATCCACGCCGCGTTGCCGTTCTTCACCAGCGCATCCGCGATCGGTCGCGTCGGCACACCGCGCGCGTATTTCTGGCAGAGCTGGTGCAGCGACGGCGTCGAACCGCGCACAGGGAGGTCGATAGGCTTGCCGTCGGCACCTTGGTAACGCGGCTCGTTGCGCCAGGCGAACATGATGTGAATCATGCGATGCAGGTTGTCGATTTCCGCAGCGGCGGGACGCGGCTTGCGGTTGTCGGCGGCGCGTTTCACTTCCGAAAGGCTGAGCCCGGTGCGAACGGCGGCATGTGAAGGCTTCTGCTTGCGCTTGCCGGCGACTTCCATGGCGAATTCCGGCTCCGTCAGCGCTGCCTGGATGCAGCTCCAGCGCAACATGCGCTCGAGTTCGGGAACAAGCAGATTGTGGCGCAGAAACAACTTGCCCTGTTGCGCGTAAAGCATTTCGACCAGCGCCAGCAGGCTGTCGCGCCGTTCAAGCTCTTCATCGGGAAGTTCGAATTGTTGATCTGTCATTTGCTGCTTCCTTGCATGTCCGTTTGCGGCGCGCTCAATGCTTCCTGCGCTTTTGCCAGGCAAGGCGCTCCAGCCGTTCGCGTTCCATGATCGTGTTCGGCCTTGGCAACTCCATTACCGGTTCCGGTTTCGCTTCGGGTTCCGGAAACTTGAGCAGGCGATAGCTGCGCGTGCCGGTGCTGCCTTCAGCCGCGAGGACGCCTTCCTCGACCAGCTTCCTCAACTCGTCGTAAACATCCAGCCGGTCGACGTTGTAGGTGTCCTGCAGAAATGGCGCGAGAAGCCTTGGATGCGTAAGCACGTTTTCCAGGATCAGCTTGCGGATCCCGCGCAGCGATTCCTGGCGTTGTTTCTCGACGTCTTCGCGATTCATGCGCCTCTCCGACTTCGCCTGCTTCCTTTTATCCGGCGGGTGAACTTAACCAAAAAAGGGTTCCTGAAATGACTCAGGGCGAACCTGAAATTGCGTTCGCGAATACCGGAAATGTGGAATCGCGTGAAATTCCCCCTTGAAGCCGGCTGCACTTTCGGCAATCCGCGTGTTTCGTTAAGGTTGCGTTCATGGAAATTCAGCAGGAATCACCCGACACCCGCTACACGATCCGTGGCTACGGACCCGGCGAGATTCGCATCAACGAGAGAACCTTCACCAGCAGCGTGATCCTGACGCAGAACCGGCTGGATTCCGGCTGGAATCCGCCGCCAATCAGCGAATGGACGCCGGAAACGCTCGATCCCTTGCTCGCGCATGATCCGGAAATCCTGCTGCTCGGCACGGGCGGAAAACTGCACCTGCTCGGTGCGCCGTTTCTCGCGCACGCACTGCGTCAGGGCGTGGGACTGGAGGTAATGGACACGCCGGCAGCGTGCCGGACGTTCAATATTCTTGTGAGCGAGGGAAGGCGCGTGGCGGCAGGGTTGATCGTCGAACGCTGATTCAATTGGGTGTGAACCAGCGTCGACGCAACCAGAACGCGGCATTGACGAGACTGATCAGTACGGGCACTTCGACCAGCGGACCGACGATGGTCGCGAACGCGACTGGCGACCCGATGCCGAACACTGCGATTGCGACCGCGATGGCCAGCTCGAAGTTGTTGCCGGCCGCAGTGAACGCAAGACTCGTGCTGCGCTCGTAGTTCGCGCCGACCTTCCAGGCGAGCCAGAAGCTCACGAAAAACATGATCGCGAAATAGATTGTGAGTGGCAGCGCGATCAACAGCACGTCACCGAGCTTGCCGAGCAGGTCCCGCTGCAGGCTGAACATCACGACGATGGTGAACAGCAGCGCACCGAGCGTGAACGGTCCACTGCGCGGCACGAACATGCGCTCGTACCAGTCGTTGCCCTTGTGCTTGATCAGCCATCGACGCGAGAAATAGCCCGCCGCGAACGGGATTCCAAGATAGATCAGTACACTCTGCACGACCTCCATCACATCGATATCCACAACGCGGCCTTCGAGGCCGAACCACTGCGGCAGCACCGTGATGAAGAACCACGCGTAAACGCCGTACGTCGCGATCTGGAACAGCGAATTGAACGCGACGAGTCCGGCGCCGTACTCCGCACTGCCGCGCGCGAGCTGGTTCCATACAAGCACCATCGCGATACAACGCGCGATGCCGACCAGGATCAATCCCGTCATGTAATCCGGATGGTCGTGCAGGAAGACAATCGCGACCGCGAACATCAGCACCGGACCGATGATCCAGTTGAGCAGTAACGACAACCCCAGCACCTTCCGGTCCGCGAATACTTCCGGGAGCAGGTCGTAGCGCACCCGTGCGAGCGGCGGATACATCATCACGATGAGACCGGCAGCGATCAGCAAGTTCGTTGTGCCGACTTCAAAGGCCGCGAGGAGCTGCGGCATGCCAGGCACGAAGCGCCCCAGCAGGACGCCGGCGGCCATTGCGAGAAAAATCCACAGCGTGAGGTAGCGATCCAGCCACGCAAGCCGGGGTGGGCGGCGGAGATTTAGGGTCAAGTCTTGTGCTTTGAGTTTCCACGCCTGCAAAGCGCAAGACTCGTATCTTGATTCTGCCGACTACACTCAAGATATTGATCACGATGAATCGGCCGGGGCGGTAGAGGCTGACAAGACTTTAGGCGATGCAGCCTGTGGGTCAGATAAGTCCCGTCCCGTTTGCTCAATCATCAACTCCGAACGGTAACTTAGGCGCAGCCGCTCGCGACTGCAAGCCTGCATACGAGGATGGACAGGATGAATGAGCACGCCGTGGGTATTGATGTTTCGAAGAAGAAGCTGGACGTCTGCGTTGCCATCGGAAGCAAACTCAAGACAAAGGTTTTTCAGAATACCAGCAGCGGTCACGCGCTGCTCGATCAATGGCTGTCGGAACGAGGCCTGGCGGAAGAAGCGCCGATAGTTCTTGAAGCCACCGGGCCGTACAGCGATGCCGTAGCAACGGCGCTTGCTGATAACGGTTGGTACGTCAGTATCGTTAATCCCGCGCGTGTTAAAGGTTTTGGCCAAAGCCAGTTCGTAAGCTTCCCCTCAATTTGAAACGCGCGAAAGGAGAACTTCTGCCATATTGGTAACGGGAGGGGTTCTCAATGCGCAAGTCAAAATTTTCAGAACACCAGATTGTCCAGATCCTGAAGGAAGCGGATGCCGGCGTGCCGGTGAACGAGATCTGGCGCAAGCATGGCATCAGCTCGGCGACGTACTACAAGTGGAAGGCGAAGTACGGCGGCCTGGAGGCCTCCGACGTGCGTCGGATGAAGGAGCTGGAAGCCGAGAACAACAAGCTGAAGAAGATGTACGCCGAGCTCTCGCTGGTACATGAAGCCTTGAAGGATGCCGTCGCAAAAAAACTCTGAGCCCGGCTTCGCGTCGGGCGCTGGTTGACCACATGGTAGATGAGCACCGTGTCAGCGTGCGTTCGGCATGTCGCGCGGCGCGAACGAGCGTGAGCGGAAGGTATTACCAGCCAAAGCCGCGGGCCGATGGTGAGGTGATCGCGGCGCTGAACACCGTCATTGAACGTCATCCACGCTGGGGCTTCTGGAAGTGTTTTTATCGGTTACGCCTTGACGGCCATTACTGGAACCACAAGCGCGTGCACCGAATTTACTGCACGTTGCGGTTGAACGTACCGCGCCGGGCAAAGCGCCGGGTTCCGCAGCGCGTTCGCGAACCGCTGATGGTGCCGACCCACGCGAACCAGGTCTGGTCGATGGACTTCATGAGCGACTGTCTTTACGGCGGGCGCGTGTTCCGGACGCTGAATATCGTGGACGACTACAACCGCGAAGTGGTTGCCATCGAAATCGACACGTCGCTGCCATCACTGCGCGTCGTTCGTGTCCTGGAGCAACTGGCTGAATGGCGCGGGTTGCCAAAAAAACTCCGGGTCGACAACGGGCCGGAGTTCACGAGTAGCACGCTCACCGGCTGGGCAGAACAGCGTGGCGTCACGATCCAGCACATACAACCCGGCAAGCCGAACCAGAACGCCTACATCGAACGGTTCAACCGAAGCTATCGAGACGAAGTACTGAATGCGTATCTGTTCAACACGCTGGATGAAGTCCGGGAAATGACGCACTGGTGGCTGATCGATTACAACGAGCAGCGACCGCATGACGCACTCGATCGGTTACCGCCAGTCGACTACGCAAGACAGGATGAAAAACGAAAAACTTCTCCTTTGACGTGTTCCAGTTGACGGGGAAGCTTACG
>DASVDI010000020.1:0-44415 GCA_036381175.1 Gammaproteobacteria bacterium
TCCGAAACGCCGTGGCAGGGTGAGATCGACCCAACTGCATTGGCAGGAATACGCGACATCACAACGCGGGGCTACACCGGGCATCAGATGGTGGATAACGTGGGTCTGATTCACATGGGCGGGCGGATTTATGATCCGGAGTTGGGGAGATTCTTGAGCCCTGATCCGAACATCCCTGATCCTGGCAACACCCAGGCGTATAACCGGTATGCGTACGTGTACAACAATCCGTTGAGCTTTACAGATCCGAGTGGTTTTGTGCCGCATGCACCGTGGCTGAATCTCAGCAATGGGGCTGATGATGGTACCAACGATGACACCGCTGATGATTGTGAAACACCTTGGGATTGTTTGACAGAGGAAGAGAAGCAAAGAATCAAGGAGGAAAATGACCGGGGAAGAACTGCGACAATAATTGTCACGTACGCAGACGGAACCACAGAGCCGATCATAATCGTGCCATCGGACGCATCGAGTGCGGCAAACAATGGAAGCAATAGTACTAATTATCAGGGTATTGGCATCACCGAGGAACAGCGCCAACTTGCTGCCGATGGAAAGGTTCGCGAATTCTGGGAATCCCGAAAGGCGATGGGAGACCCCGTTGCCGATATTGCTCTTGCATCGCTGGACCCGCAAGGAACCGTTGGTGATTACTTATTTGGTGGTGAAAGCGTGAATAACCGACTGCAGGCGTTCGCACGCGTGTACACGGGCAATGGGCTGAATCTCGACGAAGTGCGGACGCAGCTAATGAATGCTCATATCAGAGCTGTTGATAGCGACAAGACAGGTGTCCTCGGGCTCCTGAATCCTGAACAAATCGCTAGATACCATCATACGGTTTTCGAAAGGCTCGGTTTGCCAACAACTGCTTTCGGCGGTACGCCGTTTACTGGCGCTGTTGGGGAAGCAAACTGGACAAGAACATTCTGGTGTCGGGGATGCGACTGGGAGTAATGGAAATGGGCGTGATGAAAAAGAGCTTTTATATTCTGGTTGTCCTAATTCTAGGAAGCGCCGTGACATATGCGGCTGTTATCGCAGTTTCCGACACCTATCGAGTGAAGCTCGCACAGCATACGTTCAATATCCCGAAGCAATACTCGCGTGAAGGCGGGTTGTCGCTATGGTTTGCGGGTATACCAGGACTGGATGACGGCTCAAGAGCCTATTTATTGGAGTTTCCAGCAGAAGAGTTGGCGGAAGCAATACCGGGTTATCAGCCTATGGATGGACGTTACCGGGAAGACATTACGGCAATCTTAAATTCATTGAGGCCGGTGGAAGTGAAGCGTTACAAAGACTCCGAGCGTTATCGCGATCTCTGGGAGGCGACCGGTTCTTATCAAAAGCGCATTGTAGAACCCTATTCGGACCGTCCGTGGTTCAAGGTCTATCGTGAAGTCGAGTATCCATACTCTTGGACTGTGACAACCCGGTCTCCAGACGGCGGTGAGCCTCTCCCGGAAAATGTCTTTGATTTTTGGATCGCACATTGTCTATCTGCGAACAGTCCTATAACCGAGTCAGGAAAGAGCATCGATTGCGACAGTTATGTTTTCTATGACGATATCGCTATCGATTTCGGTATATCTGAACAAAATCTGCACCTTGTCGACGAGGTTCGCGCGTACCTGAAATCCAAGATCGAATCTTGGAAGGTTGAATGACGTCTATGGGCATTTAGGGCCGAGTCTTGCGCTTTGCAGAGATTCGAATACGAAGCCGGAACTTTCACCCACACGGAAGAAGACATTTCCGGCAAGCACTTTGTCTTCCGCATACGCGCCTGCAATGCGACGGGCTGTGGTGAGTACAGCCCGGAGCTTCGTTCGTTTATACCCTGAGCTGGCGTCCCCATCCGCCACCAGCCCGATCGTAAAATCAATTACAGATAAAACGTCCCTCGCACCCATCCAGTTGCCGCGGTGTGTAACTGTGGCCCAGCCATTCGCAATCGACATCGTGCAGGAACGCCGAGGTAAGCACGAGCTCTGACGTGCACGCGAGGCGGCCGTGCAGTTCGAGATCGGCGCCGGTGTTCAGTGCGACGCGCGAGATTCGTGCAAGGAAACGCCCGCGCTGCATGTCGATCTCGAGTGCTGCATCCTCGAAGTCGAGTTCTTCGCCGAATACGGGGTAAAGGCATTTGAAGACGGCTTCCTTGGCGCTGAAGACGAATTTCGCCATCAGGCCGATGGTTCCGCTCGCCTGGCTTTCACACCACGTTCTTTCTGCCGGTGTGCAGGCCAGATTGATCAGCGCGTCGGGCAGGGGACTGGCGGATTCGATATCAACGCCGAGCCCTGCAACGTGTTCGCGCGGGCTGACGGCGGCGACGCAATAGCCGGCGGCATGCGAGATGCTGCCGACCGCGCCTTGCGGCCACAGTGGCTCGCGTCTTGCGCCCATGCCGACGGGAAGGTCGTGCAAGCCGAGCAGGCCGAGCGCGACGCGTGCGCAGGCGCGACCGGCGGTGAATTCCATCACGCGACGTTCCACGGCGTTCTTCACGTACACGGCTTCGGTCTCGTGCAGTGTTTCCTGCAAGCGTTCGATGCGACCGCCGTGTTTTTTTATCGGGTCGGGCAGCAACCAGGACAGCGCGAGCTGGAATTCCGAGTCAGCATCATGATGATAAGTGAGCATCGCATTCGATGCCGTATTTGCCGCGATGTTTTCCTGTCGTAACACTGTTGCCATTTCAGAATCCGCCGTTACCGAACATGATAGTAATCCCGGTACCAATCGACGAAGCGTCCGACGCCCTGGTCGATCGGTGTGGAGGGCTGGAAACCGACGTCATCGCTCAACTGCGTGACATCGGCAAACGTCGCCGGCACATCGCCAGGCTGCATCGGCAGGAATTCCTTTTCCGCTTTCCGCCCGAGCTTGTCTTCGAGAATCTCGATGAATTCGAGCAGCTTCACCGGCCGATGGCTGCCGATGTTGTAGACGCGATACGGGGCCGCGCTGCTGGCGGGGTCGGGCTTGTCGCCATGCCATTTGGCATCGGGCTCGGGAACATGATCCAGCGCGCGAACCACGCCTTCGACAATGTCGTCGATGTACGTGAAGTCGCGGCTGTGCCGCCCTTCGTTGAATACCGGAATCGCCTTGCCCTGCATGATGTTTTTCGTGAACAGGAACAGCGCCATGTCAGGCCGGCCCCAGGGTCCGTACACCGTGAAGAAGCGCAGGCCTGTTGTCGGCAGGCGGTAAAGATGGCTGTAGCAATGCGCCATCAGTTCGTTGGATTTCTTTGTCGCGGCGTACAAGCTCACCGGATGATCGACATTGTCGTTGACGGAGAACGGCATTGAAGTATTCGCGCCGTAAACCGAACTGCTCGATGCGTAAACCAGGTGTTCCACATCGCTGTGACGACAGCATTCAAGGATGTTCTGGAAACCGACAATGTTTGCTTCGATGTAGGCGCGAGGATTTTCCAGCGAGTAACGCACGCCGGCCTGCGCGGCGAGATTGATGACGCGCTCAGGACGAAAATCACGGAATGCCTTTTCGACAAGTTCTCGATCCGCGATGCTGCCGCGGATATCCTTGAAGCCGTCGCGATCACGCAGGCGTGCGAGCCTGGCTTCCTTCAACGTGACATCGTAGTAATCGTTCAGGTTGTCGATGCCGACAACCTCATCGCCGCGATCCAGCAGCCGTTGGGCCACGGCCGCGCCGATGAATCCTGCGGTTCCGGTTACCAGTACCCGCATTACTTCCTCCCCATATTTCTTTATCAGAGTCTTTCCGTGACGATCTCGCGCGGCAGCACATTCTTCACGTCGTAGATCACGTGATCCGCCTTGCACATGCCGAGAACATTCGCGCTTGTGTACGCAACGAACTCACGATGCGAAACCGCGAGAATGACCGCGTCATACGCGCCGGGCTCGGGTTGCTCCACGAGTTTCACGCACTCGAGCCCTGCAACGTCAGCGGGATTCACCCAGGGATCGTAGACGTCAACATCGGCGTGGTAATTGCAGAACTCTTCAATCATGTCTGTCACGCGCGTGTTGCGAACATCCGGGCAGTTTTCCTTGAACGCGAGCCCGAGAATCAGGATGCGCGAACCGGTGACATGAATTCGCCGTTGCGTGAGAAGCTTGACGACACGGCCGGCGATGTAGCTGCCCATGCCATCGTTGATGCGCCGGCCCGACAGGATTATCTCCGGCAGGAAACCGACTTCTCTCGCCTTGTGCGTGAGGTAGTAGGGATCAACGCCGATGCAATGGCCGCCGACAAGTCCGGGACGGAAGGGCAGGAAATTCCACTTGCTGCCGGCAGCTGCAAGCACGTTGGAGGTCTCGATGCCGAGGCGATTGAATAGTGTTGCGAGTTCGTTGACCAGCGCGATGTTCACATCGCGCTGCGTGTTCTCGATCACCTTCGCGGCTTCGGCTTCACGGATCGTTTCCGTGCGATGCGTACCGGCCCTGATGACACTCTTGTAGAAAGCGTCGACAAAGTCCGCAGCGTCCGGTGTCGAGCCGGACGTGATCTTGACGATATCTTCAAGCCGATGTTCACGATCACCGGGATTGATGCGCTCGGGACTGTAGCCGACAAAGAAATCCTCGTTGAACTTCAACCCCGAGACGAGTTCGAGAACCGGCACGCAATCTTCTTCGGTCGCACCCGGATAGACCGTTGATTCGTAAATCACGATATCGCCGCGCTTGAGCACGGAGCCGACGGTCTGAGATGCAAGTTCCAGCGGACGCATGTCCGGACGCTTGTGACGATCAACCGGCGTCGGAACGGAAACGACGTAGACATTGCATGCCGCGATTCCCGCGGTCTCCGACACGAACTTCAGTTTCCTGCTCGTCGCAAGTTCATCGCGCGTGACTTCACGCGTGCGATCATTGCCTTCTTCGAGCTCCTTGATCCGGTTCGGGTCGATATCAAAACCGATGGTGGGATAACGCCGTCCGAACGCGGCGGCGAGCGGCAAACCGACATAACCCAGACCGATCACGCCGACGCGTGCCGTTTCAAGGCTTGGAAACGGGATGCTCGCGGGCTGCAGTTCAGCCTGGGTCTGTGTGAAGGCAACGGGCACCGACATTCAATAACCTCGCAAAGAATTCCGGGATTCGCCGAGGGACAATCCCGCAATGCGCGGCATGCATCGCTTCTCGGCGGCTTGAGGCTGCAATGTATGCCGCGCACACGGGGCTTCCATTCCGAGAAACCCTTTAAGTTGTGACGCGCTGGGCCGGGCCGAAACTATTGAAGAGGGAAAACCCCTCAGTAGCTGAACCGCATACGCAGCAGCGCAACGTTCCACTACTCTCGATGGTCGAATGCGGCCGATAACAATGCGGTGAGCTTTGCCGTGCAGAGGAGGATCTTCCGTTGACTGAACCGAACAATGCGCCCCGAAGTTTCATCTGGCCACCGTTGCGCTGGCTGATCTTCGGAGAGGCGCTGATTTTCATGCTCACCGCACACCTCGCGATCGGATTGACAGTCGTCATCGATCCCGCAGCTCCGGAAAGCGAGATGACGGTCCTGTGGCATGGGACCAGCATGGTCGCGTTTGGTCTTGCGATGGTGGTCGTCATGCATGCATTCGGAATGCATGTAGTTCGCTCACGACGTTCGACACTGCAACTGCTGCTCAAGTATTTTTGCTGCGCGGCGGCGGCGACCGTGCTGTTGTGGTTGATCGTTGGTCTTTCGCCTTCAGCAATGGTGAATGCCGGTGACATCGGCACGAGTGTCGCGCTCGGTCTTGCACTGCTTGTGCTTTGGCGCCTGGTTGTGAGTGTCGTAATCGACAGCACGGCGATGCGACGAAATGTTGTTGTGCTCGGCGCAGGTCATGCGGCGCGCACGTTCCATGACGCGTTGCGCCGCCGCTCTGACCGGCGAGGTATTGAAATCGTCGGCTACCTGCCGCTGCCGGGCGATCGCACGAACGGCATTCTGCCCGCGCAACTGCTGCACAGTCGCACCACCTTGGGGCGCCTGTGCGAACGCAACCAGGTGAGCGAAATCATCGTTGCCAGCGACAACCGTCGCGGCGACCTGCCCGTGAAAGACTTGCTGGATTGCCGCTTTCGCGGCATCACCGTCACGCAGGCGGCGACGTTCGTTGAACGCGAATGCGGCCGTATTCCGGTGGAGCTTGCCGAGCCCGGCTGGTGGCTTTATCACAATGGTTTTGCGGATGGTGGCGCAAGGCGCGTACTGAAACGCACGTTTGATCTCGTAGCGGCAACGCTCATTGTCTTGCCGGCAGCACCACTCATGTTGATGTGCGCATTCGCCATTCGCATCGAAGACGGCGGCGCTGTCCTGTTCCGGCAAACACGCGTCGGCAAGAACGGCCGCGAGTTCCGCCTGGTGAAATTCCGCAGCATGCGTGAGGACGCGGAGAGCGATGGCGTTGCACGCTGGGCGCGTCGTGATGACAACCGTGTCACGCGCGTGGGCCGCTTCCTTCGAAAGACGCGGCTCGACGAACTGCCGCAGTTGTTCAATGTCATTGGCGGCGACATGAGTCTTGTGGGGCCGCGTCCCGAACGCCCCGAGTTCGTGCATGAACTCGTCCGGCAGATTCCGTATTACGAACAACGCCACGCGATGCGTCCCGGCATCACCGGCTGGGCGCAGTTGTCGTATCCCTATGGCGCATCGACGCGCGACGCGCTGGAAAAACTGAAATACGATCTTTACTACATCAAGAATTACAGTTTCGCGTTCGATGTCGCGATCCTGTTGCGCACCGTTGAAGTGGTTCTTTTCGGGAAGGGCGCGCGGTGACGCACGACGTTCTAGTTCGGCAACGAACAGTCGTTGAAATTCGAATCGCTGTTACCTGATCCGCTGCCCAGCAGCCATGCTGTTGACACCAGCGTGCGCAACGGGAAGGGCGGCTGGTTCTCCCAGCCGATAACGCATCCCTTGTCGAAGATGACACCGGAATCGCCATAGAACCACACCGAGCCTTTCGTGTAGGTCGGCACGCCCTGGATATCGACTACCGATTGCGGATCCATGCCGACGGCGATCCGGTTTTCCGCGGCGGATTCGCGCGCGGGTAATTCGCTTTCCGGCAACACCTGCTCCGCGCTCCGAGATAACACTGTTCCTTGCGCGTCTTCGTAATCGAAACGCTGGAGCAGAGCCGCCGCACAAACGCCGCCGGCGAACACGGCAACCAGCGTCCGATGGAATGGGGACGGCAGCCAGGTGAATGCCCGTTTTGTGCTCGCGCCTTTACCTGCTGCACTTTTTTCCGGTTTTTCCCGTGATGCGTCCGATGGCCCCGTAACCACGATCGCGCTCTCGCTGACGGCGAGATACGGCGGCGGCATCTCGCCGTGGCGCATGTAGAACCGCAGCAGCAGCCGGTACGCAAGCACGACTTGCTTGAATTCGTCATCGCGTCCCGGCATTTCGGCCGCATCCGGTGGCAACCGGTCCGGGTGGCAAAGCCGCACACGGCGGCGATAGGCCAGGCGCAATTCCTTCAGATTGCAATCGCCATGTGTTCGGAGAATTCGATAACAGTGCTGGTATGTCGTCGCTGTCATTATTTCCTGCCATGCGATGAACGATGCGCGCGCGACTCCCGCGGCGCGACGCCGCCCGCAAGAGGCTACGGGGAATATTCACCGTTTGGCGGCGTGAACATCCATATCGTCATGCACCTGAGGTGTTTCCTGCGTTTACGGGAAACTCCCGACACTGCTGCGGTTTGTTGGGGCATCTACCCAATGGCACGGTTACTGGCCGCTGGTAACGTTAGCGGACATTCCGGCGGGAAAGAAAATACCTACACCGCCGGCCCGGTTTTCATCGCTGTTCACGCGATTGAACGGCCACGCGACGAACAGCAACGCGTCGCGCAAGACCGATTTCTTTTTTTGAATACAAACAGGGGCTTGTTCAATGAGACTATCCACGGTTTTCCTGTTGCTCGTGCTGCTTGCAACCGGCTGCGCAAGCAACACCGCGCCGCCCGCAGCGGCGGGGCTGGCGGCGGACGCGCGCGCCATGGCGGTCGATCAGTATCACATCGGCGTTGACGATGTCGTTACCGTGAGTGTCTGGCAGAACGAAGAACTTTCCGTAACCGTTCCTGTGCGTCCGGACGGACGCATTTCAATGCCGCTGCTCGGCGACGTGCAAGCCGGCGGCCTCACGCCGCAACAGGTGAGCGCGAACATCAAACGCGCGCTCGAACAATACATCCGCAATCCGCACGTCGTTGTCATTCTCGAAGAACTCAACAGCCACGAATTTCTTTCTCGCGTGCGCGTGACCGGCGCCGTCCAACAACCCATGAGCCTGGCGCATCGGCAGGGAATGAGTGTGCTGGACGCGGTGCTTGAAGCGGGCGGCGTTACCGATTTTGCGTCCGGCAACGGCACAGTGCTGTACCGGCGTGTCGAGGGCGAGACCGAATCGTTTCCGGTTTACCTGGAAGACATCCTGGAAGAAGGCGATCTGTCCACGAATTATGCATTGGCGCCTGGCGACGTCATCGCGATACCGGAACGCATCTTCTGATCTGCATGCCGCCCGGATTCCGTCCCGACACAACAACACGCGTGACAACGCCAGACTGAGGCCGACATGTCCTTGCCTGAACAGATCGACATACTGAAAAAGGAAAGCGCCCGCCGCATGGGCTCGATGGCGACGATCGTGCTGGTCACCAGCCTCGTCATGCTCGGCCTCGGCCTGCTGTGGAATGAGAAGTATGAATCCTCGTCAACCATTCTTATCGAAGACGAGAAAATCATCGGGACCTTGCTCGACGGCTCGACCGTGCCCATGCGCGAACGTGCCGGTCCCGACGGTGTGGTCAACCACGCGGAAATTGCGCGCGAGGTGCTCTTTGATCGCGACGTGATGAATCGCGCGGCCGAGGAAGCCGGCTGGATGACCGAAGAGATGACACCGATAGAACGCGCCGAGGTCATTGATCTGTTGAAAAAGAAGATCAAGGTCACGAATGTCGGCACGAACGTCATTGAATTGTCTTTTCGCGACACCTCCGCGGATCGTGCCTTCCGCACCGTACTGGCACTGACGAATCTGTTCATCGATCGCGCACACCAGTCCAATGCAGCGGAAAGCCGCGCGGCCTATGAATTCATTTCCGCGGAAACGGAACGCTACCGCGAGAAGCTGCTGGAATCCGAGCAGCGTCTGCAGGCGTTTTATGCGGAGCACACGGACATTCAGCCCGGCACGGGCGAACGGCTTGATACGCGCCTCATTGAGTTGATGAGCGACAGGCAGGCGACCGCGCTTGATCTTGAAGAGGCGCGCGCGCGGGTTCGCTCGCTGGAAGCGCAGCTCTCCGGCGATTCCCCGTCAGGCGCGACGAGCATACAGCGCAGTCAGATCCAAACGGCTATTGCCGAACTTCAAACGCAACTCGCCGCGCTGCGTTTGCAGTATCACGACACCTATCCGGATGTCGTCACGACGAAACAGAAGATCGATGCGCTGCGCGCGCAGTTGCAGAACATGGACGAGGGCGGAGCGGCGGGCGGCGATGATCGCATGTTCGTGAATCCGCTGGCACCGGAGCTTCGTGCGGAGCTTTCCGCCGCGCGCACCCAGGTCGCAGCCCTTGAGGAAAGGCTCGCGCGCAACGAAGCCTGGATAGAAGAGGAACGTGGGCGCGGCGTCGAAGTCAGTGATGTCGAAGCAAGAGCAGATGAACTCACGCGTGAATACGAAGTTACAAAAGAGTTTTACCAGGATCTCGTACAGCGCCGCGAGAGTGCGCGCATCGCGGTGAACATGGACGAAGAAGGCGAGGCCGTTTCCATGTCGATCCAGGCGCCGCCGACTGTGCCGCAACAGCCTTCGGGAATTCGCTTTGTGCATTTCGCACTGCTCGGCCCGTTCTTCGGGCTTGGCCTCGCATTCGCGATGGTGTTCCTGCGCGTGCATTTCGACGAGCGCATCCGGAGCAGTTCGACCATTTCGCGTGAACTCCAGATTCCCGTGCTGACAACGGTGCCGATGCTGATCGACGAACGCGCAAAGAATCGCCAGCGCAAGTCCCGTGGTGCTGTCATTACCGCCGGCCTGATGTTGCTCGCCTGTTACGCGCTGGTCACAGCATTGCGCATGAACGGCTTCATTGAATGAACACGGCGGGTTTCAGACACGAGATCGAACACTGCACCGACAGGAATCCAGGCTGAATACCATGGCAAGCAAGATGACACCACGACTTGAAACGCATGAAGGCAGCGCTCCCGCCAATCCTCCGTCGGAAGAAGACATCCTGCGCAAGCCCGGTTCCGAATTGATGATTCGCCGGATGAGCGATCCAGTGCCGATTCCACCGGAGGCGCGCGGCCGCAACCAGATCATCGAATACAGCGCCGAGCATGCTCCTGTCGTTCAGTCGTTTCGAACCATGCGTACGCTGTTGCTGCAGCAGGCTGGCAGTTCCAACTTCGTGACCATGGTCACCGGCATGCGGCCAGGCAGCGGCGCGAGCTTTGTCTCGCGCAACCTCGCAGCGGCGCTCGCGTTCGATGAAAGCCGCACGTCGTTGCTGGTTGACTGCAACCGCGATTCGCCAAGTGTCGATGATCTGCTCGGCGGCCGCGCGCGTTATGGCCTGACCGACCTGCTTGAGCAGCCTGCGGATATCGGTATCGGCGACATCATTCACAGCACCGGCATTCCGCGTTTGCGCGCCGTGCCGATCGGACGACATCGCGATCGTCCGGCGGAATACTTCACCAGTCACCGCATGAAAGCGTTTCTTGATGTGACGCGGCGGCGTTACCCGGATCGCTATGTCATCGTCGATGCACCATCGATGCAGACATCCGCCGATCCGCGCATTCTCGCCGACTGGTGCCAGTACGTGATCCTCGTGGTCCGTTACGGCGAAGCCACGCGCGATGAACTGCTGGAGGCGGTCGCGACGTTTCCGCGCGAGAAATTCGTCGGCGTGATCTTCAATGATTTCGATGCACCGCAGGGTGCCGATGAAGCGGACCTTGAGCGGAGTCCGCGATGACTCCGCGATCACCTCAAGCGAACTTCAGCAGTCCGCGGTTGTGGGCAGGTTTATTGCTCGCTGTTCTCTCGCCGGTGGCGCTGGGCGCCGCGGAGCCCGCCACGGGCCCTGAAACTTTCCTGGAAAGTCTGGAGAGCATGGAGGAAACCGGCATGTTGCCGGGCTTCCGTTTCCGCACCGGCGTGTTCGCGAGTGACAACATCACGCGTTCACAGGACGAGGAACTCGATGAACTCGCCGCTGTCGCGGAGATCGGAGGCAACTGGCATTCGGTGGGGACGCGGTTCGCTGCCGCGTTTGACGGAACCATCGCGCACCGCCATTACACGCGAAACGATTTCGATGACGAAGGACGCGCGAACTTCCTTGCCGTCGGCGATCTTTTCATCGTTCCGGAAACGCTGGACTGGTACATCACGGATCGCCTCGCCAATGCGCCGATCGATCCGCTCGCCACGACGAGCCCGATCAATGTCCAGTTCATCAACGTACTGGAAACCGGCCCGCGGCTGACGCTTCGCCCCGGCAGCAACGAATTGACGATCGCAGTATCGCGCGCGGACATCCACGCCGAGGAATCGCCGATCGACCACACTCGCGACACCGGCGCGTTCAGTTTCATGCACAACATCAGCGGGCACTCAAGTTTCGGAATTCTCGCCGACGTGCGCCAGGTGGAGTTCGATCCCGAGGCGAACGCGACGGATTTCGAGCAGGAAGAAGCGCACCTCAGTTTTGAAAGCAACAGCAACACGGTCGATTTCTCCCTGGCTGCCGGCCGGTCACGATTCACGCTCACGGAAGATCTGACGCGCGAAGAAACGACGGGCTGGCTGCGTGTACGTGCGCAACGCACCAGCGACTCCTTTATCTATGCGGCGTTGGAACGCACGGCGAGCGATACCGCGACCGCCATGCTGCGCGACGACCAGTTGCTTGAGCAAGGCGGCGTGCCGACATTCGTTGTCACCGGCGATCCGTTTTTTTCCGACAGGGCAGTGGTGCGGTACACGCGTGGCTGGCGCGCGCACGAATGGTTTGTCGCGCTCAACGCAACCGATCTGGATTACTTTGTCTCGCCGCTGGATCGCGAGCATCGCGGACTGCGGCTTGGCGCGCGTCTCCTGTTGTCGACGCGCCTGCTCCTGTCGTTGACGGCGGCGGGAACCGATATCGAATACCTTGATCTTGCACGCACGGATACTGTTCGCAGCCTGCAGACGGAAGCCGACTTCCGGATCAACCGCAACTGGTCGCTGGTGTCCGGCGTGAGTTACCTCACGCGCGAGAGCGACGACGCGGCGTACGGCTTCGACGAAACCATCCTGTCGCTGTTCATCAGCTATTCCCCGCAAAGGAGCGAATGGTGATCAAGGGCGTGACACGCGAACGACTCCGCGCGCCGCAGGTACGTATTGCAACGGCGCTGCAATATCACAGCGTGCGCGATGGCAATGGGTGCAAGGACCCGACAGCATCCGATGCCCGCACGGTTTCCGCGCAACAGTTCGCGGATCAGCTTGACCTCGTTCGTGAAACGGGCCATCCGGTTTCAACGCTCAGCGATCTCATCGAGACACAGGGATTGCGACGCGTGGCGATGCCGCAGGAGACGGCGCAGCAGCAGGCCATCGTGCTGACCTTCGACGACGGCACGTCCTCGCATCTTGAAACCGTGCTGCACATGCTGTGGGAGAGAAACTTCCCCGGCGAATTTTTTGTGAACCCTGCGAACGTCGGCCGCCACGGATACCTGAGCTGGAACGAATTGCGTGGCATGGCATCGGCCGGCATGTCCGTGCAATCGCATGGCTATTCGCACCGTTATCTCGACGATCTTGATGATGCCACCGTCGCGGATGAACTGTTGCGTTCAAGGAAAACGATCGAAGACCGGGTAGGGCAGACCGTTACCGTTTTCGCCGCACCCGGCGGACGCGCAACGCCGTTCATTGTCGCGCTGGCCAATCGCGTCGGCTACAAGGCCGTATGCGGTTCGCGTCCCGGCCAGTGGCGTCCGCGTTCGCGAGGCGGTGTCATTCCGCGCATCGAAATTCGCGCATCGACCACCGAACGCGATCTTCGCGACTGGATAGGCAATCGTCCCTTTGCGCTGGTCGCGCAAGCAGGGCGTTATCGCATGCAACAACTGGCGCGCTGGGCGCTCGGCAATGCCACTTACGACAATCTCCGGCAGCGTCATACCGACAACGTGAGGCATTGATATGGAAATCACCTTCTGGACCTCACTCGCCATGCTTGCCTACACCTACGTCGGTTATCCCATGCTCGCGTGGGCGCTCGCGCTGTTACGCCCGCGCGTCGTCCTGCGCAGGCGCCTGCAACCGCCGGTGACGATCATTGTCGTCGTGCGCGATGGCGAGAAATGGATTGATGAAAAACTCAGTAACTGCCTGACGCTGGACTACCCGCATGACCAGCTCGATGTCGTGCTGGTATCGGATGGCTCCATTGACCGCACGCTCGCGCGTGCGCGCGCATTCGAGAGTCCAAGAGTGGAGATCGTCGAATGCCCCGCGCATCGCGGCAGGGCCGCGTGTCTCAACGAAGCCGTCGCGCGCGCTTCGGGCGACATCATTGTCTTCACCGATGTAAGCCGGCGCCTGGACAACAGCGCGATTCGCAACCTCGTCATGAATTTCGCGGACGAGAAAGTCGGTGCCGTGAGCGGCGAGCTGGTGCGCGACCTCGATCACGCCGACCGCCCCGCGAACGGTACGGATCTGTACTGGCGTTACGAGAAATGGCTGCGAAACAACGAGGCACGCTTCGCATCGTCCGTTGGCGCCACCGCTGCAATCTACGCCTTGCGCCGCGAATGCTACCGGAACATACCGGAAGAAACCGTACTTGACGATGTGTTGATCCCGATGAACGTTATCACCAGCGGCTTGCGTGTCGTGTTCGACCGCAACGCCGTTGCCAGTGATATTCCATCGGCTTCTCGCTCGCGCGATCCACGGCGAAATATCCGCGCCATCGCCGGCAACTACCAGCTGCTCCTGCTTCAACCCGGGCTGCTGAATCCGTTTCACAATCCCGTGTGGCTGCAGTTCGTCTCGCACAAACTGTTGCGACTCATCGTTCCGTTCTTTCTCGTGGCGGCACTCGTGACCAACTTCGTTCTCGCGACGGAATCACCCGCCTACCAAGCGCTGCTGATTGCGCAGTTGATGCTTTATATCGTGGCGCTGCTCGGCATCCTCCTGCCCGCTGCCCAACGTCTGCGAATGATCCGGGTGCCGTCCATGTTCCTTTTGCTCAACTGGTTTGCCGTACTGGGATTTCTCAGTTTCGCGCGCCACGGGAGATCGCAGCCATGGTGACCAACGCGACCGTAACGCCGCTTTACCGCGCGACAACCGATTCAGTGGAGGAACGGGCCAGTGGCGGTGACGGCGAGCGCGTGCTGTATGTCGTGTCGAGTTTTCCCTGCTGGTCCGAGACGTTCATCGTCCGGGAGATCAATGCGTTATTGCGGCGCGGCGTCAACGTTCGGATCGTATCGCTTCGACATATGACCAGGGACTTCGTGCAAAGCGATGCGCGCCTGCTGTTGAACCGCGTGCTTTATCCGAAAGCATGGCACCGCAACCTCGGCCGCGTATTGAGCCGCTTTCGCACGCAGCCACTTGCCACACTAGCGCCGCCCCTGGCGATCGTTCGGCGCCTGTGGCGCAAGCCCTACGTCATGGCCAAGAGCCTTGTCGCGTGGTTTCGCGCGCTGGGCGTGCTGGATGAGATCGAAGCGTGGTCACCCGATCATGTTCATGCACATTGGGCGACGTATCCATCGACGGCGGCCATGGCCATATCCCGCCACATCCGCCGGCCGTTCAGCTTCACCGCCCACGCGCATGACATTTTCCTCGATGACCAGCTCATGCGCGAAAAACTCGCATCCGCGGCATTCGTCGCAACCATCTCCAGGTTCAATCGCGAATACCTGCGCCGTCGTTACCCGCACGCAAACGATGCGCGCATCGAGATCGTTCATTGCGGCGTGCCGCAGGGTGAACGGCAGGAACGTCATCGCGGCGGGGATAGTCGCGAACCGCTCATCGTTTCCGTCGGCAGGCTGGACGACGTCAAGGGATTTCCTTCGCTGCTTGATGCCTGCGCCGCGCTCAAGCGCCAGGGCATGAATTTTCGCTGCGAGATTATCGGTGAAGGGCCGAGGCGAAAGCGGCTGGAAGAACAGATCGACGCGCTTGGCCTTGGTGATTGCATTGACATGTCCGGAGCGCGTCCATCGCAGGAAGTCGAACGCCGCCTGGCCCAGGCCGACGTGTTCGTGCTGGCCTCGCAACGTTCCAGGGAAGGAAACATGGATGGAATTCCCGTCGCGCTGATGGAGGCCATGGCATCAAGAACACCTGTCGTCAGCACGGCGGTTTCGGGGATCCCGGAGCTGGTTGCAGACGGCGAAACCGGCTTGCTGGTGCCGCCGCGGGATCCACAGGCGCTCGCCGCAGCGATCCGTCGCGTGCTTGAAGATGAAGCGCTCAGGAAACGTTGCGTCGAAGGCGCGGTAAAAAAAGTCAGGAATGAATTCGATGCCGAAACGGAAGGCGAACGCCTTCTCGGCGTTATCCGGTCACTCAAGGGGAAGGCACATGCCGAAGCGATTGCTGATCATAACTGACGAAATGGAGATGGGTGGGACGCAACGCCAGATTGTCGAGTTGGCGAAGTTCATCGACCACGATGCCTTCAATCTGTCGCTCGTATATTTCCGAAACGGTTCTCCGTATGTAGATGAACTGCGGGAAGCCGGGGTTGAGGTTACCCTCATACAAAAACGCTGGAAACTGGATCCGATGTTCTTTCTGCGCCTGTGTCGCTTCGTTCGGCGCGGAGAGTTCGATCTTGTGCACGCCTTCTCTTTCAGCGGGGAGGCCTGGGGCTGGCTCGCGAACCTTGTTTCCGGGCAAGGGCGTTTCATCAGTTCCGTTCGCAGCGTGTACGAGTGGTACACGCCGCTGCAATGGAGCATCAAGCGCTGGCTTACCTTGAATTCGGCTGCACTCGTGGCGAATTCGAAAGCGGGTGCGGAACACGCCGCTTTCAAGATGGGTGTCCGCCAAGAGCTTGTCGATGTCGTGCACAACAGCGTTTGCATGCCATCGATCGAGATCGATAAGGATGACGCCGTATTGCAAGTCACGCACGACGTGGCGCGAGTCGTTTTTGTCGGCCGTCTTGTCGATCACAAGAACGTCGCATGCCTGTTGCGCGCCTTCGCACTGGTTGCCGAGCAGGGGAATGCAGCACAGCTTGATATCGTAGGCGACGGACCGAAACGAGCCGAGCTCGAAACACTGGCCAAGTCACTCGGCGTCGAGAGCCGTGTGAACTTCCATGGCGAACGGCGTGACGTCGGACGATTTCTCCACCGCAGCGACATATACGTTCTGACTTCTTATCGCGAGGGCCTTTGTAACGCAGTCATGGAAGCGATGAGTGCCGGACTGGCCGTGATCGCAACAAATGTTGGTGGAAACTGCGAACTGGTATCGCATGGGCACTCGGGACTGCTGTTCCCCTCGGATGACCACGAGACGCTCGCAACGATGCTGCTCGAGCTATTGTCCGACAAGGAGAAGCGGCAGGAACTCGGCGGAAACGCGCGCGCTGCGATGCAACGCTTTCACGACCCAAGGCGAATGGCCGCGGAAATGGAACGTATCTATGAACGTTGTCTTGTCGAGGAAAAAGCCTTCGTGATGGGACGTTAGATCATGATTGCACCGGATTGATGACAACGCCGACAGAAATAATTCTCCGAAGGGGGCTCCTCAGGAGTATCTCGATGACGCTCGACAAAGGCGATCGCAAAGTACTTATGGTTCTTGAAAGCAACTACCCGACCGAAGGCGGTGGTGGTGCCGAAGGGCAGCTTCGAACCATCTGCCGTTATCTCAAGGAACACGATATTCCGGTCAGCATCATCGTACCGATGCGACAGGATGGCGCGCAGTGCGAACACGACAGCATTGATGGCGTCAGCGTCTGGCGTATTCCTTACCCGAAACTTCGAAAGGTCGGCGGCTTTGTGATGCTCGCACGCCTGATGATTGCGTTGTTCAAACGGTGTCGCGATTATCACGTCATCCACGTGCATATGGCACACAACATGGCCTCGGTCAGCAGTGCTGTTGGATGGCTTCTCGGCAAGACCGTGATCGTGAAGATCACGGGATCACTTGAAATGGCCGACGGCGTGCTTGATTCAGGACGGCGCAGCCCCGGCGTCGTCATCAAACGATGGTTGTTGCGCCACGCCACGTACTTCCAGGCGACCAGCCACGAGATCCGCAATCGCCTGATTGAAAACGGTATCGACGCCAATCGCGTCCGCGTGATCCCGAACGCCGTCGACCTGGCACGGTTCGCAGCGATGACGAAATCCCGTGATGCTTCGACCGGCCGGCCAATGACAATGATCTACGTCGGTCGGCTCTCGGAGGAGAAGGCGCCCGACGTGCTGCTTGAAGCATGGATTGACGCCATACCTGTCGATTCTCGCGCACAACTGATGCTGATCGGCGACGGCGCGATGCGCGCGTCGCTCGAACAGAAGATCACGCAAGCGGGACGCGCCGGACAAGTCGTGCTGCATGGACCGCAGGAAGACATCGGACCTTTCCTGGCGCAGGCCGACGTTGCAGTTCTCCCATCTCTTTACGAAGGCTTGTCCAACGCATTGCTGGAATACATGGCGTCCGGATTACCGGTGCTCGGAACGCGCGTAAGCGGAACGGTGGATTTCATTGAGGACGGGCAATGCGGCTGGCTGGTTGAACCCGGTGACAAGGAGCAACTGGCAGGCCGTCTCAGAACCTTGATGAGCATGGACCGCGCACGGTTGCGAGAGATGGGTGAGATGGCATGTCAGCGGGTGGCATCACGCGCAAGAATCGAGCGGGTGATCGGACAGCTCGCCGAACTTTACGAAATCGACGCGGACCTGCTGAAGCACAAGCCGCAGGGCAAATTGATCTGAGGTCTATGGAAGATGTGTGGAATTGCCGGTGTTGCTGCAAGAACAGGTGCGTGTGTGCCGCCAATGGACGTGGCACGCAGGATGTGCGATGCGATTTATCATCGCGGGCCGGACGATGAAGGCATTCACTACTCTCAGGACGTGATACTCGGCATGCGCCGGCTCGCCATCATTGATCCGGCTGGCGGCGAACAACCGATATACAACGAGACACGTGAAATCTGCGCCGTTGTGAACGGCGAAATCTACAACTACCGGGAACTGCAGCGGCGGCTTGAAAAAGCTGGACACGTGTTTCGCTCCGGCAGCGACGTCGAATGCGTGGTGCATGCCTACGAGGAATATGGAACCGAATGCTTCGCCGAGTTGCGAGGTATGTTCGCAATTGCCATCTGGGACAACCGGAATCGAAGCCTCGTGCTGGCGCGGGATCGATTCGGCAAGAAACCGCTTTTCTACACTGAAACGCCGCGCGGAATTTTCTTTGCGTCAGAATTGAAAAGTCTGCTGCAGGTTCCGGAGATTGATCCGGAGATAAACCAGCAGGTCATTTCCGATTACATGATGCTCGGCTACGTGCCGACACCGAAATCCATTTTCTCGGAAATACAAAAACTCAAGCCCGCGCATTACCTTGTGTTTCGTGATGGTCGAACGAGCCTGCATGAATTCTGGACGTTACGTTACACGCCGAAGTTCGATGCCGACGAACGCACGTTGACAGACATGCTGGAAATGCAGGTCGACGACGCAGTTGCCGCACGCTTGACCAGCGATGTTCCCTTCGGCGCGTTCCTGAGCGGCGGTGTCGATTCAAGTCTCGTCGTCGCAATGATGACCCGTCATCTCACTGAACCCGTCAAGACATTTTCCATCGGCTTTGAGGACTCGCAGCTCGACGAATCCGCCGACGCGCGGCGTGTCGCGAAATATCTCGGCACCGAGCATCACGAACTTGTCGTGCAACCCGATGCCGTTGAAATGCTCGACAACATCGCATGGTACCTCGATGAGCCCATGGCAGATTCCTCGTTCATTCCGACCTACCTGGTATCGCGGCTGGCAGCGGGTCACGTCAAGATGGTGCTGACAGGTGATGGCGGCGACGAAATGTTCGGCGGCTATGAGCGGTATGTACGTCACCTTCAATTGATGCTGATGAAGAGAGCGCGAATCGACCGCCTGGCGCCCGTGTTGGAACTCGTGGCTCGTCACACGCCAGGTTCGATCGGCGGGCGTATCGCGCGTGCATGCGGAAGGCTTCGCATGTCACATCCTGACGACTATCTCGATGCCGTGGGACTTGGCAACCCGGCAACAGTCGACGCTTTACTGAACCCTGTTATCGGATGCTCCCCGGGCTTCGCGAGACCGCCCGGTTGGCCATCGTTGGACGGTGAGTCGCTTGGCAATCTGGACGCGGTGATATCCGGTGACGTCCGCTCCTATCTGCTGGACGACATTCTCGTCAAGGTGGATCGCGCGAGCATGGCGAACTCGCTCGAAGCGCGCGCACCCTTGCTTGACCAGCATCTTGCGGAATTCGCCGCGCGATTGCCCGAGCACTTCAAGGTACGTGGCAGAACGACGAAATACCTGTTGAAACGCGTCGCTTGTCGATATCTGCCCGCCGAGTGGGTTCACAAGAAGAAGCAGGGATTCGCCATTCCCTTGTCGCGCTGGCTACGCACTGACCTGGCGGAGCTGTTGATGGATACGGTGAATAGTCATCGGTTTGCGAGCCGCGATATTTTCAATGTTCGTGTTGCACAACAGTTGGCTGCCGAACACGTGAAGGGAGCTCGCGATAATTCCGCGACGTTATGGGCGTTACTCGTATTCGAAATGTGGGCGCAACGCTATGTGGACGGCCCGCGATTATCGCCGGAAATGACAAAGCTTGAGTTGAGATCTGCGGCCGGCCAAGCATGAGGGAAATCTGATGGATTACATAACCGGCAAGAATGTCATCAAGGGGATCGCAAGTCCGGCACTGGATTTTTGCGGGGTTTACGATGCGATGCTGTCCAGACGCGTGTTTGGCCAGTCGAACTGGCTGATCCTGATGTATCACCGTGTCATCGATTTGCCCGAGGCCGACCCGTTTCGCCTCGGCATGTGCATCGGCAAGCGTCGCTTCGCCGAACAGATCGAATACCACACCCGTCATTTCACGCCGATTTCTCTTGGTGATGCCGCGGCGCGAATTCGTGCGGGGAAACCCCTGCCGCGTAATGCGGTATCGATAACGTTTGACGACGGCTACCGGGATTTCAAGGAAGCCGCGTTGCCTGTTCTCAAACATTACCAGTGTCCATCAACTGTCTTCGTGACGACGGGAGGGCTGCAGGAAGGCGAGTCGTTCTGGTGGGACCGTGTCATCGATGCTGTGGCGACAACCAACAGGAAGCAGGTTGATATCCGGTTCCTGGCGCCGGGTGCGCCTGTCGGCGAACTGCCGTTGACGCCCCGGCATCGCAGGCGAACGCTGACGCACTTGCAGAATCTTCTGTGGGAACAACCGCCGGAGCGCATCGATGAAATGGTCGAACGTCTTCGGGAACAACTTGGCGTCACGGTGGATGGATCGCTCCAGGCGCCTCGGCTGCGCCACGCGGATATCGGGGCACTCGCACGAGAAGGCGTCGAACTGGGCGCGCACTGCGAACGGCACGTTGACATGCGCCGACTGTCAGTGGACGAATGCCAGCACGAACTGGAAGCGTCGCGCCGGTTGTTGCAGGAATTGAGCGGCCAGCCGGTAGACGGTTTCGCTTATCCGGGTGGCCGCGAGAACAGCCGGGTCCGAAAATTGGTCGCGCGCGCCGGATTCACTTACGCGACGGGAACAACGCGCGGCCTCAACAGGCAGCCCTACGACATGTTGAGCCTGCAACGCGTAGGAATGCCGGATTCGGCAATTTCCGATTACAAGCGTTGTCTTGCCGATGCAGCGGGTGCGGCGCCGTCGCCGGTGAGATTCGAGAGCATTCCATGGTCATGAACCTGCAAGCACGGGAAACGCCGTTGCAGGAAAACGACACTCATACCGGCACCCGCGTGCGGCGGAATGAGTTCCGCTCTGCGTTCCTGATCACGGCTCTTCATATGACCGGGAAGGGACTTGGCCTGGTGAAAACGCTGGTCATCGCCGCATGGTTCGGCGCCAGCGGTGCGCTTGACGCCTTCTGGGTTGCCTACATGATCCCGCAACTGATGCCCGGACTTATTCTTGGTGTGGTTACCACCGCGTTCATACCGAGCTTCATGCGATCCGCGGCCACTGACGAGGAGAGCATCGACTGGCGCGGCTTGAATACGCTGTTCACGCTGGTCGGGATGACGGTGATCACGATCGCGATCCTTGTGGTACTCGCGCGCAGCGGTATCGTAAGCGCGATGGCGCCAGGCCTTCCCGCCGACGTGCATGCGCTTGCCGCGAAACTGATGGGACTGATGGCAATCGCGGTTGTTATCTTCGGGATCAACGCGATGCTCTCGGCCGTCATGCAGGCGACTCACCGCTTCGGCGTCATGTCGCTGGAAAGCATCATCACGAACATCTTCATCATCGCTGGTGCGATCTACTTCTCCGATTCACTGGGCGTTCTCGGTCTTGCCTATGCAGTCATCGGCGGTTTCGGCATCCACATGATGCTGCTGATCTGGGTAAATCGCGATCTCATCCGGGAAAAACTGCGTCCGGCATTCGATTTTTCGCACAATGATTTTCGCGGGTCCGCGGGACACATGCTGCCACTGCTGATCGGATTCTTCGGTTCCGTGGGAATGACGATTGTTGATCGAATTTTCGTTTCCACGCTTGATGCCGGTGCTATTTCGATCCTTGTCTACGCCAGCATGATCGCCTTGCTGCCGATGGAGGTCTTCGGCCACGCCGTATTCACCGCGTTCTATCCCGGCCTCAGCCAGGATCACGCGAACGGCCATGTTCTGGCGATGCGCGATGCTCAGATTCGCGGCATGAGATTGCTGTTGTTCGTGATGCTGCCAGCAATGGCCGGACTCGTCATGGTTTCTGATGCGGTTGTCTCGCTGCTCCTGCAGCGCGGCGCATTCTCCAATGAAGCCGCAGGTCTTACCGCGGCAACGATGGCAGCACTGGCGATCGGTCTGCCGTTACGCGCCGTCAATTACTTCAACTTCCGAGTGCTGCACGCGCGGCGCGAGCCCTGGATTGCGGTAAGCATCGGACTGTTTGGCGTCAGTCTCAACGTGCTGCTCGACATGCTCTTGATAGAACCGTTCGGCGTTGTCGGCATCGCGTTTGCTACCTCGATGGCGATGGCAGCGTGTACCGTGCTGTCCACGGTACTTCTGCAACGCCGGCAGCGTGTCAGCATTGTCAGGCCGATGCTGCGCCCATTCGGAAAGCTCGTGCTCATGACATTGACACTTGTCATGGTGGCCGGCTTGCTGATCCGGCTGGTTGACCGGGCATCGCTGCCGCTTGCGGGCTGGCAGCTTGCGCTGATCCAGCTTGCCGCCTTCATACCTGCCGCCTTGTCATTTCTTCTGGTCGGCTACCTGCTGCGTTTCGAGGAGGTTCACAGCCTGCTGAAGTTTTTACAGCGGCGGGTGAGAAGGCAGGAAAGCTGATGTCTGCGTCCGTGTTCATGCTGGCCGTGCTTGTGCTGTACGCGCCGAGCCAGGGAAACTTTCCGACGAGTCTTGGCGTGATGGGGCTGAACGTATTCAACATCCTGTTCGTCATCACGCTCGCAATAACGCTGCTGCAGAACGCAACTCGCAAGGAGCACACGCCACGGCCGCCATTGACGGCAGTGCTGATTGCCTATTACGTCATATTCGCCATCGCACTGCTGGTTGCGTTGCTGGGCGGGACGCCGCATCCCGTTGATGACATCGTTGCCTACAAGAATCTCGTCAGCTACAGCCTGCTGTATTTCCTCGCGTACTACGGGGTGCGGCGAATCTCTGAAATCCGCGGCCTGATATTTCTTGTGCTGTTCCTGTTTGTTATCGCAGCCATAGAGGCGATCATCCAGGGAATAAGCTACGGCTTGCAGGATTTCGAACACGCGGGCCGTGCGTCGGGGCCTTTCGGCGAAGGGCCGGGTAATTCGAATTTCGCCGGCGTTTTCTACGCGATCTTTTCTTCCTTTTCTCTCGCCATTGCATTGCTCGGAAAGCAGCTCGCGCTTCGTTACCGGGTTCTCGCATTGGCGGCTTATGTCATCGGCTGCCTCGCGATATTCGCCACGTTCTCACGCCAGGCGATGTTGATTATTGGAATAACGACACTGTTGCTCGCGCTGCGCCGGAATCCGCTTGTCGCGATGCTCGCCATCGGCGGGATGCTTGCGTATCCGTTGTGGGCGCCGCAGGGCATTGTCGAACGCATCGAGATGACGCGGGAAGAAACGGTGCGCGGACAGGAAGTTCTCGACCGCAGCGCTGCGAGCCGTTACGAGTTGTGGGGCGGGGCAGTGGAAATCGTGAAGCGAAATCCCGCGGGCGTCGGACTTAACCAGTTCCAGCAGGAGATCGAACCCTATCTTCCGGATTGGGTTGAAGCACGCGATGCACAGAACATGTATTTGCGCTTTGCGGCCGAGGCGGGCATCCAGGGCCTGGTGGTATTCCTCCTGTTGCTGGGTTCTTTCCTGCGCTTGGGCATTCGAATCAAGCGGCTGAACGAGTTTCCGGATGCGAACGTACTGGGTACAGCATTTCTCATATCTGTTCTGGCGGTATTTCTAGGCAATATATTCAGCAGCACGTTCGTGTTCGGCGAAATCATGGCCAACTTCTGGGTCATGGGCGGACTGCTTGCCAGGTATGCCGTCATCGCCGAACAGGAGGAGAACGAAAAGTTGCCTGCGCAGGCAAACCATACCGTAGAAGGTATTCGGCAAGTCTATGCACGCTGGCAGCGACAACCGGGTGGGGCAGACAGATAAGTAAATCAATGATTGGAGATACGGATTCCCATGCTTTCCTCAAATGCTATTCCCCGCCGCTTTGCAGTGGTGGCGCCAACACGATCAGGTTCCACGTGGCTGATGGACAGGATCAACAGTGTGCCCGGAGCGCAGGGGCACATGGAACTGTTCTATCACTCGCCTCGTCGCGCGCCGCCTCGTGCCGGCTGTAATGACTATCCGCGTTTTGTCGAAGCGCGCGGCGGTATCCGGCCGTTGTCGGTGTTCCGGTACCTGGACGGCCTGTACGCACGGCCGGGTGCCATCGGCTTCAAGCTTATGTATCCGCACATTCGCGAGTACCCCGAGATATTGCTTTATGCACTTAGGCACCGCATTTCGATGATTCACCTTGTGCGAAACAATCATCTTGATGTGATTCTGTCGGAGCATCTCGCTGGCAAGTCCGGCAGATACCATGCCGTAAAGGAAGAGCGCTTCGAACAGAAAGAAGTCGTTTCGCTGGATCCTGCCACCGTGGCCAAGGACGTTCGATGGCTGGACAGGAAGCAGCAGATCGTTCGCGGTATGTTGCGCACGTTGCCGGTCCCCGTTCACGAGGTGTCCTATGAATCGCTCTGCCATGACAACAGCGCGTTTATCGGCGTTTGCGATTTCGTTGGTATTGCTGGCGAGCGCGAGGATCGCGAGAAGTCGCACCTGGTGAAGACGCAGCGATCACGGCATAGCGAAGTGATCAGCAACTATCAGGAAGTTCGCTCGGCGCTCGCACTTGCGGGGTACCAGCACCTGTTGCAGTAACGCTGGTCACATAGGTCAGGGAGATGAAGATGAATACGGAATCAACAGGCAACGAACATGAAGGCGCGACGCCGGATGTCAGCGTGATCATGCCGGCGTTCAACGCCCAGGATCACATCAGGGAAAGCATTCTTGGTGTCATGGCGCAGACATACCGTTCCCTTGAGTTGATCGTTACGGACGACGCCAGCACCGACAGTACTGCGGACATCGTCCGGGAACTCGCCGGGAAAGACGTTCGTATTCGCTTGATTCGGAACGTCACGAACCGGGGCGTGAGTTTGTCCCGGAACCGCGGAATCGAAAATGCGCGGGGGCGCTTTCTCATGTTCCTGGATTCAGATGACCTGTGGGAGCCTGAAAAATTGGAAGTCCAGGTGTCTTTCATGCTCGCGAATGAGTGCGCCGTCAGTTACATGGATTATTCCAGGTTCAAGGACACCGACGTCAATAGCGCATGGCGCGTAGCGGCACCGGAGCGCATCAGCTACGAGGAGCTGCTGGCCTCGAATGAAATCGGCATGCTGACCGCAGCAATAGACCTGCATCGGGTTCCACGGCTTCCGGCTTTCGAAGTGCAGGGCCACGAAGATTATCTGTTCTGGCTTGACGTTCTGAAAGTGATCGCGCCGCGACCAGCGTTGAAGGCACCGTCTTCGAAGACGCTTGCCCGTTACCGAGAAAGAAACGGCTCCGTTTCATCCGATCGCATGAAGTCCGCGCTCTGGCACTGGAACATACTTGCACAACAGAAACAGGCATTGCCATCAAGACTCGTGCTTATGGCGCGCTACCTCTGGCGCGCATTACGCAAGCGCAAAGCCATACACCATTACTGTTCAAATTCCACGAAGTCATTCACGGTGCGAAATGACGCTGGTAGATAATCGGCATTTCGGATATTAGCTAGCCTGCTATTTCACTTATCGCTGCATCCGCTTGAAAGACGAAGAAAAACAATGCGTTCAAGGGATGGCCTCATAAATTTTACATGACAGTTTTCTGCTTACAGGTAATTCATCTGATTCGGGTGGAAGTCCAACTTGTACGGCCGCCGATTTCGATACGCATTTCTCTTTAAGAGCAGCGATATCCAGTTCCATTCCTTGAACCATCGACTCCGTCACAGGACTGATTGGCGGTATTGGTTCCCACGAACTACGCTCAAATTGGTGGAAATCATTTACCAAACTTGATCGCCGGCAACGATGCGCCTTTGGCAGAGCATGGTGCATGGTCGCCCGGACGGCTGAAGAACAGCATTCCCTGCGTTACCGCCAGAAATTGGCGGGAGGAGGTCACATGATCTTGTTCTCTCATGCAACTACCGACGGCGTATCCAGCGAGTATTTTGTTCCCGGTGGCGAGTTCGTTTTCGTGGCTCAAGGTTCGTTCGGCGGCGGAACCGCAAGCCTTGAATACAGAATGCAGGATATTCCCGGATTCATCGAACTCGACAGCACGCGCTTCACGACCAACGATGCTGCCGTTCTTACGCTTGCGCCTGGCCATGTTCGCGCCGTTCTCACCGGCTCGTCCGGGGCTGACCTGAACGTCGGGCTGGCACGGGCGGAATACAGTGGAGAGCAGCCATTGCCGGAGCAGGTTGCACTTCTCGGACCAGGCGTCCTCGACGTCGATGTCGTCGTTTCCCGAGATGGTATCGCCACCGTTCGCAATGACAACGGCGCGTGGGAGTCCGTGCCGGTGGATACCGCACGTTTTCAGCACAATCGCGCGGGCGAAGTGCTCGGGTTGCTGTCCGAGGGGGTGCGTATCAACCACCTCCAGGATTCGGAGAACCCGGCAGGCCAAACGGTAAATATTGGCGATACAGGCGATTTCACGCTGTGGATGGAAGGCAGTGGTTCGGTGAGTGTTTCCGCCAACACGGCGACGGGCTCGGGTTTCGGAACCGCTTCGGAAGGCGCTCCCGTGACATTCAACCTGAGCGTTGCCGGTACGGTGGATGTCAGTATCAGCGGTAGCGTCAGTCGCTTCCAGCTTGAAGGCCAACAACATCCCAGCACATACATACCGACGCCTGCCGGGGCGAAGGCGACGCGCGGAGTGGAACTGGTTCACGTAACGGACATATCACCGTGGTACGACGAAAGCGGCACCACGTTTCTCGTCCAGGGGTACGCTCCGCCAACGAATGCCGCCAATCCGCACGCGATCAGCTTGAACGACGGTGGCACGTGGCAAGATCCACTGAACCGATTGAGCGTGCGCGTGAACAGCAGCGGAATACTGACGGCAGAAGCGCTTGTAAATGATACAGCCGAAGCCGCGTTGTCATTGGGCGCAATCAATCACAATGAATTCTTCTCGGTTGCCTTCCGCATCACAAGCGATGCGATTGCCGCGTCACGGGATGGCGGCCAGGTTGAAGTCGCGACGGGAATCAGTCTGCCGACAGTCAGTCGCTTTGATATCGGTTCCGCGGGTGAAACTGCTCACTGGTACAGCCCGTTGCGACTCGTACGAGTGTACAAGGGCGCCTTGTCCGATCAGGACATGCAAACCGCGAGCGGAACGGTCGGCCAGGTTCCAGATCCGGGCGCAGGCACGGAGCCGGGAGAGTCGTCTCTAAAGGAGGGTCAACACCAAGACAACACTCCCGAACCGCCACCAAAGCCCGCGCTTGGCGCCACCTACGAGGATATCGTATACGGCACGACGCCAATGCGTGCATCCAACGCGTCAAGTCAGGGGAACAACTACGAGAGAAACGATTATTCACGCCGCAATCCTTTCAATGCTGACAACACGCGCTACCTGACAATCACGAGTGACGGCTGGTGGCAATTGCATGACGCTCAAACCGGCAGCTATATCGAGACAGATTTTGATATGACTGGTAATCCGGTGGGTAACGACGGCAGTCGTGAACCGCACTGGCATCCAAGCGATCCGAACCTGTTGGCATTGCTGGGCGAGAATTGGGGCGGGTTGACTCTCAATTATTACAATGTTGATACCGGCGCCTACGGTGTCCTGGCGGACTTTACCAGCCTTGATTCCATTGCCGGCGACAGCGGAAAAACGAGCATTCTGCAAGTATGGCCTTCCGCCACCCGTCTATGGACTCGTTGGGAAGGGTCACCTTCTCATGTGACGGTTTCTTCCGGACCCAATGCAGGTTGGCCACGTTACTGGGCTTTTCAGGCAGAGTCCGGCAGCCACTCATATAATCAGGCCACGCATTACGGAATCGTCACCTACGACCTTCAAACCAACAGGATTCTCGGTGTCTATGACTATCAGTCGGACGGAAACGGTATCGGGGCACCTGACCATGTCAGCATATCGCCATCAGGCGCCTATGTGATTGCCGGATGGTACAACGGCGACGCTTGTCAGGTTGCATCTGATTCGGATGAGACGGATTTCTACGACGACAGCGGCCAGCCATCCGGACCGTCCAGCCCGTGTGGCTTGATGGCTTTCAATAACACGTTTACCACCGGCAAGGCGTTCCATACCCGCGGTCCTCACGCCGATATGGGTTACGGTCCGACAGGGAACGACGTGTATGTATTCGTGGATCATGATTGGGGATACGTCAAAGCTTACGATATGGTCACGGACACCACGGAAAAACTGTTTCGCTTCACTTGGCCCATGGCGATGCATATATCGGCGAAGAACTTCAACAAGCCGGGATGGGCGTTGATCTCGACGTACCTGAACGATGATCAGCATTGGTATAACAACAAACTTTTTGCGATAGAGCTGAAGGCCAATCCTCGTATCTACATGCTTGGCCATACATATAATCGTTACGAAGGTTACTGGACCGAGGTTCATGCGGCAGTTAACGGGGATTTCACCCGAGTTCTGTTCAACTCTAACTTTACGAATGATCCCAATTCAGCCACACCCACGTCGGATGCATACATGATAACGCTGGCGCCGACGGATATTCCGGATGCGGAACCATAAACAAGTTCGAATGTGCGTTCGAAACGATGCGTGCATTTTTCGTGTCAATGAAATTTACTTAAAAAAAAGCCTTCGCGCTTTCGCGCGAAGGCTTTTTGCCGTGAAGGGCATGATTGCTACTGTGCCGGAACGGCGTCGTACGGCAGCGTTATCATGTAGGCATCACCATCCTCGCTCCAGCTCTGCCAATTGGAATTGAAGAGTATCCGTGTGAAGTCGCGGTTGACTGATGCGTGCGGCTCCGTCCAGTACGACACATAGTTGTTGTAGGTGTGCGCGATATTGAGAATGCGCGGGTTTGCCTTCAACTCCACCGCCATGATTTTCCGGGTATACCAGCCCGGCGCCTTTTCCGCGTAGGTCGAGATCAAGGCCCAACCCGGCTTTGCGAAACTCTTCGCGGATATATGCATTGCGCTGCTGTTTCCGTTTACATAGATTTCCCACAGGTGAGTTCTTTCGCCTGTTTCGAGATCCCACATTTCGACCCAGCCCGTGACGTAATCCCCGGCGACGATGACGTCGCGACCGTTGGCGTCAATGCCAATGTCGGAGTGCGGGCTGTTCATGGTCAGGCCGACTGCCTGGCTGAAATCCCGAGTAAAGGACATCAGGCCGCAGGGATTGTTGTGCGTGCCGAGGCTGCCGAGACTCTGACATCCCGGAGAGTTCCAGCTCGGAACAACATACTTTCCTGACGGACTCATGCTGATGTGATCGGGCTGGGGAACGCCGCCGCCGTCCCTGACATAGTCATACACGCCAGTGATCGTGTTGGTCTGCATGTCGTAAGTGATCATGCCGAGACCGCCCTCGCTGCTGGTCTGCACCATGAACGCCCAATAGCGTGCGTCGGCAGACGGGCTGCCTTCCCAGCGCGTCCAGGCGCGCGCGGCGTTCGACCAGACCTGCGTGATGCTCGTGTAACCGGGATAACCGTCAATGCTTTCCACGTTACGCAGATCGGCCACCACTTTGCTTTCGCCTGTCATGACGTTATACGTGCTGATGGTGAGACCACCGTCGCCATCCAGCATGTAAAGGATGTTCGGGTTCGTCGGATGCCACTGTGGCTCAAGATAGGTACCGCCGCTGATCTTCAGTTCGCGAACGATGCTGGTGTCGTTGGCATCATGAATGAACCACCGGCCATAACGGGCAAGGACCAGATAGAGTGAACTGTCTGCGTTGAATGCCTGTCTGCGCGCATAGTCGTTTCGCACCCAGCCGACACCAAGCGCCTTTGCATTTGATGCACGGACAATACAGGTGTTGTAAACGGGATCGGCAATTGGAACGCCCGCTTCCGGCTTCGGCAGGTAGCTCAACGGTGACGCCCAGTTCTTCCCTTCAATCAACGAGAAATCCTCCTCGTAGAAGTCTGCGCACAGGCCTGTGATTTTTCTTGTAACCGAGAATTGCCAGCTGTAAGCCGATTCCAGTTGAACGCCTGAGACATTCTTGATACCGGCATCAATCGTCACGCTGTATTCGCCACTTGTCATTGCGGATTCGGGTGTCAGCAGGAGCCTTTTGTCTTCGACGGATACATCGACATTGACAGTGCCGGACGGACCCATGACATGAATCATGGACGTGTTAACGGATTCGGAATCGATCAACGTGTCGAAGATCACGGTGATCATGGTGCTGGCTGCAGCAAGCTCGCTGTTGTCTGCGGGATCGGTAGATGCGACGGTAAGTTTTTCAGCGTTGCCGGCATCATTGCCGCCGTCACCGCTTCCGCCGTTGTTGTCGTCGCCGGTTCCGGCGCCGTCATCACTGTCATTGTTCCCATCGGTGTTGCCACCGCCGGGCATATCCGGGCTTGTTACGCCGCCACTGTCGCCGGGCAGCGAAGGACCGCCGCCGCCACCGCCGCAACCGGCAAGCACCAGTGCGAGTATAAAATTGATCGCAATCAGTCTTGTCGCGTTCCACATGTTCGTTCACCTGAGTCAGTGACGCGAAACGCACCGGTCGCATGCAACGGCGTTCGAACGCGCGAAGGACGAGTCCGAAAACCGGTGATGCTGGTCTCAGGGAACGATTCAGGAGGGCGGTGATTAACCGGCTCCTTCAATCGGAAGGAGTCGGGCAACCCCGCTGTCCTGGAAATACATCCTGGACCGGTGGCTTTGCGTCCCCACCTCTCGGTGGGTTTGCCGTTGATCGGGAATCGACATCGAACATGCGGTTGCAAAATTTTCCGCAACCGCAGCTCGCGGACGAATCCCCGCGATTGTTTTCGCCCGATGATCGGGCATCGAATTCCGGAACTAACAAGGGAGCGTGCAGAAGGGGCTGACCGGCAGATGTCGAAGCACGGTGTTGCGTGCTTCGGCATTGCTGCCGGGCAGCCCCGCTGTCCTGGGATCGCTCCGTTAGACCGGTGGCTTTGCGTCCCCGCCTTTCGACGGGTTTGCCTTTTGTTCGTTGCAATAGGAAAACGTTGCAGCGAACAGTGATTTCAGGCGGAGGAGTTTAACGACGAACAGGAGAACAAGCTCGTTTTGCGTTGATGAAAATCGTGAAGATTTGACGGATAAAAGTGGATTTGCAGGGGTTGTCACTCAGCGAAGGAGCGTTACTGCGGAGACCTATTTTTCAGTTTGTGACGGGTATCGCACTCGGCGAAAGGAACGCAATGTAAGCGTCGATGTCTGTGTCTTTCCCTGTTCCCCAGTTTGCGTTGAATACGATTCTTGTAAAGTCGCGATTCACCGTTGCGTGCGGTTCCGAGAAATACGTTCGTGCCTTTGTAACGATGTTCGCGATGTTGAGTATGCGCGGGTCTTCTTTCAGTTCGACGGCCATCAATTTGTTTTCATACCAGGGATCCGCGTTTTCCGGGTCTTTTGTCCAGTACGTTGAAACCAGTACCCAGCCCGGCTTTCGATACGCTTTTCCGGAAACGTGCAGGGCGGTGGATGCACCGTCGATGTACATCCGCCACAACTCTGTAACGTCGCCGGTTTCAAGATCAATCATCTCGACGTTGCCGGAATCGTAATTGGATATCACGATCACTTCGCGGCCGTCGGCATCGATTGCAATGTCGGAATGCGGGCTACCCGATGCAAGTGCGGTCGCTTCCTCGAAATCCAGGCTGAACGCCATCAAGCCGCAAGGTTTCTCGAGCGTGCCTGTATCGCGAAGCCACGCACATTCCGCCGCATCCTTTGGCCATGAGACAACCGCATAGTTTCCTTTCGGACTCATGCTGATGTGATCGGGACGGCCGACATCACGAATGTCGAACGTGCCGAGGATGCGCTGCTCCTTCAGATCGAACGTGATGAGGCCGAGTGGTTCGCCGTCTTCGGTTTCAACCTGGAATGCCCAGTAACGTCCATCACGCGACGGGCTGCCTTCCCAGCGTGTCCAGATGCGCGCGGCCTTTGGCCAGATTTCGCGAATGTCGTTCGCATCCGGTTCACCGGCAATTGATTCCAGTTCCGTGAAATCGACAATCTGCTTTCGCTGCTCCGTTTCGACGTTGTATGCATACATCGCAAGACCGCCGCGGTTCGGCAACAAGTACAGCACGTCCGGATCGCGGGGATGCCAGTGCGGTTCCACGCTGCCACCGCCGAGACTCAGGCGCTTGATGTACTCGAAGGTCCGTGCATCGTAAAGATGCCAGTAACCGTCCTCGGCAATGACAAGGATGCGAGATTCATCGGCGTTGAAAGGCTGGATGCGCGAATAAAGATTTCTCGCGAATCCTTTTGGCGGTTCGTTCTCGTGATCCGTGAGACGAACGATGCAAACACCGTAGTTCGGATCGATATAGCTTTCGCCTTTTTCGGGACGGGGAGGGTGTTGAAGTTTATCCGGGCGAATCTTTCCTGCTTTCAGTTCGAGAGATGAAATGGCAATGCAGGAATCGGCTGATGTTCCGGATTTGTCATCCGCGTGTTCGGCCGGTTTACTTGAAGATGTTTCAGGTTGTTCGGCCGCAGTGCATCCGGGCGCGCAGGCAAGCAACACAAATGCGGCAAGCATCTGGGCAAGGCCAAAACGCGGCGCGTGTTTTGGAGTTTGCACCTTACGGGTTTGAGGCTACGACGTTTCCGCTGGCCGCCGGCCGCCAGTGTGCTGGCGCGGCGTGGCGACGGCGTTGCAGTTCGTGCTCCCAGTCGAGTGCGCTTTGCAGGATTTCCTCAAGGTCGTCGTGCTCCGGCTTCCACCCGAGCACCGAACGGATGCGTGAGGCATCCGCGATCAGCGTCGGCGGATCGCCCGGACGGCGGTCTTCCAGACGGATATCGATCGGCGCGCCATGCACGTCCTGCATCGCGTCCATGACTTCGCGAACGCTGTAGCCGTGGCCATAGCCGCAGTTGAGCGTGACCGACTCGCCGCCATCGAACAGGTAATCGGCAGCCGCAACATGCGCGCGCGCAATGTCATCGACATGCACGTAATCGCGCACGCCAGTGCCATCCGGCGTGTCGTAATCGGTGCCGTATATTTTTACGTCGCGACGCAATCCCATCGCGGCCTCGCAGGCGACTTTTGTCAGCAGTGTGCAGTTTTCCTTTGACTGGCCGATGCGCCGCTCGGGATCGGATCCCGCGACGTTGAAATAACGCAACGTGACATGACGGAAGGGTTCGACGGCCGAAACATCGGCGAGCATTGTCTCCGACATCAGTTTCGAGGCGCCGTACGGGTTGATCGGGCGCAACGGCGAGTCCTCGCGAGCGATACCGCCTGGCGGCACGCCGTAAACTGCCGCCGTGGATGAAAACACGAAATTGCGAACACCATTGCCGATGCAGCAGGCGATCAGGTTTCGCGTCTTTGCGGTATTGCAGTCGTAGTAGAGGAGAGGATCTTCCACGGATTCCGGGACAACCGTCTTCGCGGCGAAATGCATGACGAGACTGATGTCATGTTCGCGCAGGATTTGCTGCACGAGTTTCGTGTCGCCGACATCCCCGCGAATCAGTTCACCGTGCAGCACGGCGTCCTCACGGCCAGTGGAAAGATCATCGAGCACCACAACCCGGAAGGGGCGTTCACGCAGTCGAAGCAATGCATGGCTGCCGATATAACCGGCACCGCCGGTGACGAGGATTCCAGGTTCCTTCATTCGATATTCGTTCATTCGAAGTGTCTCCTTCCCGCAAGCTTCACGGAATGCGACAGATTGTCCGAGGTGGAATTTGATGCGTGATTTGACATCGAGCTGGAAACATTCGGCATGAAAACCGCAGCATCAGACTGCCTGGAACGCGGTACGGAAATTCGTGGCGAATCCGGTACCGTTTCGTCGATGAAGTGCTTGCCAAGCCAACGTGTGATCGTGCGCAGCAGGCGGCGGCGATCGGTTTGCAACACGTACAAATGGTCGGCTTCCGGAAAGAAGCACACGTCCAGCAGCTCGCCGAAATCGACGTCCTTGAATGCGTCCCTGAACTGGCCTTCATAACTGCAATCGCCGCTGCCACCGGAAAATATCTGCAATTGGCGGACGTTCCGCTGGCACAGCGACTTGAACTCCATGACAAGTTGATCGCGGTCCGGTCCCGGGCCTTCCCAGAACGCGAGCGCTTCCTCTTCCGGCGTGCTTTCCATCCTCCGCCTTCCGCCGGCGCGCAGGCGTTGCAGTTTGCTCGCGGCAAAATCCAGCCACTTGCGCGCACTGAATACGCGCGGAAGGTAATGCCACCAGTAATACGCGGGCGTGCGGACCATGTAGCCGTCCATCGCAACGACGGCGCAAACACGCGTATCCTGGCTTGCCGCGCGATGCGCAACTTCGGCACCGCTGCATAAACCCGTCAACACGAAGCGTCGCGTTCCGAGTTCCTCAGCCAGCGAATCCATTGCTTCGCGCACATCCGTTACCGATGACTGTTCCGCACTTTCGCCCGTGCGCGAGCGGCCGCTTTCGCCAATACCGGAAAGATCGAAACGCAAGGCCGGGATACCCATGGCCGCGAGTGTTCGTGAAAGCTCGACGTAAAGACGGAACGGTCCCGGCTTGTGCAACAGGCCGGCGGTGATGAAGATCACGGCGGGTCGTCCGCCGGATGGTACGGCGGAAGGTGGCATGTTCAGGACGCCGCACAAGTGCGCGTCGATGCCGAATCTGTGCAGTTGTTCGCTCATGCGGCTATTGCATTCATTGAGGTGGTGATGTGGCGGATGGCCTCCGGATCCATGATGGCTTCGGTGGTCCTGCGCGCGTCGCTCCAGCCGTAATCACGCGGCGATTCGAAACCTCTCCAGCGCGTGCCATTGTTCAGGCGACGGAACACGGATTCCGACGCGGCAGTTGCAGCGGTGTTCACGAGTACGGCCTCGTCGATGCCAGCGACGGAAAGCGCATGCGGATCGAGACCGGAAAGCTCGTGCAGGAAACGCGAGCGGTAACGCGTGCCGATGAGTTCGCCTTCGCCGCAATCATCTGCATGGCGTGCACGCGCAAAACGTTCGAGATCTTTCAGCATGCGCCCGTGCAATCGACGCAGGTCAGTGACGTACCGCGCGCCGTCAATAACGGGATCCCACAGGATGAGCGCGCGCACGGATTCGATTCGTTGCGCTGCAAGCAAAGCGAGCGCCGCGCCGAAACGCATGCCGCCGAGTGCAATGCTCGATACCGGTTCGCTGCGTTTCAGTTCTTCGACAACATCGGTAACTTCATGCAGCCAGTCATCGATACGCGCGTGCCCGATGTCGCCTTCGGAATCACCAGAACCGAAATAATCGAAGCGCATGACGGGAAAACCGAGTTGCGCAAGCTGCTCGGCGCAATTCACATAGCTTCTGTGCGCGCGGAAATATTCGTGTCCCAGCGGATAACAGAGAACAACACCCATGGATCGAACCAGCTGTGTTGTCGGCCGGTGCAGGCTCAAGTATCGTCGTTGTCCGTTGTGCCCCGAGTGAAATGATTCAATGAGCATGAATACCCTTATGTGGACGCAAAATGAAAGGCGGCGCAAGGCCGCGTTTGTTCTTTGATCGTGATGTTCCTCGTGATGTGCCTAGGGATACCGTCGTTATGAACGACGAGCAATACAGGAATCGGCCTAGCCAGGTTCGCGCGGTTTAACCCATTCGAGAAAAATCGCGTAAGCCCTTGGTGATACAGCCAAGTCCGGATACTGCGAACGCGCAAAGTGCGTAGTCTGACAACAGGCTTTGCGGTTCTTGAAAAGCAGGGGATTTCCTTCCGCTTGATGGCCGCACGAATGCGAGGATGAAAAGGATATGGCCACAGAGGCCAAGGCGGCTGAAGTCGTCGTAGCGGATCCGTTCCCGATCGTTCGTTACGGTATTGTTCAATTGTTTCGTGATCGCGAAGACCTCAGGGTTATCGCCGAAGCGAATGATGGCGAGGAAACCATTCGGCGCTGCGAGGAGCACAAGCCCGACTTGCTGGTTCTCGATATCGCCATGCCAAGCATGAGCGGCATCGAGATCGTGCGACAGGTGAAGGAAGTGTCACCGGAAACCAAGGTGCTCATTCTTACGGTGCAACATCAGCGCGAGCTGATTTCCTTTCTGATGCAAAGTGGCGCCGACGGATTTCTTGCAAAGGATGTTTCCGTCGAACGGATCACCGAAGCGGCTACTGCGCTCGCGGAAGGTTATGGCTACTTCGGGCCAGGTGCTGCGAGAGTCTTCACGGGACGTGACGAGCACATCGCCAGCGGCGGACGCCGGCGCCGTTCTGAAGAACCGTATGAAAGGCTCACCGCGCGTGAACGCCAGGTGTTCCAGCTTGTCGCGCAGGGACGCACAACGCGCGAGATTGCGGACATTCTCGGCATACGTCAGAAGACGGTCGAGAATCACCGCTTGCGCATCATGCGCAAGATGAAACTGCATCGCACGGCGGAGTTGATTCGTTATGCGGCGTTGAAGGGGTTGCTGACCTAGGATCGGCGCGCTGGAGGAAGCTGCACCTGCTTGCTTCGACTACTGCTGGATGCGTTCGCGGCTGAAGCCGCTCCTACGTGCTTCGATTCGAGAATGTCGTCATTCCCGGGAATCCCGTCTTTTGATTTCTCCAATCAGTGATGCGTTCGCGGTTGGAAACCGCTCCTGCGTCACTTCGACTCACATCCGGAATGCCGTCATTCCCGGTATTCCCGGGAATCCAGTCTTTTGATTTCTTCAATCAGTGGACGCATTCGCGGTTGGAAACGGCTGCGTGGTTTCGATCACACCCGTGTGAATCCCGAAGTGCCGTCTTCCATCAATCATCATCATCGTCGCGGTCATCATCGCGGTCGTCGTCGTCTCGATCATCGTCGTCGCGATCGCGGTCACGATCATCATCGTCATCACGACGGCCGTCGTCATCTCGTCGGCCGTTATCCGCACTCACACACGCCGCGTAGACGTCCAGCGTCTTCAGCACGACTTTGCTACCGTCGAGTTCAATACGCACGCCATTGAACGTCCGGTCCGTTTCCAGCAACAGCAACTCGCGGATGCCGTCTTCAGCGCTCAGAAGTTTCAAACCGTTTCCCGAATCCAGGTTTTCGACGACCTCGCCGTCGCGAAGCACGGCGACGGAAATTCCGCGCAAAGTATCGAGGCTCATTCGATTATCCGGATCCGAGACGAGGAAGCCGGCAGTTCCGCCCTGTGACGGCCTGCCGCGGCGAGTGACGGAAATCTCCGCGACGGCGGAACCGAAGGGCAGGGTGATGCGCGCGGCGTTGAGCGGATTGCTGTCCAGCGCTCTTTCGGGCGCACGCACTTCACAGTAAGGGCAGGCATCGATGACAGCGGCATTCACTTGCCGGGAGAGTTCCCGTCCGCGTCCCTCGATTGGCGCAAGCGATTCGCCGGCTGCGCACGTCGCGACGCTGGCGGGTTCGCAAGCATCGCCGATACCGTCGCCGTCGGAATCGGCCTGGTCAGCGTTCGGCGTCAGCGGGCAGTTGTCACCAATTGTTGAAACCTTATTGTTGAATGTTGCATAGCCTTTCGCGGAGAGCGAAAGCGACTTCGCCATTCCTGTCGGTGCAGCAGGTTCCTCGCAGGCGTCGCCGGTGCCGTCCATGTCAGCGTCTTCCTGAAGGGGATTCGATGCCGTCGGACAGTTATCATCGGCATCAAGCACTCCGTCACCATCGCTGTCTGTGCCGGGAGGAGTTGGATCACCAACGTTATCGCCATCGTCGTCGATGTCGCAGACGTTACCAATGTCGTCACTGTCATCATCCAACTGATCAGGATTTGGATTCGCATCGCAATTATCGGTGCTGTCAGGAACGCCGTCACCGTCGGAGTCGGTGTCATTGACCGGATCGCAAGCATCACCGATGCCATCTCCGTCAACGTCTTCCTGAAGGGGATTTGAGGCTAGCGGACAGTTGTCGGCGGCGTCATCAAACGAGTCGTTATCGTCATCCGGATCGCACGCGTCCCCACTACCATCACCATCGGTATCAGTCTGGTCCGCGTTGGCCACCAGCGAGCAGTTGTCATCGCCGTCCAGGACGTTGTCGCTGTCGTCGTCGCCATCACAAGCGTCGCCCTGTTCATCTCCGTCGGTGTTGGTCTGATCGTTGGCGATGCTCGGGCAGTTGTCGACCGTATCGTCGAATCCATCGCCATCGGCATCATTGCTGGTATCGCAGGCATCACCGATTCCATCGCCATCGCTATCAAACTGGAAAAAATTTGATACTGATGGGCAGTTGTCTACGTCATCGGCATGAAGATCATCGTCGTCGTCGTTATCGCAAGCGTCGCCATCGCCATCGCCGTCCATATCGCTCTGATCGCCGTTTGCGTTCTGCGGACAGTTATCCACGGCGTCATCGACGCCATCATCATCACCGTCGTTGTCGGCATCGCAGACATCACCGAGACCGTCATCATCGAAGTCCTGTTGCTCGGGATTGTTTGCAGCCGGACAGTTGTCAACGGCGTTGTTTATGTCATCGCCATCCTGGTCTTCGTCGCAAACGTCGCCGAAATTGTCGCCGTCCTGATTTTCCTGACCGCTGTTCGCGACGACCGCGCAGTTGTCATTGCCGTTGCCGACACCATCACCATCGATGTCATCATCGCAGGCATCGCCGCGGCGATCGCCGTCGGAATCTTCCTGGTTGGGGTTCGAGTCAGCGGGGCAATTATCCGCACCATCCGCAATCCCATCGCCGTCGCCGTCGGGCATTCCCGGATCATCGTCATCCGAATCATCACAGGCATCACCTTGGCCATCTCCATCGGAGTCCGCCTGATCGGCGTTCGAATCGGCAGGGCAGTTGTCATCCTCATCAACAATGCCGTCGTCATCTGTATCCGTTGGCACCGGTTGTTCATCCGGCGGCTGTTCTGCGGTCGGATCGGAAACGGCATCCGCATTGCAGGCGGCCAGACCGAGCAATGCACACAGCATGGCGATCATCAACAGAAACCGGGTCGGGTATTTCATTCGTTCAGCTCCGAACATGGTCTTTCAGCGGCGTGGCGATTCGAGCAGCACGATCTCGATGCGGCGGTTGCGCAAGCGGCCTTCCTCTGTTGCATTCGATTCCACCGGGCGGGTTTCGCCAAAGCCCTTGACGCTCATTCGTTGTGTGGATACGCCTTGCAGCGTGAGATGCGTGGCGACGGCTTCGGCGCGTTCGCGGGACAACTGAAGGTTGGTTTCCGCGCTTCCCCAGGAATCCGTGTGGCCGTCGATGCGTATCTGCAACTGGGGCTGGCCGCGCAGCGCAAGCACGAGATCGACAAGTTCCGCGCGCGCGGCGGCGGTAAGAATCGATGTGCCGTTGTCGAATGTGACTTCGTACATCCGGATCGTCTGGTTCGGTTGCATGCAACCGGACGCGTCGTGCTTGACGTAGGACAGGCTGTACGGGCAGCGGTCCTGGTAATCCGCGACGCCATCGGAATCGCTGTCTTCGGTCGCGCTCGTGCCGCGGTAATCGCCCGTCGCGCCGGCCTGCCTGCCGAGCGGAATCTGCACGCCGATTCCGAGCCGCGTATCGCTCATGCCGTCAAGGTAACTGTCACGCACGTAGCGCAGGTCGGCCCTGAAACGCATGCCGAGATCGCCCAGCGGCGGACTGATTACGCCGCCGCCGACGCCAATGCCGAGACTGACATCGTCTTCGTCCTCGATATCGACATCGTTGCGAATCACGGAAAGACCGCCTTTCACGAACGGCTGCCATCCCGCGCGACCGCCAAAGCGGTACACGGCATCGACGCCGAGATCCTGCTGATAGAAGTCCGTCCCGCCAGCCTCGCCGCGTTCGAGGATGAGACCGGTGAGGCGCGCCTCGAGGAATAAATTTCGGTTGAGTTCGAAACCGTATAGAAAGCTGGCGCCAAGGCCATTGCCATCAACGCGGCGCAGCTCGTCGGGATTCGCGTAATTGAGTTCCAGGGCCAGGTAGCGGCTTTCGTCGCTCGCCTGGGCAAGGCCTGCGCTGAAGCCTGAACAAAACACGACCAGCAGCGCGAATGATTTGCGTAGCATCTAAAAAATTCTCCGGCATTCACTGCTGTTTCTTTCCTTCACAGCATCACTGGACAACACCAAGTTTGCCGATCACAGGCAATGCATTGTTCCTTGTATTCGGGTGTATCTACGGCGGAAGGAGGGGGAATCCCCTCAATGAAAGGTTCCTGTTCCGGCCGTGAAAAGAACGCCGGCGCCGGAATGGCTCTCGGGGATTGAGGCGCTCATCGGGTGGGTCAAGAACGGCTTTTGCCGGAATCGAGGCCCTTCGCCATGACCTGCATATAAGATGAGTCGAGCAGAATTAGGGGATTTCCCTGAAACCGATTTTTCAGGTAGATTCGGTCTCATGGAGTGGGACAGGAGTACCAGCATGCAACAAGCAGCTCATGAATTGCCTTCAGCCGGCCCGGTATCCAGCCCGGCGCTGCGATTTATCGGGTCCGTTCTTCGACCGGTCGTGCGAATGTGCATGCGCCTCGGCGTTTCCGCCAACCAGGCGAACGACCTGATGCGCTGGCTGTTCGTCGACGAGTTCTACCGCACCGAGAACCTCTGGCACCGCCGGCAGCCGTTTGCCTCGCGCGCCGCCTTGCTCTCGGGGCTGTCCCGGAAAGAAGTCGCGCGCCTGAAAAACATGGACACCATTGACGATGCCGTGGTGACGGAACGGCAAAATCGGGCAGCGCGGGTTTTGGCAGGCTGGCGAAACGATCGGCGTTTCCTCGATGAACAAGGCAACCCGAAGCCGTTGCCCATAAAGTCAGCGGATTCTGTCGCTTCGTTCCACACGCTGGTCATGGCCTACAGTGGCGATATGCCGCCGCGTACCGTATTGGATGAGTTGCGCCGCGCAGAATGCGTCAAGGTAGAAGAGGGCGAGCAGGTCGTGCTGGTCGATTCCGTTTATGGACCGAGGACGCACGACGACGAGTACCTGGAGACGGTAAGGCGAGTCATGGCGGCACTCGGCAGCAGTGCGGACTTCAATGTCACCTATCCAAATGCTCCGGATGGACGAATGATGCGTATCTGGTTTCAGAACAATATTCCCGCGGAGCGTCTGGATGAGGCCCGAAAGTTGATCCAGGACAGCACCATACGTTTTGGCCGCCAGATGGATGCCGAACTGGCGAATATGGCGCACCGGGAGCGGCTCCCGGGGCAGGAATATGTCAGAACCGGTCTCGGGGGGTTCTTTTTCCAGGACTAGACCCGAAAGGCGTGGAAAGACGGTTTTTCATTAAGTAATAATGGGAACCGCCTACCCACAACATGAGGATAGTCCCATGAAAACGATTTACGCCCTGATCGCGACACTGGCCTTGATTGGTTTGACGGCTCCTGTTCACGCCGACGAAATAGGCCCGGCATACCCTTTGACTGACACATCAGCAACCTCGACAACTCAGGATGAAGGTGGATTCATTGCATTCTTCCTGAGCCTGTTCGAATAAGACCGACCAGCAGGGACCAAATGTGACTGCCGCAAGCAGTGATGCTTGCGGCAGTTTTTAGGTTAGCGAGAGGAATTGCCCAAGGGAAACGGATATTCGAATTTATATCAATAATTCCTCGTAACCCATTGTTATTTCTTGGGTAGTTAATCTTCGAACATCAACAATCCCGTCTTGCCATCCCGCGATCATCGGGGCTTCCATCCAACCCCGCGAACCGCATATACATCAGGCTACCGCTTATCCCGTTCGTCGCGTCTCCGTATGTTTGTCACCGTCTATGGGCGAATTAGGGCCGTCTATGGGCGAATTAGGGAAGGCGCATGCAGTTCGGGGAATACCGTTTTCTCGTAAAATCGGATCTATACCGATACACCGGAAACGCGGATCTGAAGACATTTCTCACCCAGCTTGCCTGGGGCGAACCAGGCTTCAAGTGCACCTTCTGGATGCGCACCGGCACTTACTTTTCCGGTCATCCGGCGCTGCGGCAGATCCTGCCGCGAATCGCCGATTTAGTGCTGCGACGTTACCGCTACAAGTACGGCATCCAGCTTTACGCCGGAAGCCGTATCGGAAGCGGCTTCTATATCGGCCATTTCGGCGGGATTTTTGTGAGCGTTGAGTCCGTGATCGGAAAGAATTGCAACATTTCCCAGGGCGTGACCATCGGCAAGACCAACCGCGGCAAGCGCAAAGGTCGTCCCGTCATCGGCGACAACGTCTACATCGCGCCGGGCGCCAAGGTGTTTGGCAAGGTTCGTGTGGGAAACAACGTCGCAATTGGCGCCAACTGCGTCGTTTCCAGGGATGTGCCTGATAACGCCGTTGTCGTCGGAATTCCTTGCACGGTGATTTCGCAGGAAGGCTCAGGCGAGTACGTGAACAGAACGGACTATGGCGAGATGCCGGCCGGAGCTGGTGAGCGATTGCCGGGAGCAGTGCGCCCGGGTCGAACCTGAACGGTTACGCGTGTGATGACCGGATAAGTATCTGCCGCAGCGCCGTCCGAGAGCCGCCATTTTCTATTACTTAACATAATATGCATTATGCGCACTGATGGTATATCTGGCAGTGTTGCGCAGAAACCCACAATAACCTGCGGGTTTCGGTACTGAAAAAACTAGCGTCACTTTCGGCAACAAATTTGCAACAAGAAAGCGTAGACGACGAAATCCAACGCTTGCAGGACAAGCTCGGTCAGGACTCCTGCTCGAACAGTGACAACAGGACGGTGCGACCAGCATTGTTACTGGAAGATGTTTCACCAAAGCTGTTGCGGCGAGTGTCAGGAATCGATGCGGAGGTCACGGGCACTTACTCTCTCATCGGTTGTGGCAGTGTCGGATCAAAGCTTGCCGTTCATCTGGCACGCGCTGGGTTAGCTCCAAAACACGTACTGGACAATTCGGTCATGCGACCGCATAACTTCGCGCGCCATAGTTTGTTGAACGTTCGTATAGGAACGTTACCCGTAATCGGGAGTAAAGCTGTTTGGCTATCAGAAGCAATAAACGAATTTTCCCAGCGTTGTACTCCCCATAATGAAGACGCTACGCAAGTATTCGTAAGCTCCCCCGTCAAGCACACACTTCTAAAGTAGAGCTTTCGGCGTTTTGGGTCAGGTAACTGGCGGGTGTTTCACCGGCCAGGCTTTCATGTGGTCGCCGCTCGTTGTAATCGATCAACCACCAGTGCGTTATTTCACGGACTTCGTCGAGATCTCGGAACAGATACTGGTTCAACACCTCTTCCCGGTATGTTCTGTTGAAGCGTTCGATGTACGCATTCTGGTTCGGCTTGCCCGGCTGGATGTAACGGATCGTCATGCCGGCGTTCTCCGCCCACGTGGTGAACTCGGTGCTCAGGAACTCCGGACCGTTATCGACGCGCAGCACCGCAGGCAGAGGCCGTTCGGCGCGTAACTGTTCGAACACGCGAACCAGTCGCGATCCGGTAAGCGAGCTGTCGATCTCGATCGTGATGCCTTCGCGGTTGTGATCGTCGATCAGCGTGAACGTGCGGAAGCGCTTGCCGCTGTAGAGCGTGTCGTGCACGAAGTCAGCTGACCAGACCTGGTTCTGCTGCTGCGGCACATGCAGCGGTTCACGCACCCGCAGCGGCAACCGCCGTTTTGTCCGACGCGGCAGGTTCAGGCCCATCTGGCAGTACACGCGGTGCACGCGCTTGTGGTTCCAGATGGCACCGTCAAGACGCAGACGGTAGTAACACTTCCAGAACCCCCAGCGTGGATGCCGCTCGATGATCGCGTTCAGCGCGTCAATGACATCGCCATCACGCTCCTTGATTGAAGGCCGTCGATACCAGGCCGTCCGAGAGAGACCAACACAGCGACATCCTCGCTGTATCGGCAATGCATGGACCGCTTGCATGCGTTCCACTGCGTCGCGCTTCTCGTCCGGCGTCAGAGCTTTTTTTCGATCAGGTCCTTCATCGCGCGGTTCTCCAGTGCGAGATCCGCATACATCCGCTTGAGCTTGTTGTTCTCGGCTTCCAGGTCTTTCACGCGCCGCAACTCGGACGCATCGAGCCCCCCGTACTTCGACTTCCAGTTGTAGTACGTCGGCTGGCTGATGCCGTGCTTGCGGCAGACCTCTTTCACCGGCATTCCGGCGTCGGCCTCTTTCAGGATCGAGACGATCTGGGTCTCGGTAAATCGTGACTTCTTCATCGGAACCTCCTGGCTGAATTTTGCCAGAAAGCTCTACTCAGATAATGTGTCTCAGGCGGGGGAGCTTACG